>CAYPCS010000036.1:25958-50415 GCA_964409275.1 uncultured Granulosicoccaceae bacterium
CTCAGACAGAAAGCACTGAATCGTCGACTCAGACGGAAAGCACTGAGTCTGCAGCCCAGACGGAATCTGCGGAGAGTACGTCAGAAGAATCTTCCGCTACTACAACTGTAGCTGCCAGTGAGTCGGAGCAAAGCGAAAATGAAGAATCGCAAGCTGCTGGTGAAGAGCCTGCAGCTGAAACGACCGAAATGACCGAGAGTACGGTAAAAGAAGAGACATCCACCAACACTGCTGTTGCTGCCGGGGAGCAGGAGCAAAGCGAAACTGAAGAAGCGCAAGCAGCTGGCACTGAAGAGACTGCTACAGGCGAAGCGACCGAAACTGCTGCGACCGAGCCTGTTAAACAGGAAGGTGACGATACAGTGGCGAACGCTGATGGAGAAGGTGAAGTAACAGACGATACCTCATCAATTGCCGAAGGTAATATGTCGGAGACCAGTCAGATAGCAATCGCGAAGCCTGAGCCAATGGTAATTGAAAAGATCGAATTGCGCGCACACGCGGATACCGGTGATTTGATCGGTGATTTCAAGACGGATGTTCAAACTGTTCAGTCCGGAATTGATCGCTACTCCGAGAAACTTGAGAAAGCACGTGGTCTGCTCGATAGCCTTGGCGGGGCTGGCCAATAGCGAGAGTGCCAATATTGTCGTAAACCTGGGCCTTGCCTGAATAATCCGGTGCTGTCTTTCAGTGTGGAAAGCTGAAGTGTTTTTAACACTGGTTTACGACATTGAGCAGAAATTAGCGTTGAATTCTGGCCAAATCACAATACTTTGTATTTGAAGGCATCAATTAGCCATCGATTGTTGATTACACTGTGCCTAAACCGAAGTCGGGTACAAACGTGGTCGCAAGGTAGTCGATTATCGCAAGCCTGTATCCAGCGGCAATGAGTCGGATGACACCAGGCGCGAGTTTGCGGCAACTGTCGATTTGTAGTGTAAATAACGATCGGAACAATATTTAAGGTAGCGGAAACTAACGGCTCACAAAATGAGTCAATGAGGTACCGCTACAACAGGTGGAAGTGATGAAAAATAAATGGTCTGCGGATAAAGTCCGTTTAACACAGCGTTGGCTGATAGAGCGCTGGCCCGAGTTGTTCAAGCCCGGTCCGGACCTGTTGCCGCTGGCACTGGATATTCATGTAGATATATTAAAGTACCGGGAAGAAAATCCGGATTTATCTCGCCGGGTACTGTCTGAAGCGCTTAAGCGGCACACCGGAAGTTTTGGTTACCTGTACGGAATGCGCAAGAACTCTCACCGCTACAATCTTGTGGGTAAAGCGGTGCAGGAAGTCTCTGGAGAGCACCGGGAGATCGCCAGAGAGAAACTGCGACAAATGCAAAAGCAGGGACGGCGTAAAGTGCGCAACGGTAACGTTGCACCTCTCAATGTAAGTGAAACAAAAGCAGCGCGTGGTGAGAATGATCAGAGATCGATTGCCAAACGAAAAACAACACGCGTAGCTGCTAAAGCACCGGTTATAGTTTATAAGTCGCCAAAACGTCGCGTGGTCCATCGTTCCGAAAACGGGCTGAGTCTGGCCGGTTAGTGGCTTTTGGTTAAAACTTTGTCGGCTGTTGCGGTGTAATCGACGGCTTTGTACGATGTCGGTACGCTGAGAAGGCGTGCAACAGACCTGACAATTTGTGACTAGAAGACGCTTTATCCAGTGTGATGTGTTCTCGGCTACTCCGACTCTTGGCAACGGACTGGCCGTAGTGATCGATGCAGAGGGTTTAAGCGATGCGCAAATGGCCTCCTTTGCTGCATGGACTAACCTCGCAGAAACTACTTTTCTTCTCCCGCCAACTGACGCGCGTGCAGATTACCGGGTTAAAATCCTGACCCCCGTTCGTGAGATGCCGTTTGCAGGTCATCCAACGCTCGGCAGTTGTGCTGCCTGGTTACACAGCGGGGGAGTGCCGAAGCACAAGACTCGAGTGAGACAAGAGTGCGGTGTTGGAATAGTCGATATTGATCTTACGGGCAACGAACCCGCATTTGTTGCTCCGCCCACAAGAATTGAGCCCATGGCGTCAGTCGATTTCGACGCTATTACAAGCGCACTTTCACTCGATACCTCTCGTATAGTTAATACAGCCTGTCTAGAAAACGGGCCTGTCTGGCAGGTATTTGAACTTGCCAGCGCCGACGATGTACTGGCCGCTGATTCAGCCCGTGTAAGGTGGCCGCAGTTTCAGGCGATTGGTTTAATCGGGCCCCACAAGCCAAACGCCGAGTGTGATTTTGAAGTTCGAATGCTGGCACCGTCGAGTGGTATGGCTGAGGATCCGATCACCGGTTCACTCAACTCTGCGATAGCGATGTGGATGGCACGGCAAGGCCGGCTTGGAGCGGAGCAATTAATTTCACAGGGCACAAAAATAGGGCGCAGCGGACGTGTGCATATTCGCACGCAAGCTGATCCACTCAATCCCTCTTCTGACAAGCAAATACTGATTGGTGGCGACTCGCATATATTAATAGAAGGCTGGGTTGATTTGTAGTTTGTTTGTTGCTTGCGCCAGTGATTCCTGCGTTCCATCCAACTATAATTGCGAGTTCAGCAAGTGTCCGTATTTGTGACAAGGCACGCTTTTGAAGGCACGGGTGTGAAGTATATGTTTCACTACAGCAGTTAGAGCGCAAAAATCAACGCGAACGTGCCGGTGATACAGTGCAGGTTTTATTGGAGAGATAATGAACGAAAAATCTACCGGTGTTCCACTGCGTGCGAGAGTAGACGGTGGCGGAACGGCTCCAATGGCAAGGTGGTCTCTGGCGTCAGAAGCAGGTGAATTGACGGATGTATTGCTCGGGCCTGTTGAAGGTTTCCGGTGGATGGGAGATGAAAATGCCGAGTGGAGTGCTCTGGTGCGGGATACATTGCGCAAGGGCTATCGATTTGATCAGCAACTGGCAGTGCGGCAACATCGCGAGATGGTAGATGCCTATAACGAGGCCGGAGTAAAATGTCATTTTCTACCACTCGATGATCATAATCCTTATCAGGTCTATGCTCGAGATTCCAGCTTTATGTCTCCCTATGGTGCTGTCATCTGCCAAATGGCAAACCCGCGACGGCGTGGTGAGTATGCAGCGTGTTTGCGTTATTACCTTGAAAATGACATTCCGGTTTACGATATGGTGAGCTCGGGAAATTTTGAGGGTGGTGACTTCAATATCATTGCTGACCGCTGCGCTCTGGTGGGCTATACGGACCATCGCAGTGAGGAAGCTGCCGCGCGCCAGGTGGCTGGATGGTTTGCTGATGAGGGCTGGGAGATAAAGTTCGCGCCTATCGATCAGTTTTATGTGCACATTGATTTAATGGTGTGCATGCTGAACGAACGCTGCGCGGCGGTTTGTCTTGACACTACCGAAGACGATATTGTCGACTGGCTCAAGGCAAAAGGTATAGAAATAATCCCCGCCACATTTAAAGAAACCATGGCACTTGGCTGCAACGTGGTAGCACTTGGAAATGATCAAATTCTGTCCACCGCAGGTGCAAAAGACCTAAATGCCAAACTGAGGGCCGCCGGCTTCAAGGTGTACGACCCGGACATGACCATGTTCACGTGGGCAGGCGGCGGAGTGCATTGTATGTGTCAGCCGCTCAACCGCAAGTAGCACTTGTATTGCCGGTGATGGGAAAAAGCCGGCGGTATCTTCCGTGTGTGACTTGAGTTTACAAGTTTATGGAGCGGTGAGTGCTGCGCCGTTGTCCGCAGCACTTAGGTTGAGCAGGAATGGCACAGCAGTCTCCGCCCATTCACTGGCAGTTCCGTAGTTTGAGGCGGCGTCGCCGAAACAGCTTTGCAACATATCGGTGTTGATGACGCCAGGGTTAAGCGATACTGCTGCAAGACCCGCGGGCAGTTCTTCGGCCAGAGCCCTGGTCAACCCTTCAATAGCCCATTTACTGGCGCAATAAGGAGCCATTTCAGCAGCGACAGATCGACCCCAGCCACTGCTGAAATTGACGATCACGCCAGACTTTGCTTTTTTCATTGCCGGCAAAAATGCCTTGGTTACCGCGAATACCCCCTTGATGTTGACATCAATCAGGTTAGAAAATTCGTCGTTGGGAATCTCCCATAAAACGGCATTGCTATTAATCAGCGCGGCATTGTTTATAACCAGATCGGGAATGCCGTGGCTTTCCAGAATCGAGTTTGCCCAAATGTCTACCTGGCGGTGGTCAGACACATCCACCTGGTCGAATCTGTGTTTTGAGTTATATCGTGCGTTAAGGGCAGCAAGCCTTGCGCAGTTCCTTGAACATCCGGCAACGGTGTGACCAGTCGCTATAAAGCCTTCTGCCATAGCGTCGCCAAGTCCGCGACTCACACCGGTGAGCACAATTAGCTTGTCCGGGTCCATAATATTCTGCCAGCGAACGACCTGCGATAGTTGCTCTTGAATTTATCCAGGTCTTCGAGCAACGATGATGGTTTGAATCGACCGGGGCATCAGCGGCAGCCACGTTAGCCGTCCGCATTACACGCGGGGGGTATGGACAACGGCAACCCCTGGACGTTGTTGCCGTTGTTATCCTTGTTATCGATGCTTTACTTTACTGTTATTTCAACAACACTGGAGCTGACCGCTGGGTCGTGAGGCACGTGGATCATATTCCCCATCAGCAGTTGCAGGGTGTGCGTGCCCGGCGCGAGTTCGATCGTAGTCTGGGTTTGGCCTTTGCCGAAGTGTTTGTGATTATCGTCGGCCGGAATAGGCAGCGCTGGATCAGGTAACGGAGAATCGATAATAAGGTGGTGATGCCCTGTATGTTCTTTTTCGACGCCTGCAGGTGCTACGCCCATACCGGCAAGTCCGAAAATAACAGTGACCGGGCTCGTTACGGTTTCGCCGCTGGCAGGTGAAATAATGTAAACGCGGGCACCATCGGGAGCAGGAGATCTATCAAGTGCGCTTGCGGAAGTCTGGATTAACAATGCTGCAGCGGCTGCAGCGATAAAGCTGTATTTGCGATTTTTTTTCATCTGTATTGCCCGTCAGGTGGTAATTTACTTGCCGGTTCGGAGCAGGACACTGCGTTTGGAAATTCAGGTGCATACTCGCAAACCATACGTTTTTCGGGCACTCTTGGGCCCGTTAATGGTACAACACCGCTTTGCCCGATATTATTCCATCGATCTGAAAAAAAATTAAGGATTACGTTTGCATGTGGTTATTAAGATTCGGACATCGGTGAATGGTTCCGCCAGAAGACATCAAGGCCGAGCTGGTGGCACTACTCCCAAGGCTACAACGCTATGCCCGAAGCCTGACGCATTCCAGACACGAAGCGGATGACTTATTGCAGGCGACTTGTGTCAGAGCGCTGGACAAGTGGCGACAGTTCAAACCCGGTTCTAATTTTGATCGATGGGTATTCACCATAATGAGTTCGGTGCGCAGCAACTATTTGCGCAGCAGTGCACGCCGCCAGGGATCGGGAGAGCTCGATGCAGAGGCCGTTTTGATTGCCGATGAATCCGGTTCACCCGAGCAGAACAAGTATTTCGAGCAGATTATCGGCGGTGTGCTCGATCTGCCAGTCGCGCAGAAACAAACATTACTGCTTGTTTATGTCGAAGGTTTTACTTACCAGGAGGCGGCCGATATTCTATCAATACCCGTTGGCACGGTGATGAGCCGCATCGGCAGGGCGCGGGCCTCGCTGTCGAGCAGTTTCTCGGCGGGGAGTTCCGGAGAAGTAACAGCAAACCGGGGTGCCGGTTCCATGGGAAGGTCTGGACTGTGATTGAAAGCCATCCACAAGAAGCATTGCTAATCAGGTACGCTGACAACTGCGCCTCCTCGTCTGAGCGCTCGGACGTGGAAAACCTGCTGGAACACGATCCTGCAGCCAAAGAGTTTTTACAGCAACTCGCAACCACTGATTTGCCCTACGCTGAGGCGTTCGAACGTCTGCTACCGAAAAATCCGGAGTCGGTACCGCAAAAAGTACTCGACGCGATTGATGAAAAAACAGTGCCGGTTCCCGCGCGCCGGCTCGCTGGTAGCGCTGCGATGGCTTTGATGCTCGTCTGTGGGGGATTGGCCGGTTGGGCGGGTTCAACGGCCTGGCAATCGTCACAAACAATGTCTGCAACAACAGCTACCCAAACACCGGAATGGGTCAGGCTCGTGGCGGATTATCACAGCCTGTACGTGCGTGAGACACTGACCGCCTCGCCACGCGAATCGCTGGAGCAGGCCAGTGAGCGCCTGTCGCTATTGGCCAAACGCGAGATCGAAGTGCCGTCGCTGGACGGTTTTGATATGCAGTTCAGGCGATCCCAGATGCTCGCGATTGGTGACAAACCGCTGATTCAGCTGACCTACTTACCGACACTCGACAAACCAGTCGCCATTTGTTTGCTCGAGCGTTCTGTCGCCACCGGTCGAACTACGCCTGAACTGATTGCTGGCAAACATGCAACGATGAATTACGTTCACTGGCAGGATGCCGGTCACGAGATTGTCGTTGTGGGTGAGGCATCGGCCGACCTGCTCGGTGAAATTGCACAGTCTGTTCAGCAAAGTTTGTTCTCATCCTGAGTATGGTCCATTTACTTAGCCAAAGTTGATCAGTTTGGCCGGTTAGCTCTGAACACTGCACTGTTTCAATGTCGAGCGTTTGATAGTTCGCATCTGCAAAGATCACATTTGACGAAGCTGTATGAGATTGAGCATTGGTCGACGCGCCGTCGATCGGTCTTGAGCCCGGATATAGAGAGCGGCGAAATCTCACGCACTTGAGCTGACTTCGCTAGCGCTGTTTACGGATGGGAAGTAGCTAACAAAGTATCCAAACCAGCCACTATCGGGCCTGGAGTTCCTTTTTCATATCAATCCGTTCCGGCCCATCAGGGTAGGTGAACCGGGAAAATTCGATATAACCCATTCTCCTGTAAAAATTTTCTGCCTGCCATGTGTATGTGTAGAGCATCGCACGACTGGCTCCACGATCACGTGCCTCGTTTTCAATTGCAGTCAGAATCTTCTCCCCGATGCCCTGGCCGCGCAGGTGCTCGTCCACCCAAAGGCCCCGAACCTCAAGAGCGCCCATGTTAGTTATTCCGCGTCCGCCAGCTACCATTCTATTTCCGCTGCGAACAATGCAAGAGTAACTTTTCCAGTTCCATGTTGAGTTAGACGAATTATAGTTTGTAAATCTGCTGGACCATTGGCTATAGGTATCTTCATCGGGATCAACTAACTCAATTTCGATCATCGCATTAACTCTGGTAAAAAAAACCGATGTACATAGTAATGCTTATAAAGGCTGTCACGGCTGTTTTTCTATAGTGACCCAAACTGATATGTACTGCGCGTGCAATCCGGCGGAACTCCGGGTTACTCATACTCCCGATAGTGTTTTAACCGCCAGACTCAGTATCTGGTAAATAGTGTTGCCTGCGATGGCTAAGCCAATCCCTGTTGTTTAATTTGCATCAGGCCCGGAATCCTGACCGGGAACGCCTGCATCTGGAGGAAGGGTCTGGTGCCTTTGGCACCCATTTAAAACAGTTCCTGCTTGCCGGGTAATTATAGACCCGCGGTATAGTATTTCTATATCCGTGACTTCCATGCGGTTTGTATAGTTTAAACGGAACAGACGGTAACTCGTTAAGCACAAAGGAACGGACACGGCATGCACAAACCATCAATTCTTGCAACTACAGTGGCAGCACTGACAATTGCCGCCTGCGACGGAACTTCGAATTTCAACAGTAATTCCCGGGTTGTTAACGCACCTGTAAGCTCCCCTCAAAATCAGGACCCGCAGGGGGCGGAGATTGACAGTGAAGCGACCTCGTTTTTCTTCTCGTACGATGAGTCTGGCAGTACTGCCTCACGCGACCTCGCATTAACAGCGTTGGCTAATGGCAACAAGCCGGACCCGGCGCTGGGTCGCGCCTATGAATTTTTAAACGCAGAAGCGCTGAACGGTTTTGCGGCAACAACGGCTGGCCCTTTTGATGTTTCTGTTGGAATGCTTCGTTCAGAAAATGGAGATATCCCTCTAGGTGTAGTGCCGGAAGGGAGTGTCTATGGTCTGGGAGTCCACATCAGTGGACCTGTAAGGACGGTGGAACAGCGACGCAACGTTGTGCTAACTATATTACTGGATATATCCGGTTCTATGGATTCACCGTATGCCGATGAAACGATCACCGGGACAACATCATTATTGGATGTAGCCAAGGTTGGTCTGCTGGAAATGCAACAGTCTCTTAAACAAGGCGACATAATAAACATCGTCACGTTTGCCACAAACGCTGATATTGCACTGGAATCACATAGCCCGACCTCCAACAGTCTCTCCAATATTGTCAACAGCTTTTCCACAGCAGGGTCGACCGATATCGGTAGCGGAGTAACGCTTGCCTATGAGGTAGCAAACAGAAACTACGATCCAGATAAAGCTAACCGGGTGATAATGATCACAGATGCTTTTGTCAATACAGGTGAACTTGATCCAGACGAGATAGCCAGGCCCACTGTAATTAACGGGCTTGAAGGCATCCATTTCTCCGGAGTTGGAGTGGGGGCTTTTTTCGATGATCGTGTATTGAATTCCGTCACGGAGGCTGGCAAAGGTAGCTACAGTGCGATGATTACCCCTGCAGATGCCCGGCGAATTTTCACAGAAGGTTTTTTCAGATTCCTGGATCCGGCGGTTCGCGATGTCAGGTTTCAGTTAACCTATCCGCAGGAGCTGGATCAGTTACAGTCGTTTGCGGAAGAAATTTCAACGGAAGCATCCGACGTTTCAACGATCAATTTTTCGCATAACAGCAGTCAGTTTTTTCTCGAACTGTTTAATGGTCCGGCGTCACTGTCATCGGGTCAGGAGATTCGTCTGGACATCACTTACAAAGATAACAACGGACAACCTCAAAGTGCCAGTGTAGTTAATCTTATTGACTCAATTCTGGGGAAGGGGGTGGTGCAGATAAAAGCCGCCGCCGCCGTGGTGACCCTGGCTGAATTGATAAACGGCAGTTTAAGCTGTGATACTGCTCTATCGAGCCAGTTGTATAACTCGCCGGTTGAGCATGCGGTGTATCAGAATTACATCCGGCATATCGAGGATTTTTGCAGTCTTTAAGCGTAAGCACTAAACTTCGATCGCACTGCCAGTGGCAGCTGATTCCTGCGCTGCCATACCCATTTTTACTGCCAGCCAGCCATCTCCGAGAGTTACTTCCGGCTCTGCCTGTCCCATCACCACACGCTGAAATTTCTGGTGCTGGTAGTAGGTGGAGCCGTGGTGATCGCCAGCTTCCAGCAGTGCCGGGTCGACCGGTACTTCCAGCTCGACAGGGCCGGCAGGGGACCGCGGGCTTGTGATCACTTTTGATGTCGGTTCCGGTCCAAGGTCGCTATTCCAGAACCGTGACGGTCCAGGAATCAGGCATTCGATTTTACCGTTAACTCCTACAGCGCTTATCTCTTCCTGAAACCTCGATCCCTCCGCAAACATGCACAGTTCGAGCATCGCTCTGCTGCCATTGTCGAAATCAACAATGACGTAGGCGCTGTCCCAGATATCCGCAGGAACACCATCGTACTGTTCATCCACATGGTTATGGGTCTGACTTGCCGACGCCATGATGCGGCACGGCTCCGAACGGATGATCAGGCGCATTAAGTCGAAGTAGTGACAGCATTTTTCGACCAGTGTGCCTCCGGAATAGCGGTTAAAGCGATTCCAGTTGCCCACCTTGTCCAGAAAGGGGTACCGATGTTCCCGGATTGTGAGCATGCTGACACCGCCTGTCGCGGTGTCTGCCTGTTTTAGAAATTCTGCCATCGGTGGCATGTAGCGATATTCCATTGCAACCCAGATTGGCGCGGCATAATCGCGCATTAACTCCTTGATCAGCGGCTCGTCTGTTGTGCTTGTGCACAAAGGTTTTTCAATTAGCAAGGGTAGCGAATCGCGAATGGAGGCAATTTCGTGCAACTGGCTCGCGTGCAAAAAGTTGGGGCTCGCAATTACCACGCAATCAATGTTTTTTAATGCCAGCAGCTGCGCTAGCGAATCGACAAATGTGGCGTTCGGTGCAAGCTTCTTCGCCTCGCGTTGCATCGCCATATTCGGCTCGTATACAGCGGCAATTTCGGTGTTTTGCAGCAACTGGATATTGCGAATATGCTCGCGGCCCATCATGCCGCAACCAACGACACCGTACAACAATGTGGTCATTTTTTGTCTTCTTTAGTTGCGGAAGGGTGGTGGGCTGAAAAATTGATACATTATTGATCTATTGTGGCACTGTTGCTACTCTTGCATCAAGTGTGTCGGTTCTGACTGACTGACAGAATTTATTAGAAACTGCTTGCGCCACCGGCGTCTTGAGAGAAATGCATGGATCGAGTTGAGTTGGCGTCTGGTGCGCAAATCAGTCGGCTGGTTTACGGGATGTGGCGCCTGGGTGATGACAGTGATCATTCCAGCCAGCATGTTCAGGCGAAGATTGAAGCTTGTCTGGCGCAAGGTATCGATACGTTTGACCAGGCCGATATCTATGGCGACTACACGAGTGAAAAAATTCTCGGTGCCACCCTGAAAGCCTCTCCTTCACTGCGGGCGCAAATGCAGATCATTAGCAAGTGCGACATCATGCTGTTGTCAGATCAGTATCCTGATCGCCGGGTAAAATACTACGATACCAGTCCTGCACACATTGGTGCCTCGGTAGAGGCGTCGCTGACGAATATGTGCATTGAACAACTGGACGGGCTGCTGTTGCACCGGCCCGATCCTTTAATGAATCACCATGAGACCGGTGCCGCACTGGATGATCTGGTTGAATCCGGCAAAATCAGGTGGGCAGGGGTGTCAAACTTCATGAAGCACGACTGGACTCTACTCCAGTCGGCAATGAACACGCCGCTGGCAACGAATCAAATTGAGATTAGCCTGCTGCAGTATGATTGCCTGACCAACGGGACAGTAGCGTTTATGCAGCAAGCGGGAATCAGGCCAATGGCCTGGAGCCCACTTGGCGGAGGCAGGCTGTTTGAGCAGGTAGATGGCGCCCCCTCATCGTTGCAAAACACTCTGACTGGCATGGCCACAAAACACGAGACCGGGATCGATGCGATAGCAGTGGCGTGGTTGTTAAAACACCCGGCCGGAATCATTCCGGTAGTGGGTACTAACGATCTCAACCGTATCAGGACACTTTCAGATTCGCTGACAATAGAGCTTACGCGCGAAGACTGGTTTGAACTATACGAAGCTGCCAATGGTCATGAGGTAGCGTAAAAATTTTTACTCGTTGCGTTACAATTCTCGCGGGTCAGGTAGACTATCCGCTAGTTTTGGCCACGCCACCACCTTTTCCATTTTTCTGAATCGTTTCCGAAAGGTTGCCCGGTAATTGCAGCAAGCGCTCCGGTTAAATCTGACTGGAGCCACGCCGGATCGCCCGGTTTATCGAGGCGGTTGATTAACGCCCGTAGCGTGCGCAGGTTGTTTTGTCCCAGCCAGCCGGTTGCGACAATGGCGGCTACCGTGGTGTCGAAATATTTTTGACTGCGGTTTTCCGGTCGGGTCCACGGCCGTTCCAGCAGTGCCGTATCAATAGATCCATGGCCATTGATGGACAAGGCGTGCAGTAAATACCAGTGAACCACTTCTTGCCACACCAGCTCTCGCCCGGTAAACATGGTCACGGTAGTGTCCGGAAGCGGTACCTTTAAGAGGCGCGTAAGTACATCGCCGAAGCCTGGATGCGCAACATTGGCGGGCCGACCCAGAGTCGCGCGTAGCAGTTTTACAACATCACTGCTGGCGTTAGGGTTGGTAATCATTCCTTTGATCGATTGAAATTCAGCCTCAAGTTCCGCGTCCGTCAGGTCGGGTATTTGAGTCGGTGATACGAGCGGTAGCGGGGTGGGTTCATTGCGTTTTACCGGTTCCGACCTTAGTGCATCTGGTACATCGACGCTCCAAAGCCCGGTGCCGTTTTTTCTATAGCTCCCAATGTAGATTTTGTTTGCGTGCCCGGTAAGCGAGATTGGAACAAATGGCAATTTGGCGACTTCATTAAAGGAGTTGTTTTTCAGTGACCACAGTGTCCCTTGCTGTTGGTTGCTGGAAATCATAAAAAGTGTGTTGCCGCTGCTGTGCAAATCTCTCACGCGGTGGTTGCTGTCTGTTTTTATGGAAGTGACCTTGTCACCATCCCAGGTCAGAAGCTTGCGATCTGCGCCTGAGTCCGACCAGCCATAGAGTGCGCCAGCGTGAACGGTAAGGCCGGCAACACGATCACTTGCTGGCCAGCCAGGCACTGGTGAAGTGGTATTGCCGTCGACACGCATCAGCCGTACCTGCGGATCGCGATTTGCCGATCCTGCAACGTAGCAACTGGATTTGTATTCTTTTACAGAGACCAGCCTGCTAAATGCTGCCGCGCCCGCAGGGTAGTCATAGCGCAGGTCCCAGATACCGGTTTGCGGATTCTTTTGCAAAAATTGTCCGGTCCACGAGCCGGTGACACCGACGAGCTGGTCAGCGCAGGTGGAAAGCGCATGCAGATGCATCGCGTGACCGTTATCCATAACCTGCCAGCGCCAGTCTTCGCCATTGGTAACTGCGTACTCACCTGTGCCTGCGCTTCGTCGCGGGTCCTCGTACGGCCAGTGCAGCAACCCGTCATAGACAACGGGTTCGCCGACATCCTGTGAAAACAGGCTGCGCTCAAATCGGGTTGTGCCGGTTTGTGGATCGTGGCTGTAGATGTCTGCGGCATTGGTGTCGCGAAACGGGCTACTGTTGACAAACCATATACGATCTCGGTAGGTGATTAGCTGGCTTGCGCCTGGCCATGGACCAACGCTGGCTACCCGCTCCGGTTCACTGGCTGCAGCATTGGAGCAGACGATTAAAGCGATCAGGGAGATGGCAGACAGGACCGGTTTCGGTGAAAACATAGGGGACTGGGCTCCGTATTCTGGTTTATCCGGAAGCTGTCCATGCAACATACCGGTCGTATAGAGCTCTGACTGCCGGCACCCCGTTTAGTGCGATCAACGTTTAGTGCGATCAACGTCCAGGGTATTCCAGGTGTGCCGGCGGGTTAATGTTGATAAAAAAGCCGCGGGGATAATTTGCGTGCGCAATACCGCGGATTTCCAGCCCGGCTATTTCATGGTAAAAAACTTGGTTGCACTGAACCCGAAAAGCATTGTTGCGCAAAATACCAGTGTGCCGCTGGCCGCCAGCGGCAGCGATGTTAGCGCCGGGCCCGGGCAATATCCGCCAATTCCCCAGCCAACACCAAATAACGCAGCACCTGACAGCAACTTCGGATCGAGCGCTGTTTTTGTTGGCCATTTGAATTGCTCACCAAACACCGGCCCGGGGCGTTTCTTTAACAGGAAGTAACCAGGCAGTGTTACCGCTATTGCTCCGGCCATGACGAAAGCGAGACTGGGGTCCCAGCTGCCGAACACGTCCAGAAAGTTTTGTATTTTTAGCGGATTTGTCATACCCGAGAGAATTAGGCCAAGTCCGAAAATGAAACCTGCGATCAACGCTGAAATCAGATGCATGCTCAAGCACCCCACACGTGTCTGATAATATAAACCGTAATAAATGCCGTAAGCATGAACGTTATTGTTGCGATGATGGAACGCGTTGACAGCCGCGATATCCCGCAAACCCCGTGGCCACTGGTGCAGCCGTTGCCGACGTAAGATCCGATTCCGACCAGCAAACCGGCTAGTGCCAGGCCCGGTAGCTCGGCAGTCATTGTTTGTTGCGGTGCACCTCCGGTCACTAATTGCCAGGCGGGGGCGGCCAACAGCAATCCGGTAATCAGGGCCAGCGCGCTGCCGCCGGACGACGTATCAGGTTGCGGCGGAAGTACGCTTGCCACAATGCCACTGATACCGGCGATGCGGCCATTACATGCCATGAACAGCAGTGCCGCAGCGCCAATCATCGTGCCTCCGAAAAATGAAACGAGCGGGGTGAATTCGGTCTGCATGGGTTGATTCTCAATGTTTGGTGTTTGATTGTTTGATGGAGAACACGGGCGTGGTGACTGTTGAAAGCGGAACTGCCTGTCGAACCGGCAGGGGGTCTTTCACCACAACGCCCGTTGTCAGCATTGTGTTTACAATATGATTGAACCAACAAACAATATCATATTCAAATCTGAGAATGTATAGGGTTAACTGTTGCCTGCGTTAGTTTGGTTGCCTCCCGGAATTCGAGTTTTCAAAAAAGAGCTGAAGAACATGAGAAATGAAACAACCGCTGGAATCGATATCAATCACTGGATGGTCGCAGCTGTTGTGCTACTCATGATGATAGTCGCACCGGTGAGAGCAGAGATGATTGACATTGATAATCAGCAATTACAGGAACTGCTGGCGAAGGGCGTGCCGCTGATTGATGTCAGACGAGCCGAAGAATGGCGGCAGACAGGGGTGGTCGAAAACAGCGAGCTGCTGACGTTCTTCGATGATAAGGGACGTTATGACGCGGCAAAATGGCTCGGTGAATTGTCGAGCAGAATAAACACTGAAGAACCGGTGATTCTAATTTGCCAGGTAGGTGGCCGCACTTCGATTGTCGGCAAGTGGCTTGGCAAGCAGATGGCCACTGTTTATAACGTTGAAAAAGGAATTGTTGGCTGGATGAAAGAAGGTAATGAAACAGTGGCACCGTAAGAGCGTGCACGACAGAAGCGTGGTGACGAGAACTTGTCAGGGCGAGGGCGTTTTTTACAATCATTTGATGCGCACAGTCATTTAAACAAGTCGAATATGATCGATTAAAACGCATTGTCGTGGCACGTTAGCCGTATTTGTCGTCGCAGAACTAATTAGCGCTGTTACCGGAGTTTTTAGAGCAGCCATTCGGACTTCGGCCGCGTTGATTGCAGACATGGTTTATGATGGTCACTCAACTCGCTGTCTGGAAATCGACATTGAAAACCGCATCCCGGCAGGACACTCTGCGTGAATGGCGTAGAGATTTTCATCGGCACCCGGAAGCCGGATTTGAAGAATATCGTACTGCTGCGGAAATTGCCCGGCGGCTGAAATCCTTTGGTCTCGAGGTCCATCAGGGAATCGGCAATACCGGCGTGGTGGGCATACTGCAAAAAGGAAACGGCACGTCAGCCATCGGCCTTCGCGCAGATATGGACGCACTGCCCATTGAGGAGGCGAACACCTTCTCGTATCGCTCCGGCAACAAGGGGCTAATGCACGCCTGTGGCCATGACGGGCACACCACTATGTTACTGGGTGCAGCGAAACAACTGGCAGAAAGCGGTGACTTCAATGGACGTGTCGTCTTTATATTTCAGCCAAATGAAGAGCATGGGCACGGTGCGCCGGCGATGATCAGCGACGGATTGTTTGAAAGGTTTGATGTTGGTTCCGTCTACGCGATGCACAATATGCCAGGCATGCCGGCAGGTACCTTTGCTACGCGCGCCGGCGCGATCACAGCCAGCGAGAGTCTGTTTGAAATAAAGATTAACGCCCGGGGCGGGCATGCAGCACTGCCTCACATGGGAGTTGATGCCATTGTCGTTGCTGCTGAAATCATTAGTGCATTGCAGACCATTGTGTCGCGCAAACTGGATCCTGGCTTAAACGGTGTGGTATCGGTGACTGAAATTCACACTGACGGCAAGCGCAATGTATTACCCGGGAACGCATTGTTGAAAGGTGACGCGAGAGCGCTTGGCGACGATATAAACCAGTCTATTGAAAAAAGAATGAGGCAGATTGTCGCGGGTATCTGCCACGCCCACGATGTCTCCGGCAAAGTGACCTACGATACGATTTTTCCGGCCACCGTTAACTCTGCTGCAGAAGCAGGTGCTGCTGCCATGGCAGCGTCTGAAGTCGTCGGGGCGGCCAGCGTTGAGGGCGAATGTGCACCCCGGCTGTTCTCTGAGGATTTTGCCCATATGGCTGCCGCACGACCTGGCTGCTATGTATTGATCGGCAACGGAGTTGATGAGGCACACGGGCGGCCTCTGCACAGTGCAGACTACGATTTTAACGATGAAATATTACCTGTCGGCGCCGCGTTCTGGACACGGCTGGTGGAGCGGCAACTGGCGCAGTCAGTTGATCATCGCTAGTCGTTCTTGCAATGGTATAAAAACGGTTTAATACGCACTTGTCACAGGCTCGCCACAGATTCGCCTGGTGCCGACATAGTGTCCGTTTTTTGTGGCTGGCGCTGTTGAAAATGTCTCTGTTGAACACCCTTTATTGCAGTTACCAGGTTAATATTTAGCGACCTTAACTGATGCGACTGCTCGCAGTGTCGCAACCACTGGATGCACACTTTATAATGACACGTTTTTCTGCATGGAGTGTTTTCCGCAATGGCCTTGGTGGTCAGCGGGGCTGGGATCGCCAGTGGCGTGATCCCGAGCCAAAGCAAGCCTACGATATCGTGATTGTGGGAGGCGGCTTACACGGTTTGGCGACAGCATATTACCTGGCAAAAAACCATGGGCTAAAAAATATAGCAGTCGTTGAAAAAGGCTGGATTGGAGGTGGCAATGCCGGTCGCAATACAACAATTGTCCGCTCTAACTATTTTTTACCTGGCAACAGACAGTTCTATGAGCACTCTCTTAAGTTATGGGAAGACCTCAGTCACGAACTCAACTACAACGTCATGTTTAGCCAGCGCTCACACATATCTTTACTCCACAGTCCGGCCGCTATTGACGGTGCTGCCAGACGTTACAACACAATGCGCTTGACAGGCTCCGATGCGGAAATCTGGGATCTCGATACGCTGAAAAAAAATGTCCCACATTTGAACTATGGCGAGAATGCACGGTTTCCGATAAAGGGCGCTGCAGTGCAGAAAAGAGCCGGTACAGCCAGACACGACGCAGTAGCGTGGGGTTATGCCAGAGCCGCAGACCAACTCGGTGTTGATATATTGCAAAATTGCGAGGTCACGGCAACCACGCGTGAGGCTGATCGTATTACCACGCTTACAACCAGTCGCGGCAGCATAAGTGCGAAAAAAATCGGGTTCGCTGTTGCCGGTAATACATCGCGACTGTGGCAAATGGCAGGCTTTTCAACCCTTCCAATTGAGACGCACAAGTTGCAGGCTTTTGTCAGTGAACCACTGAAGCCTCTGCTTGATCAGGTTGTCGTCTTCGGGGTGGGTGGCGCGCATTTTTACATTTCACAATCGGACAAAGGCGGCATGGTGTTTGGCGGTGATCTTGACTGGTACAAGTCTTACGCGCAGCGCGGCAATCTGCCAATCGTGCAGGATGTAGCTGAGTGCGCGGTATCGATACTTCCCTGTCTGGGGCGTGTGCGGTTGTTGCGGCACTGGTCGGGCGTGATGGACATGTCGATGGACGGTTCACCGTTTATTTGCAAGACACCGCTGTCAAACCTCTATCTGAACGCGGGCTGGAATTATGGCGGTTTCAAGGCAAGTCCGGCTTCCGGCTGGTACTTTGCCGATCTGATCGCCAATGATCGTCCACATGAGGTGATTTCCAACCACACACTGGATCGTTTTCAACGCGGCATCAATATCGATGAGCGTGGCGCAGGCCCTGACCCCAAGCTGCACGGATAGGAACCACCAATGATTCGAATTAATTGTCCGTATTGTGGCGAGCGTGACCATAGTGAGTTCAACTACGGTGGTGATGGCAGTATTGTTTATCCCGAACTGGATGCACCGGCGGAACAGTGGCTGGAAGCGGTATATCAGCGCGAGAATATTCGTGGTGTACAAACCGAGAGCTGGCACCATGTCAGCGGCTGTCGACAGTGGTTGGTGGTGGAGCGTGACACACTGACTCATGAAATACATTCAGTTCGACTGGCGCACTCTGGCGTTGCAACTGTAGTCGAGGGGTCAAAGTGAGCTCGAAAAGGCTTTCGTCCGGCGGGCGTATAGACCGAAGTCAGACGGTTAACTTCAGCTGGGACAACAAAAGTTTCAGTGGTTACGAAGGCGATACTCTGGCGTCAGCGCTTTTAGCCAGTGATGAAAAGATTCTCGGGCGCAGCTTTAAATACCATCGGCCTCGCGGAGTGATGTCGGCGGGTGTTGAAGAATCAGGGGCTATTGTCACGATAGGCGAAGGTAATCGACGAGATCCGAACGTCAAAGCGACAACCCAGGAGTTATACAACGGTCTATCTGCATTTGGTCAGAACGCCTGGCCCAGTGTTCGTTATGACGCCGGTGCAGTTAATGGTTTGTTCGGGCGTTTTTTTGCAGCGGGTTTCTATTATAAGACCTTTATGGGCATCCCTCCGTTTGAGTGGGGTAAAAAGGGTACCGGCATATGGATGCAGTATGAAAAACTGATACGCCGTGCTGCTGGTATGGGTACCGCATCAAGGGCACCCGATCCGGATAACTATGAACACGGCCATCTGTTTTGCGACGTGCTGGTGGTGGGGTCTGGACCGGCAGGCCTGGCAGCAGCGACATCAGCTGCGAGTGCCGGGCTGGATGTAATACTCGTAGAGCAGGATTTTGTGCCCGGCGGCGACTACCTGAATCAAAGCGGACCAGACGCCGAAGAAAAAAGAACATGCGCAATATCTGACCTTAAGGCAGCGGGTGCAAGACTAATGACGCGTACCACTGCCTTTGGACTCTACGACTACGGGGTGGCCGGGCTGCTGGAGCGGGTCACTGATCACCTGGCCGAGCCCGATGCTTTTTTACCACGACAACGTTTTTTAACAGTTCGCTGCAAACAGACCATTCTTGCTACCGGTGCACTGGAGAGGCACTTCTGTTTCGGCAACAATGATTTACCAGGTGTGATGACGGCACATTCCGCCAATGCCTATCTCAATCGCTATGGTGTGCTTGGCGGTGAACAGATTACGATTGCCACCAATAATGACTCTGCATACGGGGTCGCGCTTAATCTGGCAAAGGCCGGGGCCTCCGTAGTGTTGCTTGATGCACGCACGGAAATTCCGGATTCGATTTCAGGTTTAATGAAAACCAAGGGTGTTGAGCTTGTCTCATCAGCGAGTGTATTGAGTGCGCTGGGCAGGCGGTCGTTGACGCAGGTTCAGCAAGCTCGGGTAAATGGTGAAACCTGGTCTGCCGGTGAAACTCTTGATAGTGATTTATTACTGGTATCCGGAGGCTGGTCTCCGATTGTAAATTTACTCTCGCACAGAGGAGTGAAGCCGGTCTGGAATGATTCAAACTGCTGTTTCGTACCCGGGCACGGCGGAGAACCTGTCCATGTCGCAGGATCTGCGCAGGGTCTTTGGGCGACCAGTGATTGTGAAGATTCCGGTCGTGCTGCCGCCAGGGCTGCGCTGGCATGGCTTGAAAAAGGTGCCGCACCTGCAAATGTCGTCGACTACTCAGAACGCGCAAGTGGTTGGGATAATCCGGTTAAGCCGCTTTATGAAGTCAAGGTCGCTGGCAACACGACAAAGAGTTTTGTCGACCCGCAGCATGATGTTACTGCCGACGATGTACGGCTCGCACATCAGGAGGGTTTTGTGTCGGTTGAACATCTGAAACGCTATACCACGCTGGGTATGGCCACGGATCAAGGCAAGGTTGGTAACGTTATTGGCATGGCGCTAATGGCCGAGGCACTGGGTAAGGAGATACCCGACATCGGCACAACAACATTCAGGCCGCCTTACACTCCAGTTAGCCTTGGTGCGCTTACGGGTCGCAATAGTGGCGCTCATTTCAAACCGTTGCGCAGAACGCCGATGCACGACTGGAATATAGCCAATGGTGCAACGATGACCGATGCAGGCCTGTGGCAGCGCCCCTGGTTTTTTGCGCGCGAGGGCGAGACGATTACCGAGGCCTATATTCGTGAGGCAACTACGACCCGGGAGAGTGTGGGGCTGTGCGATGTGACTTCGCTTGGCAAGATCGCCATACAGGGGCCGGACGCCACGGAATTTATCAATCGAATATACTCCAATGCGTTTGCCAAACTGCCGATTGGCAAGGCCCGCTACGGAATAATGCTGCGCGATGACGGTATCGTGATGGATGACGGAACCACCTGGCGTTTGTCAGAAACCGACTACTTCATGACTACCACAACAGCGCATGCGGCAAAGGTAATGGTTTGGCTGGAAGAGTTGTTGCAGATGCGCTGGTCGAACCTCAAAGTGCACGTTACTTCAGTATCTGAACAATGGGCGGGTTGTGCGGTCGCCGGACCCAGGTCTCGCGACGTTCTTGAATCTGTTATGGCCGAGCCATCTGCAGTGAGCGGCGATTCGCTGCCTTTTATGGGAGTTATTGAAACAACCATGGCAAACGGGGTGCCCTGCCGGATAGCGCGTATCAGTTTCTCCGGGGAGATGGCTTATGAAGTCTATACCGGTTCAGACTATGCCATCGCGTTGATGGATTCGCTGTATTCAGCGGCAAAAGATGTTGGCGGTTGCCTGTACGGAACAGAAGCACTCGGTGCATTGCGCATTGAAAAAGGTCACGTCACCGGCGTCGAACTGGATGGACGTGCCACTATCGATGACGCGGGCCTTGGTAAAATGGCCTCGGATAAAAAATCCTATATCGGCAGTGCGCTTCGCAAGCGACCGGAGTTGATGAAGGAGGATCGTCCCAGGCTAGTCGGAATTTTTCCCAAAGACCGGGCACTCACGTTCAAGGCGGGTTCAATTCTTTGTGCCGAAGGGATTGTCGAGGGCCATGGTGAGGGCTGGATCACCGCCGTAACGCACTCTCCCGTGCTGGGTCACTGGATAGGTCTCGGTTATATCAACGGTGGCCAAACAGCGTGGACTGGTAAAACGGTGGTCGCTGCCGATCCTGTTCGTCAGGGTAATGTAGAAGTGGAAATAGTCTCGCCGCACATGGTTGATCCATCAGGAGAACGCATGCATGGTTGATAATAGCGTGGCGAGAGTGTCGGCTCTGGGAGGTCACTATGAAGCGGGACATACTGGCGCCGCAGGTGACGGTGTCACTCTGAAACTCATACCCGATCTAGATCTTTGGCAGGTAGCTGCATGGCCGGATACACTGTTGTCTGTGGCCAGACAGCTGGCGGCGGAGTTCGGGCAGGACAGCGCCAGTGATATTGGCATGGCACTATCCTCTGACGCCAGTGCGATGCTGCGCATTGAGCCACTTAAATTCTGGTTGCTTGGCAAGAAGCCACCGGAGTTTGACGCCGGGCAGGCGGTAGTGCTCGATTTATCCCATTCGCGCACTCGTCTTAGCGTATCGGGACCTAAAGCCGCCGAGTTACTCAATGGATATCTGCCACTGGATTTGCGCGACAAATCATTCGCGCCGGGCAGCGTGGCATCAACTGCCTTTCATCATGTAGGCGTAACCCTGTGGCGGACCCGTCAGCTGGATCAAACCCTGCACCAGTCAGCGTGTTACGAATTGTTTCTTCCTCGCGGGTTCGCGCTGTCATTGTGGGAATTGCTGCACGAGAGCGCGGCGCAATATGGCTTGAATGTGGAATAGCGCACGAAGTAGATATTACTACAACACATTTTGAGCAATTTCTTTGCGTGTGTAGCATAAATCACCGGCACCACCTTTGATTCAACACTGGCTCCGGTTTGCCGCTAAAGTCTGGGTATCAATGTGGTCGCGATTGCGTGATCGCGGGTGCGAATTCTTGGATGATTCGGAAGACCTCTATGCCCCCAGGCAATACGAATTTGGAAAATACAGGAAGCGGGCTGGAAACACTGGTTACGTCACTTGAGCAACGACTGGGTCAAACCAGTACTAAAAAAAGTTTGCTTCTACTCGTGGTTCTCTTGTGTTTCCTTGCAGCTCTGGCCGGGTTGACGGTTATGTTTGTGCTGTCCAACGCAAGCTGGTCGCAGGACAAAATGTCGTTCATAGCGGGCTACCTTACCAGCGGCTTGATAGTCGGCATTGGCATACCGATGATTGTTTACCAGAAAAAAAGTCTCGATGCCTCGAACCTGATGCTCAGTGCTCTGAATGTTGTGGATGCGCCGTTTGCCGTGTTCGACGAAGATCACGTGCTGGTTCAGTTTAATACCGCTTTCGAGCAGTACTATCGTGACTATGGTGTTGAAGTCTCGGTGGGTCTGAATGAACGGGATTTGATTGCCCGTTCCGCTCCGGGTGCAGCTGATAACAGCTACGAACTGGAGATGTGGATTCAGCGGGTAATTAGTGGCCGACGGGATCAGATGGCTACCGGGTTTCCGGTAACTGTCCATAACGAATCCACGGGAAAATTTCACCAGGTGCGTCTGGCCAGGCTAAATAGCGGTCATTTTGTTGATATCAAGACCGATGTGACGGCGCTTAAGCACAATGAGATGGAACTGGCAAAGCGTGAAACAGAACTGAAAAAATCGCGCAATGAGGCGGATGCTTCAAACCGTGCCAAGTCAGAATTTCTGGCCAACATGAGCCATGAAATCAGAACACCGATGAATGGTGTGATCGGCATGACCGAGCTGCTGCTGGAAAGCGAACTGACCAGCGAGCAGCAGATGTATGCATCGACAGTCTCCAAGTCCGGACTGGCGCTGCTAACTATCATTAACGACATACTCGATTTTTCAAAAATTGAGGCGGGCAAGCTTGAGCTTGATCCCGCGCCGTTTGACTTGCGTCTGGCGCTGGAGGACGTCGCTGCCCTGCTTGCGACCCGTGCTCACTCGAAAGGTATCGAGTTGGTGTTAAGTTACTCGCCTGATTTACCGGACCGGTTTATTGGCGACGGCGGACGATTGCGTCAGATCATGACCAACCTCACCGGTAATGCAATCAAGTTTACCGAGGAAGGTCACGTCGTGGTGGAGGTGGATGGAGAGGTCGGAGAGGACACTGCGCGTTTACGGGTCAGTGTTAAAGATACCGGCATCGGAATACCGGCTCACAAACATAAAGCCGTATTTAGCGAGTTTGAGCAGGTCGATGGTGCTTCCAACAGAAAGTATGAAGGCACTGGACTGGGGCTTGCCATCTCCCGACGCCTGATGGCTTTGATGGACAGTGACATCCATTTGAATTCAGTTGAAGGGCAGGGGTCAGATTTTTATTTCACCATCGAACTGCCCCTCGATAAAAGTGATGCAAACGCAATAAGGGTAGTCGAGAAGGTTTCGTTCGATGGCATCAAGGTATTGATCGTCGACGATTTACCCATCAATTGCGAAATACTTAGCCGACGGGTGACCAGTTGGGGCATGAGTCCGATCGTCTCCCGCAGCGGTGTGGAAGCGCTAAGAGTGTGTGCGATGGAACAAAAAACATCGCAGCCTATCGGGGTGGCGATTATTGATTTTCAAATGCCAATGATGGATGGCTACCAGTTGTGCAAGGCGCTGAAAGATATTCCGCAGATGACCTCGGTTCCAATTATTTTGCTTTCGTCGGTTGATCAGTCGATTCAGAAGGACCGTATCAGGGAATTGGGGTTTGCCGACTGTCTGATAAAACCGGCGCGCGCTGATATTCTGCATCAGTCTCTGACCAGGGTACTAAGCGTGCCGCAAACCCCTCAGCTGGTGGAATTGGAACCACGCGTTGCTGTGGTAGAAAATAGCAACACAAAGAATGACGTCGACGTTCCCTACATACTCATTGTAGAGGATAACGAAATTAACCAGTTGGTGATTACCAGTATGCTTGAGCCGGCAGGGTATGAACTTGATATTGCCGAAAACGGGGTGTTGGGGGTTGAAGCCTTCAAGCAACGCCGGCCCGATTTAGTATTTATGGATATCTCTATGCCTGAAATGAACGGAATGGTTGCGACCGGATTTATCCGTGAGTTTGAACAGCAAACCGGTGGTGTTCACTGTCCGGTGATAGCGTTAACAGCTAATGCTATGCAGGGTGATCGGGAAAAATGTCTGGCAGCAGGCATGGATGATTTTATGAGTAAGCCGATCATCATGACCGAGCTAAATGATGTGCTTGAGAAATGGTTGCCTGGCGGACAAACCGGTCATCAGAATGCGGCGTAGTAGTGGTGGTTCGCACTAGTGTAGTGGAGGTTCGCACTACACTAATACCCGACGCCCGCCCGCAGCCGGTTTCAGGGTCGTGTCGGGTCCGGTGCAACAGACACCAGTTGCTTGCCCAGGTTTTCGCCTTTTAAAAGCCCGATAAATGCCTGCGGGGCGCTGCTCAGCCCCTCTGCAATGGTCTCGTGATAGACCACTTTACCCTCTCTTATATAACCGGAAACTTCTTTTACGAAAGTCGGGAATCTGTCGTAGTGGTCGGTAATAATAAATCCGCGTACGTTTAGACGGTTGACCAGTATGGTTCGCCATACACGAGGCAGATCGTTGGAGGCATCAGCCGCACCCGGGCCAGATCCACCGAGGTTATACCAGCCTATCATGCCACATACACTGATGCGACCATGCACGTTCATTAACGGGACCGTTGCGA
>CAYPCS010000037.1:0-49784 GCA_964409275.1 uncultured Granulosicoccaceae bacterium
CAGGCGCAATCCGGCGCACTCGCAGTAGCGGAGGTTCTGCCGCGCAGACTCCTGGCCCGGGTTATTGATGAGATCGCGAGCATATCGCACAGAGATATGTTTTCACAGCGAATTTTCTTCTAGAGTTGAATATTTGTTGATATTTACAAATGAAAAACTCTGCCGTGAATCTCGTGAATAATCCGGGCTAGTGCAGTGCATTACTGGTGTAGTGCATTAATTGTCGTTGTACGCGTACACCGGTTCCCAGTCCGGCCCCCAGGCATCTTGCCAAAAACTCAATCGTTCGGAATTTTGCAGTGGCACACCGCCACTCCATAAATCAGCATTTTCGTTTGAATGTTCGGCAAAAAATGTAGTCAGTCGTTTTTCCAGGTGGCTCTTTATATCGGTGAATGCCGGATCCTGTGCCAGATTTTTTGTTTCCTCGGGGTCAAGCTCTATGTCGTAGAGTTCGTCCTCAACGGGAAAATGCTCTGCTTTAGTGAATCGTTTAAAATAAGCCCACTTAAGTGTCCTTGCAACGCGGGTTTCCTCTTGCTCTGAAAATACAATATCGTCATTCCACTCGGCAGTATCGTCTCCCAGTAGTGCACCGAGGTTGCGGCTGGGTATTTCCCGGGGTGAGGTCGGTTGCTCAAGGTTGGCGATGTCGACAATGGTAGAAAAAACATCGAGGTTAGACACCATGGCATCAGAGCGGGTGCCGGCATTTTTATTCTGCGGCGTTCTAATTATAAGCGGGATGGAATGAGCGGCTCGATGCATGTTTGAAGGAAAGGTGGCTGAGCCGTGTCCCCAGAATCCGTGCTGGCCAACAGACAATCCATGATCTGCAGTGAAAATTACCAGTGTATTGTCGTCGAGGTTGTGGTTTGCAAGCGTTGACAGCACGGAGCCAACACCTTCATCAACCATGGAGATTTGCGCGTAGTAGTTGCGCAGTGTTGCCATATCATTGGGTGCGCGCATCAGCATGGAATAGTCGAGGCCCCCGCCTGAATTGGCCTTTCTCATGTCGTATCCGGCAACCGCCGCGGGGCTTAATCCGCAGCGCGGTATGGTTTCCATCGGGCAGTTGTCGTAACGTTCCGAGTGTCTGCATCGATCGGTTTCACTGGTCGCGGGCCAGTGCCCATAGGGTGCGGGATAGGGCAGGAATAAAAAAAACGGAGTCTCAGATTCAGCGTTTTGACTGATAAATTCATTGGCCTTTTCGGTAAAAAAATCAACCGAATGACCTTCGTGGTCATAAGCGTTGCCGTTTTCAAACATACGGTTTCGGTAAAAACTACGAACATGGCCATCGTTGAGTGTCACCCAGTGATCAATGCCTTCCATTGGTGAGGTGGGATCCCCCAAATGGTATTTACCGACCAATGCCGTGCGATAGCCCTGCTGCTGGAATAAAGTGGGCAATGTTTGTAGTCCGTTCAGTGCGTGCCAGCCGACCGGCCACTGATCCATTTTGCGATCATCAATCCAGCTGTGCACCCCGTGCTGTGATGGCAGCAAGCCGGTGAGTACAGAGGCGCGGCAGGGTGAGCAAAACGCGTTAGGGCAAAAGGCGTTGTCAAAAGTCACTGACTGATTCGCCAGTCGATCAAGTACGGGTGTATGAATTTCCTGATTGCCGTAGCAGCCAAGAGTGGATGCTTGCTGGTTGTCTGTCATGATCAGGACAACGTTCGGTTTGGCGATTTTGTCCAACGGCTTTTACCTTTATCTGGTTATGCTCTGCACGTGAATGTGATTCACCTGGATCAATGCTGCTTCACATTATCGGGGTGATTATTGGCAGCAGACAGTGTGGCAGGCTTGCGGTTTGTTTGGAAGTTGCCTGATGGATGATTTCCCTGAACAATAAGATCGGCTGCTTTAGTGGTGCGACTGGTGGTTTTTTACCGGGCATCAGATACCGGGATAAATTTAACACGGCAGGGAGTATGGTGAATGCTGCTGCCGGTCTGCAGGAATTGCAATGGCAATTGAAAAGATAGAGACGCTTATAGTTGGTGGTGGCCAGGCCGGACTGGCGATGAGTGAGCATTTGAGTAACTGTGGAGAGTCTCATCTGATTCTTGAACGCAGTCGAATAGCGGAACGGTGGC
Organism: uncultured Granulosicoccaceae bacterium; assembly: GCA_964409275.1. GTDB lineage: Bacteria > Pseudomonadota > Gammaproteobacteria > Granulosicoccales > Granulosicoccaceae. The sequence continues at coordinate 2,112 of CAYPCS010000037.1, forward strand.
GTTCTGAAAGATGGGACTCACTCATGGCGAATGGTCCTGCATGGCATGATCGCTTCCCTGGCATGACGTTCTCCGGAGTTGATCCTGACGGCTTTGCAAGCAAAGAAGAAGTGGCAGACTATTTTGTCGAGTACGCGAATCTTATTAAAGCACCTGTGCGCTGTGGATTAGAAGTAATCTCGGTACGAAAAATGGAAAGCCGTCGTGGCTTTCATGTTGAAACATCGGACGGTGTTCTTGAGGCGATTAATGTGGTCGCCGCCACCGGCCCGTTTCAAAAACCGGTGATTCCACCAGTAATACCGGACGTTGACGGAGTAGTGCAAATTCATTCCAATGCCTATCACAACCCCGCACAGTTACCTGAGGGTGCGGTGCTGGTGGTGGGGGCGGGTTCGTCCGGTACGCAAATCGCCGATGAACTGATGCGTGAAGGCAAGCGCACTTATTTATCGGTTGGCCCCCATGATCGACCACCCCGCCGATATCGTGGCCAGGACTTTGTCTGGTGGCTGGGTGTACTCGGCAAGTGGGATATGACGGTAGCCGAGCCCGGAAGCGAGCATGTGACGATTGCGGTCAGTGGAGCCTATGGAGGCCGTACTATTGACTTCAGGCGTCTTGCGGCACAGGGGATTACTCTGGTCGGGCTTACGGAATCGTGCCGCGGCAGAGTGATTCGATTTGCATCGGATCTTGTTGAAAACCTCGCCAACGGTGATGCTAATTATCTATCTGTGCTTGATGAAGCGGATGCCTACGTCGAGCGAAATGGTATTGCTCTGCCCGATGATCCAGACGCACGCACTATAGAACCGGACCCTCCGTGCGTGACCAATCCTGTTCTTGAACTCAATCTGGACGAGGCGAAGATTTCGTCAATCATTTGGGCTACAGGCTATGCCGCAGATTACAGCTGGCTGGATGTTGATGTACTGGATGCGAATGGCAAACCGGTTCATCAGCGCGGGGTTACTGTAGAACCGGGGCTCTACTTTTTGGGGCTGCCATGGCAGTCGCGACGAGGCTCTGCGTTTATATGGGGGGTGTGGCACGACGCAAAGTACCTGGCGGACCAGATCGTCAAGCAACGCACCTATATGGATTATCTCGCTTCTTCCTGATACACCGTTTTACTGAAAAGCGGTTTCAAAGAAGCTGCGCAATTTTCTGGAGTGCAGGCGTTCGGGTTCCATGGAAGCCAGTTTTTTAAGTGCCAGCATGCCAATTTGAAGATGTTGTGCCACCTGGTCCTGGTAAAAGCGGGAGGCCATACCCGGAAGCTTGAGTTCGCCCTGAAGAGGTTTGTCCGATACACATAGTAGTGTGCCGTAAGGCACCCGAAGGCGAAAACCGTTGGCGGCTATGGTGGCTGACTCCATGTCCAGGGCAATTGCGCGCGATTGTGAAAGGCGGCGTACCGGTTCCCTGTGATCCTGTAGCTCCCAGTTACGGTTATCGATTGATGCGACTGTGCCGGTACGCATAATTCTTTTAAGCTCTATTCCGTCGAGGCCGGTCACTTCGGCAACAGCTGCCTCAAGCGCTACCTGAATCTCCGCCAGTGCCGGTATGGGGACCCATACCGGGATATCGTTGTCGAGCACTTTGTCTTCGCGTACGTAGGCATGTGCCAGTACGTAGTCGCCCAATGCCTGTGAGCTGCGAAGTCCTGCGCAGTGACCCAGCATTAACCACGCGTGAGGCCGCAATACCGCTACATGATCGGTAATGGTTTTTGCGTTTGACGGTCCAACTCCGATGTTGATTAGCGTGATACCGCGACCCTTCTTGCCAACCAGATGATAAGCGGGCATTTGCGGCAATCGTTCGGGACGGTTGCCCGTGCTACTGGCGTCGCCGGAGTATGTGACGACGTTGCCGGGTTCTACAAAGGCTGTATAGGGTGAGTTGCCGGCTTTCATCATGCCGTGGGCCAGGCGGCAAAACTCGTCAATATAGAATTGATAGTTGGTAAACAGCACGTGATTCTGAAAATGTGACGGATCAGTTGCGCAGTAGTGCACCAGTCGATGCAGCGAATAGTCGATGCGTTGTGCGGGAAACGGAGATAACGGGCTGGGTTCGCCACTAACTGTTTCGTAGGTACCGTTTACAATAAAGTCGTTAACATGCTCGATGTCTGGTACGTCGAATGTGTCGCGCAGAGCAGCAGTAATATCAGCCGGATTTTCACTGATCACCGGAGTTGCGGGATCGAGCGCGAAATGCAACGGGATTGCTATTTCAGACTCGACAATTTCAACCGGGAGCTGGTGGTTGTTAATCAGCAATTCAAGTTGGTGACGCAAATAACCCTTGAACAACGCCGGTCGGGTGATGGTCGTGGAATATTGTCCGGGCTGACTCACATGCCCGTAGGATAGTCTTGACTTGACTCTTGCATAGGTATCATTTCGAAAACGAATTTCGGGATAGCAGGCTCGGTGTTTGTTTGCTGGCAGTTCACCTGCCAGATAGCGTGTAAATGACTGGCGAAGAAATCGGGTATTTCGTTCGTAAATTTCGATCAAACGATCAACCGCAGCAACGGGATCGCTGAACGTTTCAGGCGAACAGGCGGGGGGCGATATAATTTCTTTTTCGTTCATTAACTGATCGCTTTTCGCACAGGTATTTATCAGAAAGACAGCAGGCCCGGTTGATTGCCAGGTTGTCTCCCCGGTAACCGTGTATCTCGAATCTGTGGCAACAACGGCGGCCCGGATTTATTTCTCTAAAGCCGATTATCGGTGACGCCGCTTACTCGCAGGCTATATACATTTTTTCGAATTTCTCTTTACTGACGGCATACGAGTCAGTGGGGTCATCGCGATTGTGTACAATGTAGTCGCCGTTATCATAAGCGGTATACCCTTCTGCGGTTTTCACTCTACCGGGCCGGGTAGCACGTTCAGCCCAAACAGCAGCGGTTTTTTTATAGCGCCCTTCTGACACGCGGGTATAGGTGCTGGCAAAAGTCGCGGCATTTATTGTGTAACAGTCGCCTTCGTTGTCTACTAACCAGTCGCCAGCGACGCATTGTTGCTCATTGCCCCATTTCTGGTAGCGTAAGCCGCCGGTTTGCAGATTGAGTTGCACGGCAGTGATTAATTGTTGCTCGCGCTTAATGTACTGTTTTTTCATTATGCTATCGGTCGTTGCGGAATCGGATATCTGGCGGCTTTCTGATGGCCGGCTGCTGCATTACAGCTAACCTGCGGCAGGTTCATCAGACGGGCCACTTTTGTACTCTGCAGTTTTCGTTTAGCGCTTCTGCCGTTTAGCTCTCCAATGCGTCGCTCACGTGAGTGTAAACCTGCGTTACCGTCGTAAATGCTGCCAGGGTTCAAACTGTGATTGACGAGGGTGCTCCCGGGTATCGGTTTCTATGTCAATGCTTGAGCATGACTGGACTCAAGGCTACCATAGCGGCGAGTCAGTAAAAACAGGTTTTGATGCTCGCCTGGCCCGGTATGGCAGGCGTGGTTGTACGATAAGCGAGTGGCGGGCCAGGTACTCCTGCGAACTATAAATGCCATGTGCGACGACGGCATGTTTGTCAAATTTACGCTGTTGCCAGCGAATTATCATTCGCCATAGTAGTCAACCATTGTGCAGATGTTTACCAAAGAAGAATGCCAGAAATAATCAATGAGTCATGCTCTCAATCAACAGCAGGTTGCTGAATGCCTGGAACAGCTTTTCGGGCAACTGAAGCCTGGGTTGTCTCAATCAATCAGGGAGCGATCAAAGCAGGTTGAGCTAAAAAAAGGGGTGGCATTGTTTAGCCAGGGTGACCCTGGTGATCATATGTACATTGTGATTCGCGGCAGGTTACGTGTGGATGTCACCCGAACTGACGGTACAACAACAGTTGTCAATGAGGTGGGGCGTCATGAAGCCATAGGTGAAATAGCGCTTTTTACAGACCGGCCCAGAAACGCCACGGTTACTGCCATACGAGACAGTCTGTTACTGCAGATCAGCAGAGCGGACTATGAGCAGTTATCGGCAACATGGCCGCGATTCGCATTGATGCTAAGCCGTGCTGTAGTTGAACGGCTGACGGATACCGCAAGTGGTGGCGCGAGTCGCCGTAAAGTAGCCACTATCATCACGGTGATTGCGGCCCACGCTGACCTGGATCAAGGAGCGTTTCAGCGTCGATTGTGTCAGGCGCTGGAAAAACATGGCAGCGTGTTATCTCTTGATAGCGGAAACATTGAGTCATACCTGCGATCGGAAGGCCTTGCAACCATGGTTGACCGTGATGCACCCAGTCATATTTCGTCGTGGATTGATGAACTGGAAAGCCGCTTTCAATTCGTAATTTGCGACGGTGGGCTTGCAAGCAGTCGGTGGGCGCGACACAGCGTACGCTATGCAGATAAGGTAATTCTTCTTGGTGATGCCAACGTCAATAAAACCGTGGCGGCATTGCGTCTGCCGCTGTTGCAGTCCCTGGAGTCAGAATGTGAATTTATCAATTTGCATTGTGATCGCACTGAAGCGGTTGTTAACACCGATGTACTTGTCGCCGAGAAAGTAATCACCCGGCACCATCATCTTTGCCTCGACAGACCTGCAGACTTTGAACGGGTAGCACGTTTTCTGGCGGGTCGGGCGGTGGGATTGGTGCTGGCGGGAGGTGGCGCGCGCGGCTTTGCTCATATCGGCGTTGTCAAAGCGTTGCGCGAGCACGGTGTGCCAATTGACTACGCAGGCGGCACCAGCATGGGGTCTATCATCGCATCGTTTGTGGCTATGGATATGCCTGACGAAGAGATCTACGCTGTGTCCAAAAAAGCGTTTGTTGTGGAGCGACCGTTGCGGGACTACACGCTGCCGCTGATCGCGTTGTTGAAAGGGGCGAAAATTGATCGAATGCTGCGGACCTATACACGCAACGTTCGAATTGAAGATCTCTGGCTGAATTACTTCTGTGTGTCTGCGAGCCTGACCAACAATAACTCAGTAGTGCATGAAAGCGGAAAACTGTGGGAGGCAATACGGGCCAGTATTGCTCTACCAGGCGTACTGCCGCCGATGATTCGCGATTCGCATTTGTTGATCGATGGCGGATTGATCAATAATTTGCCCGTCGACGAGATGGTTAGTCGTGGTGTAGGCCGTACTATAGCCGTCGATTTACGAGGAGGTGAAAAACAACTCGCCGTTAGCTCGGACACGTTGCCGACGACTATGCAAATGCTCGCCGGTATGGTTCTGCGCAATGGAAAACGTGAAGACATTCCAGGTATGTTTGAAATTGTGCTTCGCTCGTCACTGGTAGGTGCCACCAGGCATACGAACCAGAACAAGGCACTGGCGGAGCTTTATCTTAACCCGCCGGTAGAGGAGATCGGACTGCTTGATTTTAACAAGTTTGAGCGAATTGTTGAGATTGGTTACGACTACGCCTGCGGTATGTTGGAAAACGAACCTCTCGAGCTATAGGCCTTGCCTGCTGACAGATCACCACAGGTCCGTTACGTCAAACAGGCTGATGCGCCGGATAACAATTTAACGGCTTGCGCCACAGTGTGCTCGATGATCTCCGCTGCGGGTTGAATGGTATGAATTAAATCTGCGGCTTCACCGGCAATGACCACCCGGGTAGAGTAATCATCGGAGTCAGAGCGATGGTACTGGTCTCGTTGTGGTTGAGAGCTGATCAAACCCTGCAGATCAGTGTGCCATTTTTTTGAAAATTCGTTGTGAATGACCCGCCCGGTAAAATGCATGGGCCAGTCTACCTCTCTGGCGATATCGAATACCTTGGTGCGAATGGTCTGATCGCCGTTTGCCAGCGTTATCTGTTGTTTTGCCAAATCACTGCCCGCGGCTTCGGTGCTGGCCCAGAAGCGAGTGCCCATCATGATGCCATCAGCGCCGAGCATTAGTGCTGATGCCAGGCCGCGCCCGTCGGCAATGCCCCCCGCTGCCAGAATGATCTGGTCTGCCGGTGCCAGGTCCCGTACGGCCGGCACCAGCGATACCAGGCCACGGTCCATACCGTGACCGCCAGCCTCCTGACCCTGCACCACGATAACGTCGACTCCCGCGGCGATCGCCTGTTGAGCCTGCTCCAGTCGCTGGATCTGCCAGCATGTCGGGACACCGGCTTCGCGCGCAGTAGCTACAATTTCTTCTGCATCGCCGAATGACACCATGAGTAGCGAGGGTGAACGGTCCAGCGCGGTTTGCAGACAGGTGAGCGAGCGTTGCAGGCTCCAGGTAATAAACCCCACACCGACCGGATGATTGCCCGCTTGCTCAAACGCGTTTTGCACCCATTCGGAGTCTGCGTAGCCTCCGCCGATCATGCCCATACCACCGGCTGCTGATACAGCGGCGGCCAGTTTTCCACCGGACACCTGGTCCATTGGTGCGAGCATTATCGGGTGATCGATGCCAAAACGTTCGGTAAACCGGGTTTTAATTGCTTGCATCGCGCCAGTGGTCCGTCCAGGTAATGTTTACGTGTTCAGCGAGTCTGTCTGCGTTCGCAGTAAAGCACACTGCTGCAGGCAAAGTTGCTTGTACGAGAACGAAGTTTAACGCAGTCCGGGGGTGCGGACAGCCTCGCCCACAGGCAGCCCAGGTGCGATCCCGGCGACGGCGATGCAGTTCTCGAACAGTCCCGGCTGATAACGCCAGGGGGCGGTTCCCCGATGGACCGGCTGGTGTACTGGAACCCTCCAGGGTTAACCACAGCTGATTGCCCGTATTTTTCGCCCCGTTTTGGAATCTGTTCGTGTGGAATGTGATAGGGTATTGGGTAAACTGTGAAGTAGGGTCGTGCTCCAGCCGGCCAAAAAAACAATTAGAAGGTCTGCAGACTGCCGCCCTGGCACCAAGATCAGACAGCAGACCACCTCAGCAGGATTAGAATAAATGTCGAAAAATTTTCCCGTTTCTCAGGGGCTTTATGATTCTGCGCACGAAAAAGACAGCTGCGGTATCGGGTTTGTGTGCGACATCAAAGGCAGGCCGAGCAACAAAGTTTTGCGTGATGCCGAGCGCATGAACTGCTGTATGGAGCATCGTGGTGGTGTTGGTTATGAAACCAACACGGGTGATGGGGCGGGTATTTTAACGGGTTTACCGCACAAGCAGTTGCAGGCGATTGTCAAAACGACTTTCGGTACCGAATTGCCGGAAAAAGGGCGCTATGGTGCGGGTGTTGTATTTATGCCACAGAGCGTTGATGAGCAAGACCGGTGCATGACGATTGTCGGAGAAGAGATCGAAGCAGAAGGTCAACACCTTATTGGCTGGCGTGATCTTCCAACTGCACCGGATGGCGCCAATATAGGGGTTGCGGCGCGCGCTGCGATGCCGGTGTTCAGGCAGTTAATTGTCGGGGCGGGTGACGGTAGCAAATCGTTAACAGACAAGTCCTTTGATCAGGACAACTTCGAGCGCAAGCTTTATCTAATTCGCAAGCGGGCAACCAATCGATTGCGCCGTGACCAGGCTATTTCTGCAAACAGCACGTTTTATGTCTGCTCTCTTTCTTCACGGGTCATTGTCTATAAAGGCATGCTAACACCTGAACAGTTGTTTCCGTTTTACAGTGACCTGCAGCGGGATGACTTCGAAACGCATCTGGCGATGGTTCACTCGCGTTTTAGTACCAATACATTTCCATCCTGGGAGCGGGCACAGCCCAACCGCTTTATGAGTCACAACGGCGAAATCAATACGCTGCTTGGCAATGTGAATTCGATGAATTCCCGTGAAGGTGTCGTGGTTAGTAAACAGTTTGGTGAAGATATTAAAAAGCTGTTTCCGGTGGTAGCGCCCGATTGCTCCGACTCCGGTACTTTTGACAACGTACTTGAATTCCTTTTAATGAACGGCCGCAAATTGCATGAAGCGGTGATGCTAATGATTCCGGAAGCATGGCAACACCATGCCACCATGCCTGCTGTAAAGCGGGACTTCTACGAATACAACTCATGTTTGATGGAGCCATGGGATGGACCGGCTTCGATTGCGTTTACCGATGGCAGCTATATAGGCGCGGTGCTTGATCGCAACGGCTTGCGTCCGTCGCGTTACTACATAACCAGCGATGACAAATGCATCATGGCTTCAGAGGTAGGTGTAGTAGATGTAGATCCGGCGACCATAATTGAAAAGGGCCGGTTGCAACCGGGCCGAATGTTTCTGATTGATTTTGAATCCGGACGTATGATTCCGGATGAGGAAGTCAAACTTGAAGTGGCCAATCGCCTGCCCTATGGCGAGTGGCTTAAAAAGCAGCGAATTGAGCTTACCGAATTGCCACAGCATACTGCTCACCACCTCGAGACAGATACTCTCCACGAGCGTATGCAGGCTTTTGGTTATACGCAGGAAACACTGCAGTTTATGTTGCAGCCAATGGTTAGTGAACTTCGCGATCCGGTGGGGTCGATGGGTAACGATGCCGCACTGGCCGTCATGTCGACCAAACCGCGAATGTTGTATGACTACTTCAAGCAGCGGTTTGCGCAGGTTACTAATCCGGCCATCGATGCTATTCGCGAAGAAGTGATCATGGCACTGGGTTGTTATATTGGTCCGGAAGCCAACATTCTTGAAACGACTGAGCAGCATGCTCATCGATTGAATATCCCGCACCCGATACTCAGCAATGAAGAACTTGCGTCTCTGCGCGATCTGAACCATCGTGGCTGGACGTCAGCAGTGATCGACATCACCTTTCCCGCAGGCTCTGGCAAAGACGGGTTGCGGGAGGCGCTGGAGCGCATAAACCGCGAGGCACAACAGGCAATCGATGACGGCAGGAGTTTAATTGTTCTTAGTGATCGTGGCATTAGCGCATCGCGTGTGCCTGTCAGCGCGCTATTGGCGACCGGATCGGTACACCACTATTTAAATGCAAAGCACGAGCGTACCCGGATAGGTCTGGTGGTTGAAACCGGTGAGGCGCGAGAGGTGCATCATCATTGTCTGCTGGTGGGTTTTGGTGCCGATGCGATCAATCCCTATCTTGCGTATGAGGCGCTGTGGGATGCAAGGGCGCAGAAGCGGCTTGATGACGTCAGCCATATAGAGTCTGATGCAGACGTTGTAAGTGCGTATCGCAAGGCGGCGGGCAAGGGCATTTTGAAAGTGATGGGAAAGATGGGTATTTCCACGCTTCAATCCTACAAAGGTGCGCAAATATTCGAGATAGTTGGTCTTTCGCAAGAGGTGGTTGATCTGGCGTTTAGAGGTACGGCAAGTCGCGTTGAGGGGGTTGATCTCGGGGTCATTGCCGAGGAAATGCAACGGCGTCATCAAATGGCGTACCCGGGTGAAAAGATCAGAGCCATTACAACCCTGCCTAACCCCGGTGACTTTCACTGGCGTCGCCATGGTGAAACTCACATGTGGGATCCGGCGTCGGTTGCCAATTTGCAAATTGCCGCTCGCACCAATAGTGAAGATGCCTACTGGAAGTTTGCGCGACAGGCGAATCAGGAAAGCACACAGAACGCGACGCTGCGAGGACTGCTGAAATTCAATACCGATATCAACGGTGGCCCGGTACCTATTGATGATGTCGAACCTGCTGCCGAAATCGTTAAGCGCTTTGCTACCGGCGCTATGAGCTTTGGCAGTATCAGCGCCGAGGCACACGAGACTCTGGCTATTGCGATGAACCGTGTTGGTGGTAAGTCCAACACCGGTGAAGGCGGTGAAGATGCAAAACGGTTTATTCCACTGGTCAATGGCGATTCAAAACGATCGGCCATAAAACAGGTCGCCAGTGGGCGTTTCGGGGTAACTATTAACTATTTATCCAACGCCGATGAATTGCAGATCAAGATAATTCAAGGGGCGAAACCTGGTGAGGGTGGCGAATTGCCTGGTGCCAAGGTCGATGACTATATAGCGCAGCTTCGCCATTCAACACCCGGTGTCGGTTTGATCAGCCCGCCCCCGCATCACGACATCTATTCCATTGAAGATATGGCACAGCTGATCCATGACTTGAAGAACGCCAATCCAGAGGCGCGCATCAGCGTGAAGCTGGGATCAGAGGTCGGGGTTGGCACAGTGGCAGCGGGCGTGACAAAGGCGCTGGCTGATCACCTGGTTATAGCAGGGGACTCCGGCGGCACCGGAGCGTCGCCGCTAACATCTATAAAACATGCAGGTGTGCCGTGGGAGCTTGGTATAGCAGAGACCCATCAGACACTGGTGCTAAACAATCTGCGTTCCCGGGTGGTGCTACAAACGGACGGGCAGATCAAGACTGGCCGTGATGTCGCCATAGCTGCACTGCTGGGCGCTGAGGAGATAGGCCTGGCTACGGCACCGCTTATAGCACTGGGTTGCATCATGATGCGTAAGTGTCACCTCAATACCTGCCCGGTGGGAATAGCCACACAAGATAAAGAACTGCGCCGCAAGTTTACCGGTCAGCCTGAACATGTTGTGAACTATGTGTTTATGGTCGCCAAAGAGCTGCGCATGATCATGGCCGAGCTTGGTTTTCGAACCTTCAATGAGATGGTTGGAAGAGTTGACGCACTTGTTGTTGATGATGCCTTGCGTCACTGGAAATCAAAAGGCCTCGACCTTTCACCCTTACTCAGCAAAGCGCAGGAACCCAAAGACTTTCTCGGCGCGTATCAAATCCATGAGCAGGACCATGGCTTGCACAAGGCCCTGGACAATCAGTTGATTGAACTGGCCGAACCTGCTTTGAGATCCAGTCAGAAAGTTAAACACGAACTGCCACTGCTTAACACCAACCGGGTGGTGGGTGGAATGTTATCAAACCGGGTGATTCGTGACGTCGGTCCGCAGATGCTTGCAGACGACACTATTCACTTCAAGTTTAAAGGCAGTGCGGGGCAAAGTTTTGGAGCATGGCTCGCCAAAGGCGTATTGCTTGAAGTGGAAGGTGATGCGAATGATTTTGTTGGCAAGGGCCTTTCCGGTGGGCGTATTGTGGTTTATCCACCGCGTGAGAGCCCCTTCAAGGCTGAAGAAAATGTCATTGCCGGTAACGTCATTCTGTACGGTGCAACCAGTGGTGAATGCTACCTCAATGGCATAGTTGCGGAGCGATTTTGCGTTCGTAACAGTGGTGCAAGTGCAGTCGTTGAAGGCACAGGTGATCACGGGTGTGAGTACATGACCGGAGGACGCGCGGTAGTGCTGGGTACGACTGGTCGGAATTTCGCCTCCGGGATGAGTGGTGGTATTGCGTATGTGTGGGATGTTGACGGGAGTTTTGCAGAGCGTTGCAATCCCGATATGGTAGATCTCGATCCGCTTGTTGAAGACGCGGATATAGATGAGCTAAAACGATTGATAGAAAAACATCTTGCATACACCGAATCTACTGTGGCGAGTAAATTATTGTCGGCATGGGACAGTGAAATTGAAAGGTTTGTCAAGGTGCTGCCACGAGATTACAAGCGGGTGTTGCAACAGAACAAAACCGGTGCGCAGAGTGTTACCAAAGATGCGGTTGTAGCCTGACTGACTTCGTAACTATTCACATATGCACAACTGGAACAACCGGCTGAGAAAAAACCACCATGGGTAAACATACCGGCTTTATCGAGATAGCGCGTGAGTCAGCGCCCTATCGGGCACCGCTTGAACGCAAGCTCGATTACGTAGAAATATATACCGATCACAACGAGTCACGGTTGCAGTCACAGGGTGCGCGTTGTATGGATTGTGGTGTGCCGTTTTGTCAATCAGATGATGGTTGTCCGGTACACAATCTAATTCCGGAATGGAATGATCTTGTTTACCGTGATCAGTGGCGGGATGCGCTTGATCGGTTACATAAAACCAATAATTTTCCGGAATTCACCGGGCGTGTTTGCCCTGCACCTTGCGAAGGGGCGTGTGTGCTGGGTATCTCTGACCCGCCCGTTACTATTAAAAATATAGAAATGGCGATAATTGATCGCGGCTTTGCGGAAGGATGGGTAACCCCGGAGCCGCCGGCCAGGCGCACCGGTAAGAGCGTAGCTGTAGTGGGCTCCGGCCCCGCCGGTCTGGCGGCGGCTGCTCAACTCAATCAGGCGGGTCACCTGGTCACCGTATACGAGCGAGCGGATCGAATTGGCGGTCTTTTAATGTACGGCATACCCAACATGAAGCTCGATAAAGATCATGTGGTTGATAGACGCGTTGAAATTTTGCGAACCGAAGGAGTTGAGTTTCGGGTTAACCAGAACATAGCAGATGGAAAAAATGGCAGCACAGACGTTAGAACACTGCAACGTGATCATGATGCAGTGCTTCTATGTACCGGTGCCACGGTCCCGCGCAATTTGTCTATTCCTGGTCGCGAGTTGCAAGGAATTCATTTTGCCATGGATTTCCTTACCGCAAATACCAAAAGCCTGCTTGATTCGAACCATGTGGACGGTGAGTATATATCGGCTCTCGATAAAGACGTTATCGTTATTGGAGGCGGGGATACAGGTACCGATTGCATCGCCACATCGCTTCGCCATGGCTGCAAAAGCCTGGTGAACTTTGAATTGTTTCCCCAGGCTCCTGAAACCCGTGCTGACGACAATCCGTGGCCTACCTGGCCGAAAATATATCGTACTGACTACGGGCACGAGGAATCAGCCGCTACCTTTGGCAACGACCCGCGTGTGTACCAGATTTCCTCGCTCGAGTTTATTGGTGAAAACGGTGTGCTTACGGGTGTAAAGACCGTTGAAGTAGATTTTGTAAAAGGGGAGTTTATCCAGCGAGCGGGTACTGAGCGTGTGTGGCCAGCTGATATGGTACTGCTGGCGATGGGCTTTCTCGGGCCGGAACACGATTGTTCAGACCCGTTGGAGGTTGTCTATGATGCGCGCTCCAACTACCAGGCAGAACATGGCGTGTTTAGTACTTCCGTTGACGGAGTATTTGCAGCGGGAGATTGTCGTCGCGGGCAGTCACTGGTGGTATGGGCGATAAACGAGGGTCGGGAAGCGGCGCGCGAGATCGATCGGGCATTAACCGGATCTACGCTCCTTCCATAGTTAGAGAAGAGGTACTTTGAACGAGCCATGAGCATAGAACCGGTACCTGCACATTGATTGGCTCGGTCAGTCCTTCGCGGTTGACTGCCGGATCGCAGATCGCCTACCTGGACGATGTGCAGACTATTACCCGTAATTCGGCCTATCGGATGGTAGATGGCTTCAGTCGCACGGCAGCAGAGTTACTGGCAAGAGAATACAACCTCGGCAAGTCGCTGGAAGTGCTAATGATGAGAAGCGGCACTGATGCGTTAACTCGTGCCTTGCAAGTACTGGGCGTAGGTGCCGGTTGTCGGGTGGCGATGCCTGATCTGTGTTTTCACGCTGTCGCGTCAGCTGTATTGTCACTTGGTGCGATACCAGTGTTTGTCGATGTCAACCTCGATGATTTTAATCTAGACGCAGCAGCACTGGATAAAACACTTCTGTTGCACCCGGTGGATGCAATCGTTGCGGTCGACAATTATGGTACGCCTGCCAATTGGAAGCGGTTGGGCGAGATAGCCAGACGGCACAAAACCCCGATAATAATTGATGCCTGTGAGAGCCTTGGAGCAACGCGTGGAGACCAAAGTGTCGCCGAGCATGCAGATGTAACGATTGTGAGCTTCAGCTTTACGAAGCCGATCCATGCTGCGGGCATGGGAGGCGCGCTTATCGCCAACAGATCAATGACCCGGGAAGTTGAGACTCGGGAAGCGTTAATGTTTCGACAATTGAGAATGCCAGAGATAAACGCGGCGTATCTTGTCAGAGCGTGGGACCAGTTGCATGTAAATATTGATCATTTGCGCAGTGTGTACTTTGAGTATTGTGAAATGTCCAGGCCAGCCGGGTATGTGGCGCAGCGTGAGTATGGAACAAGTACCCGAATCCATGCACCGCTGCTAGTGCCGGTACACCTGCCTGCAGATCACCGCGACTCACTAATAGCTGCATTAAAGCGTCATGGTGTTGTTGCCGGTACCAAATTCGCTTGCCAGTCAGCACTGTTAGGTTATGAAGTCCCCGGCAAAGAAGGTAACTTTGATGAGGGTCTGTGTAAAAACTCCCGCTACATCGCTTCCCGGGTAATTACATTGCCTACCGGTGGTGGAATCACCGGTGAGCAGGTGAGCCAGGTGAAAGACGCGTGGCGCAAATCTGTCCGCGAAATTGAAAAAACAGTTATAACGCCCGTAACAGGACGACGGCCAGAATAGCCTGGATAGAGCACTGCTACGCCCCGTTTTTCTGATTGCGGTTCTGTGCTTGTGGCAGTTTCGAAGCCGCATTTCATTGCGATAACTAAAACGGTTTGTGTGGCTGTTTTCTACGGTTTTCGCGACGGTATATTGTTGGCCTGTTATTTTCAGGGATGTAGCTGAAGTGACGTTTTATTGCCGGTTTTCGCGCCAAACTATATGCTAAACCTTGCATGGAGGTACTTGATTGGTACCCATCCAGAAACAGGGGCGTAACGAGGATCATCCAGGTGCGTGAGATTTTGCTTGCGATATGTAGGCGTTTAGTCACTCTGAATAACTGCATATAGTCGGTAAAAGATCGCGGGCCTGGGTGGTCCGCAGTAGCGCTTGTTTCTGGATGGGCACTGATTAGCGGGGCTTGAAGCGGGCTAAATGATGCGCTGCGGTGGACGCTAGAGCGTTTAGCGACGAGTTGTATGAAAAGGTTGCTAACTGCCAGGGTTCATACTCTCCCTGAATCCTGGTGTTCTACATCGGGCTGCCAGAAGTATTGCCCTTGCCGCGCTGCAAAAAATCTAATGGACACACGCTGTAAGAACAGCGCGGCGAATTTATGGATGAATTTTTGATGCCGAATGTTGAGCCCTGCAGGAACAATCCTGAGTCAAGCGACGAAAGTCAGCTGGAAATTCTGATGTTTACGCTTGAGTGCGACAGTGGTTCGGAGCAACGGACCCTATACGGAATTAATGTTTTTAAGGTGCGAGAGCTAATCACCTTGCCGCGCCTGATTCAGAAACCCGACAGTCATGAGTGTGCTCCCGGGATGGCCAATGTTCGTGGAGTTGCGGTACCCGTGATCGATCTGCAGAAATACTATGGATTTGGCCAGTCCAGTGAACAGAGCATTCTGATTCTCACTGAATTCAGCGGCAGCACTCAGGGGTTTATTGTCAATGAAGTGAGTCGAATTGTGCAGCTCGACTGGAAAAATATAGATCAGCCGCCGACGCTCGTTAGTGAGTTAACCGGAGAGGTTCGAGGCAACACACTCACAGGTATTAGTCTGATGCCTGACGATACGATGTTGATGATCATCGATCTCGAAAAGATCATCACTGACGTATTGGGATCGGGTGTCGATGTTGTAGCCGAGACGGAGTTAGCAAAAAAAACGGGTGATCTGATGGTCTTTTTTGCTGATGACTCAATGGTTGCCAGAAAGCAGATAAGCGGCATACTCGACAAGATGGGTATTCGATATCAGAGTGCAAGGGACGGGCAAGAGGCGCTGGAAATGCTCGACAAACTTGCACAGCAAGCCGAGTTGTCAGGAAAGCCTTTGTCAGACAGTCTGAATGCGATTATCACCGATATCGAAATGCCCAAGATGGACGGCTACATGCTGACCAAAAATATAAAAGCAGACCCCCGACTTAAGGGCATTCCGGTAATGATGCACTCTTCAATCTCTGCCGAGCAAAGTATGCGGCTTGGAAAAGAGATGGGAGTCGATGCCTACATTACCAAATTACGTCCCAAAGAGTTTTCCGAAGCGCTGGATACGCTTATTACGGAAACGGGGGCTTAGTAGCTACCGAGTGTTTAAGCAATCGAAACAGGCAATTTCGATTGCCGCCTGTGCACCTGCTACAGGCTTATTGCACCAGTGTCCTGAATTTCAGTCTGAATCTCGCCAATGGGCCGAATCCATGGTCCGTATTGCTTAAATACTTCCGGTTGTGTTGCGATAGCGGTTCGAGCTTCTTCAAGGCTGTTATAGATGCCACAGGCAAATCCGTAGACCGTTTTTTTGTCGCCATTGACACGAAATGGATAGAAGGATACCGGGTCCACGCTGTCGAATGTTTCGGCATCTTTGTACAATCTTTCCTTGTTAACCGATGATGCCAGCTGAATGGTGAATTGCTGGCCGTTTTGCCGCAGCATCCACTCTCCGCTTCGTACCCCGGTATCGACGTTGGCGGCGGGCAGTTCGATGAATTCAACGGCTTTGATTGCCCCCTGGGGCTTGTTCGCTGCAATTACCTGAGGGTCAATTGCATCGACAATTACTCTCTCTACCGATTCGGTTCGCATGGTCTTGTACATAAACCAGACACAGCCGGCAAAGAAACAGCAAACACACAGTGTTCCAAACAAATGAAGTAAAAGAACCAGCTTTGGATGTTGTGGCTCATAGAGGCGGTACTGCGTTGGTTCCTGGTGGTTCTTGGCGTTAGTTGACACTGGATACTCCCCTGGCACCCTGAAAATTAGCGGGTGCGTAGATTACTTTACACACAGTGTCATAATTTAAATGATCCTGCAGTGATCTGCAGCAATATTGGGAGAAAGTCCGGTTACTTGTAATCTTCGGATTGGTGTAAATGCAAACCGGTGCGCAGGGGGATCAGTGGAGCAGGTGTGCAAATTTGTCTGGCCTCCATGCCAATAAACGCTCCGCTGTGCGATTTCCGTCAGCTACACCTTGAACTTTCGACAGAACTCGCGATAAAACTGGTCGAATCGCCGTTCCCCTTCGGCAGTTTGCAGCGGCGATCTAAATACCGAAGGAGAGGTGAAAATTCTGAGGTCGGAAAGTGAATTGGTGAACATTTTTAAACCGGCCTTTTTTAATACAGACTCTGCTTCTGCGTTGCTTTTGCGCAGATTACGCCGATTGATAAATCCGAAGGCAGCAAAGTCTTCTTTCATTTCGGTTTTGAAGCTTCTGCATTCTTCTATAACCTCCAGAAATTCCTGTGTCGCTAGCACATCAACGTCGGATCCTATAGCCGGTACCAGTATGCCGTCACAATTGTAGAGCAGCATCACAGTGGGGTTGTCGGCTTTTTTGTCAGTCATTCGGGGAATATCTATAAAAATGACATCGTAGTCGTCTGCGAACCGTTTCAAAAATGTGTTAACCCGTCTCGGACTAAGTGCCTCAACTTCGATCAGTGGCTCGTAGTCAGGGTATTGTTCTTTTTCCTGTTCGAATAATTCATAGACCGTGGCTTGAGAGTCGCAGTCTATGACGAGGACTTTTTTGTTTTTTTGTTCGGCGAGCGCCGTTGCTACCATCAAGGTTACGACGGATTTGCCAACCCCGCCTTTTGAGTTGCAAATGCTCAGAATTTTTGTATTGCTGGTCATAGTCGCTCTGTCTGGTTATCCCCGTGTAGGGACGTTTGTTGTCCCGGTGGGCCTTTTAATTTTGTCTGGTATGCGCAAGTCGTAATTGTCGTATCGGTGTGCCTGTGTCTTAGCGTCTGCGTCTTTCGGGAGTTTTTAAGGCTACAGTCTGCCCCGAACGGTCAGAAACCGCAGACAGGAATGATCGCATTTTATGGCCCTGGAATCATCAGTTCTGCATCACACGGATGAAAAACCGGAATCAATTTGTGCGGGAACTGTTTAAGGAGAATATGCAGCGAATCAAAGATTTCCGACCTTCAGGCGCAAATTATCAGTCGTCGTTCTACAACGGAGTAACGGAACAGTTTGAGCCGCGGTGCGAAAACGGTGGCGATCTCGTGCGCGGGTGGAGTCGATAAACTGGAGACTGCTTCTCGTGATTCATGAGACCGCATGCTCATTGTTACATAATCTATACAATTATCACGGTAAATGTACATTATTCGTCACATAAATATTGGCATGAAAACGATTTAATCCGCATCCAGGTAAATTTGGATGTTCTGATGAGAAAGTCGTCTCCGTTGAAACCACCAGTTTCTATGCCGTGCAAGCAACTGCGGCGGACAAGTTTGACCGCTCTGTTGCTGGCGGTTTTTATCGCTCCGGGGTATGCCGATACTCTGGCAGAGCGGGTGAACTACGGTCGTTTTGAGGCAAGCTCCACAAAGCTCGATTTTGGCGTGGTAGAAGTCGGTGATCGAGCATCCCGATTGCTAACCATCAGAAATACAGGAGGCCCGGACGCAGGTGCGTTGCAAGTGAGCACCTTGTATCTGGATGAACGTGATGCCGGTAATTATTCCACCGATATCAGTGGTGACATTTCTCTCGAGCCCGGTGAAAGCCGGGATCTGAATATCTATTTTGATCCCCGTGAAAAGGGCACCACGCCCGGCATGCTGTTTATCACGCACTCGGGTAGCGAGACAGTGTCGATTGTGGACATGCAAGGTATCGCGGTCGAATCGCATCCGGGTGAGGGGCTGGTTCCGCCGCAACTTGCTCGTGCGGAGGGGGAAGGGTCTGTCTCTTTCCTTAAAAGTCAGTTATCAGGAATAGACTCTATAAACCCTACATCGATACAGTTTGGTCCGGATCAGAGATTGTATGTTGCCGGACTGGACGGTGAAATTCTGGTGTATGAAATCGATCGAAAAGATACCAACCAGTACCAGGTTGTAAGTGTTGAAACAATCGATCTGGTTAAAAACATGGCGAACCATGACGATGACGGGCAACCTAACTTTTCAGTAAACACAAGGTTGGTGACCGGTATTGCTGTGACCGGTAGCGCCAGTGCACCGATTATCTATGTTACCTCAAGTGATCCCAGAATCGGTGGTGGTGGTAGTGGAGCCAGCACCAATCTCGATACAAATTCAAGCGTATTATCGCGGCTGACATACACCGGTGGCAGCTGGCAAAAGCTTGATCTGGTGCGCGGGCTTCCCCGGTCTGAAGAAAATCATACCGCTAACGGTTTAGCGTTGAACAATGCGACGGGTAAGTTGTACGTTGCTATGGGTGGAAATACCAACCAGGGTGCACCGTCGAACAATTTTGCGCGGCTTCCCGAATATGCCTTGAGCGCCGCAATAATTGAAATTGATCTGGTTGCGATTGGCGACAACACCTACGACTTGCCGACGCTGGATGATGAAGACCGGCCGGGTGTTAATGATGCCAACGATCCCTTTGGCGGGAACCGTGGTAAAAATCAGGCAATAATAAGCAGCGGTGGCCCGGTGCAGGTGTATGCTCCCGGCTTTCGCAATGCCTATGATGTGTTAATCAGTACCAGCGGCATGATGTACTCGTGGGACAACGGTCCGAATGGTGGCTGGGGTGGTCACCCTGGTAGTGTTTGTGGAAACGATATTGTGGAGCCAGGTGAAACCCGTTTCGACTCCCTCCATCTGATTACTGGCATTGGTTACTACGCCGGTCATCCGAATCCTGCCCGCGCCACTACTGACGTTACCTTTAACGATAGCAATCCACAGTCACCGGTCGCCTTTGGCAACAGTATTGAGTGTGATTACTACGGCCCCCCGGGTATCGGCCTCGATCAGCACTCCGAAAATCATTCATTGCTGGCCACACCGGCATCGACGAATGGAATTGCAGAGTACACCGCGTCGAATTTTTCTGGCGCCATGCAGGGTGATTTGCTGGCCGCGGCATTTAACAACAAGCTATACCGTGTTGAATTGAATGAAACAGGGACTGCGGTAGAAGCGAGCGGGGCGCTGTTTTCGAATATTGGAGGCACACCACTGGATGTAGTTGCACAGGGCGACAACGACATATTCCCGGGCACCATTTGGGTGGCGGATTTCTCGTCCAGATCTATCGTTGTTTTTGAGCCGCAGGATTACGGTAATCCGGGTGGTGGTCAGGGCGAAGTCTGCACCACAGAGATCGGATCAGCAGACCCTGATAATGACGGTTTCACGACAGAGGACGAACTGGCGAATGGAACTAACGCCTGTTCGGCGGCAGATTTCCCCAAAGACAGCGACACCGATGGAGTGTCCGATCTGCTGGATCAGGATGATGATAATGATGGTCTAAATGACAATAGCGATCCGTTTGCGCTTGATCCAGCTAATGGAGCGACTACCTCGATACCGCTTAACTATGAGTGGGAAAACAATGACACTCCGGCGGGCTTTATTGCCAACCTGGGTTTCTCTGGGCTGATGACCAACCAGTTGGACGATTACAGTCAGCTGTTCGATCTTGACAGGATGACCGTGCGTGGTGCTGCAGGCGTTGTCACTGTTGACAGCGTGTCTGCGGGTGATGCGGCGGGTGGCCAAAACTCACAGGAGTATGGTTTTCAGTTCGGCGTCAATGTCCAGCCGGATGATCCCGGGTTTGTTGCGCATACCCGGGTGATTGCGCCGTTTGCCGGAGTTAGCGCAACCGGTTTTCAGTCGATGGGGCTTTTTGCCGGTGCAGGTGATCAGGACAACTATATCAAGCTTGTTGTAAATAGCAGCGGCAATGAGGGTGGTGTAGAGATGTTGTCGGAGATGTCCGGCGCAATAGCGTCATCGCAGCAACAACCTGCTGCGATCATTCAGGCGAGCTATATCGATCTCTATATTAAGCTCGATCCTGCTACGTTGACGGCCAGCGCTTTCTACCTGATAGCGAGTGAGGATAACCCCGGCGTGCTTCAGGCATTAGGTGAGGCTGTATCTTTTCCCCGCGTGTGGCTCGAAGGACCAACCAGCCTTGCGATTGGAATAATTTCAACGTCAAACAGCGGAATACCGTTTCCGGCAACCTGGGACTTTATCAAAGTAAACAATGACACTGACGCATTGGTTGTCGATCTGGAAAATGATACTGGTGATGATCCGAATGGCGGCGATGAAGACGGAGACAGCACAGGCGGTGACGATACGAGTGGTGACGACAGTAACCCGGTCAATGATGAGCCGGCTGACGAAACCAAAGAACCGGTTGTAACCGGAACCGGTTGCGCGGCGGGATCGGTTGGCCAGTTTGATCCGTTGTTGCTACTGTTATTGTTCGGCGCTACAGGTGCATTGCGTTTGCGTCGGACGTAATGGTTTGCAGCTTATTATTGAAGCGGTGTTTGCCTTAAGCCGCTCAGAGTGACTCCCATCGGCCCGCGGGGAATAACCAGATCGAGGTGCTGACCATTGCGAAACACTACCATCGCGATGGTTTCACCTCGAGTCCCTTGCCTGGTTGCGCTTTGTAGTTCGCGGGTTGTGAAGGTGGCAGCGCCGTCATAGCTGATAATAATGTCACCGGTTTCAATGCCCGCTTGTCGGGCGGCAGAACCATCGATGACATTGTCGATACTGACCCGGTTGTTTTGACCGGCGGCAAACAAAAAGGCGTCGTAGGCCTGTTCGCCGATTGTGTTGCGAATGTCCGGTTGTTGATCACGCAGGGCTCCTATTTCGCTGCTGAATCGATCTGAGCGTCGCCAGCCCTCACGAGTAGCCCGGTCAATCAGGTCCAGTCGGTCAAGTTCCCATTGATCAGCCGCTTGTCTGATTTCTGCGGCTACGGCCGGATCTACACCAGCCGCGACCAGCTCTTCGTATTGGCTTGCTGCGCGGTTGTTGCCCGGTCGTTGTCTGCGGTTGCTTGATGAATCGGACAATTGCCCGGCGTTGTCTGTGTTCCCGCCTGGCAAGAAGCGCTCATCAACCTGCTCATTGAGCCGGGTGGTGAGCGCACTAAATTGCGCGCGGATTTCGTCACGCTCTGCCGTTGCTGCAATAACATCGTCCTGCAGGTTGGCAAGCTGGCTTTGCAGCTCGGCAATCGTCGCCAGATTTAGAGCGACCGAATTTGTCCTATCCGTTTCTCTGGCAGAGACAGCGAGATGAGATGTGGATACCGGTGCAGTTGCGGCAGGCGGAATCCGGCTTCCTGCCTGTAAAAAGTACAGGGTAAGGGCGCCGGCTATAAAGGTAGCCGGGAGTGCCAGCACAAGGCTGATTTTCATAGTGTCTGGTGACTATTGAGGATTATCAGGTTTAATAGTAGCAATGAAATGTCAGTGAAGCAGATCTTTGCGATTGCGATTGCGATTGCGAATGTGTAGAGAAACGGGTGCTGCAATCGGCCTGTGTGCCAGCGAGAAATCGGCATGGCATAAAAAAAACGCCAGGCCCGGGAGGGGAGCCTGACGCTGCAAGTGCTGCTATTCGAATTTATAATCCGGAGCCTTGATTGGAATTGCTCCGTTCTTTGGTGAATTGCAGAGCGAGTTACATAGGCCACAGCTCAGTGTCGGGATGAAATTGTGACCAGGCAAACCAGAATGCCTGATGTCCACCCAGATCCATGCCTTTTTCGTTCACCGCGCGCACACCGCCGCCGTCAAGTACCAGTCGAATGTTTTCGAAAGCGATGCTCTCTCCGCTCTTCAGGGCTTCCACCGCTTTACCACGATGAAAAGCGACTGGCTTGCCTGATTCTGAGATCAATCCAACAATGTCTTCCTGAACGGGCAATCGCGGGTCGACATCTCCAATCGGGAATATAGGGCCATCAGCATCACGATTGTTGCGAAAATCAAAGTCACGCCCCAGAGCAAGTGACTCTTTCAGCACTGTGGTCTCTGGATGCGCGGCCTTCCATGCACCCCACTCGGTGGTTACAACACCAGCCTGCTTTAGCGCGAACTTCTTGTCTGCCAATGGACCGGTAACTGCCTGACCGCGAAACGTATCGAACACAGAAAAGGTATTGAGATCGTACATGACTTTGTTAGAACGTATTAGCAGCCCTGAGGTTCGCAGCACCGGACGTTCTATGCCGTCGGGTAGCTCATCGGTAAAGTAGGCTTGAGCCGATCCGCACAGCGTGCAATACGGTATTCCCAGATCCCGCCCTCCAAGAGTATCGTTTACCATTTCCCTGACTTCCATAATTTGCCTCGGGTAAGCTCGAAATTCTCCATTGACTTCAACACCGAAAACGATATCGTCATCGTCCAGCCAGTCAGCCTCATCGGCGCTGGTCACCTCCGGATTGTCGGCCGCAGGTATGCAATTGCAAAGTTCATCCGTCTGGTCGTACGCTCGATCATCAATGCGTACGCCGCCCCAGGAAACATGGCGCCAGTCGATGTCACCCTCAATAAATATTCGTTCCCATTCGGGCACTATGATGGTGTATATATTTCGCTTGTATTTGAGGTAGTCGGGTGGAGCGGGTATGTCCCACGCTATTAGATGATCGGTAGTCCGGCCCCATAAATTGCCATCGTTATATTCAATATCTAATAGCCTATTAGCAGCGCTGGCCATTACTGTGCGCAGGTCCCCCGAAGTCGCGACCCGCATGAGATCACTGATAAGCCAGGCGACTCTGGGATCTCCGGAATCCGCCAGTGTTTCCAGGGCCTCCGTTTGCAACGGTCCCCATCTACCGGTTTTCAGATTTTCGCCAAAGGCAGCGTCCATTGCGTCGATGGTCTCATCGCTGAGAGGGCCGTCCGGATATTCGGGCGGTAGACCAAAGCGGTCAACCACGTGAGGCAGGAGCTTGCGTCTATCGGAAGACTTGCCCTGTTTTGTTTCGGAGACGCTCGTCTTTGTTTCTGAGACTATTGTGACTTCAGATTCGGCGTTTGAATTGCTCGTGCTCTCGGCGGTCGAAGGGCCGGCTGCAAAGAGCCAGAGGGAACTAACAAACGTGAGTGCCAGTGCGGCGTGCACGTTGGCCGGCGAGCCCGCGTCTGATGTCGATTTCTGAATCATTGTTCTTGCCTTAAATAGTTGCTATTCCCTTATCAGAGGGGAAAAACGTCAAAGAGTTCGAATGTGCCGCGGTTGTGTTGGACAGATCGTGAACGGGTGCCCGGTGTCGTAAACACGATAATCATGCACAGCGGTGCCGCTTTGCGTATTAGTGGCATAAAGCGGTAATATTGTGTGGCATGATGCAAAAGGATTGCGCTGATCGCTGCGAGCGGTTGGCCATCAATCACATATCATTTTCGCTGTACTGCACTCACCGGAGAAGAGCATGAAAGCAGGTCTGATTACTGTAATTTCAGTGGCACTTTTTGCCACGACACCGAGTCTGGCCAAAGACGATGGTCCGCATGACAAGGCGATCAAGGCGCGTCAGGCGCTGATGCAGCTCTACAGTTTTAATCTGGGCATCCTCGGGGCAATGGCCAAAGGTGAAGCCGACTATGATGCCGAGGCCGCAAGTGCTGCTGCGGATAATCTTCTGGCTGCTGTATCTATGAACCAGAGCGCTATGTGGCCTCCAGGTTCTCACAACGAAGACGCGGCTAATCTCGAAAATCGCTCGCTGCCAAAAATCTGGGAAACCTATCCCGAGATAGCCGAAAAAGGCAAGGCGCTGGGTAAAGCAGCTACTGACTTACAGGCAGTCGCCGGTGATGGTCTTGATGCGTTGAAAGGTGGGATGGGTGCAGCCGGTAAAAGCTGCAAGGGATGTCACGACGATTTTCGCGCCAAGAAAAAGTAAGCGAAAAAATAAAAAGTAAACAGAGAAAAAAGTAATCCGATATCTGTTAAGACTGACAGAAACAAACGCGGACCCGGTTGGCGAGGGTCCGCCGGTTACTATTTTGAAGATCAACCGATCTCGTTTATCTATTTTTCCAGTTTATCTATTTTTCCAATTGAAGAGATCTATAACTGATAGAAGGAAAGCCCGCTAGCGGTACTTGTCCAGATAGGCAAGGTAGCGTTCAGCGGAATCAAGCCAGCCACACATCTGCAAAAACGAATTGGTAAAGCCCGAAAGACTGTACTGGTGCTGGTTGCCGGCACCTGTGCTGATCTGCACCTTTGTTCCGGCAGCCATCTGCGCGATTAGATCCCAGAATTCCGGTGTTTTGCTCGTGAAAGTATAAGTTCCTGTGACAGGGTGTATGGTTAATTTCAGTGGTGGCAGCCGGTCTACAGAAAGATTAACGTTTGTGGAAATACCCTTGCCGGCAATACGGTCATCGATATAAAGCTCAAACTCATCGGGTGGAAAGCAGACCAGTTTTAGCTGACTAAAAACTGTTGATTCACTGGCCTTGGACAGGTAGCCATAAGGCGTATCCGGGATTGTTTTATCGTTTATATATCCGCCCCACTCAGCAAATGCTGTTGAGTAGCAGAAAAAAGAGCAAAGCATCAATGTGCCGAAAGATTGTTTGATTGTCGATTTCATTTTGTTTCGTTTACCGGCTTTTGAAGTTGCAGTCGGCCCCGTTATAAGTTGTTACCGATGGTCGACTGTTCTGGATAGATGTCTACGCTGATAGCGCGACATGCAATGTTGAAATATCGTGCGTTTGAGAATCACTGCTTCTTGAGTCCTGAATTTGCAGTCTCACGTCAGGCAGTGCAACAACCCTGCACCCGGCTTTCCATGGTGGCGCTTGAAAAACGCCTGCATTTTTAAAAACGACCAACATAAGCGGAAACAATGGTGCTTCCCCGTTTTGATTGAATTCAGGTTAATTGCGTTCACAGGTATAAAAAAGCTAAAAGCTGACAAATGCTGCGGACAGCGTTTGCCGACTGTTTAATCAGAGTATTACTCTCGCTTTTCAATTGCCGGTCGTCCTTTACCGCAGGTTTCGTTTTTCATTCCATTTGCCAACCTCCGTGTAGCTGAATATTTCCGTATAAAGAACTGCTGTTTAGCGGTTCCTGACTCGCGCCGATCCGACTCCCGAATCCGTCGATCCGACTCCCGAATCCGTCCCGGGCACCAATTTTTAGCGGAATACCAAATCAGCGCTGGCGGCCAGTTTGCGTGTACAGCTTATCTGACGTTTACCATAAAATATCTGATGTACAAATTACAGATATTTTTACTGTTGAGTACTTACGTGTAGTGTAATCCTGGTATGCCGCCGCGCGTTAAAACGGTAATGTTTTTGTATTACATCGATCGATTTACACATGGCCGTTGCAGCGGTGGATGATCTCGTATTTCCTTGTTCTGACGGCCTTTTTTCGAGAAAAATAATGAAAATGGATAGCGTGGCGACATAGCGTGTGCGGGACTGTGCCGTTTCTGTCAGTGGTCGGCTAGTGCGTAATGAGGGTACCGTTGCACTAAAGTTTGTGCCGCAAATCAGACAATGCTGGTGCGAATCTGATGCCGGGCGGCAGTGTGGGGTTTTGTTAGAGTGAGTTAGACGAGCCTCACCACGCGATTGATGGTCACGCTGGCAAAATACTGCCTTCTACAATCCGGTTACGCCCTTCTTTTTTAGCGCGATAAAGTAGTTCATCGGCACTTTTAAGCCAGTTTTCAAAGTGGTCGCTCTGATCGGCGTGTACCAGTTGAAGTCCCACACTTACCGTATAGCGGATCTCTTCTTCACCGAATGCAACGATAGTTTTTTCTGTGCGGGTGCGAATGCGTTCACCTATCTTTTTTGCATTGATGGAATCGACGTTCGGTAGCCAGATTACAAACTCTTCTCCACCGACACGGGCAATCCAGTCTTCCACCCGTATGCTTTGACGTACCCCTGCGGCAAAATCCGAAAGCACCAGATCCCCCGCTGCATGGCCATAAGTGTCGTTGATCGCTTTAAAATCATCGAGATCGGTCAGAAGCAAGGCGCCGGTGACCGGGGATTTCTGCCGTTGAACCCGCTTGTACATCTCGCGTCGGTTGATGCAACCGGTCAGGGGATCAGTTGATGCCAATAACGCCAACTGACGAGCCAGCTTGCGCTGGTTTACAGCGTACATTGTTAGCAGAATAGCGGCGATGGTGAGAAAGGTGCACAAAGCAGCAATTAGCGCACTGATTCGCATGATGTCAGACAGAGGTTTGTTCAGTACCCGATCAACGACATAAGCTCCCATCAAATCCCCCTGTTGCCAGCTGTCCTGAGGGCTTTTCTGTTGAATGCGATTGTGGCAAATCGCGCAGCTGCGACTCGACGCTACCGACGGAAACAGGGTTCGGTAGACCTTATTTCCCTCTTTCACGAACAACATTGACGAGGGTTTAATATCCGGTGATCGCATCATCGTCTGTAACTGCGCCACCATCAGCGAATCGATGGGCGGGGTTGCGATTTCCCGACCCGGTAATCCCACCATACTTGTGCTTATCGGACTGGCGGTTTGCTTGCGCCGTTCAAAATGCGCAATAGCGTCAGCGCGAAAGCTTGCCGGCACCGGCAGCTGGTCGATGGTCACGGACTGCCGCATTTGACCATAGGTGCTCACGTAACTGTTGGTGAGTTCCAGCAGAATGGATGCCTCGTGCTCGGCGTTCTGGAGTAGTGCGGCTTCTGCCTGCTTCAGAGAAATTTTCCAGGCAAGCAAGCCGCTCAACACACCGGCGAAAATGACACCACTCGCACAGAACAGCATCTTACCTTTCATACAAATCCGTATAAGTTGCCTGTGCAACTCAATCCGGTTTTCGGTGGCTACCGGATAAAATGAGCACTAGTAACGGTTTATCGGCGCCGATCGAGCTTAGTTGAAAGTGTGGGCGGGCTCCGTTGTAAAGGTAGAGCTGAAGCGAACCGGGGCAGGTAAGCAAATGTATGAGGGGCAGCAATGCGAGGCCGGAGTGCAAAAAAACACCGTCAACAGCAACGTTGACGGTGATTCGGGGGTTTATGAAGGCTACTTGGGGACTAGATATTTGCGCCGCCCCACAAGACACTAAAGCTCTCACAGTGAATGATCAGCGAACGATAGTTGTCAATGTTTATGTTTGAAGGCAGCTCATAAACCTGACCGCCGCTGCTGCTTTTCAGAGCAGATACCAGCACTGCGTTGTTGATGGCGTTGTTGCCGTTCAGCGCTGAAATATCGTTCTGCGACAGAAAAATCTTGAGATCGGGACCGCGATTTGTCTTGAAGCTGTCGGTGAAGGTAATACGTGTCTTACCGTTCACATTGTCGATCTTCCAGCCACCGCTAATATTCTTCTGCTTGCTTACCCAGCCGCCCTGGTTACCGGTCATAGAGTATGCAACGTTTGTTGCCGCCAGAGAAAACAAGGCCAGAAACGAGAACATCAGAATTGCCTGGAGGTTGAGCATCGATTTAGCTTGTGTTGTGAATTTAGCCATTTTTTGATTCCTTATGGTTTATCTAGTGATGTGTTTGCTGTAACTGCGTTACTTACACCTGATACGACTGGGGATCCCGGGGGAGGTTCTTTGGGACATCTAACCATTGTTGGTATTATCTCTAACGAAATCATAACGGACGAAGTCACGACTTTCCGGGGGTAGCTATTGTGCAAGTAAGAGCGAGTGAGGGTTGGTTGTCTGTTGCGAGCATTGCTATCGCGTGCTTGCTGGTGACGACATCATTTGCGGACGTACAAGAGGGCGGAGTCGGCTATAGAAAAAGTCTGCAGAGCAATCTATTAGTCACGTCTTTCAATATTCATTACGTTGCCGAGTGGCAGAAAAAGCTCCAATGGAATAATCGAAAGCAGGCTGTCATCAGCGCAATAGATGATCTCAATGCCGATATTATAGCTTTTCAGGAAATGGAGACCTTTGCCGGTGGTAGCTATAACCGTGAAAATCGTCAGCTTGACTGGGTGCTCGACCATTTCCCGGAGTATAGGGCAGGAGCCTACGGCGATGCTGCGATCTATCCTAACACCCAGCCGATACTTTATCGCCATGAAAGGTTTAAACAACTGGACCAGAGGTTTTATTTTTTCTCTGAAACTCCTGATGTGATTTACTCACGTACTTTTTAGCAAGGCATTTAGGCAATTCGGTAGAACCGTGCTTTACCGCAAGAAATACCAGGGTGTATACCCGAGTGATCATTACCCGGTAACTGTTGAGATTGGGTTCGTGCGGTAGACGGGTGGTGGAGAGAAGAAATAATACACGGTTGGCGCTTCCGTGCACGAAGCGCTATGACTCTGCTTCTGGTTTCGTCGCCTGGCGGCAGCAATTCGTACAAGATAATATTCATAATGTAAACGGGAATGGCTCAGAGGCATGCCCGCTTTTTATCAGAAAACTATACAGGAGTAAGACATTGGTTAAAGCAGTTGTATTCCTCGTATTGGCGAGCGTGTTGTCAGTGGTACAGGCGGAGGACTGGAAAGCGCTTCAGGATGAAGAAATTCGTGAAGCACTCATTGATCGGGAAATAGTCTACAAATCTCAAGGCAATTCATCGCAGTCGTTCTCGTCGGGAGGGGAGACAACCTTTGTTGAGGGAAGGCCGAGTCTTGGTTACTGGCGCGTTGACAACAATCAGTACTGCTCGAAATGGCCTCCCTCCAGCCAGTGGGCTTGTTATGACGTATTTCTCAACAGTGGTGGTAATACGGTCAGGTTTCGTGGAACAGATGGCGTCAACTGGGATGGAACCTACAAGTAGTTCAAGGTCCGTTTGCAAGAAATTTGTGTAACTCGGTGCAAAGTGAAAGCTGTGACATAGTAGGCCCGTGAGCGGTCTTCCGATCAACAGCTTAAACCAGTCACTTCATTTTCAATGCGACAGGATTGGGCACAATTGTGGTTGACCTCAGTGTGCTCCGGATCACAGTAAAAGGGTCAGATTATTCAACTGAGACAGACAGCTGTCTGACTTGTCTTTTTGCCGCCTGTTTTTGGTAATTTGACACAGTATATTTAGTCAAAAGTGCCTATGCTTTTGCCGTAACAGGGATAGTTAACAGCGGCCGTTCTGATGGTGTGATTAGACGGCGTGCTGTAACATTTAATACAGGACACCTGCCATCGGCGGGACACGAAGGATCGTTAAAATTGAACTGGATTCAATCGTTGATTAACTCTGGAAATCCGCTGGTGTATTTCGGGGTTGCCTCTGGAGTGCTTGGCACGATTGCCTTCGTTCCCTATATTGCTGACACGCTGGCCGGGCGAACACGGCCGCAGCGTGCATCATGGCTCATCTGGTCGATTCTTGGTTCGATTGCGGTTATGTCGCAAATATATGAAGGCGCAACAGTTTCTCTCTGGTTCGCGGTCGTACAGGTCGGCGGTACAATTATCGTTTTCGTGATTTCCATTTGGGCAGGGACCGGCCGTTTTCTGTCGAAAACGGATTATTACATCCTTGGTTTAGCGTCGATCGGTTTGTTGTTGTGGTACTTCACTGAAACTGCTGCTTATGCCCTGGCAATAACAATAAGCATCAGCTTGTTAGGCGGGTTGGCAACGGTCGTTAAAGCCTGGCACTACCCGCACAGCGAAACCTTGAGCACGTGGGTCGTGGCACTTTTGGCGTCGTGCTTTGCGATATTATCGGTTGGCGACTTTAACCCGATTATCGTTGCCTATCCGCTGTACCTGTTTACCCTCTACCTTGCTTTTATTGTGGCGATTTGTCTGGGGCGTTTGCGACAACGAATTGCGACAGAAAACAATCCCGGTACGCCTGCGGGACCGGCCATGATGCCTGTGAGGCCGGCCATGGCACCATTGATTTCAGGTCTGCGAGTAACAGCAGATGCGGTGATTGTTGCGGCAGCCGGCATTTATCTTGTGAACTGGACAGGCGCAGTGGATGCCGGGTCGCACAGATTTTCAACGGATCGGTCAGCGCACGAAGACGTTCCTCCCATGACTGACGTGGTGCCCGCGGCATTGCCGACTGCACCGGATAGTAAAGCGACTCAGCTTGGCGGGATATTTCTGTATGGAGACACGCACGAGGCAGAAATACCCGAGGTGTTTAATGAACTGCTGGCTGGCAATTCGCTACCCGGGATTCCAACGCTCGAGAGTGCCCGGCCTCGACTGGAGGAAAGCAAATACATACAGTCTTCGGCACTCGCAGTGAATTCGGCGTTTATCAATGCCGCTATTAGCGCCAGACCAGTGGTTGAACCCGGGGATCGTCAGTCCCTCTCGCAAGTCCGGTCGGGCGCCCGGGAAGGCATAACGAAGGTAAACAATACCTACATGACGCTTGACTCAGGTGACCCGTTTGCAAAACTGATAGTGACCGGCGAGACAGCCTGGTTGCAAACAGAGGACGTACCTGGCGGCAATCGCAATCACCTCCTGGAGCAGGGTGACAGGCTCAGCGCGCTTGCAACCAATAGTGTCTGGTTTTTGGTGCGCACCGATGCAGGACGGATTGGATACTTGCACCATTCCCGGGTTTCGGTCGAGCACCTGGCCAGTCTTTCCGGAATCGCTATAAACTGATTCTCCCGGATAGACCACATACCATGCTCCAGCGGCGAGGCTGTGTGGAATAAGGCTGTGTTGCATGAGTGAACCAACTGGTGATCGTTTATTCTATGACCACCTTCTCTCCGAACGCAGGCGTAATAAAACTGCTGTTCGCAATCGAGTGCTTTTTGATTGCAATCTCTAAATCGGTTTTCGGTTGATCAATACCTTCATGGGTTAACTGGAAAGTACTGTGGTGAATAGCAATGCTCAAATCACTATTGAGATCATTGTGTGCGAGCACGGCGTCCTCCGGGTTTAGATGAACGGGTTCCATAAACCAGCGGGGTTCGTAAGCGCCAATCGGTATTAGTGCCAGAGCGAAGGTATTGAATCGGGCCCGGGTTTCCCTGAAGTGTGGACCATAACCGGTATCGCCACCAAAGTAGATATTCCCTGCCGCGGTCTGGATAACAAATCCGCCCCACAGAGTTTTCATTTGATCACTTATACCCCGTCCCGAACGATGGCGTGTCTCGACAAATTCAAACGTTATTTGTCTATATTTTTCTGCCTGCCCCCAGTCCAGATCTCGATAGTTTTCAATCTTGTGTTTATCAAACAAACCGCCATTGCCCAGCCCTGCCAGAATTAGCGGTGCTGATCGTTGTTTGTCTCGTGACAAAATACTGGTTAGGGAAGCGATATCGAGGTGATCATAATGATTGTGGCTGATCAGAATGACATCGATCGGCGGTAGCTCTGCAATGGATATAGCGGGCGGGGTAACCCGTTTGGGACCTATCCGGCTGAACGGGCTTGCACGTTGCGAAAAAACCGGATCGGTCAGTATGTTAATACCATCAACTTGTAGCAATACAGTGGAGTGGTTAATCAGGGTGGCAGCGATTCCTTTACGGACGATGTTGGTGACCGGGTCAGCCGCTGGTCCCTCTGTTTTTTTTGGCCAGCGGGTCTTTTTAAATGGATAAGTCGCTGACAGGCGAAAAATATCTGCAAAGTTTTTTTCCGCCGACAAATGGTTTTTAAACACGCTTCCGTTGAAGTGGTCTGATTTCGGTCCGGTGTACACGGGCGCTGCTGTGCATCCAGCGACAAGAAGGTTAATAAAAACGATGATCAGTGTGGTTTTCATAAGTAGCTGATGGCATGTAGTATCAGTTGAGGAACAAATCGAGAATCGCCCATGCAAGACAATTTTGATGCAACATCGGCTACCGTTCGAAGTGGCCAATTCAAGTATATGCAACAATCAGTGACGCCGTCATTGCACCGCAATGGCAAGGTGCTAACTCGTCGCGATATTGATGGTAGCGATGCCGGCTCGGTAGGGGTAGACCTTGAGACCGTCAACATGCCGGTGCAGGATGCACGCGCGTTTCGCGGGGCTGACCGTCAAACACTGAGTCGAAACGGTTTTGAACTGGTTAGTCGGCCAATTCGTGAAATGGCGGTGAATTTCCTCGATCACCACCAGGTGGTTGCACATTATTATCCACACTGTGCCGATGTTGTCCGCGACATCACCGGTGCCACGATGGTAGCTGCTTTTGATCACAACATTCGCTCTGCCACCGGCAAGCAAAGCGCAAAGAGAATAGAAGGCGGGCAACAAGTTCAGGGTCCCGCTCATGTGGTTCATGGTGACTATACGCTTACCAGTGCTCCTGAACGCCTGAAAAAACTGACTCAAAGCCCCGGCGCTAACGATACCTGGCGCGCTGCAACCAATCACTCACCTCTGCTTGATTCCAGCCGTGTTGCAAACGCTATAGCCACGGGGCGCTTTGCGATCGTTAACGTATGGCGCAACATTGCCCGTGAGCCGGTGGCCAGAAACCCGATGGCCCTGTGCGATGCACGCACCGTACGGCCGGAGGATCTGGTGGTGTTCGAGATACATTATGCCGACCGTGTGGGGGAAAACTATTTTGCCCGTCCCGCCGACACTCATAAATGGTATTGCTTCCCCGCTATGACGCCGGACGAGGCACTACTGATTACACAATGGGATTCTGCCGGTGAGCTGGCCCGCACAAACGGAATGGCGGCGGATAATGAAAGTACAAATCCTGATTCACCCTGTACCTTTAGTTTTCACACTGCCTTCGAAGATCCGACCACGCCAGTTGATGCACCTGACCGATGGAGCATTGAAGTACGCTGTGCGGTTCTTTATGACTAGCGGGTTACGCGTTACGGGGAGGTAACCAGCCCGCCCGACGTCACATAGGTTTGACCGGTGATGAAGCCTGCAACATCGCTCAACAAAAAATACGTGAGCTCTGCAACATCCTCCGGTAAGCCTGTGCGTCTGGCCGGTGTAGCATCAACGAGTTGCTGTCGCAGATCGTCATTCAACCCTTGAGTCATTTCCGTCTCGATCAGGCCAGGCGCTACGCAGTTAACACGGATCGCAGGGCCAAACGCCACCGCGCAGTTGCGTGCAAAGCCTATTACCGCAGACTTTGATGTGCCATAGGCAATGAGCCGGTCAGGGCGGATACGACTTGGCGAGATGCCGTTTACAGAAGAAATACAGACAATTCGGCCATAGTTGCGCGCTATCATCGACTGCTTTGCACGCCACACACAATGGAATGTACCGTCCAGATTGACTGCCAGAATATTGCGCCACAGGTCAACCGTCATGTCACCATCGTCCTTATATGAGGCGATACCGGCATTGGTCACTAGCAGATCAACTGGCCCCCGGTCCTGTTCTATAGAATGATACATGGTGTCGATTTCATCGCTAGATGCCACATCAGCGCGATACACGGCGCCGTCACCACCGGCAGCACGAACCATTGAAAGAGTTTCATCTGCTGCATCCGCACTGGATGAATGGTTGATCGCAACCCAGGCGCCGCTTTTTGCCAGGCGCACGCAAATGGCCCGGCCGATACCGCGAGATCCACCAGTAACCAGAGCAACGCGCCCGCTCAATTCTTTGTTGTCCGGCATCGACTTGTCCATTTTTATAAACAGGATAATTATAATAAATCCGTTGCAGGTTAACCGGTGAAGTGGCGCCTTGCAGGCACGGATAAAGCCACCTGACATTCCGACATAGACCTGCCATAATGGCAAAATGATTCCCGGAAAATCTTCTCGATATGAATAGTTTTACAGAACTGCGCGAGAAAGCCGGTTTGTCACCGCGCCAGGCAGCGGCACGGTGCGGTAAGGGGGTTCGTACAATTTATCGCTGGGAGAAAGGTGAGACACCGGCACCGGCGCTTGCCATCAAGGCCATGGCCGACGCGGCCGACCTGGCCCAGAGGCCTGCCAGTAACAGCGCGCCGTTTTTTGAATTTATTGATCTGTTTGCCGGTATCGGCGGATTGCGCAAGGGTTTCGAGCCTGTCGGTGGCAAGTGTGTATTTACCTGCGAATGGGATAAATACAGCCGAACGACCTATAACGCTAACTTCGACTGTGATCACCAGATTGCCGGTGATATTCGCGAGCTCGATCTGGTCAGAGATATACCGCCACACGATGTACTGCTGGCAGGCTTTCCCTGCCAGCCATTTTCGATTGCCGGAATCTCGAAGAAAAACTCGCTCGGGCGTCCACACGGCTTTAGCTGTGAATCCCAGGGCACCCTTTTTTTTGAAGTGGCGAGCATTATTGAAGCGCATCAACCTAAAGCGATACTGCTGGAAAACGTAAAAAATCTTATCAGCCACGACAAGGGCAATACCTTCAGGGTGATCCGCCAGTCTCTGGATGAGCTTGGCTATGATGTCAGTTATCGGGTGATCAACGCCAAAGCGTGGGTACCGCAGCATCGGCAACGGATATTTATTGTCGGGTTGCGGCGCAATCTTGAAGGTGCAGAATTTGATATCAACGACATGCCAGTGCCTGAACCCCTTGCAGGTCCGAAGCTCGACACCATTCTGCACAGTGCGGGTGAGATTCCGGAGCCTCTCTACACAAAAACTGACAGCCATTTGCCGCTCGATAAATATACCCTCAGTGAAAAGCTCTGGAATTACCTTCAGGCTTACGCCGCCAAACACGCTGAGAAGGGTAACGGGTTTGGCTTTGGTCTGGTCGGGCCGGACGATACCGCTCGTACTCTGTCGGCGCGGTATTATAAAGACGGTTCCGAAATACTGGTCCGGCAAAATGGTAGTGCGCGACCACGCCGGTTAACACCTCGCGAGTGTGCCAGGCTTATGGGCTTTGACGAACCGGGCTGCAAGGAATTTGAAATTCCGGTCTCTGACACGCAAGCTTATAAGCAGTTTGGCAACGCCGTCGTTGTGCCTGTGGTGCGCGCTATTGCCGGGCATATGCAGCCAGTATTAAAAGACCTGATACTGAAATACGGAAAAGAGTCAGACCAGACTCTAGTGGACGACCGACAGTTCGAGCTGTTTGGCTCCGCCCGGAAAATTGAAGAGACGGCTGTTGCCTATGGCTGATGTCGTCACGCCGGCTGTTCGCAGCCGGATGATGTCAGGCATCAAAGGCAAGAACACCAAACCGGAACTGTTACTGCGTAAGGGATTGTACCGTCGCGGCTTTCGTTATCGATTGCACAACCGGGACTTGCCGGGTAAGCCGGATATGGTGCTGCGAAAATACCGCGCGGTGATCTTTGCGCACGGGTGTCTGTGGCATCGCCACGAATGCCATCTGTTTAAGTGGCCGTGTATCGATAACCCGGTAAAAGCGGCATTCTGGCGTGACAAGATTAACGGCAATCGCCAGCGCGATGATCAACAGTTAAAAGCACTGTCGGAGCAGGGCTGGCGTGTAGCAGTTGTGTGGGAATGTGCGTTAAAGGGCAGGTACCGGCGCGATAGTAGTGACGTCATAGAGCAGCTTGCTGACTGGCTGTTGTCGCCAGAGGATATAGCGCTGGAAGTATCAGGGAGTTCGCATTGAATTCTACGGACCTGGTGTTTGTGCAGTTGCAACAATTTTTCTGCTGTTTAATCGCGTAGAGCCCCCGCAGTCGAGGGCTTCCTTTCCCTGATTGCTACTTCTGTTAGTTTCGCGGTAAGCAGCTTTGTGCGAGCACTGGATCCCAGCCCCATCCATCATTAACGTCAGAAGCGCTGTAGTCGCAATTGTCCGTTGCTGGATCGCCGCCTGGTGCTGCCTGATGAATCGACGCAAAAACGTTTTGGCAGCCATCCGGCGGGCATGCCATGTTTGCGGTGCCAATCTGCTCGGCTATGCTGCCTGCCACCCCTGCCGGGCCGTGAGTCCGCATCACAACGTGAATCTCTGAACCCAACAGATTCTGCAGGCCGTAGTTTTCTGATTGCGCGAACAATTCGCGATCTGTACTGCCAGGGGCAAGTCGCAGCGACGTGTTAACAACACCTGACTGGTCTGAGACAAAACCTCCTCCCCAGAATACTGACGCTTTCACTTTCGAGTCACCGCCAAACACCTCCAGATCGCTAACCATGCAGTCGTAAGGCTGTGCGCAAAAACGCGGCTCGTTAAACACCGCCCACCATATTGAATAGGCGGTGTCGGGTTCCAGCGCACAGCTGCTGATCGTGGCGGTAATGCTGTTTTCAATGCGATCTCTAATCAGAATTGTTGCACCGTCGACTACTTGCGGGGTGTTGAACAGTACGTGATCGCTAATATTCACAACTTCCCTGTTTTCACTGCTAAGGGCAATCGAACAAAATCCCAATGAGATTCCGGCGGTAGTTATAAATCGCTTTATGAAAGTGGCAGTGTTTGTGATCATCATGGCGGTTATCTCCTTTTAGTTGAACGCCATGTGCATAGTGGGTGCTGACGACCCGGAATACTTGAAGGTTACATGGGGGTTTCCTGTTGATTTCCCGCCTGATGGTTCGTCCAACTCAAGAAGTTAAGGAATCGACGTAGAACAACGCTGTCTTCTAAAGCGCACTGCGAACGCAGACCAGGGACTCGGTCAATCGAAAAAAGCAGGATATCAGGATCAAACTTCTTTCGATAAACCCCGCAGATTTTGCAGGGTGCTGATAATACAGGCGGTGGCTGGTCGTCGTTGCACTACACTGGTTAACTATCGCTCGATGTTGTAAGCCGATGTGAAAAAAGAGCCTCCGCCAAGAATAGCGACTCTCGCAATGCCGGTGTTGGTCGGTCGAATGTCGGACACGAACAGATCGCGTGGTATGTAATCGCAATCGTGTCCCATGCTTGCATAGCTGTTCCCTGACCGTTCAATCATATAGGCGCGCAAACCGCTCTTATAGCTTGCACAAACCCATTGACCGCGGGCAATCCTGCCCATGGCACTATCGGGCCAGCCGCGTGCCTTTCTAGCTTTACGCATTTCCTCCTGTTTTGCCAGAGCGCGGGCTCGAGCCTTTGCTTTGGCTTTTAGTCCAGCCGGTGATGCCTCATAGGCTTTTTGTGCCGCCATCCGCCGCTGGTAATCAGCTTGCTGTTGTGCCCTCAGTCTTCTGGTCTCTTCCTTCCTTTTCTTCTTCTCTTGCTCTGACGCAAGTTTTCTGGCTTTGCGGTCGGCGATGTAAGCCAGGGCGCTATTGTTGTATTCCTCCCGTTGCATGACGTATTTCTGATGGTTGATCATCTGCGCCTTGTAGTCGCCAAGGTTGCCAGTGTCGTAGAGATGCTCCAGTTGAAAGCGTGTGGAATACTGGCGATCGTATGGACTCTTACCGTAACTTTGTCCCTTGATCAGTCGAAGTCGTAATGATCCGAGTAGTCGACGCCACTTATCCATGTTCTCCGGTGTCAATCGGGAGAATCTTTCGCTCGCCGAGGGAAATGTGATGTCGGTCATTCTGCCACTGCGATCGACTTTGTACTGAATGTCGACTCTGCTTCTGTCGTAGGCTGTACGCAGTGGCGTCGGTGGAAGGTCATTTAAATCCCATTCCCGTGATCTTAGTTGCTCGACCGAATCGATCACAAAGCTGTCTTTTTCTCTTCCTATATTCTGAGTCAAATGCAATGCTACAAGGGGGGTGTCTCTATAAATGTAATAGGCTTTTTTACCGTTGGTCTCGGCGGTGTTAAGAAAGCGGTTTTTTTGACCGTCCCACAAGCTATACGGTATGCGGCCATTGGTCCGGTAAGATGTGTCAGTCAGACCATACACTCTGCCTTCAAATTCAACTTGCGAGCTAACCTTTACCGAGGTTTTAGCGACGTTGATCAAACTGGTGAAAGTGTCTTTTCTGACAGAGCCGTTTGTACGCTTTTCAGCGTTAACGTTTGAGAGTATGTAGCTGTTGCCGAACGCGTTTTTAGATTGGTCAAGCTGTGGTAATTCAAGTTTTGTTTGTTGTGTTGGAGGTGAATCTATAATTTCAATGGGCGTCGGCGGGGACGATGCACAAGAAGACAGAACGAATAATGTGCCGAAACATCCGCATAATCTGGAAAACATTCTGAAACTCATAGCTCCGTGAAGATACGGAGCTATCGGCATTTTTAAGTATAGTTAGAGAATCAACGACAGGTTCTGTGTATCAGTTCGCCCGGATGAGAGTTGTGATGTGGTTAAAGCGTTGCATGCCACCGAGGAAAATTGCGGGGGGTGTTGATACTGGTTTATCGCTACCCTGGTGCTTTGGAATACAATTCCAGTCTGCAGTACCGAAATCACAATGGCGGTGACAAGTCCAGATAATTGCCCACCATATGAAGTACCGCAATCGTTGCGGTGGCGAGAAGCAGGGCAAGGGCGATTCGCAGCATTCTGAATTTAACCAACAGTATTTTAGCGATAGAACGATTGGCTTGAGCAACAGAATAGATAAGGTGTGATACCTCACTTGTTTGCATGTAAATTCCGTAGTCCATCTCATCCAGCCGGTCAGAAGCGAGTGATGGCCATGACCACAGATCGGTTTCTGCCGCCTGATTTCTGGTTTTTCGATCAGGATAGCGCGGGATAATAGCGAGCAGGCAAAACGATAAACTGAGTATCGTAAGTCCCAGATAGGTGAACCAAACCCACATCACCGCACCTTCGCCAGTGGTTACATCGATTGGGCCTCGAAGAGCCAGCAGACCCAGCAAGGCGAGAATGGCGGCCGCTTTCGCATCGGCAAACT
The DNA here is from genome assembly GCA_964409275.1 of uncultured Granulosicoccaceae bacterium. Taxonomy (GTDB): domain Bacteria; phylum Pseudomonadota; class Gammaproteobacteria; order Granulosicoccales; family Granulosicoccaceae. Next base: position 41,245 of record CAYPCS010000037.1, read on the forward strand.
GTGATTGTGCGACCATAGACTGGTGTTGGGCGAACAGGTACTGGCTTCGAATGCGACTGGTGTAGTTTTTATCCAGACCTTCGGAACCTTGCAACGGCAACCCGAGGTCCATATTTCTGACAGTGTCCAAACGACTCATCACTTTTTCTATGGTGGCTACAGGGATTCAATCAAGTGTACTTCAACGCGTAAATATTGCGAAGACTATCCGGTATTGAATGCCAAAATACGGAGTATTGAAGAGACGCAAATCCTGTTTGCAAGCAGTTGCGCTTTTGGATTTTCCTCATTTGCAGGAGACCGGGATACATTATTCTGTTAATGGTTTTATCTGATTTTCAAGCAGTTTAAGGTGACTGCCACACCCTGATTTACAATCAGTTGCTCCGAATTTTTCGATCACGATACAACCATTAACTCGCTGGTTAACCAGACACTCTGAGTCGCTGTGTCGCATAACCTTGTCGATGTCAGCGTATGGATGAGAAAGTAGATAATCGATATGCCATCGAAGTTTCTTCTCGCGGCGCAGGTGCCGCGCAATTCGTGCTTCAAAATTTTTTTTGGCAGAGCCTGTGTAGATGTATCTTCCCGCCGGAAAATCGAATGCTCCAAGTCGCCCCACGGTTATATGGCAGGGTGATGACAGTCTGATGTACAGCTGATACGTGATCATCATTTAAGGGGTAGCGTCCCGTTATTCGTGGCAATGATTTGATATACCGCTGGTTACCGGTTGCCACAAAGTATTGGGATTTTACCGAACAGTTTTCAACGAATATCGTTAAGCGAATCCGGGAAACCCTGCTTATTGCTGTGATTGAACCGAGTATTGGGAATCAAGGCACAATTGCGGTAAGTTACACCCCCCGAACTACTCTCCCGCAGGAGCATGACAATGAGCGATAACACAGCCGGTAAGGCATTTGTTACCGGAACTTTCGATACAAAATCTCCTGAATTGAATTACATCACTGATTGCCTGAAACAGGCCGGGGTTGACGTGGTGCGGGTAGATATTGGAACAGGTAGCGACAATCTATCATCTAAAGGGCAGTGCGAAGTTAGCGCGCGCGAGGTGGCGAGCTACCATCCGGAAGGTGCAGACGTCATTGCTGGCTACTCCGACCGCGGCGATGCGATTGCTGCGATGACCGTGGCGTTTGAACACTATCTTTCGCAACAGCCGTCCGTGGCAGGCGTCATCGGTGCGGGAGGTTCCGGGGGTACGGCGCTGTTGGCACCGGCTTATCGTTCCCTGCCGGTAGGTGTGCCAAAAATAATTGTGTCCACAGTTGCTTCCGGCAATGTTGCACCGTACGTCGGGGGTACCGACATTACGCTGATGTATTCGGTCACCGATGTGCAAGGGCTTAATGCTATCTCGCGCCAAATCCTCGGCAATGCTGCCAATGCACTGGCCGGTATGATTCTGCACAAAGATAGTCTGCAAGCACTGGCGCCCGCCAGTAGTGCGAGCGCAGAGCTACCAGCCATCGGCCTTACCATGTTCGGTGTAACCACTCCCTGTGTAACTGCTCTCACCTCCCAATTGAAAAACGATTATGAATGTCTGGTTTTTCACGCCACCGGAACCGGCGGTATGTCCATGGAAAAACTATGTGATTCCGGACGCCTGGCGGCAGTCCTCGATCTCACCACTACAGAAATTGCCGATCTCCTGTCGGGTGGTGTATTCGCCGCTACTGAAGACCGGATGGGAGCAGTAATCCGCACAGCAGTACCCTATGTCGGCTCTGTCGGTGCACTGGATATGGTTAACTTTGGCGCAAAAGAGACGGTACCCGAGCGCTATAAAAACCGTCTGCTGCACGTCCATAACCCGCAAGTGACACTGATGCGAACGACGGTGGAAGAAAACGTAGCCATTGGAAAATGGCTTGCCGACAAACTCAACGCGATGACAGGTGAGGTTCGGTTTTTGCTGCCGTTGCGAGGCGTTTCCATGCTTGATGCTGAAGGGCAGGCGTTTTTTGATCCGCAAGCAGATCAGGCACTATTCGATACCATTGAAAATGCGGTTACCCAAACCGGCAAACGCAAACTGCTTAAGGTTGATGCGAACATTAATGATGCGGAATTTGTAAGTGCCACGATCAACGCGTTTGCCGATATCAAGAAATAAAAAGGTTTAGGGCCAGTGTATAATCGCTTTCTTCCTAAGGTCGCTCCGGGATTTTATTTCTCACATTATGACGTCTCGAGGTTGCCAAAAGCTGGCTGCTGGAGTATTGCCCTGGATTTTTCGTTGCGCTAAACTCACCGCTTGAAAGCCGGTTTGCTTTCATGCAGTCAAGAAAGGGTGATGGTGTCACTCTCTGATCGTCATTCCCGGGTCGTAAGCCTTATAAACAAACAATTTCAATGTTGAGCAGCGCTATGAAAAACACTCCGCGTGACCAGGTTGTAGAAACAGAAACTGAAGGTACCACTGTTATAGATGAGGTAGCTAAAAAACAGGCTTATCGAGCGCCTTGTCTCATTCATATTAACTCTGGCAATGTAGACGGGAAAGGTACTTCTAGACCATCCGAGTCTGGTATGGCTAAGGGGCCATCATAGCCGGTATTAAGGTCCGTTGATGAGTGCCGCAAGCGCGAGTTGATGACCTGAGCTTTTCACAATCCGGTTGGCATAAAGCTGGCACCGCCGTGTGCCAGCTCTTTTCGCAAGCGAGCTTTACTTTACGACGTTAAATTGTAGGCACGCTCACCGTGTGCGGCCAGATCGAGACCTTGCTGTTCTTCTTCTTCGCTCACACGCAATGGTGTAATCAACTTCGTCACAAAAACCAGGACAGTCGTCATCACCAGAGTAAAGACGCCAACGACCAGCAAGCCACCCAGCTGTTCTGTAGCACCTGCGTGACCAAAGACAACCAGCATCACAATACCGAACATGCCACCCACGCCGTGTACTGCAAATACATCGAGCGTGTCATCAATTTTAAACACATTTTTAACGACCCCGCAGGCAAGCTGGCAAAACACGCCTGCAACCGAGCCTATGATGAGTGCCTGAACCGGATCAACAGAGCCGGATGCCGGAGTGATCGAGGCGAGCCCGGCAATGGTACCTGTCACCATGCCGATTAATGACGCTTTGCCATGGCGAATGCGCTCCCACAATATCCAGGTCAATGAGGCAGCGGCAGCGGATATATGAGTCACTGTTAGTGCCATTGCTGCGCCGCCATCGGCCGCCAGTTGTGAGCCACCGTTAAAACCAAACCAGCCAACCCAGAGCATCGCAGCGCCGATCATCACCATGCCAGGGTTATGCGGGGGTATGTTTTTTTCTTTGCGGCTGCCAAGAAACGCCGCCAGTACCAACGCTGCGATACCGGCTGTCTGGTGAACTACAATGCCACCGGCAAAGTCATTGACGCCGTTTTCGAATAGCGACCATTCCTCACCCGCCAGAAGTCCTCCGCCCCAGATCCAGTGCGCAACGGGTGCGTAGCACAGCAACATCCAGAGACCTGAAAACACCATCACAAATCCGTAGCCTATGCGCTCGACATACGCACCGACAATCAACGCCGGAGTGATAATGGCAAAGGTCATCTGAAACGCGAAAAAGAGTACTTCCGGAATGGTGCCTGATAGCGTGTCAGCATCTATACCGGTTAAAAAAGCCTTTCCAAGCCCGCCCCAGTAGGCGTTGCCGTCGCCGAACGCAATCGAATAGCCAACAGCGAGCCAAAGAATGCTCATCAGACAGGCGATAGAAAAACACTGCATCAAGACGCTCAGAACGTTGCGGGACCGAACCAGCCCGCCATAAAAAAGCGCCAGGCCAGGTAAGGTCATAAATAAAACCAGTGCCGTCGCCACAATTATCCAGGCGGTATCTGCTCCAACCATCTCATTCCCCCAAAAGTAAAAAACTCGCGTGCAAAGATATGTTTGCACAACTTCATCAAATGTTAACCAGGCATGTTAACAAACAAAACGAGGGATGAGACCCGGTTGAATGCACCAAATAAGATCGTTTGTTGCACCAAAAAAGGGCATACTCGTAACATCCAGAGCATCTGGTAGAGAAAAAAATTACAAGCCCTGGACAATAGAGTTGTTACTGGAAAAACTGATTGTCGCGTGCGGCATTTTTGCACCAAAAATGTGCAAAAAATTATCGTTAGTCGAGTCGATCTGAGCAGACGCTGTGCGGGAGGAATCGACGGACGGCTGTTACAGTCCGGTTTTCATCATCATTGCCGGTTCAATGCTTCGTCGTGTCGTCGCTTTGCCAAACCGGGTGTTGTTTAAACCGTGTGAAAACAGCTGAAAATGGATCCTGCTACTGCGAAAAGAAAAGGCGGTGTGTGTGTCTGGCACCGTTAAAAGAGCGACGACTCAGGTGCTGTTTGATCTGGTGTAAGATTCATCGTTCACGCTGGACTCGCCGGGAGCAAGTTTGCCCACCTGCGGTTCGCTTACCACTTCTACTGTTGAAAGGTGTACATGCAGCTGTGCTGACAAATGTTGTTTTATCGCGCTGCGTAAGGCCTCCGGGCAGGCGGAGCCGGCGGCTTGCACCTCCACCGTGACAACCGGTTTGTCTTCGGTGAGCAGCCACACGTGTAAGTGCGGTATAGCGCTTATACCGTCGATGTTTTCGGTGAGTGCGGATCGAATCAACGTTGGTGTGAGATGATCGGGTGCACCCTGTGCAAGGATGTGTCCGGCTCTGCGGGTGATACGCAACCCTGCGACAGATACCAGCAAGGCAACCAGCATAGAGAGAATTGAATCGATCGGTAGCCAGCTGGTATAGATAATAATAATTGCCGCCAGTATTGCTGCGACTGATCCGAGTAGGTCTCCTAGCACATGCCACAGTGCGCCGGACAGATTGATGTCATTGCGGTCGCCGCCATGCAGCACCCATGCGGCGATCAGGTTGACAATGAGCCCGCCGAACGCCACTAAAAGCATGAGCGAGCCACTAATTGGTTGCGGGCTTGCCAGTCGCTGTATTCCCTCGACAACAATCCACACGGACAGAGCCAGCAACGCGAGCCCGTTGGCAAACGCCGCCAGTACGCGCAATCGCCCGAAGCCGAATGATCGAGTCTCGTCCGCTGGACGTGCAGCGAAAAAATACCCGAGCCAGGCCAGAGCCAGTGATGCGGAGTCGGTTAGCATGTGTGCTGCATCGGCGAGCAACGCGAGCGAACCGGAGATAATGCCGCCGATCGCTTCAACCACTGTAAATACTGCTGTAAGAACACAGGCTATCGCAACACGCCGACGGCCATCGGCAGTGTTCAGGTCGGCATGCGCGGCGTGGTCGTGATGGCCGTTACAAGTGTGGTGGTCTTGAGTCATATAGCGTTAGTTGGTCATTCGCAATTGATTGTACGCGGCAGCTGCCATGATTTATCCGCCCCTGTTGTACCCGTGTGGCAGAATTCAGCGCAGTTGAGGACGAGCCATTGCGAAGGCGTTTTTACGATTCTTTGAGACGCATTGTTGTTACTACATTAGCGACAATGATCGATGAAAACGCACCCTCAGGGCTTGTTCGTAGTGGCAGAACTGCTGCCTCGCGGGCTCCCAAGTGCGGTTGCAATGGTTTCTGCGTTGTAGCGTATCATGTCCAGATAACTGGCTGCCGGACCATCTGTGTCTGATAGTGCACCGGGATAAAGTTTGCCGCCAATGCTGGCACCGGTTTCATTGGCGATCTGCTTTATCAGGCGAGGGTCACTGATGTTTTCAACAAACACGGCCGCTATCTCCTCCGTTTGGATCTGCCTGATCAGCCCGGCGACGTCTTTGGCAGATGCCTCGCTCTCTGTGCTGAGGCCCTGAGGCGCGAGAAAGGTCAGTTTATAGTCGTGGCCGAAGTACTGAAAAGCATCGTGAGATGTGATGACGGTGCGCGCGTTCTCTGGTAGCGCCGACAGTAATTCCTGAATGTCAGCATCAAGCTTTTCTATTTCGGCAACATAGGCGGCCCTGTTGGTATAGAACGTCGCTGCCTTCGCTGGATAGGCTTTGGCAAATGCAGCAGTGATGTTGTCTACATAGGTCACCGCGTTGCGCGGGCTTTGCCAGCCGTGGGGGTCGAACTCACCATGGTCGTGGTGATCATCATCAGCATGTTCATCAGCGTCGTTGTCGTGATCATCGTCATGTTCATCAGCATCAGTGTCTTGATCGTCGTGTTTTTTATCTTTGTGTTCATTGTTGTTGTGATGTTCTTCGTCGCTACTCTCATGATCATCGTTGTGTTCATCGTGATGATCGTCAAAGGTGATCACATCGATTCCATTGGTGGTCACAACAGTTTCTCCGCCAAAGGAAGCCGCCTCCACCAGTCTATCGAGCCAACCTTCAAACTCCAGGCCGTTAACAAATAGCAGTCTGGCTTCCTTCACCGCTCGGGCGTCAGCGGGTGTGGGCTGATAAACATGGGTATCGCCATTGGCGCCGACGAGCGTCGTCACCTCGATCTCTTCGCCACCGATTCGTTTCACCATATCGCCGAGGATTGAAAATGTGGCAACCACGGGGATCGGTTCGCTCGACAGTGCATGGGAACCGGGAGTCAGAAAAAGTATGGCGACAGCTGCTTGCGTTAGTGCAGGGCGAATTTTCATTTTGTGCATTCCGTGTTGTGCTGGATGGACCATTAGTCAATTACGACCCGGGAACGAGGAATCAATCCGCCACGCGGTCCGAAGATAATTGACGCGGTATAGATGAAGCCTGCTACGAGTATGATTGCAGGGCCGGATGGCAGGCTGTAATGGTAGGAGAGCAGCAAGCCGGTCAGGCCGGACAGTATGGCGATGCTCATCGCTATGGCGATTAACCCGCTAATGCCGACTGCCCAAAATCGTGCGGAAGCAGCGGGCAGTATCATAATGCCAACGGCCATCAGGGTACCCAGCGCATGGAAGCCACCTACCAGGTTTAGTACCACCAGTGTCAGGAAAACAAAATGCGTGATAGCGCTAAGGCTGCTGACCGAGCGCAGAAACTGCGGGTCGGCACATTCAAGCACCAGAGGTCGGAACAGCAGCGCCAGAGTAATGATTGACACACTGGCGATACTGCAAAGAAGAATAAGTGCGGCGTTGTCCAGCGCCAAAACGGAGCCAAACAGTACATGCATTAAATCAACATTGCTGCCACGCACAGAGATAATCATCACACCGAGCGCCAGTGATATCAGATAAAAGGCGGCAAGGCTCGCGTCTTCGCGGAGCGAGGTCACACGGGTGACAAAGCCCGAGAGGAGTGCGACCGCCATACCGGCAAACAACCCGCCAACGGTCATCGCACCAAGAGACAGTCCCGCCACCAGATAGCCGACGGCAGCACCCGGTAAGATTGCATGTGCCATGGCATCACCGGTCAGGCTCATGCGACGTAACATCAGGAAAACACCGAGCGGGGTTGCGCCGACAGAAACGGCGGTGCAACCGAGCAGGGCGCGCCGCATAAAACCAAAGTCGGCAAATGGTGCGAATATCAGGTCCCACATTGGTGGTCCATCCAGCTAATAATTTCGGGGTTGAAAGAGACTGTCCGTGTTCGCAGCAAACGTGATTTTGAAAACATGCTTTATTAGCTGGACGGGCCACGCCCGCAAGTGTGCGGGGGACCTTCGCAGGCCTCGCACATCTGGCGCGCGCGAAACTGGTTGTCGGCTGTGAGCACCCTGGAGGTGGGTCCGTGGTCCACAAGTTCTCGAGCCAGCATCAGGGTTTGCGGAAAATGCGAGCGTACCGTGTCGACATCATGCAGCACTGCCAGCACCGTGCGTCCCTCGTTGTGCCAGCGTCTTATCACATCAATCAGATCGCTTGTCGTGCGAGTATCCAGTGAGTTAAATGGTTCGTCGAGAAGCACCAGTTGTGCATTCTGCAGCAACAGGCGCGCGAACAGTGTGCGCTGCATTTGTCCGCCGGACAAAGACCCGATCGGTCGTGTCTCAAAGCCGGTAAGGCCAACGGCAGATATCGCTTCCTCAATGCGGGCGTGATGGCTGCGTTTAATTCGTGAGAACGCACCAACCTCGCGCCAGAGCCCCATGGCAATCAGTTCAATTACCGTCATCGGGAATGTTCGATCTACTTCTGACTGTTGTGGCAGATAGGCGATGTCTGTTTTAGCAATGTCACCGAGTGTCAAGCTGCCTGACAATGGAGATAGTGTTCCAGCAACGCCTTTAAGCAAGGTGGATTTTCCCGCGCCGTTGGGACCCACGACGGCGGTCAGGCTACCTTCGGTGATTTCTGCCTGCAGTCGAAGCACGGCTGGATATCGGTCGTAGCCCAGAGTGAGGTTTTCAAACGCGATGGCGTGACTCACAGCATCAGCTCACCGTGCACCTGTTGGTGCATCTTATAGAGCCCCGGGGTTCGACGTTGCCCAGAAAAAACCTGCCCACAAAATAGCTGTCACCAGGATAGCAGCGCCAAGCCTGGGACCGATACCGGTCAGTAGCAGTTTAATAGGCCTGTGTTGGTTGTTCACTTGCCTGGGTTGGTTGTTCACTTG
>CAYPCS010000038.1:0-49485 GCA_964409275.1 uncultured Granulosicoccaceae bacterium
CTTAAAAAGAGCTCCATTTCTACACTGACACTGGCTGTATTTTTAAGTTTGATGATGGCGGTCTGGGTTGCCTTTTATGCTGCCCGCCGCCTTATGGTTCCGGTTCACGATCTGGTAGAAGGTACCCGCCTTGTATCGGAGGGAGATTATTCAACTCGTCTGAGTACCAGTGGTCGCGATGAGCTTGGTTACCTTGTGCAGTCGTTTAATGACATGACTGACAAAATTGAAGCAGCACGGGCGAGTGCAACAAAAAGCCAACAGCAGGTAGAAAACCAGCGTGCTTATCTGGAGCTTGTACTAAGCCGTATTTCAACAGGGGTTATAACGCTCGATGAAAACAATCGTGTGCGCACCTGCAATGAAAGTGCTGCCAATATTCTTCAGGTCAGCGCCGACATCCTGAAGTCGGTGGATACCAGTCTTGTAACAGAAATTGAGAGTGATCTCGCGCGTCTTTTTTTTGAGGGCGTACAACCCATGCTACTGGCTGAACGCAAGGACTGGAGTCTTGAACTTGAGCTAAGCGGGGCAACAGGTCGAACCCCGATCATGTGTCGCGGAGCGTCGATGCAGCTGAGTGACGGGGACCACACCGGATACGTGCTGGTTTTCGATGACATCAGTGAAGTGGTAGAGGCGCAACGCAACGCGGCATGGAGCGAAGTTGCACGCCGACTCGCGCATGAAATTAAAAACCCGCTTACCCCGATTCAGTTATCGGCAGAACGTCTGCAACACAAGTACGCCGCCGCACTCAAAGGCGACGATGCAAACACGTTGATTAAACTGACCAACACAATAGTGCAGCAAGTTGAATCGATGAAATCGATGGTTAAGGCATTTGCAGATTATGCCAATACGCCTCGTGCTGATTTTAAGCCCACCAGCCTCAATGAACTCATCACCGAAATCAGCTGGTTATACCGGGACGGTGATGAACGCGATCCTTTCACGCTTCAGCTGGATTCGTCAAACCCCGTGTTGTCCGGTGACCCGACTCGCCTGAGACAACTTTTGCACAATATTATTAAAAATGCCTTTGAAGCTGTGGATAATCCGCCGGAGGCCCGCTTGCTGATCAGCACCCGCCTGATAATAGATGGCGAAAGCAAGGGTGTGGAACTGGTTATAGAAGACAATGGTCGCGGCTTTAGAACCGACTTGCTGGATCGATTGTTTGAACCCTATGTGTCGAGCAAGAAAAAAGGCACTGGTCTCGGTCTGGCAATTGTAAAAAAGATTGTGGAAGAGCACGGTGGAGCGGTGCGCGCCGAGAATATCGTGGCCGCAACGGATTCTGGAGGTAAAGATAGCAACCGTGGCGGACGCGTTCATATTTTGTTTCCGGTCGCTTCAAGTACAACGCTGTTAGTTGAAAACGAGGCCGGAGACTTCATCGAGAGTACCACTTCCACAGATTGTGCTGTTGGTAGTGAAACTTCCGGTCACCCTGATATTCGTGGAGATGCAGCATGAGTCAGTCTCTGGTTTTAGTGGTAGACGACGAGCCGGATATTCGTGATCTCGTTAAAGAGATTCTCGAAGATGAAGGTTACGCCGTTGTGGTTGCCGAAGACGTAAAAAATGCAAAGGAAGCGCTTGAAGAGCGCAGCCCTGATCTTGTACTGCTCGACATCTGGATGCCTGGACAGGACGGTGTCAGTTTGTTGAAGGAATGGCGTGATGCGGGGCAACTGAAATTTCCGGTGGTAATGATTTCAGGACACGGCACGGTAGAGACAGCCGTCGAGGCAACTCGATTGGGTGCAGTGGATTTTATTGAAAAACCGCTCTCATTGGCCAGGCTATTGCTGAGTGTGGAAAAAGCGATAAGCAATTTTTCATCTCACTCGAACCAGAGTTCGAGGGAAGAAAAAGTATTGCCGGCAATCGTTGGTAACAGTTCCTATGCACAGGAATTGCGCGCGACCATCGAAAAGCTGGCAACCAATAGCGATACCCCTGTATTGATACAGGGAGAGCATGCCACTGGCAAAGTGCTGATAGCGCAACATATTCACAATCACAGCGCGCGCGGTGAGCAGCCTTTTCTGTCGCTGCGGTGTGACAGTCTGTCTCAGGCCAATTCGGTCCGGGAGTTGCTGGGTTCCGAGAACAGTGCCGGGTATCTTGGTTCGGCAGCAAACGGAACCTTGTGTCTTGTCGATCTTGAAGAGCTTCCTCATCCGGCGCAGTCAGTTCTGCTTGAGGCGCTGAAAAACGACGCTGCTCGCCGGGCTGATGGTGGCAGCGTTCCGTTTGCCGCAAGGGTTGTCGCTACGACTTCGGCCGATTTACACAAGCTAATGGCTCAGGGAGATTTTAACGAAGAGCTCTATTATCGCCTTGCAGTACTGGTTATTAATACCTTGCCGGTCCGGGAGCATCGTGAAGACGTGCCCGCGTTGCTGTCTTTTTACGTCGACCGTCTGGTGGAGCAGGACGGCTTGCCCTATCGACACTTTAGCGTTGCGGCGCAAAATGCGCTTCGCAATATGGAGTGGCCTGGCAATGTGCTGGAACTGATTAACTTTGTGCAGCGTTTGCTGATCCTTGGTAACGGGGTTGAAATTGATCTCGAAGAGGTGGAGAACTTGCATGGTCTCGATAAAGATCGATCCTACGAAATGGCGGGCGATATCATGAAACTGCCGCTTGATCTGCCATTGCGCGAGGCCAGAACGGAATTTGAACGCTTGTACCTCCAGCGTCAACTAGATAACGTCGATGGAAATATTGTGGAGCTTGCGCGTATTGTTGGTATGGAGCGCACGCATCTGTATCGAAAGTTGCGCAGCGTGGGTATACAGGCCGGTCGCAAACGTGGCTAGGCACATCGATTGGCGTGATGATGGCAGACCGTCAGCTCACGAGTGCTTCCCCTGGACGATAGCTGCTGTTTATGGATGGGCACCGGCTAACCTGCGGAATATATTTTGAAAATAATTGTATTGGGCGCTGGACAAGTTGGTTCGACAGTAGCCCAGAATCTGGCTGGAGAGAACAACGATGTTACGGTCGTCGACCTTAACATCAATACGTTGCTGGAGTTACAAAACCGCCTTGACCTCAGCACCGTGTACGGGCACGCCGCGCACCCGAATGTATTGCGGCAGGCCGGTGCCGAGGATGCCGATATGATCATTGCTGCAACTAACAGCGATGAAACCAATATGATCGCCTGTCAGATTGCCTACACGCTATTTCAAACGACCAGCCGTATTGCCCGGGTTCGATCACAGCAGTACCTCACTGAAAAAGACACGCTTTTCAAGAAAAAGCATATTCCTATTGATGTATTAATTAGTCCGGAGCGCCTGGTAACGGACCATATAGAAAGAATCATCGAGCACCCAGGTGCATTGCAGGTGGTCGACTTCGCCGATGGCAGGGTGCGGCTGGTGGGTGTAATTGTCGAGGAAGACGCACCTATGGCAGCGCAGCCGAAGAGTCATATTCGCAAGCTGCTGCCGCATGTAGAGACTTGTATAGCCACGCTGTATCGGGAAAATGATCCTATTGTTCCAACGGAAGACACCGTTATATTAAAAGACGACATCGTATTCTATATCGCGGCACGTGAAAATACGGTGCAAATCATGGAACAGTTTCATCAAAAGGATAAACCGTCAAAGCATGTGATGATAGCGGGCGGAGGAAATATAGGGATGGCGCTCGCGCAGCGGCTGGAATCCAGGTGCCGGGTAAAGGTGATTGAAAAAGATCCCGAGCGCGCAGAATCACTGGCCGCAACTCTCAACAACTCGATGGTGCTCAACGGTGATGTGGCCGATCAGGATCTGTTGCTGGAGGAGAACGTCAGCGCCATGGGTTTATTCTGTGCGCTGACTAATGACGATGAGGCTAATATTCTGTCCGCCATGGTGGCGCGCAAGATGGGCGCCCGAAAAGTGATGTCGCTGATCAATCGTCCGGCGTATGTCGAATTGGTCGAACGCGGCTTTATAGATGTAGCGATTTCACCACACAATGTGACGATAGGAGCTTTGCTTCGCCATGTGCGCCGCGGCGATGTAGTTGCAGTGTATTCCCTGCGGCGCGGTGCGGCTGAAGCACTTGAGGCCATCGCTCACGGCGACGGTGAAACATCTGAGGTGGTCGGTAGAAGAATTGCTGATTTACCGTTGGATAATGGAACCATCTTTGGCGCTATCGTGCGCAACGATCAGGTATTGATTGCACATGATGAACTCGTGATTGAGGCTGAAGACCACGTGATTATTCTGGTAGTGGACAAAAGTTTGATTCACAACGTCGAGAACCTGTTCCAGGTAGGCGTAACTTACTAGTGAGATTCACCATTAAGTCCGGTATTGAATCGCGCAGACGGGGCATGCAATGCAGTTTCTCGTAGTATTGCGCGTGCTGGGTTTGCTCCTCTCAATATTCAGCTTCACCATGTTTGTACCCGGCCTTGTGTCTTTGCATTTTGCTGATGGTTCTGCAAAGTCCTTTTTTCTCGGCTTTGCGGTTACGCTGATTATCGGGCTTGCTACCTACCTGCCGTTGAGAAAACACCAGCTGCCACTTAAAGCGCGAGACGGGTTTGTTATTGTGGTGTTGTTCTGGACTGTGCTGGGTGTGTTTGGCGCTATACCGCTTTATATAGATGCCACCTTAAACCTCACCATTGCACAGAGCGTTTTCGAGTCAATGTCCGGCTTTACAACGACCGGTGCGACGGTAATCGTCGGTCTGGACACTCTGCCGCACGGAATTCTGCTGTACCGGCAGCTTGTTCAATGGCTTGGGGGTATGGGAATTATCGTACTGGCAGTCGCTATTTTACCTTTGCTCGGAATAGGTGGCGGAATGCAGTTGTTTCGGGCTGAAACTCCTGGACCGCAGAAAGAAAAAATTACCCCGCGCGTGGCAGATACCGCGAAACTGCTCTGGTATATCTACCTTGGGCTGACAGTCGCATGTATGGGTGCTTACTGGGCCGCAGGTATGCCATTGTTTGATGCAATTGGGCACAGCTTTTCAACGGTTGCCATTGGCGGTTTTTCAACTCACGATGCCAGCATCGGCTACTTTCAAAGCAATGCGATCGAAATGATTGCACTGGTCTTCATGGTAATTTCAGGTGTCAATTTCGCTTTGCACTATCTGGCACTTCGTTCGATGTCTATAGGAGCCTATATAGAAGACACCGAGTTCAAAGCGTATGTGCTCATGCTCGTTGTGCTGGGTTTTGTAACAGTCACTTATTTGTACTGGACACACACAGCCGATTTCAAACAGTCCTTTTTCCATGGTGTGTTCCAGGTAGTGTCTATTGCAACAACCACGGGTTTTACCACCGCCGAATATTTTAACTGGCCCGGTTTTCTGCCGGTGTTACTTCTGTTTGCGAGTTTTGCAGGGGGTTGTGCCGGTTCCACCGGTGGCGGCATGAAAGTGATTAGAGTGCTATTGCTTTTTAAGCAAGGCAAACGAGAACTGGAACGCATGGTACACCCTCACGCGGTGCTGCCAGTCAAGGTTGGCCCAAAGACTATACCCCCGCGGGTCATAGATGCGGTTTGGGGTTTTTTCGCAAGTTATGTGCTTATTCTCGCAGTAATGTTGCTGGTCCTGATGGCCACAGGCCTTGATCAGGAGACAGCGTTTTCTGCAGTTGTTGCCTGTTTAAACAACCTGGGTCCCGGACTGGGTGACGTCGGTGCAAACTACAGTTCACTCGGCAGTATTCAGTTGAGTCTGTTGTGTGTTGCCATGTTGCTCGGTCGTCTGGAAATATTTACCCTGCTGATACTGCTAACGCCGGGGTTCTGGAGAAAATAATTGGAAGCCCGTGAAAAATGGGATAATTATTATCGAAAAAATACTGGCCGGACACCACAGGCGTGCCAGGTGTTGGCTGAATATGGTTATCTGTTGCCGAGTCAGGGAACTGCACTCGATCTGGCTTGTGGCATCGGCGGCAACGCGCTGTATCTGGCAGAGTGCGGGTTGCAAACTACTGCCGTGGATGTTTCATCGGTTGCTCTGGATAGCCTGACAACATTTGCTGCTATTCAGGCAGTCGAAATCAACACCGTTCAGCAAGAGCTTGATGAGCATTTCTTTGCTGACGATCAATACGATGTTATCACTGTGTCCGCGTTTCTTGATCGCCAGCTTTTCACGGCCATTCAGCGGGCGTTGAAACCGGGTGGTTTACTATTTTACCAAACGTTTGTGAAGCACAAGGCCGACACAGCATTTGGACCGTCCAGACCTGATTATTTACTGGGCAGTAATGAGCTATTGACGTTGTTGCCCGAATTAATTGTATTGGTGTACTTTGATCTGGGAACACAGGGCGATGTTACTCGCGGACTTCGAAACCAGTCCTGCCTTGTAGCGCAACGCCCTGTTAGCGAAGAATTGATTTCGTAATCCACCTGTTTCTAAAGGAACTCAATGTCGACAATCGCAACGTTTGAAGCACTGCTGGAGAAAGGACCGGACAGTGCGTTGTTACGTTATTCTCTTGGCAATGCGTATGCGGCTGAAAAAAAATATGCCGAGGCCGTGACCCATCTTGAGATGGCGCTGACCCACGATGAAAAATACAGTGCGGCCTGGAAGCTGCTCGGTCGGTGTCAACTGCATGCAGGCGACTATGAGGGCGCTATAAAAACGTGTGAAAAGGGGATTGAGGTCGCTACTGATCGCGGAGACGTACAAGCCTCTAAAGAGATGAACGTATGTATGCGTCGCGCCACGAAAAAACTGAACGACTGATGGTTGCCTGAGCGTGCTACAAGCTGGCTTTTGGAAACGCCACAAGGTGATCAATTTTTAAACGCACTCCGATTTTTTCACCCAGCTTGTGATCGTGGTGGCTTGGCGCGAGACACATGACATTGGTGCCACCGGGCATGCGTAGTGTGTACAAATGGTCGGCTCCGCGAAAACTCTTTTTCAGCACAATGCCGCGATAAGTGCTGTAGTCATCGTGGATGATGTCGTCGGGGCGGACTAGCAGGTCTACTTCCATACCTCCAGGCAGGTCACTCGCCAGCTCGCCTTTTACGTCGCCGAGTTCGGTTTGTACTGTGTTTTCATCAATGATATTGCCACAAATAAAAACTCCTTCACCCACGAAATCGGCAACGAACCGGTCGTCGGGTGTGTGATATAGATTGTAGGCAGTATCCCACTGAGATAAAGATCCGCAATTCAGTACTCCGATGATGTCGGCAATGGCGAATGCCTCGTGTTGATCGTGGGTAACCAGTATCGCTGTGACATTATCCTGTTTTAAAATTTCTCTTACTTCCTGGACTAACTGCAAGCGCAACTCTGTGTCCTGGCTGCTAAAGGGTTCATCGAGCAGGATCAGATCAGGTTGCGGTGCCATGGATCTCATTAAAGCCACCCGCTGTTGTTGTCCCCCCGACAATTCATGCGGGTATTTCTTTTTCAGGCTGCGCATATTGACGATGCCGAGTAGCTCGTCGATTCTTTTGTTCGAACTCTTTTTTCCGTGCTGTTGAAGCCCGAATGCAATATTGTCTGCAACGCTCAGGTGTGGGAACAGCGCCAGGTCCTGGAACATCATACCTATTCGGCGCTTCTCGGCGGGGAGGGCGATTGTACCGTTGTCGACCACTTCGCCTCGTATACTGATATCGCCCTGGTTGATTGGCTGAAATCCGGCGATGGCACGTAGCAATGTGGTTTTGCCAGAGCCGCTGGGTCCGAGCAAACAGCCTATCTGCCCGTTTTCCAGTGTGAAGCTGACGTCGTGAATGACAGGTGTCTTGTCAATACTTACGCTGACCCTGTCGAGTTCAAACTGATTCAAGGTGTTTTCCTTGCATGGAATAGTGGCGATTGCAGATCCGGCTGAAAAACAATCTTACGAGCAGAATTAATTGCTATTGTAGCGTCAATTTCCGGCCAATAAACGGGTTTGCAAGTTGATTCACTTACATCGCCTATGAAAAATGAAAGGTCTGGCGCAGTTGCTAAATTCATCCTCGATAATCCAGGGTTGCCGGTGTCGGGTTTGTCCTGGTCGACAGAGGTTGCCCAGACGCTGGCACAATACGATCCTGCCCTGGTTTCGGTATCTTCAAAATCCTCTGGCGTAAATTTGACGCGAGACACGCTCTTCTTTGCCTGCAGCTGTAGCCCCTGGCTTACCACCGTTATCGAACGCTATCCGGAAATATTTTTAAGCACTTTAAAAACCTGTGCCTCAGAGCTTCCGAAACGCAGCGATTTTGACGAACGATTGCAAGCAACAATCGCGGGCAGTGCAGGAGACTCCAGGCTATTCATGCAGCGCCTGAGAGAGTTCAGGCATGTGATGCTCGGCCTCATTGCGGTGCACGACCTGGCGGGAATATCGCCGATCGACAAGGTTCTGCAGGCGCTATCTGATTTAGCCGATAGCTGCCTTCAGCGGGCGTTATCGTTCGCAGAGGAAGTTTGTGGCGAAAAATTCGGGGTTGCCAGAGACGAAAACGGGAACGCATTATCTTTGGTAGTGGCCGGTATGGGCAAGCTCGGTGGACAGGAACTTAACTTTTCTTCAGATATAGATCTGGTGTTCCTTTACGCGGCAAACGGCACAACAGATGGTGGTAGAAAAATTGATAACGAGGCGTATTTCAGGCGTGTCGGGCAGCAGCTTATAAAATACCTTGGGGAGGTGACAGCTGACGGTTTTGTTTACCGGGTTGACATGCGGTTGAGACCATTCGGCAATAGCGGACCTTTGGTGGTTAGTCTCGATCTTATGGAAAACTACCTGTTTACGCAGGGTCGCGACTGGGAACGCTATGCATGGATAAAATCGCGTGTTATCTGTGGCAGGGTGGAAGATACATCAACGCTTGAGGAGATGTTGCGTCCGTTTATTTACCGGCGTTATCTGGACTATGCGGTGTTCGAATCGCTTCGCGATCTGAAGCGGCAGATCAGTGCAAAGGTGGTTGTGGCTGGCAGTCAGCAGGATATTAAACTCGGCCACGGAGGCATCAGGGAAATTGAATTTATTGCCCAGTCATTTCAACTTGTGCGTGGCGGTAAAGAACCAAAACTGCAGGGCCGCTGTCTGCGAGAGGTGATGCTGGCTCTGGCAGAAAGTAACCATCTCACCGGGAAAGATGCCGCAAAGTTGCTGAAGGCCTATGATTTTCTGCGCCGTACAGAAAATCGTTTGCAAATGGTTGATGATCGGCAAACGCATCTTGTACCGCTTGACGAACAGGCCCGACTGCGGCTTGCCAACAGCCTTTGCTATTCTTGTTTTGAGTCTTTTGCCAGTGATTTAAAGGGTCATTGCGAATTTGTTCAGTCGATATTTGCCCATGTTTTTAGCACCCCTGCTACGGAATCAGCCGACACGGCCGGGCAGCACGAGGCCTCTATGACTGGTGCTCGCAGCGACTCCGCCATGGGGGTTGAGTCCGAGGCATTCGGTGATGTGTGGATGCAGGTGCTCGGCGGCGAGCCTGGCATAGATGAGGTAAGCCGCAATCTTGATGATGAGGGAATCAACAACGCGGACGAGACTGCGCGGTTGCTGATTGAATTTGGCCGCGGTGATCGGTACCTGCGCTATGCGAATCGCTCGCGCGAATTGATTGACAAGCTCATACCTAAAGTACTTGAGGAGATACGCCAGACAAAGCGCTCACATCCCGATACATTGTTACGTGTTTTGTCGCTGTTAAATGCAGTTGCAGGCCGCAGTGGCTATCTGCAGCTTTTATGTGACAGTGAAAAAACCCTGAAAAATCTGATTCGTTTATTTGCTCAAAGTCCATGGCTTGCAGAGTTTGTTGCCAGCCATCCGATGGTGCTCGATGATCTGCTTGATATCGAGCAAACCCACAGGGTGGCGAGTGTTGAACAAAACGTCGTTTCACTGGATACAGAGTTACGCTATCACAGAGATCCGGATTTAGGCGAGCTAATGGATCTTGTACGTCAATTTCAACACTCGGAAATTGTGCGAATAGCGGCACGGGATGTCATTGGTGATCTGTCCGTAATGCGGGTGAGTGATGGTTTGAGCTGGTTGGCGGAGTCGGTGCTTCAGGTTGCCACCCGGCTGGTGGGCAACGAAATGCAGGTGCATCACGGAGTGCCACAATGTGAAGTTAATGGTGAGGTGGTTACTCCCGATCTTGCAATAGTGGCGTACGGCAAGCTGGGCGGCGTCGAGCTTGGTTATGGCTCTGATCTGGATATCGTTTTTGTGCATGAGAGCAGGGGAAGCGGCCAGGTCAGTAATGGAGACAAGCCGCTGGAGAATCAGGTGTATTTTTCCAGAATGGCTCAAAAGCTTGTGCATTTTCTGGCGACACTGACATCCGCCGGTGTGCTCTACGAGATCGATACCCGTCTGCGTCCCAACGGTCGTTCCGGGGTATTGGTCATCGGTATTGATGCGTTTGCGGACTATCAGCGCCGAGAGGCGTGGACCTGGGAGCATCAGGCTCTGGTACGAGCGAGAGTCGTTGTCGGCAGCGAGCGATTGCGTCAGCAGTTTGAGCAGATCCGTAACGATACGCTGCAAAGCCGTGCGCCGGATGAAGGCAAGGCGCGTGACAAGCTACGCAACGAAGTCGCAGGGATGCGCGAGCGAATGAGACAAGAGTTGAACAAGGACAGCAAAGACTGGTTCGATATAAAACAGGGGCATGGTGGTATCGCGGATATAGAGTTTATGGTTCAATATCTGATTCTTGGTAATTCCTTCGATTGCCCGCCTTTGCTGCTGTACACGGACAACGTTCGTCAGCTGGAGGCATTGCAACAGCATGGCTATCTTGGTGCTGCCGAGGCCGATTCCCTGACACAGGCTTATCTTTATTTGCGCGGTCGCTATCATCGTCGTGCCATGTTGCTGGAGGATGGCATCATTAGTTGTGATGATGAGTGCTCGCAACATCGCAACTCGGTGATTTCCTGCTGGCAAAATATAATGAATGGTTAATGACGGTCGCGGCTGTCGGTGGCACCTGGAAATACCGGGTCGGAAAATACACCCTGTTGTTTGGGCTACACTGAAATGTGGCAAATTAGTAGCTGATCGGACCACTGGTGCAGGTACAGCTGTTCGGTTAAGTGACGCTCGAGAAATTTGGAGACAAAATAATGTCGATGGCTGATAGAGATGGCGTGATATGGCTGGATGGCGAACTCGTGCCGTGGCGTGAAGCAAAGGTTCATGTGTTAACACATACCTTGCACTATGGCATGGGAGTTTTTGAAGGTGTCAGAGCCTATTCTACGGACAAGGGTCCGGCAATATTCAAATTGCAGGAACACACCCGCCGATTATTTAATTCAGCGAAAATTCTTCGCATGGATATCCCCTGGGATTTTGAAGAACTTTGCGACGTGCAGAAAAATGTCGTTCGGGAAAACGGACTGGATTCAGCCTATCTGAGACCCATGTGTTTTTACGGTTCGGAAGGAATGGGATTGCGCGCTGACAATTTGTCTGTGCATTGCATGGTAGCCGCGTGGGAGTGGGGCGCCTATCTCGGCAAAGAGAACATGGAGCGCGGGATACGCATCAAAACATCCTCATTTACCCGTCATCATGTGAACATCGCCATGTGTAAAGCCAAGGCAAATGGCCAGTACATGAATTCAATGCTGGCGCTGCAAGAGGCGCTGCAGGATGGTTACGATGAGGCGTTGCTGCTGGACAACGAAGGGTACGTTGCCGAGGGATCAGGCGAAAATTTCTTTATTGTGCGTGAAGGTTGCATACACACACCAGACCTTACTTCTGCCCTTGATGGTATTACCCGTAAAACGGTTATGGAACTTGCTGAAGAAATAGAGGTACCGGTTATAGAACGCCGTATTACCCGTGATGAGGTGTACATATCCGACGAGGCATTTTTTAGTGGTACCGCTGCCGAGATCACCCCCATTCGCGAAGTAGATAACCGAAGCATTGGTGAAGGCGGCCGTGGGCCGATAACCGAAAAACTGCAATCGATGTTTTTCGCCGCTGTTGAGGGAAAATCAAAAAAGCACAGCCATTGGCTGACTCTTGTCTAGCAGGGTTTAAGCAAACAGGCTAGTGCGAAATGCCGTTACAGGCAAACGAAAACCGGGAAGCAGGGAATAGTAATGACAGACAACAATAAACAGGCTGACGACCAGGTGGTTAAGGTGAGCAGAGCCGAATTGCCGGTCCACTGTCCAACCGAAGCCATGGGGTTGTGGAATTCACATCCCCGTGTGTATATCGCTCTTGAAGAAAATCCGGCGGTTAATTGTCCCTATTGCGGGACCCGCTTTGAGTTGATTGACGACTAAAAATGAATTTTATTGCTAATTAACCCAGACAAGCGTGAGTCGTACGTCAAAAGTGCGCGCATCAGTTAACGCGCTTCGAGGGATCGATTAACTGCCTCAAGATGTTTTTCAGCAAGTATGCCTGTCGCCAGTCTTAGCTGCAGGCTTCGAACCACATACTGGTGGCGAGCAGCTGCGTAATCAGCTGCGGCGTTAAAGGTATCTCGCAGAGAAACCAGTACTTCAACAGCGGTTCTTGTACCTGCATCAAAGCCGGCCTGGGTTGCTTCACGTGCTACCTCGGTGGACGACAATGCCTGTTCCAGTGCGTTCGCCTGGCTGACATCGGCCAATACACTGAGATAGGCATCGCGAGTCTCTTGTTCAACGGCGCGTCGAATGGTTTCCTGATTGAATGCTGCCTGCTCCGAACGGGCCCGGGCCTGGCGCAACAGTGCACTGGTGCGTCCACCCGTAAACAGCGGATAGCTCAATTGCAAACTCACCTGGCCGGATTCAACGTTAGGCGGGCGGCTGGGTGAGTCAGTATTGCTATTGGAATATTGTCCGTTTAGCGCGAGGGTTGGTTTTCTGCCAGCCCGTTCGATTTTCAGATCCTTTCTCGCGAGTTCCAAATCAAATTGAGCGATTTTCAGGCGCGGGCTGTTTTGCTCTGCGAGCATGATCCAGTCTGTGATCACCGCAGGTGTGGGTCGGGTCAGGGTTGCGTCTTCTTTCAATGCGTCGAGCTCGGGTACATCCTGACCAATGATGACTCGCAGCGCTTCCTTTGCCAGCGCCAGCTGATTTTCGGCGACCACTTCCGTTGCCACTGCAAGGTCCAGTTGCGCCTGAGCTTCTTTCACATCGGTCACCGCTGACAACCCCACCTCAAAGCGTCGTTCTGCCTGCTCGGTTTGGCGCGAAATTGCTTCACGGGAAGAACTGGCAGCTCTGAAAGCTTCTTCGGCAGTCAGGATATTGAAGTACGCCTGGGCAGTTCGAAAGATGAGATTCTGCGTTGCTTCACGCAGTGTCTCCTTTGCCTGGGCAACCGTTACTTCGGCTCTGCGCATGGTGTGGTAGGCGGCGGGGTTGTAAATGTTCTGGGTCACCGACGCACCGTATGAATCAGACTCGAAAGAGCCTGAGCCATCGTCCTGCGTTTCACTGACGGCTTTGTCGGCGACAAGGGCAATGTTTGGCAACAATGCCGCACGCGCAATTGGCAATGCCTCGATTGCCGCTTCGTATTGGGCTTGAGTGGCCTGAATAACCGAGTCCCTTTCACTCGCAATACGATAGATTTCGGCTAAATCGACTGCTTGTGCATGTTGGTTAAAAAGCAACGGGGCAAAGCTTGCGCCTATTATTATTAGGGGGTAACGCAGTTTCATGCTTGGTGTTTCTCTAGTACTGGCGTGGACCAACGAATGCCTTTCGCAGTTCAGCCTGCAGGCATTTCTATCAAGAATCAGTACTAGTAAATGTAGAAGGTATTTCGTTTTTTTGTGGTGACTATTTTGTGGAAAAGGATTGCCGGCAGACCAGATCAGAAAGTGAACGAGTTGTCTTTGGCGTTCGCGCTTTTGATCAGTGCGGGAATATGGGTGTCGAAGATGCTTTGCTCGAGCCAGTCAGATTCACCGATTCGGCGTATGACAAAAGTTTCCATGATGGGCTGGTTTTCGCTACCGATGGTGACTATCAGGCGGCCGAAATTGGTCAGGCGCGTTTTCAAACGAGAGGGCACATGCTCAAGCGAACCATTTACAATAATGGCGTCGTAGGTTGTCTTATCTGGCAAATCAGCAATGAGATCGCCAGTGATAAACTTTATGTTATCAATGCCGGTGCGCTCGGCGTTTTGTTTTGCGGCGACGTTGGTCGCGTCAGATGAATCGATAGATTCGACGTGTTTGCACATCTTCGCAGCGCACGCAGCGATATAGCCGCTGCCACTGCCGATAATCAGGGTGCGATCGTCGGGTTCGAGCACTGCGGCCTGGAGTAAGCGCGCTTCAATATTCGGGTTTAGCGATACCCGATCATCATTCAACGGGATGCGTGTATCGGAGTAGGCAAGCCCGCGATGTTGCTCAGGCAGGAAAAGCTCGCGGGGAACGGAGGCCAACGCATCCAGCACTCGTTGGTCTAGCACGTCCCAGGGTCGAATTTGTTGTTCGATCATATTGGCTCTGGCTTGTTCGAATTCCACTCGCTGCTCCGGGAAAACCGCGAATTCCGGGGAATTGCGGCGGTAAAGAAAACCGTAGGACGTAAAAATTATACGGGTTTACTGTTGGTTAAGGGATATCGCTGATATTCGTGTGCCCGGGCTACCGGTCAGAATGACGGTGAGGCCTGCCGGGCAGACTCCGGCACCTGATAATTATAGCGTAGTGGGCAGCAGCTACTTTAACTGCTTTTTGCCCCGACCGGACGGGATTTGCCGGAGCGCGGGTTGCGACTGCGTTTTTGGCCGCGACGATGTTTCGCATTGGGCGGACCTGAGCGCTGTATTTTTGCCGGTGGCAGGGGCTCAACCAGCAGATCGTCCGTCACCTGGCTGGAATCAATTTCGTGGCCGAGTAACTCTTCGATTTCCGGCAGGGAAAATACGTATTCTTCGCAAGCGAACGATATAGCCTCACCGGAGGCCCCGGCTCTGGCAGTTCTGCCGATGCGATGAACATAGTCTTCTGCGTTCTGTGGCAAGTCGTAATTAAAAACGTGGGTGACCGCTTCGATATGCAGTCCGCGGGCCGCAACGTCAGTGGCAATTAGTGTGTTGAGCGAGCCGGATGCCAGTTCGGTGATAAGCCGCTGCCGTTTGTTTTGTCGGACGTCTCCCGAGAGCACTTCAGCATTGGTGCCATTGCCGAGCAAGTAGGCATGCACTCGTTCCGCAACACGTTTTGTATTGACAAAAATGATACTGCGTTGGGGCTGGAGCGATTTCATCAGTCCGAGCAACAACGGTATTTTTTCATCAGAAGAGGGATGGAATACTCGCTGAATTACCTTATCGGCAGCAATTTGATCCGTGCTTGTTTTTAAATCTACCGGATTATTCATGTGCTCATAGGCAAGCTCCATCACCCGGTGAGAAAGGGTTGCGGAGAACAGGAGGTTTAATCGTTGTTCCGGGGCTGGCATGCGCCGAAGCAGGAACCGGATGTCACTGATAAAACCGAGATCGAACATTCGATCCGCCTCGTCAAGCACCACCACCTGGGCTTTTTTCAAGGAAAAAACCCGCTGCTTGAAATAGTCGATGATTCTGCCTGGTGTGCCAATAAGAATATCTGCACCGGCTTCTATAGCACGGCGCTGTTTTTCATAGTCTGTGCCACCATAAGCCAGTACTGTTTTAAATTCGGTATTTGCGCCAAGTTGCCCGGCGTCCTTGTGAATTTGTATGGCCAGTTCCCGCGTAGGTGCCAGAATCAACGCTCTCAGTTCTGTTGGTGCACGTCCTTCGGGAGGCGGATTATCGAGCAAGTACTGATACATGCCGAGAAGAAAAGCCGCTGTTTTGCCAGTTCCGGTCTGCGATTGGGCTGCTATGTCTTTGCCTTCCAGCATCAATGGCAAAGACAGTTCCTGAATTTCAGTGCAAAAATCAAAACCGGCTGCCTGCAAAGCGGCGTGAAGAGTCGGATTTAAATTGAACTCAGAGAAACTGACGGACGTCAGATAATTGGATTTCATGGCGAGAGCATAGCGTATTTCAGGAGTTGACGCCGATTAACAGGGCAGGGCCGGAGTCTGCTGTCTGGCACGCCTTGAAAATTTGCTATGCGACAGCACTATTTACGGGATAATGGCGGTTTCGCCGAGGAGAAAGACCGATGCACAAGAACATAGTAGAAGTAAACGACGAGAACTTTGATTCCGAGGTTCTGCAATCCGAACAGCCTGTGCTGGTAGATTACTGGGCGGAGTGGTGTGGCCCCTGCAAAATGATTGCGCCAATCCTCGAAGAGATTGCCGAAGAATACGGCGATAAAGTAAAAATTGCCAAATTGAACATCGATGACAACCAGAACACACCGCCAAAATACGGCATTCGCGGAATACCGACACTTATGTTGTTTAAAAACGGCTCTGTCGAAGGGACTAAGGTAGGTGCT
Source organism: uncultured Granulosicoccaceae bacterium (assembly GCA_964409275.1). GTDB lineage: Bacteria > Pseudomonadota > Gammaproteobacteria > Granulosicoccales > Granulosicoccaceae. The sequence continues at coordinate 16,428 of CAYPCS010000038.1, forward strand.
TTGTCGAAAACCCAACTGTCGGCATTCATTGACAGTAATTCCTGAGTTGACCGACCGCATAAGGTAGCAGACACAATAATCCGGAACGGAGAACTGTAATCACCCGGGTGGCGGAAGTTGTCCGCCCCGGATCAGGATATCTATACTACAATCACTAAACAGTGTTGAAAAATACGCCACCAGCCGGTTTTTAAACGGTGGCGCGTGAGTGCTAGACGTACGCCAATGTGCGTGCTATGTTTGGTTAATTCCTGCTATTTAAACTATAAATGCGCGGCACTTCCCTGTCGTTGCCGCCGCCCGTTGTACTAACGCACACTCTCACCGCTGATCAGTCGCCCGGACGCCGAGCGCCGCTAGCGCATACTCGCGCCTTCCTAAAATAGCACACGTACATCCAACACTATGAACCTAACCGATCTCAAGAAGAAATCCGCAACCGAACTGGTGGAGTTGGCACAGTCAGAAGGCCTTGACAGTGTCGCCCGGTCGCGCAAGCAAGACATAATTTTTTCTCTGCTTAAGGCGCATTCAAAAAAAGGCGAGGATATATTCGGCGGCGGGGTGCTGGAAATACTGCAGGATGGATTCGGGTTTCTGCGCTCGGCGGATAGTTCCTATCTGGCAGGACCGGATGATATCTATGTGTCGCCAAGCCAGATTCGCCGGTTTAGTCTGCGAACCGGTGATTCAATCTCCGGGAAAATCAGACCACCGAAAGATGGTGAGCGATATTTTGCGTTACTTAAAGTGGATGAAATTAACTTCGGTGCACCGGAAGACGCACGCAACAAAGTATTGTTCGAGAATCTGACCCCGCTTCACGCTACCGAAAGGCTGACTCTTGAACTTGGTAATGGCAGCACGGAGGACATTACCGCCCGCACCATTGATTTCGTTGCACCGATAGGGAAGGGACAGCGGGCTCTGATTGTATCGCCGCCGAAAGCCGGTAAAACAATGATTTTGCAGAACATTGCGCAGAGTATTGCGCATAACGATCCCGATTGTGTGCTGATTGTGTTGTTGATAGACGAACGCCCTGAAGAAGTAACGGAAATGGAGCGCATGGTTCAGGGGGAGGTGGTTTCAAGTACGTTTGACGAACCCGCCAGTCGCCACGTTCAGGTGGCTGAGATGGTGATCGAAAAAGCCAAGCGTTTGGTTGAACACAAGAAAGACGTCGTGATTTTGCTCGACTCCATAACCCGGCTGGCCCGAGCCTACAATACAGTGATACCTTCGTCCGGCAAGGTACTAACCGGTGGTGTGGATGCCCATGCCCTGCACCGACCCAAGCGCTTTTTCGGGGCAGCGCGCAACATAGAAGAAGGTGGTAGTCTCACGATTGTGGCCACTACCCTGGTTGATACCGGCTCAAAAATGGATGAGGTCATCTATGAAGAGTTCAAAGGTACCGGCAACATGGAACTACACCTTGATCGGCGTATCGCAGAAAAACGAACCTTTCCGGCAATCAGTGTAAATCGATCGGGAACACGTCGCGAAGAGTTGATGATCAGCCCTGAAGAACTTCAGAAAATCTGGATACTGCGAAAGTTTCTGCATCCTATGGATGAAATCGAAGCCATGGAGTTTCTAATGGGTCGCCTGCAGCAAACCAAAACCAACGATGAATTTTTTGATGCGATGAAGCGTTAAAGAGAGATCTGTTTGCGCTATTGTCTCTAGACACCGAAAACTTGCGTACAGCAACTGGCAGCACTGGGCCTGCTCAAAGTGAGCTTTACCCGGCTAAACAGATTGTCTTGCCACAGCACGATGCCCGATATCTCTGCGAAAGTAGACCTGGTCCCAGCTGATTTTATCAACCGCCTCGTAGGCCTTTGATCTGGCTGTAACGATGTCATCCGCCATTGCCGTCACGCAAAGCACTCGGCCTCCGTTAGTCACCACCTTTTCTTCTTTATAGATGCTGCCCGCGTGAAATACTTTGGTGTTTTTCAGCACCGTCTGCAGTCCCGCAATAGCGTCACCTTTTCTGTAGGAATCGGGATAGCCGCCAGCGGCCATTACGATTCCGATTGCCGTTTTAGCGGACCAGCTGGCTGTGAATTGATCCAGTTTGCCATCAATTGCGGCGTTGCATAACGCCACCAGATCAGATTGCAGACGCATTAATATTGGCTGGGTTTCCGGATCTCCAAAACGAACATTGTATTCAAGTACTTTAGGGTCACCCGCAGCGTTTATCATGAGTCCGGCGTAGAGAAAACCGCGAAACGGATTGCCGTCCATTTGCATGCCTGAAACTGTTGGTTTGATGATGGTTTCCATTATGCGTTGATGCAATGCCTCACTAACACCGGCTGCCGGAGAGTATGCACCCATGCCACCTGTGTTTGGTCCAAGATCACCATCGTCCCGGGCTTTGTGGTCCTGCGAGGTTGCCATTGGCAGCACCGATGTGCCATCGACCATACATATGAAGCTGAGCTCTTCACCTTCCAGAAACTCTTCAATAACTACCCTGTTGCCGGCTTCTCCAAATCGATTGCCGGATAGCATGTCGATTGCGGCATCTTCCGCCTCTTTCAGCGTGTGAGCGATAACCACACCTTTGCCTGCTGCAAGACCGTCGGCTTTAACCACCAGAGGTGCACCGTGTTTGCGAATATAATCGAGAGCTTGCATCGAATCGGTAAAAGAACCGTAAGTGGCGGTTGGAATCTGGTGTCTGTCGAGAAAGTCCTTACAGAATGACTTGCTACCCTCCAGTTGGGCTGCTCGTGCAGTCGGGCCAAAAATTCTCAGCTTGTGTTCCTGAAATTGATCCACTATTCCTTCGACGAGCGGTACTTCCGGGCCAACAATTGTCAGGTTGATACCGCTATCGAGAGCAAAATCCAGCAGTCCGGCGATGTCATCGGCCTCGATGGCAACATTGGTGACCCCTTGTTCCATGTGCGTGCCGCCATTGCCAGGTGCAACAAACACTTGCTCGACATCGGTGGATGCTGCCACTTTCCAGGCAAGCGCGTGTTCACGACCTCCGCCACCAACGATTAGCACCTTCATCGATCAATTACTGCGCTTGTCCGGTAAAATTCAGGCATAGTGGAGTGGCTGGTCTGGTAGGTCATATTTTCCGGTGAGCACAATGTAGAAGGAGCGTGGGCTGGCAAGTGAGTGCCTGGCGAAATTTCGGAACAGTGTCGGGATTTGTTCGCCGTGGCAGCAACACCGCCGACGGCCACATGATACCGATAACGGTAATTGATATACAGGTGGCGATGATTACTTCGCCGGTAGACCAGGGTGATCGCGGCTTTGCGCCGGGCGCGAATACAGAAAACAGGTAAGCCCGCAACGGTCTGCCCTTATCGCCTGAATGATGGAGCTGTCGCCGAGATGACGGGCATCCCTTTTGTTACAGAATTTGATTTTTCCTATGGAATCGCGGACCAGCTTTCACCGAGAGTTCGCCGGGTGATCGCGAATAATCCGGGATCGTTCACGTTTACTGGCACCGGCACCTATATTATCGGTCGCGGAGAAGTGGCGATCATTGATCCGGGCCCGGCGGATGAAGCGCACATCGAGGCGTTGCTCACCGCCACCGCCGGGGAGACAATCACCCATGTACTGGTGACTCACACACATACCGATCATTCACCGGGCTGCAAACTCCTGCTGCGGCACTGCGATGCGGAAACCTGGAGCTTTGGTGCCCACGGGGAGGGAGGTAGAAAACCGGTCGCGCATAATGCGGCCGCACACGATGCGCAATTTGGTGCAGATACAGAGTTCGAACCTGATCATCGATTGATTGATGGTCAAACTCTTGCGGGCGGTGCCGGTGGGGAAACTGGCTGGACCTTGCAGTGTATTCATACGCCAGGTCATGCTGCCAATCACGCTGGCTTTTATCTGTCGGAGGAGAATGCGCTGTTTTGTGGAGACGCAGTAATGGGATGGTCTACCACCATTGTGTCACCACCCGACGGCAACATGAAAGACTATATGGCCACACTGGCTTTGTTGCACAGTCGCAATGACAGGATTTATTACCCTTCGCACGGTGCTCCGGTTGAGAATCCACAGACCTTTGTGGCCGCATTGCAAGCGCATCGAATCGAGCGTGAAAACCAGATTTTACAGTGCGTTGAAAACGGCTATTCCACGATTATGGCGATGGTGCCACAAGTGTATTCCGAGCTCGATTCATCGCTCTATCCAGCGGCAGCCAGAAGTCTGTTTGCCACCGTCGAATGCCTTGCAGAGCAAGGCAGATTACACACCGACGGTGGTATAACCTTTGATTCCCGATATCGATTGGCGCGCTAATTGGGGATTCGATTGACAGGATGTAATTACTCAAAAGCTTCGGCCCGTTTTAGTATGCAACTGTAGTCCGCTGATGTACCTTTGTAGATGTACCTTTTTACCAGTCTGCCTGTAAAACCGGCCGGTTGTCCTGATGGAATAGTCCCGGCCCGAGGAAAATACATGCGTTTGCCTAAAACAATTTTATGGCTGGCACTTATGGTCGCCTGGGTGGTTGGCCACGCCTTGCTTTTTAAAGACCGGCTAATGAATCGTCAAGTCGAGGCAGAACTGTCTGCCCCCAAGGGAGCCGTGCCTGTTTTCAAGTAGCTGTCTGGCGCCCCACCGATAGGCGGGCTGGCTGCCACCTGTCACAGCGATTTGCATTGACGGTCTGCTGTACTGGTTTCGACGGTTTGGATAAATTTCTCGTTTTGCCACAGCCGAAGTGACCGGATTATCGGAACCAGGGGGCACAAATTCGGTCTGTGAGTATTAGCATCGATCAGACACACGAGTGGCTGAGCCAACTCCCTTTGCTGTATTTTTTCCTGCCACTCGTCTGGCTCGTCTTCGCAATCGGTTTGCTAGTGCCAGTGAAACGATTCGGCCTGGTGCCACGAACTGCAAAAGGGCTATGGGGGATAGTGGCTATGCCTTTTTTGCACGAAGACTACAGGCATCTGATCTCCAACAGTGCGCCTTTGGTGGTGTTACTGGTTTTGCTATTCAATGCTCCGGCTGATCCTCTGGCCACTGTTGTTTTTATTCAAGTGACCGGAGGTTTTTTATTGTGGATTTTTGGTCGTACGGCCTTGCACATTGGTGCGAGTGTGCTTGTATTCGGGCTAGCAGGGTTTCACCTGGCTAACGGAGCGCTCGAAGGTCGGGTTTTATCCATAGCTATCGCACTGCTGGTAGCAACTTTGTACGGATCCTCGTTCTTAGCGAGCCTTAACCCATGGCGCAAAGGCTCTTCATGGGACGGCCATTTGTGTGGTTTTATAGCGGGCATCAGTGCTGCGTTCTTACTTAACAACTGATGATCGCCACAAGAACGACGCAGCTACCCGGCGGCTTGTATTGTGCGTTGCACATGTTTGTCAGGCCATTGTTAAAATTCTCACCGTTTATAAAATTTAGCGCAGAACTGATTTGATTGAAAGAGACCTTGTTTTAACAGGCGGCGGACACACCCATGCTCTGGTGATTCGCCAGTTGGCGATGCGGCCAATTAACAATGTTCGGATCACGCTGGTGTCGGAAAAAACACTAACTCCCTATTCAGGCATGTTGCCTGGTTTTGTCGCCGGTCATTATAGCCTCGAAGAAACGCATATTGATCTCAACCGGCTCTGCCAGTGGGCGGGGGTACGCTGGATAAAAGGCAGGGTTGATGCCATTGATCTGGCAGAGAAGTCGATAGTCGTTAATGGCAATACCTCACTCTCATACGACAAGCTCAGTATAGATATTGGTTCAACCCCCGATCTGTCGGTTGCAGGGGCTGCAACCCATGCGGTAGGCGTAAAGCCTGTAAGCGGTTTTAATGATGTATGGAATAGCTTGCTGCAGGAGTCGGAAGATACTCGTGCGGGTGACTGGGGCGTGATTGGTTCCGGTGCAGGGGGTGTTGAACTTGTTCTGGCTATGGCTCACAGATTTCGGCACAGGCCGGACCTTAAATTTCATCTGGTATACCCCGGGCAAAATGTACTTAAAGGCTATCCGGAGAAGCTTGTAATACACGTCGAAAAAACTCTGCGTGATGCTCAAATTGAGCTGCACCCCGGCTTTAAGGTTACCCGCGTAAGCGAGAGTGGCCTCACTTCCGGAACAGGTGCTGAGGTGGCTTTGGACAAAAGTATCTGGTGCACAGCGGCGGCCCCTGCGATGTGGCCGGTAGACAGTGGCCTGGCGGCTTCCGAACGCGGTTTTATTGCGGTGAATGAGTATTTGCAAAGTACCAGCCATGCAGATGTTTATGCCGTCGGTGATTGCTCGGACATGATTGACGATCCTCGACCAAAAGCGGGTGTGTATGCGGTCAGACAAGCTCCGTTTCTGACCGAAAATCTGCGAGCGGCATTTGATGGTAAGGCGCAAAAACCGGTATCCCTGCAAAGAGATTTTTTGTCGTTATTATCGCTTGGTGATAAAACCGCAGTGGGGTGTCGTGCCGGTCGTGTCGCAAAAGGCAGGCTGGTGTGGAAGTTAAAGCACTATATCGACAGCAAATTCATGAATCGTCTTAACGAGCCCGGTGGAACCACGGGCGCAATGTCGATGGGCAAGATGGCCAAAGCCGGCGGCAATAACATGGAGGAAATGCACTGCGCCGGTTGTGGCAGCAAACTGGGTCCTGATCTTATCGCTGGCAATCTATCGAGGTTGCCGGTTTTTAGAAACCAGGCAGTTACACCGGCGCTTGGTCATGCGGAAGATGCCAGCGTTTGGCGCGTGCCGACAGAAAAACTGGTAGTGCAAAGTATCGACGGGTTTCGCAGCTTCAGTGATGACTTGTGGCGCTTTGGCAAAGTTTGTGTGAACCACGCGTTGAGTGACATATACGCGATGGGCGCCGAACCGGTGAGCGCACAGGTCTGGATAAATCTCGCTTTTTCACACCCGCGTGTACAAAAGCGGGATCACCTTGCACTGATGTCCGGGATTGCAGAGTCGCTCGCTGAGCAGCGGGTAGTTTTAGCCGGTGGTCATAGCACCGAGGGATACGAAAACCACGTTGCTGTAGTTGCCAACGGTCAAGTCAGTGCCGATGCTGTCTGGTCAAAAAATACACCTCGAGCGGGAGATGTGCTGGTATTAACCAAACCTTTGGGTACAGGAGTTATATTGGCCGCTGATATGCAGGCAAAGGCTTCTGCGAGCTCTGTGGATGGTGCTTTTGAGATAATGCTGGAATCTAACCAGCGAGCGATGGAATTGTTACGCGAGTTTAGCCCTTCGGCAGTGACCGACGTTACCGGTTTTGGACTGCTTGGTCATTTGCTTGAGATGTTGTCGACGTCGAATCTGGCAGCACAATTGAACCTGTCTGACGTATCAAGTCTTCCTGGCGCCATTGAGTTGCTGGGACAGGGGTATCAATCAACGCTGTACCCGCAACTGCAGCCTTTTTTACTGCAATGCGATATAGCGCCAGGCCTGAATTCATCGGCGGTTGATCTACTGATCGACCCACAAACCAGTGGTGGTTTGCTGGCCGCGCTCGATAGCGAAATGGCGGCTGCATTTGTGGCGCAATACCCGGTGGCTGTCATAGTCGGCAGGGTGATGGAAAAGCAGGGTGATGTACCAGTGTTGTTGCGCTAATAAATAAGCGGCCGCCTGTTATTAAACATTGTACCGGACAGACCAGCGTTGATTTACAGCTAACGCCAATATCGATTAAGCTCCGGGAATTCCATAAAAAACTATTCTGTCCGATGACGGTGAAAAGATTCTATTCATGCGGTCTGACGGCTACTACAACCTGACAAACAGGTGCTATGCAAAAAGAGCGTTATCCTCTATTCAGACCAGCCGGTGATTCCGCTCTGATCATTGAGTTCGGAGCCAGTCTGGACCTTAAAGTGAATCGATCGGTTCAGGCTTTTGATGCGGCATTACGCGATCGTTCGGTGGCGGGAATCACGGAAACTGCACCTACTCTGCGGTCTGTGCTGGTGCGCTTCAATCCTCTGCTACTGAGTGTCGCGACATTAAAACAGCTACTGCTAAAAATGATGTCGGAAAGAGACTGGACGGAAAGTTGTGACAGCAGTCATTCCCGATGGCGAGTTCCGGTTTTTTATGGCGGGCCAACCGGAAGTGATCTTGATGAGGTGGCATCGTTGCTTGGTATCAGTACAGAAGAAACCATAGAGCAACATTGCGCGGTAATTCAACGCGTGCTGACTCTTGGTTTTTCTCCAGGCTTCACCTACCTTGGCTTGTTGCCGGCAGCATGGGATCTTCCAAGACTTACTCAGGTGAAACCGTTAGTTCCCGCTGGTTCTATATCGGTCGCGGTGCGCCAAACCGTGATGACTTCAACACCGATCCCTACGGGTTGGCGGACAATCGGCTGCACACCGTTTAGCAACTTTGACCTGCGCCGTGATCCGCCGTTTACGATCAGTTCGGGTGATGAGATAGAGTTTTATCCCGTAAACGAGAGGCAATTTAATGATTTGCAACAGCAAGTGAGAGATGGATATTCCATTGTAAATTCTGTGTCTCCAACATGACTTCCTCGCTTCGTGTTGCATCAGCCGGTGCGTCGGTCACGGTGCAGGATGCCGGTCGACCCGGTTATCAACGATTTGGCATTGCAGAAGGTGGTGCAATGGATCGCATCGCACTGGCAGAGGGGGCTGCACTTTTAGGGCAACCTGTAACTTCTCCGGCACTGGAGCTGGCGTTTAACGGTGGGGTATTTCAACTGTCTGGTGAGCCGGTTTGTATGGCTACCAGTGGGGCCCGGATGGATATTTCGGTAGATGGTGCTTCGGTTCCGTGGCGAAGTGCTTTCGTGGTGCAACCCGCTCAGGAACTTCGTATCGGTACGGTAAAAGACGGAGCATATGGCTATCTGCACGTCAGCGGCGGATTCAACGTTCCTGTTGTTTTAGGATCTTGTTCAACCCATACCCGGGCAGGTTTTGGAGGATTTCAGGGACGTCGTCTTCAAGACGGAGACATCCTCGCTATTGGTAAGCAGGTGGATCACTCTCCGCCTCAACAACTTGAACAACCGGAGCATCTTGGTCAATCCGTAGTCCGGTTTATGTGGGGAGCACAAGCACACCTTTTTACCAGCGAGACAAGAGATCTGTTTTTGCAGGCAAACTTTCGCATGTCAGCCAGACGTGATCGAATGGGTGCGAGACTTGAAACGGATGCCGGTAGTCTGACGTCGAGTTCCGCGCTAACCGGTATCTCTGATGCGGTGGTTGCCGGTGATATTCAAATTGCCGGAGATGGTATTGCGACGGTCTTGCTGGCAGACAGGCAACCAACGGGGGGATACCCGCGTATAGCAACAATCATCACAGCAGATCTGGCAGCGATTGCCCAACTGCCCGTAAACGCCCGCTTTCGCTTTGAGTTGGTTGAAATGGAAGATGCTATAAAGGCTTTGGAAAAGCAGCATGCCGCAGTAAAAAATCTGACAGCGAAGTTGCAGCCGCTGGTTCGTGATCCTTCAGATATAGATGATTTGCTAAGCTATAATCTGATCGATGGTGTTGTAGCTCCGGATTAGATTCGGGTTTGCGACAGTTGTTTCATCTCAAACAGCAAAACTCTGTCAGCGTTAGCGGATTAACAATCTGCACTGATAGCTTCATCCGCAATTTTCTTTCTATACACTCGAGCGACCGTGCGCGCCGGTGATAGTCAGTACCTGGTCAATGTGGTGAGTTACCAGTTCTTTCGTATTCTTGCAAGTGTGGTTAAAGGCGACATGCGTAGAGAAAATGTTTCCCTTGACAGAGCAATTTGTCTGGTTGGAATAAACTACATTGCCGGGAATAGAAACAATTTCTTTATGCCGGCCCAGACGCATGATTACATGGATTTGCTCACCTGACGTAAGACGGGATTCCGTGTTAAACCGCAATCCGCCAGAACTTAAATTGACCACATGGGTGAGGTGTGGGCCGGGAGGTTTGTCGGGATGCTGTCCTGCGCAATCAATGCACATTGCAATAGCGTCCCACACTCTGCGGTTTTTTCGGCGCTCTTGTGTCTCTGTCGTTAACAACGCGTTTTCAGCTGACTGTTTTTCTGTTGGATTTTCTGGTGTTTTTTTTGCCGCGGAAATTCCATGCATTTTTTCTGTAGGGAGGGCGTTGATACCAGAAGTACTCAATTTGGGTTGTTATCCTGACAGAAGTGAAAGAACAGGCGCGATAGCCAGCGGACGCCGTAGACTCGATCAGATTCTGGAATTTTGACAGACAGGTCTGTGATCTACATCACACAGTCAACACCAATATTAAACGAGAGAGAATCCCGGTATCCACTCGTAGATCAATGCGAAAAGAACCATCGCCAGCGCCAGTCGATAGACCATGAAAATCCAGAATCCCATGCGCTTTACCAGTGCCATTAGTATGCTAATTGCTACGAGGGCCGCAAAAAAAGTAAGCACCGCCGCCCAGATAGCGTGTGCGGGTATACCTCCTCCAATCTGTATGGCTTCAATTGCTGTGAAACCTCCGGCAGCTGCGATTGCCGGTATCCCCAACAGAAATGAAAATCTGGCGGCCTCGGCCCGTTCAAAACCTAAAAACCGTGCGGCCGTCATTGTTGCGCCGGAACGACTCGTCCCCGGTATAAGAGCGAGCGCCTGGGAGAAGCCGATAATCAGGGCTTTGCCTAAGGTCATGTCTTCCATTTTTTTCACACGTGCCCCGACAGCATCGGCGACAAATAACAATATTCCGTAGATAACTGCCGTCCAGGCAATTACCTTCGCTACTGCCACGGTGTCTTCGCGAAGAGCGTCCAGTGCCCCACTGAATTTTAACGCAGCGCCGAATACGAGTGCAGGTATGGTAGCCAATGCAATGTAGGAGGCCATTTTTGAATGCGGTGTTGTTCGAAATCTGATCAGATCCCACGTGCCGCCCAGTAAATTCAACACGTCTTTCCAAAAATAGGCAATGACTGCAAAGAGGGAACCCACGTGCACCATCACGTCGGTGATGACGCCCTGATCCGGCCAATCGGTCATCACCGGGATTAGTGCCAGATGGCCAGAGGACGAGACAGGCAGAAACTCGGTTAGGCCTTGCACCAGGGCAATAGCGATTATTTGTTCAATAGTCATAGGAGGTAGGTGTTAATAAACAGAGGCAGCCGGCAATCATGCACTATTTGTGCGGAGTGCTCTATGGGGGATCAGAAATGTCGTGCACCCAAACTATGCGCATATTCTGTGCCCTGATAGCGAAGAATTGGCTGATTGCACCGTGTTGTTTGTTGAGGGCAGAACCTCGCCTCTTTTCCTGACCGGATGCCGCGCAAGGGTGATCAGGTTGTCCGGTGCCAGCGAGCCCCGGGCAAACCTGCGTTGGCAGTAAAGGTCAGGACCGGCTTTTTTTGTACTTTATGGTGGGCGCTGATCGCGCCGTATTGTTCTGGTTTGCCGCGTGCCGGGTGTCCGGTGTCAAATTGTGCACAGTGTCTCGCATGCGCTCGTGATCATCTATCTCACCATTACCCGCACCATTGCCTGAATCAGCATCACGGTTTTTTGTAGGAGCAGATACACCCGTTTGTGGAGTATGGCCGGCAATGCGTTGATAGATTTCTTCGCGATGCACTGCAACTTCCTTAGGAGCATCGATGCCCAGCTTTACCTGACCCCCTCTCATTTCGAGTACGGTGATCGTTACTTCGTCACCCACCACGATTGATTCGCCAGCCCGTCTTGTAAGGATGAGCATGATACTCCTTGGCTATGTAAAGCCTAAACTAAAAGTGCTGTTGAGTAGATGAACCGTGTGTTCATCTACGTGGTTCTATGTATATCACATCGCTACAACCACATATTCCCGGATACAATGACCTGCTTGCATTGCTTGCCTGCTTTTGGATATACACAGTGTTGATCAAAACAAGCGGCAGCCCGTAGCGTAAACCATAGCCCGGCCCTGCGATAAGGGGAACCGGTCGTTTGGGGGTTTAACAATGCTTTACAGTTATAATGTCGTCTGCGCTGATGTCATACGTATTCCCGGTGACGATAACAGTTTCGGGTATTTTGTACTGTGTGATTCTTTGGATCGTTAGACGGTGGAAACCGGTTTGCCTGCCATATGAAATCTTGTGGAATGAAGGCAATAGAATAAAACATCGTGAGTGAATTTCCGCAATGAAAATTACGTTTTTTGGATTGGGTGAGGCAGGTCGCCTTATCGCTGATGACCTGGTAAAACTTAATCGTACAGACATCGAAGTGCACGGATACGATCCTGCTGATATTGTCGCGCCGATCGGTTTGCATCGTCATGATAACCCGGCGGATGCGGTTACCAGAGCAGACTTCGTGTTTGCATTGACAGCATCATCGGACTCCATCGTCGCCTTGCAGCAAGCGCTGAATGTGATTCCGGCTAATGCCGTCTATGCAGACTTTTCAAGTAGCTCTCCGGGTCTAAAAAAACAGCTGGCGGACATAGCGTCCGCCCGCGATGTGCCTTTTTGTGACGTGGCGTTGTTGGCAATGGTGCCGGGTAACGGACTAGCTACCCCTGCGATGGTGTCTGGTAAGGCGGCTGCTCGTTTTGCCGCATGCCTGCAGAAGCTGGGTATGCCGGTTACGCAGATGAGTGATGTTCCCGGGGATGCTGCACAGCACAAACTCTTGCGAAGTGTCATGATGAAAGGTCTCGCAGCGGTGGTAATTGAGTCTATGCAAGCTGCGCAGGCGGCAGGATGCAGCGAGTGGTTATGGAAAAATATTTGTGAAGAAATCAGCAACGCTGATCACACGATGCTGGAGCGGCTGGTCAAAGGTACCGGCCAACACGCCAGGAGAAGATTGCAGGAGATGAAGGCCAGTAGTGAAATGCTAACCGAACTTGGAATTAATCCGGTGATGACGACATCAACCATCAAGAGCTTGCAGAACGTGTTGGATGGGGAGGTTCCAAAGGTGCCTGATTGAAACACCTGACTGATGTCAGCGCCGGTTTAATCCCCCTTCGCATTGAAGCTGTCTCCTCAATCCGGAAGGCGGCAAACACGTATAACTACTGATAAAAATAACGGCGCTGAGCGCGTAGTCTGCGACGATAAGGATACATGCCTGGTAGAGAATCCAGGTTACGGAAATCTTTATTTGCCAAAAACAAGCGAATAATGTTTCACTATCGAAGCCGTAATTCTCGCAACGGTAATAATGTCAGGAATTAAACTCAGGAATTTAATTATGAAGCTCAAACGTCTTCTTCTAGCCGCATCTGCTCTGGGTGTGGTAGCGGCAGCGCCCGCCAGCGTGCTTGCCCAGCAACAATTCGTCTCTATTGGTACTGGCGGTGTCACCGGTGTCTATTATCCTACCGGCGGGGCGATATGTAGACTAGTCAACCAGGGTCGGAAAGAGCACGGTATTCGCTGCTCTGCGGAATCCACTGGCGGGTCAATATACAACATCAATACCATCCGCAGCGGCGAGCTGGAGTTTGGTGTGGCGCAGTCTGACTGGCAGTACCATGCATTTAACGGAACCTCGAAATTTGAAGAGCAAGGGAAGTTTGAAAACCTGCGTGCGGTTTTCTCGGTGCACCCGGAACCTGTTACCGTAATAGCCAGCGATGACTCCGGGGTCGGCACACTTACTGATGTCAAAGGCAAGCGTCTGAACATTGGTAATGCGGGATCCGGCACCCGTGGCACCTGGGACGTGATCGAATCGGCGCTGGGTTGGGCGCGTGATGACCTAAAGCTTGCCACGGAAATGAAGTCTGCCGAAACCGGTGCAGCGCTTTGTGATAACAAGATCGATGCGTATTTCTGGCTGGTTGGACATCCATCTGCACTGACACAGGAAACACTGGCATCATGTGATGCACATCTTGTACACGTAGAGGGTGCCGAGATAGACAAGCTGGTCGAGGATAACCCGTTTTATCGCAAAGCCACTATACCCGCCGGTATGTATAACAATGAAGAAGACGTAAACACCTTTGGTGTTGGTGCCACATTTGTCAGTAGCGCCGATGTACCTGAAGAAGTGGTTTATGTGGTTGTTAAAGCCGTGTTTGAAAATATGGACGGATTTAAAAAACTGCATCCTGCTTTTGCCCACCTCAAAGAAGAAGAAATGATCAAGGACGGATTATCCGCACCACTGCATGACGGCGCGATCAAGTACTATAAGGAACGAGGCTGGATGTAGATCTTATTGGTCTCTACAAGCTTGAGAAACAAAGCCAGAGACAATAGCTGAGACAAAAAAGCGGGTTGGTGTAGCCAATCCGCTTTTTTTTTGCGATAGAACATTCAATCCGGATTGGGGCGCGCAATGGTAAAGAAAGCGATTGGTAAGGACGAACTGGACGATTTTGTTGCCGACATAGAAACGGGAGGTCGATCCCCGCAGGGCTGGCAGGGAAAGCTGATACTCACTGTTGCGTTTGTGTGGGCTGTATTTCAACTTTATATCGCGTCGAATCTGCCTTTCTTTCTGGCGGATGTAACTGGTCTGAAGGTCGTGGTGACCAATTCCGATGCTCGACTGATCCATCTCGCTTTTGGCCTGTTTCTGGCCGCACTGGCCTTTCCACTGTTTAAGTCTTCACCTCGCAATCATATTCCCTGGTACGACTGGGTGCTCGGCCTGATCGGGGTCGTTTGCTGTCTATATATCATGTGGTTTCGCGATGAAATCGCTGTTCGAGCAGGCTTGCCCACAGGTGCAGATCTGGTGGTTTCTGCGGTTGGAATGATTGTGTTGGGCATTACCGTATACCGAACACTTGGTTTGCCATTGCTTATAATAGGACTGGTGTTCGTTTGCTACGTTTTCTTTGGTAACTCGGATTCATTGCCTGAAGCAATCCAGTGGAAGGGTGCGTCATTTGGCAAGGCGATGTGGCACTTCTGGATGCAGAATGAGGGTGTGTTTGGTGTGGCGCTCGGTGTATCGGCATCGTTGATTTTTTTGTTTGTGCTGTTTGGTTCCATACTCGAGAAAGCCGGAGCAGGGAATTACTTTATTAAAATTGCGTTTGCGCTTCTCGGTCATTTTCGCGGCGGACCTGCCAAGGCGGCGGTCGTAGCGTCTGCGATGAGTGGACTGTACTCCGGTTCTTCAATCGCCAACACAGTAACCACAGGCACTTTCACCATACCTCTTATGAAGCGAACCGGCTTCAGTGCGGAAAAAGCCGGTGCGATCGAAGTGGCCTCTTCAACCAATGGCCAGTTGACGCCACCGGTTATGGGTGCGGCGGCCTTTTTGATTGCGGAGTTTACGGGTATTAGCTATACCGAAATTCTCAAGCATGCGTTGCTACCGGCTTTAGTCTCCTATATCGCATTGGTGTACATCGTTCACCTTGAAGCTTGCAAAATGAATTTAAAGGGCTTGTCCAAGCCTCCGTCCAGTGTCACTTTCGCCAGTAAATTGATTGGGTTTCTGGGTGGTTTTATTGCAATTGCGGTACTGACAGGTCTGGTGTACTACGGTCTGGGATGGATAAAAACGGCAATGCCGGATCAGGCGTTCAAGATAGTGGCTATCGGGGTGACTCTGGTTTATCTGCTATTGCTATGGCTTGCGTCAAGACATCCGGATCTGGTGGTGGACGAACCTGATGCGCCTATAACCGAACTTCCCGACGCCAGAGCAACAGCAATAACCGGGCTGTACTATATCTTGCCGATTGTGGTCCTGATCTGGTGCATTGTGGTAGAGCGTTTATCACCCGGGTTGTCAGCATTTTGGGCCACCGTTGCCATGATCATCATTACCATCACCCAAAACCCCTTAAAGTCACTTTTTCGCGGAACCGGTAACTACGCACAACATTTTACTACCGGTGTGGTTGATTTTAAAAACGGCATGATTGCGGGCTCTCGCAACATGATCGGAATTTCCGTGGCCACCGGTGTCGCCGGAATTATTGTAGGCACAATATCGCTAACCGGAGCTCATCAGGTGGTGGGTGAATTTGTCGAATTTCTGTCGGGTGGAAGTCTGATCGTGATGTTGTTGCTAGTCGCGGTGATGAGTCTAATTCTGGGCATGGGTCTGCCCACCACTGCCAACTACATTGTCGTATCTTCGTTGATGGCACCGGTCATTATTACGCTGGGTGCGAAAAGCGGTTTAATTGTTCCGTTGATCGCTGTTCATTTGTTTGTGTTTTACTTTGGAATACTGGCCGACGATACTCCGCCTGTGGGATTAGCGGCGTTTGCGGCATCAGCAATATCCGGTGGCGATCCGATCAAAACCGGGATTCAGGGTTTCGCCTACGATATTAGAACCGCCTTGCTGCCTTTCCTGTTTATTTTTAACACTGAGTTATTGTTGATTAATGTTTCCTTCGCGAAGGCGATATTTGTGTTCATTGTCGCCGTCATAGCGATGTTACTGTTTGCTTCTGCTACCCAGGGTTATATGTTCACGCGTAATCGGCTGTGGGAATCCGCTGCCTTGCTATTGATTGCGTTTACCCTGTTTCGCCCGGGTTTCTGGCTGGATAAGCTGCAACCGCCATACGAGAGTATCGAGCCGGCTCTTGTGTACGAAGTGGTAGGTGAGACCACCCCGAATGGTGTTGTGACCATGGTTGTAAGTGGTCCGGACTTTGATTCGGGTGAAACTACCAGAACCACAATTCTGGTGCCACTGGGAGGATCCAATACAGACGATGCAGCAAAGCGTTTGCAGGATGCCGGGTTGACGGTAACAATAGCCGATGGTCAAACGACAATTGAGGAGCCGTTTCCCGGTACGCCGTTTTTTGAAACCATCGGAAAATCGTTTGACTTCTACGGGGATGAGCCAGTACAAGTGGCCGAGGTGAAGAAGCCTTCCGAGCGAATATTTAAAGAGATATTTTATCTTCCCGCGCTTGTGTTACTAGCGCTGATTGTGTGGTTGCAACGACGTCGAGCGCGACAAGGCAGCCTGGCGATTTAAAGTTTAAGAAGGAAAACCATGAAGCTGCTTGAATCGGAAATAGCACATTACCGGAAAGAGGGTTACGTAATACCGCAATATCGATTGACTGATGATGAGGTAGCTTCTTTGCGCAACACCGTCGATGCACTGATTAAAGCGAATCCCGGTGTCAGACCCGAGCTACTGGTTAATGCGCATATCTCGAATCCGAATGCAGAGGGAGTGCAGGGCGCTGCAGAATTTCTGCAGCTCGCAAAACACCCGGCCATACTCGATGTCGTAGAGTCGGTTATTGGCAGCGATATTATTCTTTGGGGATGTCAGCTATTCTGCAAACCGGCGGGTGATGGCATGGAGGTGCCCTGGCATCAGGATGGACAGTACTGGCCAATTAGACCGCTGGCCACCTGCACGGTTTGGATAGCGATTGATGACAGCTTAATAACGAATGGTTGTCTGCGGGTGGTTCCGCAATCACATCGTGATCGAAAAGTTTTTTCGCACTACACTGATGATCGTGAACGACTGACGTTGACACAGGCGGTTGAACCTGAACACCTTGGCGATAAAGCCAAAATTGACATTGAATTGCGAGCTGGTCAAATGTCGTTGCACGATGTCTATCTGGTTCATGGATCCAACGTCAATACATCGGTAAATCGTCGCGCCGGTGTTGCTATTCGCTATATGCCGGCAACTTCCGAATTTAAAAGAGATCTGATTGAACCGTCGGATAAAGCCGGGTTTAAAGTCGATTTTTCAAAGCGTCCACTGTGGCTGGTGCGAGGTGTGGACCAGACCGGCCGCAATGATTTTAAGGTTGGACATATGCAATAAAGGCTGTCACTTTTTAGCGTAGCGAATATCCGGTACCAGCCAGAACAGTGCAGCGCCAACAAACGTAAACACCGTACACAACGCAAAGCCTGTGTTGTAGCCATCGGTTAAATCGAATAACAAACCGGCACCGAAGGCCCCTGCTGCAGCTCCAATACCCTGACCCAGATTTGACGCGCCATAGATAGACGCGAGTCCGCGACCTGCAAATATTTCCGCCATCAGAGTCGTTATAATCGGGCCGCGCGCGCCTGCAGATAATCCAAAGGTAATCACAAAAACAGCCAGGAAAAACCAGCCGGGAAAGAGTTGTAGCAGCGATAGCGCGGCGATGCCGATAAAGCTTAATAAATAACTGCAGCTTGCTACGATATGGCGGGGCCAGCGATCGGCGGCTAAACCGGTTAGAGCCATACCGGCAAAGCTCAACATTCCTACCATACCAAAGGAGAGCGCAGCTTCTACCTCGCTAAACCCGCGTTCGACTAAATAGGCAACACTCTGCAGACTGATGCCGAAAATACCGATGGCAGTGCAGGTGAAGATAAAAAAGAACCCCCAAAACGCGCTGGTTTTAAGCGCTTGTAATAGGCCGGGCCCGCCGGTTGATCGCCCGCCTGGAGCGACACGTGGATTGTTGTTTGCACCTTGTTCGATTCGCTTCCATGGCAGCAGTAACAGAGTGATGAGTACAACGGCGAATAGCAAACCCGCCAGTTTGTACGCACCGGTCCATTCGTATCGATCGATAGCCAGCTGAGCAAGAGGTACCATCATTAGAGCTCCGAGCCCCTGACCGGCATAGGCGACGGATAACGCGGTGCCAAGGCGCTTGTCAAACCAGCGCGATACCAGACTCTGAGTGGGGACAATACCTACCATTGCCGCCCCGACGCCTCCAAAGACACCAATAGCGATATAGAATTGCCACAGCTCGTTAAACGACCCTGTTAGCCCGTAGGCGCTTGTGAGCAGTGCGACGCCAACGAAGTAGTTAAAGCGTGCACCGAACCGGTCAAATGCAATGCCGGAGATCAGTGATCCTATCCCGAGACACACCATGTAAACCGAGTAAACCGAAGTTACTGTGGCACGCTCCCATCCGAATTGATTGCTTAACGGGAGCAAAAATACGCCAAAGGTTTCTCCCATCCCTCGGCTAATTGCAGTGAGGCACACACAAAACAGCAACACCGCAAGGGCGAGCGCAGCAGAGTGACTACGATAGACCGTGTGGTCGGCGTTCATCAGGGTATGGGCTGATTGGTAGTATCAGGTGAGCGGGGGCGGATTAGGTGCTGGCAATGACTGACCAGGTTAGTTTCGCAGTGTGACAAGGGCCAGCAGTTTTTAACTCACGCAGACCACAGCGGTAGTTATGGTAGCGTAAATTGTTATAGATTGCGTTAGTCTTTGTCAGCGGACGTGGCAGTTATCACGGTGATAGGCAAGACTTGTGTGAGCGGGTCAGGAGTGTCGGGCGGTTGATTCCCGTTTGCTGCTTACCCTGAATTCTCCAGGACGGCATTCAGAGGTTGTGTTTCAGACGCTTATCCGGCGCGGGAACGTACAACACGCAATAATTCAACGTGTTTTGTAAGGATACGTGGTCCCGCGCCCGGAACAGAGCTATTCAGTGTGACGCCGGGTCACCTTATCCTTTTTCTTCGCAAGAGTCCGCAAGCAGCCAATACTGCCAACACAAACAAAGTGGGGTCGAAGGGGGCAGCGCTGCCAAGCACACAGCCGACCCCGGTCAATCCGGTGGTGATCGCAGGGGATGCCGAGGTGCCATCGTCACTGAAAAATACAACTTCCGGGTCCTGGAAATCGGCGATACCGTTTCCGTTTGAGTCCGGCAGTGAGGTAGTGGGAGTGCCTCCGTCAATGCTCGTCTCCAATGCATCAGCGAACCCGTTTAGCCCTGTTTCACTGGTAATAACTTCGTTATCGGTGAAAGTAATGGTCTCTAGATCGATACCTGATTCCTGCAAATCGGAAAGTCCGTCACTGTCTGAATCGAGATCGAGGCTGTCTGGTATGCCGTCTTCGTCGGTATCGGTAAGCCCAACACCTTCGAACGCGTCAATGATGCCGTCGTTATCGTCGTCTATATCCAGTTCATCGGTGACACCGTCGCCATCGGAATCGGTGCTGACATCGTCGCCGTCGGGCTCCACGGAATCCAGTATGCCGTCGCCGTCCGAGTCACCACTTTCATCCGCATCAGCGATGCCATCGTTGTCGGAGTCTGTATCCAGCGAATCGGCTGCACCATCATCATCGGTGTCCAGCACGCCGCTACCTTCATCCGCATCTGATATGCCATCAGCGTCTGTGTCAACGCAAGACACGGTGAAAATATTCCAGCTTTGCGGATCTGACGTATCCCGGCCACCCTGACCGGTTCCCGAAGTATCTTGTAGCGCCGCGGTGATATTGGCAGTCAGGCCGCCGGCGGTCCCGGGTTTTAACTGATACGAGAGCGTTAAGGAAGGCCAGCTGACATGTGGTTGTTTGGCGAAGATTTCCGAATTTGTCACTTGCGTAATGTGAAATGACAAGCCCGAGGTTTCGCCGTCGTTGTCTGTAACGTTCTGCGCCCAACCCGGGAAACGCACCAGTCCATCGCAAGCACTGCTGACGGGCTCCGGGCCAGGGGAAAATGAGGGCGCATTGTTGGGTGCAGCAAGCGCCGTCGTGCTGATCATTGCCACTGCAAGCGCCGCAGAGGCAGGCGACATCAATTGAATTGTTTTTACATCAGGTAAAAAATATTTCACAGACAAGTCCTTTGTGAATAAAGGTAAACGTGCTTCGGTAGTGTCTGAATAACAGAGCAACAATTGAAAATTGTGCAGGCCATGGCAACTTTCCTGCGCGCTGGACCAGGTGTACAGACACGATCTATGTTTTGCTTGAGTGAGTCCCTTCCAAAACCGGAGAGCCTTTGCTGATCGACGAGTCTAATACTGCCGCGATCGCGCGGTTCTCTGTCGTACCAATGTCATACGAAACAAATGGCAACTGGTCGGGCTAACGCAAGATTAGGACCGCAAGAGTTACACAACGGGCGAAGGCATTATCTGTGATTGAAAACCAGCCCCGTGTGGTGCGTTCTCGCGATACTGAGGTCAATTGCACTTCAGCGAAAGAAATGCATCGCCTGAATGGTCGCCGGGTAACGATAATTCAGCCATTGCAGGCGGATAATGTCAGTGTGCCGGAGCATTTCACGGCGGTACTGAATTCGACTACACCCGGTGCCAATACTTTGTGTATTGCGAACGGTAGTCGTTCAGGCAATTTATACAGCTACATTTTCCGGACGACTTCCTTGTCAGTAATAAATCATTGAACACGCTTAAATTCGTTGCAGGCAATTTGCGCTGGCTAGGTGGTGGCCTGTTGCTGACTGTGTTTTCGAGTTTTGGCCAAACTTTTTTTATAGCGCTCTTTGGCAGCGAAATTCGTGACGCATTCTCACTGAGCCACGGTGACTTTGGCGGAATTTATATGCTCGGCACACTCGCCAGTGCGGTTACGCTGGTGTGGTTAGGTCGGGTGGTTGATCACTATTCCGTGAGTGCAGTATCGCTCGCAGTTTGCTGTGCACTGGCGATGGCCTGCCTGATGATGTCGGCGGTTTCATCAGTCTGGATGCTGGTACTGGTTATATACGGGCTTCGGTTGTTCGGGCAGGGCATGATGTCGCATATTGCGATGGTGGCAATGGGCCGATGGTACTCGGCAGAAAGGGGGCGGGCGGTATCTATAACCTCTATGGGTCATCAAATAGGTGTTGGTGTGTTGCCTCTGATCATGGTCGGGCTGACAGGCTTGATTGGATGGCGTGCAAGCTGGGTAGTCGCTGCTGCATCACTTGTGTTCGTTGCTTTGCCATCTGTTTACTGGTTAATGAAAACCGAGCGGATACCGCGCGGCCAGCTGGTCAGTGTGGCTTCCAGTGACTCAATTCACCAGTGGACAAGGCGCGAAGTACTGATGGACCCGTTATTCTGGATTATGCTGACAACGGTAATGGCACCATCATTTATTGGTACCTCGGTGTTTTTTCATCAGGCCCATATCGCAGATATAAAAATGTGGTCGCGCGAATTGTTTGCCGCATCTATTGCACTGATGTCGGTAACGACCATTGTATTTACATTGATTGCGGGCATTCTCATCGATCGATTTACCGCAAAACTTTTTATGGCTGTATTTTTGTTGCCGCTAGGCATCGGCTGTCTGGTGCTCGGCGTGTGGAGCATCCCGTTTGCAATTATGGCGTTTATGTTTCTACACGGCGTAGCGGGCGGGGTATCCAACGCTGTATTTGGCGCCATTTGGCCAGAGGTCTATGGAACAAAACATCTGGGTGAAGTGCGCTCGCTGGTGATGGCCGCGATGGTAATTGCCTCGGCGTTCGGCCCCGGGGTAACCGGTTGGTTAATCGATGTCGGAATTGGAATTGAAGCACAACTCATCGTGATGGGTGGCTACTGTGTGCTTAGCGCATTGGCGATGATTCCGGTGGTCAGACGTCTTTCACGCCGGGCGAGCGCGTAAATTAACCCGAACCTCTGCTGGTACGAACGTACCCTGACGGTGCGGTAATATCGATCATTTTCGCGATGCATGGAGGTCAGAGAAAACCGGTTATCTATTCGTTGTTTTCCAACGCTCTGGTTTATAGAATAGGCGGCAGTATAGAGCTCAGTCCTACAGGAAGTTAATACCGCAGTGAAAAGCCACAATTCCCGCAGTTTAGTCAATGCCGACCCCGGGTTTCAGTACCGTGTTCCTGTCGAGACACGTGCAGTCTGTGACCGGGACAGTCATACCTTTGAGTGCCAGCGAATCGTATTTCGGTTTTCGGTGTGTGCGTCGTCCGACAATCAATGGCCCGGGTTTCAATCCCTCCGTGGTGAGCAGGCGGCGGATACTCAACGGAATCAATCCTCGTGGTGGCGAAAATGAATCGGCTAAGCTTGCAACGCTATGCCAGTTTCTGTGGTTTCACCTGTACAATCGTCTTCAGTCTGCTGTTCTCTGGCACCGACGTTTCGGCACAGGAGGAAAAACGCGGCGAGCTGGTTATTGGCACCAAGGTCGCACCGCCGTTTTCGATGAAAAACGATTCCGGTGAATGGCACGGCATCAGTATAGAGTTGATGGAAGATCTGGTAATCGAAATTGGCGGGACGGTTCGCTGGCAAGAAACCAGTCTCGATCATCTGATCACTAAAGTAGAGTCCGGGGAACTGGATGCATCGATTGCCGCCATAAGTATCACCCCGGCTCGTGAGGAACGCATAGATTTCTCACATCAGTATTTTGGCTCAGGGCTTTCCATTGTCACTTCAAGAAGGTATGAATCGGGCTGGAAAAATGCCCTGTCTGCGTTGGTATCACCACAATTTCTTGCCACTATTTTATTGTTGTGCAGTGTGCTTGCGTTTGTAGGGGTGGTGATATGGTTGCTGGAGCGCAAAAGTAACGCCTCGCAGTTCAGCAACTCGCCGGCTCGCGGGATTGGTGGTGGTTTCTGGTTCGCTGCAGTGACGATGACCACCGTAGGCTATGGAGACAAGGCACCAGTCACATTTGTCGGGCGCTTCGTGTCCGTTATCTGGATGTTTGCCGCCTTAATCCTTACCGCATTCCTGACAGCGCAGTTAACCACGATCCTGACTGCTCGTCAGGCGAAAAACATTGTGCAATCCCAGGCTGATTTGCCGCGAGCGCAAGTGGGCAACTTACAGGATTCGTCATCGTTGCGGTATTTTCGCGACAATAATATTGGTGTGTCCGGTTTTGCCACTGTCGAAGAAGGTTTTTCCGCGGTGGCGGACGGCCGGATTGACGCGTTTGTGCATGATCAACCGTTAATGAAGTGGCTGGTTAACCACAACGACAGCAGCAGTCTGCAAGTGTTGCCCGATCTATTCGATCCTCAAGGCTACGCTATCGCCTTGCAACAGGGTTCACCGCTACGGGAAGAAATGAACATAGCGCTGTTGCAGATATTGTCCAGTGAAGAATGGCAGGAAATCAAGAGCCGCTATTTAGGTATTAAATAGCACACCATTGTTAAATGTAGCCTATGCCATAACAACCACATTCAAACAAAATTGTCGGTGTTAAGTTGATTGTGCTGTTACCGGTTCATAACGCGACACGCTTAAGCCGGAATAGGTCATGCGTCAGCTAAAGAGCGCAATAGACGCTGTTTTTTCTTCGCAACATGCAACGCTAATGGTATAACTGTGAAGAGCTGAATGGATCGCACGAGTGCAGCGATTTTTACTGAATTCCCTATTCCGGACGCATAAAGATGGCGACACTTATTGCACCCCACGGTGCGGAAAACCTTGCCCCGCTATACGTAGACGACGCGGCTGAACGTCGCCAACTTAAAGATGAGGCGACACAATTGCCGAGCATGCTGGTAAGTTCAGCAACGGCTGGCAATGCGGTGATGCTTGCCGGTGGATACTTTACTCCGCTTACCGGGTTTATGAGCAAGGCTGATGCGCTGCTGGTAGGTTCGTCCATGCGGACAGAAAGCGGATTGTTCTGGCCCACCCCTGTACTCAACCTTGTTCCCTCCGACGAGGGCCTCAACACCGGTGATCGCATCGCACTGAGAGATCCTAATGTTGACGGTGAACCGATTCTGGCGATTCAACAGATCGAATCAATAGAGTCCTTTACAAGTCAGGAGCTGCAACGCCTGGCGCAGCAAGTGTATGGCACCGATGATCTCGCTCATCCAGGCGTTGCTGAATTTATGAGCCAGGGCAATGTGGCTATTAGCGGGCCGATCCAGGTATTGAATTACAGCTATTTCGAAACGGAGTTTCCGGATACATTCCGGACTGCAGTCGCGATACGAGAGGAGATAAATCGCCGCAACTGGAATCGAATTGTCGCTTTTCAAACGCGCAATCCAATGCATCGCGCTCATGAAGAGCTATGTCATATGGCAATGGATCGACTAAACGCTGATGGCCTGGTGATTCATATGCTTCTTGGAAAACTCAAACCCGGTGATATTCCAGCGCCAGTGCGTGACGCTTCTATTCGAAAAATGATCGAGTTGTACTTCCCGGAAAATTCTGCACTGATTACAGGCTACGGTTTTGACATGTTGTATGCTGGCCCGCGAGAGGCAATTCTGCACGCGATCTTTCGGCAAAATATGGGAGCGACGCACTTTATAATTGGTCGCGACCATGCCGGTGTTGGTGACTACTACGAGCCTTTTGAGGCGCAGGAAATATTCGATAAAATTCCCGCCAATGCATTGAATATTGAAATGTTTATGGCGGACCACACAGCCTATTCAAAAAAACTGGACAGGGTTGTGATGATGCGTGAAGCGCCTGATCACAACAAGGAAGATTTTGTTCTATTGTCCGGAACAGCTGTGCGTGAAATGCTCGGTAAAGGCATAGCGCCGCCGGTAGAGTTCTCGCGCCCGGAGGTAGCCGAGATATTGATGCAGCATTATCGTGACCAGTCTTAAGTTGAAAGACACCACCAGGGCGGTAATCCCGCGGAAACAATACCCCGGTGTCTATTTTTCAGTCTGGTCACGACAATGTTCGCGAAACCGCGTTTTGACTCTAAGCTCGAATTAATGAGCTGATTAGACCGCTAGGGTTTTTTAGGGGTTTCGTATTTCGCTTCTTTTTGAAACTCTTCCCAGTCTGTTTTATACCCGACAAAGCCTTTTTCATTTGGTTTCATCTGACTGGTTTTGACGAATCGCGCCTCACCTGCCGGTACAACGGGTCGTTCTTTTTTTGGTTCGCTCATTAAATAACTCTCTGCTTTGCGGTTGTGACTAACAGAAAAAATCAGGTACACCAAAGTAGGGGCAGCTGAAGAAAAAAACTGTCTTGCCGGATTTTTTTGACACTTTAGTACTTTGTTAAAATATAGCGAATTTGTTGTCTGTGTGCATTGACCAGACCGACAGTGCGTTGGTTAAAAGTTATTACACCTGCAGGGAGGCAACCAGCTGACGAGCCTGTTTGAACCGCTGCCGGGCTGTTGTGTGGTAGTTTGTGTAATCTGTACCCTCAAACAGATTGCAGAGCTTTTCAAATTCGTCGGCAGACGTCTCTGCCATGTCCAGATAGTCTGACTCACCTGCAAGTGCGCAAAGCGCTGACGCCCGATTGGCTGATACCATTGCCCAAACCAGTGGTAAGGTGTCTTTCGCAAGTACTTTTAACGCTGCTTCGTAAATCGGGATTGAGGCTTCCAGTGAAGCGATATCCTCCTCGTGCTCACCCAGCCCTTGCATCGCGGCGGCCAGGTTATTTTGTGTGATAGCCCAGGCAAGCGGATTACATTCCTGGCGACGTACGCCCAGTCCGTTGCGGAAAGCTACGACCGATTGCTCCAGAGTGCGCGCACCTCGGCGCTGTGTTCCCAACAAGTACAACAACACCCCCGAGCTGCACAGTCCGGCGGCCCAGTCGTCAGCTACGGTATCGCGTGGCAGCAGATTAACTGCCTGTTTGCAGGTTTCGAGCGCCTGCTTGAGAATACGCTTGTCGTCCTCAAGCTGACCGATGGTTTGCATCACCAGCATCAAGTTGTAGGTAGTCTGCGCCCACTCCAGCGGCCTGTCGGCCTGCGTGCGAAGCTCCAGTGCCTGCTCATAAGACAACGATGCCTGTTCCAGAAAATGAATACTGCCACTCCGCTGCCCGATGAACCCCATCACATCGCCAATATTGTGATGGATGGCTGACAGTCTGACCGGATCTTCCTCGCGGGTAATCATCATCTGCATGCCCTGGAACAGCTCGATAGACTGTTGGAAGACGTGGGCACCGCCCAGACGTAACTCCCTCCGGTCGGCGGCATCTTGCAGGTTCTGTTGTGAATTTGCCCACTCGATGAGATTGGGCTTGTTCAGCGCCAACTCGAATACGGTGTTTTCAAATCGATCTATAGCCTGTGACAGTGCGCCGTACACGGGTGATTCCCGATCAACAACATCAAGCAGGCCGCGACCATGATTTTGATAGCGCCACTGAAAAGAACCACCGAGTCCCGGTGTTAGCAGTGTTTCTGCGTAGAGGTGTTGAGGCAACTCGTAACTCCGCAATCAGTGTTATCGCTCAGGCGAAAACCGGAGGCAGGTATAAACAGAAGTTAGTCAAAGACAGGCTTCACTTTTTGACCGGCGCCGACGATGTCACTGATATCCGGTTCTGCAGAGAGTGGTCCGCCCACAGCAATCTCTTCGTCAGTGGCATCCCGTACGGTCAGGATTTGCAGTTTGAAGATAACCTCACGCCCGCAGAGTGGATTATTGCCATCGATAGTGACAGAGTTGTCGTCAACGCGGGTAACCAGAAATGTTTTGGTGCTGCCTTGCTCGCTTTCCATCAGGATAGAAGTACCGACTTGCCGATATTCCTCCGGAACATTTTCAATTCGATCAGTGATGACCAGTGCTTCGTCTCTCGGGCCGAACAGTTCATTGCAATCGATGGGAACTTCAATGACATCGCCGGGCAACTTGCCCTCTATTTCGGCGGTCACCGGTGGTGCAAGTATTTCGTTGACACCATGGACGTAGCCAATCGGGAACTCGACTTCCGTCAAGGTGCTCCCGCTTTTGGAATCGACAACTTTATACGTCAGTTCGACCAGCTTGCCGTCACCGACCGGGTCTTCCATTGGTGTGTTGTTCATTGTGCGGCTCCACCGTGTAAAGCTTGTATGCAATCGAGTCGCATCATTCGGCTGCAGGTAAATATTGGATAAAAGCTGGCTGGATAAAAGCTGGAGTGTGCTAGAAAATAGAAGCGCCGAAAATTTTGACTTCGCCTTCAGTGTCGTCCTTTTCATAGCCAAGAACCAGGCGGCCCAGCCACTCACCACTGTTCTTTGTACTGCGCACCCGATACAAAACAGTGACGTGCTTGTTCCTTCGAATCAACCCCAGATAATCGTAGTTGGTATCAAGACTACGGGTGAGCTCGCTTTTAGCGAATTGCTTTCCGACCTCAACCTCGTTGAGCCCGAATAGTAGTTCGTATGAAAATTTCCTGATGAATTTACCGTATTCACCCTCATTGGAATAGCGAATGAGGTCTTCCCACATCGGGTGTGCTACTGCGAGAATTTCATCGTCTGTTTTTTCAATAATATTCATAGGGGAATATTCGTTGAGGGCCCGTTCGTGGCACAAGCGGTAAACGTACCTGCGCCTGTAAACGATAACTCTGTTTTTTCACCAGCGTACAAAGGCGGTTTCAAGCGAGTAGCTCGCGGGTGCAGCGACCGTCACCGGCTATTTCGGTGACGGTCGTTTGTTGAGATTACTTCAGGGTATCTGCGTGTATCGTTAGCGCAGTGTCATGCTGCGTTTTCTTTGTCCTTGTCGACATCGACGAGGTGATACAGAGGGGCTTTTTCCATGGTGTATTCGCCAGTCTCGGGATCGCGCCGGGAAACGGTGAGAACATGCCAGTTTGCATCGTCGAGCTTCATGTGGTCGCCACGATAGTAGTAGCCAGGCCAGCGCGTCTCTTTGCGAAACAGGGTGTGCTGAACCACAGCTTCAGAGGTTAGCTGACGATGTTTGATTTCCCAGGCACGCAGTAATTCATGGATATCTTCAGCTGCTACTTTTTCCAGATCCTCTTCCAGCAGCTTCAGTTTCTTCAAGCCGATATTCAACAGCTTTTCGTTAGTCATATAGCTAACGGTGACGCCACCAGCGTATTCATCCATCAGCTTTTGCAGTCGATCTAGGGCCTGACGTGGATTGATGTAGTTCGGGTTTACCGAACCTGCAGTTATTTCGTTGCGATAGATTTTGTACGTTTCCATCGGCTTGTAGATCTCGTTCTTGCGGCGTTCGATTTGTTCGTCCGAGATACGGATGCCGTCTGCTTTGCCGTCGTCGATATACTGGCAAGCGGCTTTGGCAGCAATTCGACCTTCGGTAAATGAGCCCGATGAGAACGCGTGTGGCGTTCCGCCAACCGCATCGCCGGCGCCGAACAAACCTTCGACCGTAGTCATGCGGTTGTAGCCCCAGTAGTACTCGGGTGGCGACAGATCTGACGGGCCGGAACACCATG
Organism: uncultured Granulosicoccaceae bacterium; assembly: GCA_964409275.1. Taxonomy (GTDB): domain Bacteria; phylum Pseudomonadota; class Gammaproteobacteria; order Granulosicoccales; family Granulosicoccaceae. The sequence continues at coordinate 45,324 of CAYPCS010000038.1, forward strand.
CACCACAACCGGTTGCATGAGAACCCATGACGTAGGGCTCAGAGGTGGTTAGTTCCGGATTTTCGTATTTTGGATCGACGTCTGTAGATGCCCACAGCACAGCCTGGCCCACGGTCATACCCAAAAAGTTGTGCCAGCCGATTTCTTCGAGATGCGGGTCCTGGAACGCTTCCATGGTGACCATGTGGATCGGACCGCGCCCGGCATTAACTTCCTGAATAAAAGCATGGTTTCGCAGGCAGGTTGGAATAGGGCGGTGAGTCAGGTGCGATACTTCAGGATCGAGGTATTCTTTACCGACGATATCCTGCAGTGATGACCACCATTTGGATTCGTACTCTTCGCCAAGTCCGTTCTGTGTATAGGTTTTCAGGTGCAGGAAGTAGGCACCGACCGGGCCGTAACCGTCCTTGAACCGTGCGAGTACAATCCGGTTTTCCATCTGCGTCATCTTCGCACCGGCGTTGATCAGCAATCCATAGGCTGAGCCAGACGACCACGGTGCGTACCATACCCGACCGGCACCTTCACCGACAGAGCGGGGTTTGAAGATATTCGATGCACCACCGGCAGACACAATAACTGTTTTTGATTTGAAAACGTGGTAGTTACCGGTTCGAACGTTAAACCCGACGGCTCCGGCAATGCGGTTTTCTTTGGCGTCATCCATTAGAAGGTGGGTAACACAGATTCGGTTAAACACTTTATCCGCCGACTTCTTAGCGGCGTCGGCAACGATAGGCTTGTAGGATTCGCCGTGAATCATGATCTGCCAACGCCCTTCGCGCTGGTAGTTACCGGTTTTAGGGTCGCGCATGAGCGGCAAACCCCATTCCTCAAACTGATGCACGGTTGAGTCGACGTGGCGCGCCATATCAAAAAGCAAGTCTTCGCGAACCATACCCATCAGGTCGATTCTCGCGTAGCGCACATGGTCTTCCGGATTGTTCTCGCCAAACCGGGTACCCATGTAGCAGTTGATCGCGTAGAGGCCCTGTGCTACTGCGCCGGAGCGATCTATATTTGCCTTCTCGGCGATAACGATTTTTTTGTCCTGTCCCCAGTATCGAGCCTCAAAGGCTGCACCGGTTCCGCCCAGTCCTGCACCGCAGACCAGTACGTCTATGTCGTCCTCTACAATGGTGTCGTACTTCATCAGTAGTGCACCCCTTGCTTCATTTCCAGCCCGTTGGACTCAAGCGTATGAATATCACCTTCATCAAAACGAATGTATTTTGGTTCGTTGTATAGCAACTGGCTATCACGTTGATCTTTGCTGGGCGCTTCGACTTCGCTCAAAACCGGTGTGCCGCTACCCCATGGCTTGGTGGTAATAGGTGCGAGTAAGTCCATGTCTTTCTCGCCATTGCGAAATTTAATGCGCCAGGCGATAACGCCTTTTTCTTCATCGCGTTTGACACGCACCGAGTGGCCGAGCGGTGCGAAGTCGGCGTAGCCGCGCACGTCAATTGCCTGGTGGGGGCACGCTTTAACGCAGGAGTAGCACTCCCAGCACATATTTGGCTCGATGTTATAGGCACGCCGTGTAGTTTTGTCGATGTGCATGATGTCTGACGGACAGATATCAACGCAATGACCGCAGCCGTCGCAGCGTGTCATATATACAAATGTTGGCATAGCAGAATCTCCAGACTTTTGACGGTCGAGTAGTAGTATCTAGTTAAAAATGACGCGGGGCTTCACGCTTGATGCCGAGTCCCATATTGGGAGGATTTGCGCCCATGTATTCCGGAATGTCTGGGAATTTCGCCTGGACAGCGGGATCTGACAGATCGTACTCATCTGGCAAGTTCTCTCTCGAGCCGTCGGCTATTGCTACCTTTTTCTGAAAGGCGGCGGCAGGTTTAAAAAACATATGTGCAAACTTGGACCAGTAAACGCTGCCAAACAGTACAGTGCAACTGACGATAAACAGCGCAAAGAAAAACAGCGAGATGGCACCACCAACCAGCTGTGACAATGACCAAAGCAGACCGAACGTGGCCATGCTCAGCAGACCCAGGATAAACAGATCTCCGCGACCGTTCAACTGGTGCCATTTAACCCCTGCCGATGCGACGTCGACCCGGATCGAGAACCAGAACCAGTAGCCGCCGATACACAGAAGTACGGCTCCAAGATGCCACAGTAAATTGATCAACACCGGCGAATCGGCATTGGCCGGGTAGGAAAAGATGAGGATTGCAGAAGTGACGACAAACAGAATGAAGCCGTACATGGTGCAAAGGTGCGACAGGCGTCGGCGGCTATTGCAAAATTCCGATGACGTCAACACCTCGTTGGCAACTGTTTTGACGGCCAGACCGGTCTTTTTTACGCCCCCGACCTTGCGGCTGGCATTTTCCTGAGCTCTTTTAGAGTTTTCGAAAAAATACTTTGCACTTTGCTTGTGTATCATATCGAGCACAGTGCCACCGATGACAAGCAGTATCATCAAGACGACGTAAGCCTGCATCACAGACGGTGGTATGAGTGCCGAAATTTCGGCAAACGGATTGTTCGTTAACATTATGCTAATCCATCGAAGTTGATGACTGCTGTCGGGTCCAACCGCCTGAAGCCAGGCTGGATGCTGGCCCGATTGGCGGGTTTTCGCGCGGTTTTGGCGATCTCATGTTGGCAGGAATAGCGCATCTGAACAATACATCCTAAGACATAAGAGCATAGTGTTTCCGGAAATAAAGGGCAAACTAGCGGCGCCTGAGACACTGTATACGCTCACCCGATATTTCGGTTCACATTTCCCGCCAACTACAGGGCATATAATAGCTCGATATTGCCATGTCCCGGCAGTACCAGACAGGTAGCTTGAGACTGGGCCAGAGACTCCGATGCGAAGGTTCCAATTGTATAGTCGATCACGATATCGCTAAAAACATGCCGAAAACAGCTCAGCCAGACTAAGAACCTCAATCGAAATCCAGAACCCGAATCGCAGGTTCGGATCGCTCTTCCGGGGTTATTTCACCCTTGCGAAGATCGCATGCCATGCAGGTGATTGCCCTTATCGGTATGCCTCCCGCTTCGGCTTTGGCGTTGCGATGAATATGGCCGCAAAAGATTCCGCGAATATCGGGATGCCCGGCTAGCAGTTCGTGAAAGCGTTCTACCTCGTGCCAGTGTTCGAACTGAAAGGGATCGGGAATCGAAGTAGCCTCGAACGGGCTGTGGTGCATGAAAATCGCCACCGGCCGGGTAGTATCAGCTCCCAGCATGGTCTTCAGGTGCGATAGCCGTTCCTTGCAAAGCCGGCCTTTGTTGCTGCCAGAGCTATGGCGGGTATTACCGGTGACGCTGACTGTGTCGAGAATGATCAGCCGCACCGGAAATGTCTCAACCGAATATTGAATGTATCTATCGCCCTTGCTGATAGTTTGATTGTCGGCAAATTCGTCAATTAGCTCCTCCCGGTTATCGCGGTTACCGGCGAGGACAAAAAGCGGGGCCTCAAGATCCGTCAGATGGCGCTTTGCGGTAACGTATTCCACAGTGAGGCCGTCGTGGGAAATATCACCGGTATGGATCACTGCATCCGCTTTGGGTGTGGTCTCGTTGATCCGCTGTATGCAGCGTCTCAGGTCGTCCTCGCGCACTGGTTTATCGACCGAAATGTGGCTGTCTGAAATATGAATAATTCGCATTGCTGGTGTTCCATTGCCTGACTGCGGTACTGTAGCGGGCACTTGCTCCCCGCCCCATTATCATGCAATTAGCAGGACTTTATATGACGCAGGAACGACCTTCACTGGAGGAACTTACCAGGCGCTTGCTCGAGTTTCGCGACGAACGAGACTGGCGTCAATTTCACTCGCTGAAGGATTTGATGTTGTCATTATCACTGGAGGCCAGCGAGCTGCTTGAGCTCACCCAATGGAAGCCTGCCGATGAGTTTGAAGTCGCTGCGCATGATGAACCGATGCAACAGCGGCTCAAAGAAGAATGCGCAGATGTATTGCTCTATTTATTGCTGATTGCAGAGCGTGCAGGCATCGACCTGCAAAGTGCTGCTGCGCAGAAAATCCGTGCCAATGAATTGAAGTATCCGGTAGAGAAAGCGCGCGGAACAGCGGCAAAATACACAGAGCTCTAGGAGTCTGCGCGGCAGAACCTCCGCTACTGCGAGTGCGCCGGATTGCGCCTG
>CAYPCS010000039.1:0-2399 GCA_964409275.1 uncultured Granulosicoccaceae bacterium
GGGTGGCTATCGACAAATGATAATGATTGTCCATAAGGCAATATGCATGAATTCGTGCATCGAAACGGTTATGGGACTCTTCCAGAGTCTCTAAAAAAAGCCTCATAGTATTTCACTCCGTGAAATATTTTTTGTCTTCCACTGCCGCGGTTCATTTAAGAGATATTCGCCGCTCGGAGCTAATCCAAACCTGGTGATTCTTAATTACGTATAATGGCAACCGGGAGTTTCGTAGTTCAGTACACAGAGGTATCCGAAAGTGGCAGTTCCACAAGGTAAAGTGATGAGTTTCGAGCAGCTCTACAAACAACTCGAAGCGCTACCCGAAAATCAGGTAGGGGAAATTATCAACGGGTCGCTACACGCGAATCCGCGCCCGGCAGGGCCGCACGGTCGCGCTGCATCGGTGCTGGGCATGCTGATTGGCAATCCGTTTGATATTGGCAACGGTGGGCCGGGTGGCTGGTGGATCATTGATGAGCCCGAGTTACATTTCGGCGAGCAGGTGCTGGTGCCGGATGTTGCAGGATGGCGCCATGAAACCCTGCCGGAGATACCTCAGCATCATCGATTCACGGTGTCTCCTGATTGGGTCTGTGAGGTGCTGTCACCCTCCATCGGCGAAACAGATCGAATCGAAAAAATGCCGATATATGCCGAGGCAGGTGTGGGGTACTTGTGGCTGGCTGATCCCATAGCTCAAACGCTTGAAACATATCACCTTGTTGATGGGCGTTGGACATTGACAGGAAGTTACAAGGATACTGACAAAGTTTCCGCTGAGCCATTTGAGGCGATTGACATCGATCTCACAAGCCTTTGGCGGACTGCTGTCTAAGCGGTAGCAAAGGTTCACCTCATTTGAATCGCACGTAGTGACTACCGAGGTGCTGCTGCGGTCATCGCATGCTCTGCTCGCACGCACGGTAGATAGTTCTGTGCAATATGGGAATTGAATTCCAGATTTACACATACTATAGTCTTGAAATGATTAATCGCGATCTGTCCCAGGAGCTGCTCCAGCAACTTAAAGAGTACCCCGTTGTTACCTTGCTCGGGCCAAGGCAAGCCGGAAAAACAACGCTCGCGCGGGGGTTATTAAGCGAGTATAGCTACGTCAGCCTCGAGACTCCCGACATCCTGGCCTTTGCTAAAGACGATCCACGGGGCTTCCTGGCCCAGTACCCGGTTAACACTATTTTTGATGAAATCCAGCGTGCGCCTCACCTCATTAGCTACCTGCAAGGCATCGTCGATGAATCCAATAAGACGGGGCAGTTTGTTTTAACCGGTTCTCATCAGCTGGAATTACGCGCAGCGATCACCCAGTCATTGGCGGGTAGAACCGGAATCCTGCATCTGCTGCCCTTATCGATAAAAGAATTAACGGAGGCGAAAATTACTTTCGACAGTTTTGAGGAATACGTTTTTACCGGTTTTCTTCCACGCGTGTACGACCAGAACCAACGACCCGGTACTGCCTACGCTAATTACTACCAAACCTACATCGAGCGGGACGTCCGGCAGATCATCCAGCTTAAAGATGCCAGCCTGTTTGATAAATTTATGCGTTTACTCGCTGGTAGAGCCGGGCAGATAATCAACTATCAATCACTCGCATCGGATGTTGGTGTGGATGGCAAGACCATCAAGGAATGGCTATCAATTCTGGAAGCCTCATTTGTCATTTTTAAACTGTCACCGTATTTTGAGAACTTTGGAAAACGGGTGATTAAATCTCCCAAATACTATTTTACGGATACCGGACTGCTTTCCTATCTACTTGGAATCGAAAAGCCAGAGCAGGTCACCCGAGATCCACTGGTTGGCCAACTGTTCGAAAATATGATTGTCGTGGACGCGTTAAAGACGCGATACAACCAGGGGCGCTCTCCAAACTTGTATTTTTATCGGGATAGCCATGGTAATGAAATTGATTTACTGTTTGCGAGTGGTCGAGATTTAGTTGGTATAGAAATAAAATCCTCTGCCACATTCACCAGTCATTTTAAAAAAACACTGTTACAGTTTTCGAAGAAGCAACAGTCGCTTAAATCGAGCTATGTTGTTTATAGCGGGGATGAAAGACAGTTCAGTGACGGTGTTCATGCTATCAATTTTAGAAACACCGGTGATATCATTAACTAGTGTACTGGAACAAATAAAGTGTGCATTTGAGAGCTTGTCATTTGGTTCGCAACAAGGCGCGGCTCGCAGGGAATGGTTATTCTCCTTTTCAAGAGCTGCAACACGGTTGTGGGCCAAATGACGAGCTCCCGCAGGGGCGGTTGATCAAAGTGCGTGTACAGATAGCTTTGACGCCCAAAACAGCCGATATTTTCGGTATGGTCTTGTATCATAAGCACTTTGATCAATCGACTCATATGTGCAATTTATTT
>CAYPCS010000039.1:2499-48935 GCA_964409275.1 uncultured Granulosicoccaceae bacterium
TTATGTCACGAACTGCTCGTTACATCACGAACTGATAGACGACTATTTACGAAGCCTGTTTTAATTTATCACTAATAATCAGTCTCAAGAAATTTTTCCAAGTCCTGATTAATGCGTTCTATAAAGACGCGTAGTGCATTGTTGATCAGCGCTTTGTGGTTACCTCCGCAGCATAATGTGCCAGGTTATTGAGACGCTTAGTCAAGTCACCAATACTGGAGCGACGAGTTCGCTGATCGGAGATCGTCTCCCACGGCCAGATCAGGTGATCATTCCTATCAGTACATAAGATCACCTCAGTTCGATTATTTTGCTTTTGCTTTTGCTCGTGCTTTACCCGCGTCTAATCAGTTTTGAAAGTAATTGTGGAGGTGGGTCGGCGCGCCATGGATGGCGCACAGAGCGCTGTCAGCCAGGGATGGCTGTTTGCGCGGCCCGCTGGAGCGATTGTTTTCAAAATTGCGTAGCAACCCGCAGGGCTGATTATCCGTGATAAACAGCTTTGGTTACTTTGCCTGTTTGCAAAGTGACTCCGCCGGAAGGGCCTTTCATTGAAAATGTAACCATCGTGACCCATAATAAGTCCATACGGGTCAGGAAAGTAACAAAAATGCCAACTCCCACTATGCCGCCGAACACAGTTCGTCGGGCTCTTCGCAGGCTGGGGAGCGATATCCGTGATGCGCGAAAGCGTCGTAGCCTGGCAATGCAGACAGTGGCTGACAGGGCGTTTACTTCCCGCAAAACTCTTCAACGCATTGAGGAAGGTGACTATGGCGTCAGCATAGGTATTTATGCGGCCGTACTGAACGCACTGGGTCTACTGGATGGCTTGGCAGTTCTGGCTGATCCGGCAAATGATGTAGTCGGGATGGAGTTGGCCAGTTCCAATCTGCCGCAGCGAATCAGATCAAAGTCCATTGCGCGAAAGAACTTGCGAAAATCAGATGAGTGAAATTGAGGTTCACATTTCACTTGACGATACCACGGAGCGAGTTGGCACTTTATTTCGTCAGGCGGCAAGGGGCAGGGAGTCGGTCACTTTCACCTACCACGATAGCTGGCTTGCTAAATCTCATCGATTTTCACTTGAGCCAGGGCTGTTAGTAGGTGAGGGAATGTTCCATCCGGGGGCTGACCGCGAGATATTCGGGTCAATCGGGGACTCCGCACCTGATACCTGGGGACGACGACTCATGCAGCGATCTGAACGTCGAACGGCAGCGAAAGAGCAGCGTGCCACACGGACTCTGCACGAGGCAGATTATTTGTTGGGTGTAACCGATGTATCTCGACTCGGCGCGCTGGTGGTCCGTCCAACTAATATTTTAGGATTCAGCGTGACTGTCTGCGTTCACAGCAAGGCGCGCTTTTGAAGGCATAGTTATTCTACGTCGAGAAAGTGCAACGCAGTCTGTGGGCGCAGACAGCCGCGCCCAAAGGGAGCCACAGAGCGGTCCCACTGCGGCGTTACAGCTCTTGAAAAGGAAACAACCCTTCCCTTCAAGCTGTGCCTTGCCGTGAAACCGCTCTGAGGCTCTGAATCCTAATATATTAGTTGGACGGACCACTGTGTTCAAACATTCAGCTGACGATGCGTTTCAAAAGCCCGCTGGCGAAGGTGTACCTGGTTTTATTCAATTGGGCCGGTTGCTGAAAAGTGCGGAACGAATTGAAGGTCACCGGGAAACCGACGAAGACCTCGATTTGATCTTCGCCCCCGGATCGTCACTGGGAGGCGCAAGACCAAAAGCATCAGTTGTTGATGTACAGGGCAATCTGGCTATTGCGAAATTCCCCAGAGAAAGTGACGACTATGGCCTGGAGGCGTGGGAGCATATCGCACTCATTCTTGCCGAGCGATCCGGTATTTGTGTTGCCAGACATGAACTGCAAACCATCGATAATAAACCGGTGTTGATCTCGTGGCGCTTTGATCGGGTAGCAGACCAAAGGATTCCGTTTCTTTCTGCAATGTCTCTGTTGCAGGCAAAAGATGGTGATCGTGCCAGTTACCCTGAAATTGTTGATGAGTTGGGTCAGCACGGTGCAAACGCTAAAGCGGATTCGGCTGAGCTTTTCCGTCGTATGGTTTTCAACATTCTGATATCAAATGTCGATGATCATTTACGCAACCACGGCTTTCTATGGAACGGCACTGCCGGCTGGGTGTTATCACCGGCCTATGATCTTAACCCGACACCGACAGATTTAAAGCAACGAATACTCAGCACTAATATCAGTCTTGACGAGGGTACTTGCTCCATTGAACTGGCGCTATCGCAAGCTGAGTTGTTTGGGCTATCTTTGAAGGAGTCGCGTAATGTTGTTGCACAGGTGGGTAAAGCGGTCTCTTCCTGGCGCAATATCGCGCGTGGAGTCGGCATTGCCAACTCAGAGGTTGAGCGTATGTCGAGCGCTTTTGAGCATGACGATTTAATTGTGGCAAACGCATTGTAAACGCGGTGTTGGCGATTGTTACAATTGCCTGCCTTGCAAGCGACTCCGCGCAAAGGAGTTATCCAATTCGTTCGTATATCTGTTTCGTGCTTGGATACGGGTGAGCAAGAACAGGTATTACGACTATTAAGTAGCGAGATAGTGGTGAGTAGTTTGGAGAAAAGGTGTCATGACTGACGAGCTCTGGTCAGGTGGAAATCCGCCTTCGATCGTCGATGCTTATATTCGCTGTTTTGGTGGTGAGTGTGACGCTTCCTTTATCGAGTCCGGCTTTCCGTATTCAGGTAGACCATCCGTCTTTTTTAAACGCATCAATACTGTTAATGATCGTGACGGGTTTGAGTACTTTGCCAAACTTGGTGACGGTCTTTGGGGGTTGCGTAGAAACGATACAATGAATGGCCTCACGGCGGATTTACTTGTGATTGCTGAAAAGCTGGCCTCCAACGTCAAGCGGCAAACATACAACCCGGCTTACCCGGGTGTCCACATCGAGGGCGGTACGATGGTAATACCCTTTCTTGATGGTGGTGTCGGGGTTGATGTGCAAATCCATGAGCATCAATCAACTAACCGTGTTTCGTGCAGGCAAAGAACATCGATAAGAGGGGTCGAGGCGTACCGCGCGCTGGTACAAGCGTTGGGGTTTAAGTCGCCACAGGTACACAGATAGCAAACAAGTAGCAGTCAGAAACTGATGCTGATTGATCGCCGGCTTGAGCCTGGTTTTCAGCGAAGCAACCCTGTGGCCGATAGCTGTGTTCTTGTACCGGCACAATTTGCGTGTACAGTTTATTCCAGAGTAACTACAGAGCCAATTCAACGATGAGTTCAATCCCTGAAGAATTGTTAGCCGCCTATCGCGCGGCGCACTTTCATGTGTTTTCAGAGCCGCCTTTTGTGCTTCGAATAGGAGAGCATTCAAAGGGGCTCGCTGTGTTGCACGAAGCTGTCGGAGTTAGTTCGTCTGCATTTATAACGGCTTATAACCCGTACAGTATGGAGTGTACTGAGGAGCAGAATCTCGCCGCTCAGGCGCGTCTTATAGATTCAATCGATAAGTCGGGTCTGGTATCGATTGAAGGCGAGGGTAAAGACCCTGAAGGCCAGTGGCCGGGAGAGCCAAGCCTGTTGGTGTTGGGTTGTACCGGTAAGCAGGCGGAAGATCTGGGCAGGCTGTATAAACAGAATGCGGTTGTCTTGTGTGGTGACGATGCTGTTCCCGAGTTAGTTGTTTTGTAGGCGAACCGGGGCAAATAAAAAGCACGTTAGCCTTTAATGGTGCCGGCAAACTGATCTAACAGATTTAACAGGTCTTTGGGCATTCGATCGCGTGATTGCTGAACTATTGGCCCGGGTACGGAGCCGTAATAGGCCTCGGCGATAGCGCCAGCAATGCAGGCCATGGTGTCGCTGTCACCACCCAGCGACACGGCGTTTCTTATGGCGCTTTCGTAGCAAGATGATTCTAAAAAACTTATGATGCTTTCGGGCACTGATCCCTGGCAGGAAATATCGAACTCATAGAACGGTCTTATCGTATCGAGTGTTCGATCCAGGTCGTAGCCGAAGTGATTGGTGAGTTCGCTTTTTATTTCCGGCTTTGTTGCGCCGTGGCTTGCCAGGTACACTGCAATCGCAACGGCTTGTGCACCCTTAATACCTTCGGGGTGGTTGTGTGAAACTTTTGCAGAATTTTCAGCTTCTGTCAGCACTTCACCGACAGAACTGCAAACCCGGCCGATTGGCGCCACGCGCATGGCTGAACCATTGCCCCAACTGTTGTAGGGCGGGTGACCATCAAAGGCCAGCCATGTCATAAACTGTTTGCCATAACCGGCGTTCGGATACTTCAGCCCGATGGTTCTAAGGGATCTGGCGTAATCGCGATCTTTCAGCAGTGCGTCGGCAATTGCTATGGTTAGTACCGAATCATCGGTAAATCTTGAATTCTCTGAGAACAGCGGGAATTCTGTTGTTTTGATCGGATGGTGCTCAAAGACCGATCCGATAATGTCACCGGCGATTGCACCGATCATAACTACCTCAATTTCTAATGTGTCTGTTCTGGCCGTGGCCACGGGCCATTGTGCACATATTCACCGGCTTGTCATTGACAGGCCGGTGCCAAAAATAAACTTCTCACAGCAGGAACGCCCGTTGCAAGGCGCCCTCAGCGCAGACCCGGTGTGCCGTTTTCCCGCATCCGATTCTCCCATGGCTGGATTAATTGCTCACCTTAGTATGCAGCTTTCGCTATTGCGGATACGCGAGCTTCAATTCAAAAGCAATACTGTCACCCGCGCTGATTGCACCGTGGCGGGTCAAGTTTAAGCGCCATGGCTCACCAACTCGAATTTGATCGGGAGCAATTTCGAATTCGAGTGAGAGTGGGGAGCGTCCGTCCACTCGCTTGGTATAGCCAACCTGACCTGGTCCGTTTAGAGTAAGTGCCAATGACTTGTCCGGTGGTGACCAGGTTGCCTGAGCTGTTACCTTACCCGGAGTTTGCACGTTGAAGTGAAAAGTACCCCTCTTAAAAATTGCGTCCAGCCGATCCCTGTGGGAACCAGGGCCTGACAGCGTCACCTCGGGTGTTAACTCCGCATACGGCCTATGCTCATTACCAGCGTGCTCCTCGATCAGCGACGCAAGGAGTTTACGGCCATTGTCGCTTAAGTTCGCTAACGGCGCATCAAAGCCCCACAACAACAGATTTCCCTGACGGGCGACTGGCCAGTGACGGGCGTGTTCGGTCCATCGTGCGATGCCTTCAAACCCTGCAACAGCCGGTGAGCCGTTATCGTAAACACCGAGGACGTCCGATCTACTGGCCTTTTTGTAGATGGTGACAGTGTGGGACCCGGCACTCTGGCCAGGAAATATATTCGGTAGTTCCAGCTGGATGTCATGATTGCCAGGTGAATGCATCACCTTGCCTATACCGATAGTTGCGCCCAGTGCTTGAAAAAGCTTTGCGCCTCCGCTGCCCATACCCAATACCGGCAGATCCGCAAAAAGCCGGCGCACTGCACTGGTTGAAAGGGTTGCCCACAGGTCTTTCGTGTTCGCCGCGATTATAATCAGCGCGGGCTTGCGTATTCCTATATCACCAATATTGTTAACGCCTACAATGTCCAGTTCCACACCGGCCTCGAGCAATTTGTTGCCAAGAGTGCCTGGCACTTGCTAGCCGGAGGTAACTAATACAACCCGCTTGTTCGCAAGTGCGCTAAATTCACCGGTACCCGATCCCTGAGTCGGCTCCGGCGGTTTGCTATCGTGATCCGGAAACCACGCGCCGAGCTGCGATCTGAAGAGCCATCCCATTACGACGAAATACAGCACCATAAATGCACCGGACAATCGAATGACAGTTCTCATTCGTCCACTAGATTCCTTTCGGGAAGAATCCCGTTTCTTTAACCTTGCGATTTGAAGCCTGGCCAATGGCGCGAATTGCGCATCTTCACCGAATTCTTCGAGATATAGTTTGTAGTCGAGTGCGATTTGAGGTTTCTGCAAGGTGACATTGCGCCAGTATTCGGCTTCGGCATCAGCCTCGCGCAGCGCTGTTTCGACCTGTTGCTGATCATTCGGGGTGGATTTCGATGGCTGGGAAACCGTGTTCCACCAGGTGTTTGGCAATAGCTTCGGCGTGCATGCGCTGCTCGCGCTTATAGCTGATAAAGACATCCACCATGACTTCTAGCTCCCTGAATACTGCAGCTCCCGGTACGGTCTACAAAAAACAGCTCATCTGTATAATGCTGGCGCTACAGGCATTTTTGATAATACAGCTCTTGTTCAACCAGATAACAATTTCATCGCTTTAGCGATTCTGATTTGTACTGGCCTGTTTCACTATTGGCCTGTTTCCTTATTAACCTGTTTAACTATTGGTAAGAAACCCTGGTTCGACGTTTCCGCACGATGGCATTGTGGCCGTGCTTTGCTTCGGCATCAGCTTCATGCAATGCTGCATTAAGCGCTTCAGGATGACGATGAACATTCTCCGAAGGCCGGATCTTGTTCGTCAATGCCACGACCAGCGTTTCTATGCTAGCGCCGGGCTTCCAGTTTGTCAGGTCCAGTGTATGGAATGGCCGATAGCGCGGTGGCAATTCGCTGTCGGTCGCTCGCGCAGGGAAAATGCCCCGTCGTGCGTCCTCTGCACCGGCAAATTCAGCGTTGATTGAATCCCTTGACCAAAGCACGACTACTGCATGCGCGCTCTTTTCGACTTGATCGATTGCATCGGCCAGGCGATTGCCCGGGAGGAGATCGCTATCCCACCAAACCTTGATACCCCGCTGAACCAGTTGTTTGGCAATGACTTCGGCGTGCGCGCGTTGACCACGGCTGTAGATAATAAAGAAATCTACCATTCCTTAATACTCCCTCAATACATCTATCCTGAAGTTGCAGTTTACAGAGTTTTTGCTGCGATTGTTTGCAGCGTGACAAAGCGTTCTTCTACTATTGCGGTGAAGCAATCAACAGGTGAATCAGGTTTGGCCGGTGCCGGAAATCCCGATAACACACATCGTTCAAACCGCCATGTCCGAATGATTTCACTGTAATCACTCTTTAAAACAGTTTTTGCGCCCCAAAATCGACAGAATGGATAATAAACTTTCGATGCAGGACAGTATTATTCTGGCCTGCGGTTTTGTACTGTTGATCTGGTTGATCAAGCTGTTTGAGGTCACGCTGGGGGTGAGTCTCGCTACCCTGGGTGTACTTCCGCAAACGGCCAGCGGGCTTGTTGGTGTGGTTGCCGCACCCCTGATTCATGTATCGTGGCAGCATGTACTTAGTAACACATTGCCCATTTTGTTACTGGGCAGTATGTTGATATACGGGTATCCGGCATCGCGGTGGAGGGTTCTGATCGTGGTGTGGCTGGTTTCGGGGTTGGGGGTGTGGTGGTTTGCACGTTCCAGTTACCACATGGGTGCCAGCGGTATTGCCCACGGGATGTTTTTTTATCTGTTTGTAGCCGGAATTCTGCGCCGCGATAAACGTTCCAGCGCACTGCTGATGGTCGCTTTCTTCATGTACGGTTCGATGTTCTGGACAATATTCCCGAACCAGGCGGGCGTGTCTTTCGAATATCATTTTTTTGGTGCACTGAGCGGAGCGGTGTGCGCCATAGTTTTTCGCCACCGGGATCCGGTTCCAGAGAAAAAAATGTACTCGTGGGATTATGAAGCTGAAGAAAACGACGAAGATGAAGATGATGTGCTTATTGGCGACGAGTGGAAGGTGGAAACAGAGCCGTCAGAGCCGGGCAGGGGCGAAAACACTACCGGTGACGGACGCCATTAGTATCCGTTGCCTTGTCTGACATGTACATGAACAACCGCGAGGGATCTAGCGGAAGTAACTTGAGGATTATCCGGTTAATTCAGCATGGCCTTTTCAACTATTTAACATAACAAATGATACGCGCAACAAAAACCTTCATTGCCAAACAATCAAGCTTGTAATCTGGCCAATTTTGAAAGGTTGGGTCAATTGCAGTGATTGATAGACCAGGGATTGCAATGACAGCAATACGGGCGGGCCGTTTTTTGCTTGTCCGGCGATCCACACTTCAAAATAATCACCATGAGTTGTCTCATCTATAAGTGACTATTTTTCTATGAATCGTCTCCTGAATACCGCATTAATTGCGGGCTGGATCAGCTTTTCTGTGACGCTGTTGGGCTGCGAGCCAACAGACGAGAACCCGGCCAATACCCAGCCAATCGTATCTACCGCCGGTCAGAACGGTGTGTACTTTAGTACTAATCGTAGCGGCAATTATGAGCTGGTTCGGCTGAACGATGACTTCGGCGCAGAGACCCTGCAATACCTGACGGTAGACAGTCGATACGACTCCTGGTGGCCGAGGCAATCACCTGACGGGCGATCAATGTTGTTCTATAGAAGTCTGGTTAGCGACAGACCGGAGACTGGAGGACACAATAACAATTACAGTCGGGCGGCCTTGTGGTCACTGGACTTGCAATCGCAAATAGTGACCGAGTTGATTCCGGCAGGCGCTTATAACTGGAACGCGCAGGGGGTTGCTGACTGGTCTCCGGATGGCTCCAGGCTGGTAATGGCGGCTATAGAGGGCTCGACTAATCGGTGGCATCTGTATACCACTGATCCAGAAGGTGGCAATGCAATAAAGATCACGTCACGCTCGTCTTTGTTTCTGGATCCGAGCTGGTCACCGGATGGAACACAGATTGTTTATGTAGCATTCCCGCCCGACTATCATGGAATTGATTTGTCCAGACTCGAAGTGTTTGTCGCGGATGCGAATGGACAAAACGAGCGACGCCTCACAGACGATGGCATGCGCGATCACGATCCATACTGGTCCCCTGACGGTCGTACCATCGCCTTTGAGACTGCGGTTGATCCTTTATTTGCAGGTGTAGGGAAATGGGCGATCAGGACTGTCGACACTCAAACTGGCGTAGTAAACAGCCTGCTTGATGATGGCAATATAAACACCTTGCCACGCTGGAGCGACGATGGAAACACCATCTTCTTCCACCGTTTTATATTTGGTTCAGGTCACGGGTTTATAGTAGCCAGGATGAACGCCGATGGCACAGGTTATCGTGCTGTTACACTCGGTGGGGATTATGATGACACCGATCTGGACTGGTTTCGTCCTGTGCCATCCGGGTAGATACCCGAGCGTAAATACCAGTACGCGTTATTCCTGTGTTGTATCACGCGAGGCGCGTACCGGAGTGGCTGTCAAAATAATGCGCGAGTTCAGGCTTGATACCAAAGCTTATGGTTGAACCTTTTGGTACCGAAGGGGGCTTTTCTGTTTTGGCTATAAATTCCACGTTTGTGGCAGTGAGCAGATGAACCAGTGCATACTCACCCAGGTTTTCGACCAGCTCCAGTGTGCCTTCGACCACCGCATTTGCCGAGTCTGTTACCGAGAGATGTTCGGGGCGAAATCCGGTTAGCATATCCGCGCTGATATCCCGGCCTAGCAGTGTGCTACTGGCAGGTGCAAGATCATCGTTTGCGAAAAAATTCATTTTCGGGCTACCTATAAACTGGGCAACAAACGAATTCTCCGGGCGCTCGTATAGTTCTATGGGTGACCCGACCTGCTCGATGCGGCCATCTCGCAGGACCACGATTTTATCGGCAAGTGTCATTGCCTCGACCTGATCGTGCGTCACGTAAATCATTGTGGTCTTGAGGCGTTCATGCAGGCGTGCTATTTCAAGCCGCGTTTGTACGCGCAAGGCAGCATCCAGATTTGAAAGTGGTTCGTCAAACAGGAACACTTCCGGATCACGCACAATCGCACGGCCAATAGCAACACGCTGGCGCTGCCCGCCGGAGAGGTTGCGCGGGCTGCGATCAAGATAGTCGGTTATCTGCAGAATTTCGGCCGCGTCCCGCACGCGCCTGTCGATCTCGGCGGGATCGGTTTTGGCCTGCTTAAGACCAAATGCCATATTTTTATAGACTGTCATATGCGGATACAAGGCGTAGGTCTGGAATACCATCGCAACACCGCGTTTGGACGCCGCAATATCATTGACCTCTCGATCACCAATAGAGACGGACCCGTCCGATATTTCCTCCAGGCCTGCAATCATGCGCAACAAGGTTGATTTTCCGCACCCGGAGGGTCCGACAAAGACAACAAATTCACCGTCGACAATGTCGAGGTCAACCCCGTGCATCACCTGGATATCGTCATAGCTTTTGCGCACATCGCGCAGAGTCAGACTGGCCATTTGGACTCCATTTCTATAATTTCGTGCCGAAGAGTATCGACGAATTCGGGGTAGGTAGCGGGCAACTCGCCCCACAACTGGCGACTTGTGGCGAACGTTTCGGCGCGGAGCATCGCACGCAGCCCGGACCACGAGGGTTCTATATAATCGAAACCGATATTGCCCGCGTCGACATGCAGTGCAAAGACATACCAGCTGGCGATGCTGCGGATTGAATAGATCGGCATTATCCCTTGCTTCAGACAACCCTCGAGGGTCGGGCGAATGAAAATTGGAAATTTGGCCATGCCATCGGCACAAATACGCGCAACGGTGTCGCCAATAGCCGAGTTGCCAAAGCGCATAACTATTTCTTCCAGATAGTCAGCTTTAGAAAAGGGTAGGGCGAGCGTCAGTGCCGGAAGCACTTCTCTGGTTTCAAAATTCCGGAAATGCTCCAGCAGGTGCGGTACCCGCATCGCTGCATCAAACGTTTCAACGCGTTCCAGTGCTGCAAGGTATGCCAGAGCCGTATGCCCCCCGTTCAAAACCCTTATCTTTGTTTCTTCATAGGGATCTACGTCTGCGGTAACGGTCACACCCGCTATTGCAAGCTCGGGCATGTCTGCTGCTGCCCGGGACTGCAGCACCCACTGGGTAAAATCTTCAGCCATTACCGGTGAGGTGACGGGTTTTCCGATGAGCGCGGAGATTTCATCGCCGAGTTCACTCGAACTGCGTGGCGTTATCCGGTCTACCATCGAACAGGGAAAGGCTACGTTGCGCTCGACCCACCTCACCAGATCCGGTTGTTCGCAAGCGGCAAGGTAGGAGAGCAGGTTTCGTTGCAACATTTTGCCGTTCTGACGAATATTGTCGCAGCAGGCTATAGTCAATGGTGCGTTGGTCGTATCAATGCGTTTGGCAATTGCTGCGCGCAGATAGGCGTAAACACTTTCGGTAGAATTTCCGCACAGCTCGGCCTCGATCGTTGGGTCCGAGAGGTTCAGGTTGCCATCCGGATCGGTGTAATAGCCACTTTCGGTCACTGTGATCGTCACCAGGTGAACGGATGGCAGAGATAGCAGGGCCTCAGCATCGGCCGATGCAATACTCCAGTCAGCAAACCTTACATGGCTGCGCACGCGACGTAGATTGACATCGCCGTCTGCGGAATAGGTTTTTAAAAAATATCCATCATGGCGTTCTATATCCTCATTCGCCGTTTTAAAATGTGCGGCTTCTGACTCCCGCAAATTCACTGCAGCAATTCCCCAGCGCAGATCACCGGTGATATCGATATAGTCGTCCAGATAGACCGCCTGGTGTGAGCGATGAAACGCTCCATAGCCCAAATGAACAATGCCAGGTTCGCACGCTGCTCTTTCGTACGTGGTCGCCGCGATGCGGCCTGAAGAGGTTTTAGCCGTTGTTTCGCTGTTCATGATGACGCTTCGTGATTTGGCGCAAGATCTTTGCGCGCGGTTTCACGATATTCAGACGGAGTCATGCCCCGAACTTTCAGGAAATGTCGATTAAAGTTAGCCAGATTTTTAAACCCGGCCTCCTGTGCAATAGATGTGATTTGATCATCGGACGCGTACAACATCCCGCATGCCTGGCCGATGCGAATTCGATTCAGATAATCGACGAAGCTGTGCCCGGTGACTGACTGAAAGTTGCGGCTAAACGTAATCTCGGTCATGTTTGCCATGGTCGCGGCCTGTGCTACCGAAAACGATTCAAAGAAATTTTTATTAACGTGATCCACCACCTCTGCTATGCGAGCGTGTTTGCTGCCGCCTTCAGGCTGGATGAGTTTTGTAATAGATAGTGTTTTCTTTTCCGCGTGTTCGTTTAATCTGACAAGAAAGCGCACAAAGGCAAGTATGCGTTCGGCGCCGGTATTGTCGCGAATTGATTCCATATGCCCGCGTGCAAAGGTTGCATTGAAGCCTTCAAAGAAGATTCCGGACTGTGCAAGCTGGAGCATTTTTTTTACCTGCGAAAACTCGGGGAATCCGTCGGCGAGTTTCTCGACACTTTCGTGGCTGAACTGAATCAGCATGTCGCGGATCTCTACGGGCTCCGACCATACTTGATCGGTGATCCAGTTGTGGGGCAGGTTTGGTCCGGTCATGAATAGATCACCGGCTTTAAAATCCCCGATGTAATCGCCTACAAAGGCCTTGCCCCGGGTTTCAACCACTAAATGCAACTCGTACTCTTCGTGCGCGTGCCAGCGACACAAGTGAGTAGGCCATCCGTGCTCAAGATAGCGTATCGAGCGGGTGCTTCGATCAACCTTTTCAATTTCAGGTTCTATAATCGACATAATTCAGTTCAGAGGTGTCGCGCGCTGAGCATTGGTACTAGATAAACAGTACGGAGAACAGCCATTCTCATTTGACGGCTCCGAAGGTCAGGCCGCGCACCAGTTGCTTTTGGCAAAACCAGCCGAGTACCACGATTGGGCCCACCGCTGCTGTTGATACTGCCGACAGACGACCAAAGAACAAGCCTTCGGGAGCCCGATTGCCTTCAATCAGCTTGGATAGTGTTGCCGCTTCTGTTGTTGTCAGTCGAACGGTCCAATAGGCTTCGTTCCAGCAAAATATGAAACAAAGCAGTGCCGTAGATGCAACACCACCCCAGGCCAGCGGAATAAGGATGTCTTTGATCTCGCCCCAGGTGCTAACGCCATCCATCTTGCCGGCTTCTATAATTTCCTTCGGAATTTCCTTGAAGTAGGTGAACAGCATCCAGATCACAATCGGTAAATTGATAAGGCAGAGAACCAGTATGATCAGAAAATGCGTGTCGAAAATTTGCAGGAAATTCTTGGTCAGGAATGTCATCGGGTAAAGCACTGCGGCGGCCGGCAACATCTTTGTTGAAAGCATCCAGACAAGTACGTCTTTGGTGTGGCGGCTCGGATTAAAAGCCATGGCATAGGCTGCCGGTACGCCAACAATCAGCGCAAAGGCTGTGGCAAATGTCGAAGTGATCACCGAGTTAATGGCAAAGCGCCAATAGTCGTAGTTCTCGGTCATGTTGAGATAGTTTTCAAGTGTCGGTGTGAACGAGAACAGAAACTCGGGCTTCACCGCATCGGCATCAGTTTTGAAACTGGTGAAAACCATCCAGAAAATTGGAAAGAAAAAGACGAGCGCTACTACCCATGCAAGCACAGGCCAGAAGATCTTTCCGAACTTTGATGTTTGTGCGACAGCTGCCATGTTCTAGTCCATCATGCTCTTGCCAACCATACGCAGTAAAAAGATTGCGACGATGTTCGCTAGTATTACCGCGAAGATGCCGGTGGCACTGGCGGCACCAATATTGTTTGATGAAAATTCGCCGATCAGATACGGCAGATTCTTGTTGCCATTGCCTCGGCTAACGATTTCGATCTCTGCGTAAAGCGACAGGTGAAAGATCGACTGAATCATCACTACGATGGCAATGGGTCTTGCCAGGTGAGGAATGGTCAGATTGCGAAAACGTGACCATGCATTTGCGCCATCAAGTATTGCCGCTTCTTTTTGTTGCTCGTCCTCAGACTGCAGTGAGGTCATGAAGATCAGCACTGCAAATGGCGTCCATTGCCAGGTCACCATCATGATCACGGCGTAGGCAGAGGTCTGGGTAGCGCGGAAAGAAACCGGCTCAAACTCTGGCCACAGCGAGAAAAACGCGCCAAGCACCGGAAAATCCCTCAGGCCCTTTATCATCTCATTCAGACCCTCGACGGCGAGCCCGTTGAGGCCCAGAACCGGGTCGAGGATCATGTTGATCCACAGCACGGCATTAACCGCCGGCATCACAAAGAACGGTGATATAAGCAGGACACGCACTATGCCGCGACCGGGAAATGAACGGTTCACCAGCATGGCGAGCGCCAGGCCGAAAATGACGGTAAGAATGAGAATGCTTACAACGATAAAAAGACTGTTTTGTACCGAAAACCAAAAATCTTTGGCGTGGAACAATACGTACTCGTAGTTACCAAATCCGCGCCAGTTGCTAAAACTCGGGGAAGTCCACTCAGGTCTGCGCAGACTGTTGAGCACATAGCGAATGAACGAAAAATACAGCGTCATCCCGAGAGGGACTAACATCCAGAGAAGCAGGAGCACAACGGCCGGTGTTTGCAGTAAACGGGGGAGCGTTCTTTTCGACATAGCTCTTTGCAAACCTTTGGAACGTGTATTGGCTAGCTGAATGACGGCTGGCTGCGAACCGGGGAATAAATCCCTGTCTATTTTTTGCTACGTCATCTGCTGACGTTCTGTTTCAAAAAAGGCCCGGGGAAATTCCACCGGGCCTTTTGTTTTACATGGGCCTGAAAATCCGGGCCCGTCTACCTCCCAGGGTAGTAAGCTGCAGCCTTAGTAGTAACCGGCTTCACGCATGATAGCGTCAGCAGCTTTTTGTGAAGCGGCAAGCGCCTCGTCAACTGACTTCGCACCTGACAGTGCTGCAGCCATCTCCTGTGCAACCGCACCACCCACTTCCGGGAACTCCGGAATCGCAGCAAACTGTACGCCAACGTATGGCTTCAGATCGGTGGCAGCAGGAGCGGCAGATTCAATAGCAGCCATTTCCGCTGCGGCAAATGCTGCTGCTTCCTTGAATTCAGGGTAGGCATAGGTAGAGGCACGAGTACCTGTTGGAACAGAACCCCAACCGAATTCAGGATGGTCAGCAACTGCCTTGATGTACTCTTTTGAAGTAGCCCACTCAATGAATTTCATTGACTCTTCGGCGTTAGGTGAGCCTGCAGGTACTGCCATTGCCCATGCCCACAGCCAGTTGGCACCAACCGGATTACCCGCGTTAGGTGACTGGGCGTAAGCAACACCATCCACTTCAAGGAAAGAAGCTGCGATGGTTGCATCAATCCACATGCCGCACTTGCCTTCGTTATAGAGAGCCAGGATTTCGTTGAATGAATTACCTTCAGAACCTGGAGGACCGTAGTTGCCCAGCAGATCAACGTAGAAGTTGATTGCATCTTTCCATTCCTGAGAGTCGAGCTTTGGTTTGAAGTCTTTGTCGAACCAGGCACCACCGAAAGAGTTTACAACAGTGGTGATGAACGCCATGTTGTCACCCCAGCCGGGCTTGCCACGCAAACATGCGCCGTATACACCATCGTCAGGCTTGTGGATGGCAGCGGCAGCAGCCTTGATGTTGTCCCAGGAATCGTTGTCCGCGATAGTTACGCCAGCGGCATCGGTCAGGTCTTTGCGGTACATAACCATCGAAGACTCACCGTAGAATGGTGCTGCGTAGAGAGTGCCTTCGTGGGAAAGACCATTGCGCATGGCGGGTAGCATGTCGTCAATGTCGTATGCATCGCCAAAGTTCAGTGGCTCGATCCAGCCTGCAGCACCCCAGATTGGTGCTTCCTGCATACCGATGTTGATGATGTCGTATTCGCCACCACCCGTTGCGGTGTCAGAGGTGACCTGCTCTCGCAGCACGCCTTCTTCCAGCGAAACCCAGTTGAGTTTTACGCCGGTATCTTCGGTGTAGGCTTCTGCGACTTTCTGCATGTTGAGCATGTGACCGTTATTCACGATCGCAATGGTCAACTCCTGCGCAGAAGCTGTGGTTGTGGCAGCGACGCCAAGAGCCAGGGCGACGGCCGTTTTACGTATTAGTTTCATGTGTTCCTCCCAGAAAACAATGATTCGGAATCTTAGTAACGGAGCTGTTCTGTGGAATTCGTAGAATCACCGAATCCCGGGGCACACACAAATAGGATACTAACATAATTGCGTACGATTTTATCATTCTCGCTCGACTGCGATGTTCATTTCATACACATTGTGGAATCGAAACAAAGCAAGTGCCATATAATGATGTAAATTTTAAAAATCCTGAATAAGCTTATGATTATATTGAATAATTGCCAGGATCTAGGTCGCGACAATCGCCAGAACTACCGCCGAAAGCGATTCTCTTTGTGTGGACTGATGCGGGAATTGGCTATCGCCGGGTCGGCAACCCGACGGAACGCGGGTCGCGCTCAAACTCCAAATGGCTTGCAGTGCGGAAGCTTTCGATTTGACGCTAGCCGCACAACCGTTGCTCGACTACACCGACGCGGACTGCGGCACTCTGCCAGTCACATTGATTTAAAGAGTCAATGACAGTGAATTGAAGGGTCACTGCTGCAATGGCCGACAACTCAACCGGCGGCGCATCAACAACATCAGTAGAGTAATTGCAAAGTATTCCACAGGAGACATTGAGCCCGTGCCACTTTCAGCTTGATCGATGCTGCCTGCGTCAACAGCCCCGTCTATAGATTCCTCCAAAGCTGCCATAAATTCTGGCTCATCAGTGATAGTTATTAGCTGTGTGGCAGTACCGGTATTTCCGGCGTTATCGGTGGCAAACCACGTCACAAGCGTTTCACCGGTTTCGAACACTCCCTGGCTGTCGTTTGCAGTGATCAACTCTCCGTCTACCAGGTCGGTCGCTGTTGCTGTGCCCAGCGCAAGCTCAGTGGTTTCACCGGTGGATTCAAGGTTGATGTCAGCCGGTGCGACTACCACCGGTGGAGTGCTATCAATTACATGGATCAGTTGTGTTGCAGTGGTCGTGTTGCCAGACGGATCAGTGGCAGTCCATGTTACCGTGGTTCTGCCAACCGGGTAAGGACCTGGATTATCAGCAGTGGCTGGCAGTTCTCCAGCCAATAGATCCGTCGCACTGGCAGTTCCAGGGTCTACAACTGTAGTGAAACCGGTTGCCTCGGTGGTCACATTGGCGGGTGCAGTGACCACTGGTCGGCCAGTGTCTTTTACAGTGATGGTCTGTTGCGCTGTACCAGTGTTACCCGCGCTATCTGTCGCCACCCATGTCACTATAGTTTCGCCCGGTGGAAACGGGCCGGTATTATCCGCGCTGGAATCGAGATTGCCATCAACGAAGTCTGTTGCTCTGGCGTTTCCAATATTAATAGTCGTCGCGGTACCGGTAGCCTCCGTGGTTATATCGGCTGGTGCTGCCACCAATGGCGAGCCGTTATCATTCACTATAACGGTTTGGGTGGCCGTTGCCTTATTACCGGCACGATCAGTGGCACTCCAGGTAACTGTGGTGGTTCCCAATGCAAATGGCCCGATGTTGTCGGCAGACGCTACTAATGTTCCGTCAACGGAATCTACTGCAGTGGCGGTACCAAGAGAAAGCAGGGTGGTTGGACCGGTGCTGTTTGCTGTGATAGTTCCAGGTGCAGTAACGACAGGCTTTGCGGTATCAATAATGTTCACCAGTTGAATAGCTGAGCCGGTATTACCTGCGCTGTCAGTTGCACTCCAGGTGACTGTCGTCGTGCCTACCGGGAATGGCCCTGTACTATCCGCAACAGCCACTAGCTGTTTATCTACCGAGTCGCTGGCGCTGGCTTCGCCCAGACTAACGGTTGTGGCACTACCGGTAGCCTCCGCAGTGATATTGGCCGGTGCAGTTACCACCGGTGTAACGCTATCTGTAATCGTCACTAACTGTGTGGCGACCCCGGTGTTACCTGCAACATCAGTAGCGCTCCAGGTTACTGTCGTTGTTCCGGTTTTGAATGGCCCTGTGTTGCTCGCTATCGGAATAAGCTCACCGTCAATAGAGTCAGTAGCGCTTGCGATCCCCAAATCTATTGGTGTTACCACACCGCTGGCTTCTGCCACCACAGCTGGCGGCGCCGTTACTAAAGGACTGTTAGCGTCTGACAAAACGATAGTCTGGGATGCTGTAGCAGCGTTGCCCGCGGTGTCGGTTGCACTCCAGATAATAGTGGTGGTGCCGGGTTGAAACGGCCCGGCATTGTCAGGCGTTGCCGTCAATATACCATCTACCGTATCTATGGCGATGGCAGTGCCGGTGTTAACAGGCGTAGTCGCACCAGTCGCTATCCCTGTGATATCAACCGGGGCGATTATAGTCGGCGACTGACTATCTATAATCGTGACAACCTGTGCTGCAGTGGCTGTGTTGCCCGCGGTATCAGTAGCAGTCCAGTTTACTGTTGTGTCACCTACTGTAAACGGGCCTGTAAAATCAGGGCTTGCTGAAAGTACACCATCGACCAGGTCAGTCGATGTGGCAGTGCCAGGGTCAACTGCTGTTGTAATGCCGGTGGCTTCAACGATAATGTTGGCTGGCGCGTTGACCACCGGATACTCACTATCGGTTATGGTTACCGATTGTGTGGCAGTGGCATTATTGCCCGCGTTGTCAGTCACGCTCCAGGTAACCAGTGTAGTACCCACGTTATAAGGACCGGGGTTGTCGGCTATCGGGTCGAGCGGGCCATCAACTATATCAGTAGCATTGGCTGTGCCCGGGTCTATAGATGTTGTTGCACCTGTAGCTTGTGCGCTGACATTTTCAGGTACTGTTATAGACGGCGCGGTAGTGTCGGTGATCGTCACTGTTTGCGCGGCGGTTCCAGTATTGCCCGCTATATCCGTCGCGTTCCAGATCACGGTTGTAGTACCTACCGGGTAAGGCCCTGTGTTATCCGGTGTTGCAGTCACCGCACCTTCAGCAGCATCCACGGCACTTGCAGTACCGGGATCAACGATGGTTGTAGCACCTGTGGCTTCTGCTGTAATAGCAGCGGGCGCAGTAACAACGGGTGCACCGATATCGGAAAGGCTAACTGTCTGTGTGGCAGTACCGGTATTGCCCGCACTATCAGTCGCACTCCATGTCACTATCGTGGTGCCTATCGAGTATGGGCCTGGATTATCCACAGTCACCACCACTGCACCGTCAACTGTATCAGTGGCGCTGGCGGTACCGAGGTTTACCAGGGTTGCCGAGTCGGTGGTGATTGAAATATTTTCAGGTGCTGTGACCACAGGTGCGGTGGTATCGATCACGGTTACTGTTTGCGTTGCAGTACCGGTGTTACCTGCGCTGTCTGTTGCACTCCAGATCACATTGCTGACCCCGATCAGGTATGGCCCTGTATTGTCCGGCATCGCTATAATCGCTCCATCAACATTGTCTTCTACACTGCCGACACCCGAATCGACCAATGTTGTTACACCGGTCGCTTCAGCGATTATATTTGCCGGTGCAGTGACGACCGGTGATGCAACGTCGGTTATCGTTACCTGTTGTGCCGCTGTACCGGTGTTTCCGTGGCTGTCGACAGCACTCCACGTTACTGTTGTGGTACCGACAGGGTAGGGGCCGGTGTTATCGGGTATTGCCGCCAGCACGCCTTCAACGCTGTCGGT
The DNA here is from genome assembly GCA_964409275.1 of uncultured Granulosicoccaceae bacterium. GTDB lineage: Bacteria > Pseudomonadota > Gammaproteobacteria > Granulosicoccales > Granulosicoccaceae. The sequence continues at coordinate 21,974 of CAYPCS010000039.1, forward strand.
GGCACTGGCAACACCGAGATTTACTACCGTCGCAAACCCTGTGGCTTCTGTGCTTATGTCTGCAGGTGCTACAACAACGGGCGCTGAGCTATCGGTGATAGTAATCGTTTGAACCGCGCTGCCAGTGTTGCCGGCAGAATCGATTGCCGTCCACAGCACCGAAGTTACGCCTGGTGGATACGGGCCGGATTTATCCGCCGTCGCCATCAGATTTCCATCCACTGTATCTGTTGCTATAGCAGAGCCGGTATCAACGGACGTGGTTAGTCCCGTTGCCTCTGCGGTGATGTTTGGAGGTGCTGTTACAACAGGCATGCTGCTATCAACAATGAGTACCGTTTGCATCGCTACACCCGTGTTACCTGCAGCATCCGTGGCACTCCATGTAACAGTGGTTGCTCCCGGCGGATACGGACCCGGGTTATCTGGCGATGTTGTCAGTGTTCCATCGATCGCATCGGTCGCCGTGGCAGTGCCGAGACTAACGAGTGTGTTAACGCCGGTCGCTTCAGCGGTTACATTAGCGGGAGCGGTAACGACGGGTGCGCCATTATCGTTCAAGGTAATGGTTTGCGTTGCTGTGCCGGTATTGCCTTCACTGTCTGTGGCGCTCCAGGTCACCAGAGTAATACCTGCCGGATAAGGGCCTGTGTTATCTGCTATCGCAGTCAGCGCACCATCAACTCTGTCAGTAGCGCTGGCGGTACCGGGATCAACAGTAGTGCTAGCTCCGGTAGCAGATGCTGTTATATCTCCAGGTGCTGTTACCACTGGTGCGATGCTATCGGTTACTGTGACTGTTTGAACCGCCGTAGCACTATTGCCACTGCTGTCGGTAGCGCTCCAGTTGATAGTAGTTATACCCACAGGAAAAGGTCCCGACAAACTTGCGACAGGCGGGAGCGGCCCATCAACAATATCATTCGCCGTTGCCACACCCGTTGCAACCAGTGTGGTAGCACCTGATGCTTCAATAGACATATTGGCAGGTGCTGCTACGACAGGCCCACTGGTGTCGTTTATGGTAATGGTTTGTGTAGCGGTGCCGGTGTTACCGGCGGTGTCTGTCGCACTCCAGATAACAGTTGTGATGCCTACAGGGTATGGGCCAGATTTATCTGCCACTGCTACCAGCGTGCCGTCAACAGCGTCTATCGCACCTGCCGCGCCCGGATCAATTGGTGTAGCGGGGCCAGTGGCTTCAGTGGCTATATTCGCTGGTGGAGTGACGACCGGTGGTCCGGTGTCGGTAATAGTGATCAGTTGAGTTGCTGTTGCGGTGTTACCGTTGCTGTCCGTAGCACTCCAGGTGACAGTGGTATTACCCAGCGGATACGGGCCGCTGTTGTCAGGGGTAGCCGTCAGCACCCCGTCTACCGCGTCGGTTGCTGTGGCCGTGCCCGGGTCAACCATAGTGGTTGCACCTGTGGCATCAACGGAAAGGCTGTCGGGCGCGATCACTACGGGCGCGGTGTCAATGATGGTAACAGTTTGTATAGCTGTGCCTTCGTTTCCTGCCTCATCGACAGCGGTCCAGGTCACCGTGGTTTCGCCAACAGGGAAAGGGCCACTGTTATCTGCAATCGCCGCTACGCTCCCGTTAACAATGTCGTGTGCAGTAGCCGTTCCGAGTTGTGCTGCAGTTAAAGGGGTGGTTTCTCCTGTAGCTACTGTAGATACATTGTCTGGTACAGTGATCGAAGGTGCGGTACTGTCGACAACCGCAATAACGATGGTGTCTGTGCCGGATGTGCTTCCATCGTTCACTTCCAGTGTGATAGTGGTTTCACCCGGCGGCAATTCTACCTCCGCCGTTAGTCCGGTTTCAGTGCCAAACGAGCCTGTCCATGTGTAGGTGAGGTCGTCATCATCTTTGTCTGCAACACAGGAATTAGTTGCATCCAGCGTGACGACTGTAGTGATAGAGATTGCATCCAGTGTTTGATCGCCTCCTGCGTTAGCAACAGGTACGAGGCACGGTTCCCAGCTGGCGAAATACAGGGAAGGCATTGTGCCAGCGGTGGCAAATCTGCCACCAACATAGACCGTACCGTCTGCTCCGGTTGTCAGCGCGACCCCGAACCAGTCCAACCCTTCTTCAAGCGTGCTCCAGGTTTCCGTTTCCGGGTTCCACTTTGCAATGCGGTTAGCGGGTTTTTCGCCGATGGCGGAGAACGATCCTCCAGCATAGATGGATCCGTTCGCACCTGTTGTCAGTGCGTAAACAGAACCGTTAAGTCCTTCCCCCGGTGCACTCCAGGTCTCCGTTACCGGATCCCATTTTGCTATCTTACTGGCGCTGGTTCCACCGGCGGTAGTGAAGTGTCCACCCGCATAAATGGAACCGTCTGCTCCGGTAGTCAGCGCAGTAACAGTTGAATTAAGACCTTCCCCTAACGCACTCCAGGTTTCCGTTACCGGATTCCATTTTACTATTCTGCTAGCGTCGATTGCGCCTGCCGTGGTGAAAGAACCGCCAACATAGATGGATCCGTCGGCGCCTGTTGTCATGGCGTTAACAGAAGATAGTCCTTCCCCGAGCGCACTCCAGGTCTCCGTTACCGGATCCCATTTTGCTATTCTGTTTACAGCCATTCCGTCAGAGCTGGTGAACCATCCTCCGGCATAGATAGATTGGTCTAACCCGGTTGTCAGCGCTAATGCTGCGTTATTGAAACCGCTGCCGACTGGTTCCCATGCCGCCGTGACCGGGTTCCATTTTGCGATTCCGTAAGCACCATCTGTTCTAAGTATACCGCCGGCGTAGACGGATCCGTCGGTTGTGGTGGTCAGGGAACGCACATAGCCCGCGTGAGATTCTCCAGCGTCATTAAAGCCGTCCCCGAGGGCACTCCATGTTTCTGACATCGGGTTCCATTTAGCCACCCGGTTGGCGGCGTTTCCGCCAGCAGTGGTGAATACTCCTCCGGCATAGATTGATCCGTCCGCCGCTGTGGTTAGTACCATTACTTCACCATTGAGCCCGGGTGTTTCCGGTTCAGTCTCGGCTCCAGGCGCGCTCCAGATTTCCGCAGCCGGGTCCCATTTGGCTATTCTGTTTACACTGTCCCCGCCGGCTTTGGTGAAATCTCCACCGGCGTAGATTGAACCATCCAGCCCGGTTGACAGTGCCAGCGCGTCCCCGAATAGTGTCTCCGAACCGAGACCTGCCCCAAGTGGATTCCAGCTTTCGGTATCCGTATCCCATTTAGCAATTCTGTTAGCGCTGACGCCGCCTGCCCTGGTGAAGCGCCCGGCCGCAAAGATGGAGCCATCAATGCCGGTTGCCATTGAATAAACATCGCCGTCAGTGAATGAACCGAGCGCACTCCAGGTTTCCAGCGTCGGATCCCATTTTGCCACTCTGGGGGCGAAGATTCCGCCTGCACGGATGAACCTGCCGCCAACATAGATTGATCCGTCAGCTCCGCTGGTCACTGATTCTGCACCGCCATTAAGCCCTTCTCCCAGCGCACTCCAGGTTTCCGTTGCAGGATTCCACTTTGCAATTCGGTTTGCGCTGATTCCGCCAGCGGTAGTGAAATATCCGGCAGCGTAGATGGAACCGTCCGCTGCAGTTAGCAGGGCTCTTGCGGTTGAACTAAGGCCTTCTCCCAGCGCACTCCAGGTTTCCGTTGCAGTATCCCATTTTGCGATTTTGTTCGCACTGACTCCATCAGCGCTGCTAAAAGATCCGGTGACATAGATGGATCCGTCTACGCCGGTTGTCATCGCACTTACACCATAAATTGTACCGGTGCCAGGTGAGCTCCAGGTCTCTGTTAACGGATCCCACTTAGCGATCGTATGAGTGGCGGTACCGCTACTGTCGGTAAATCCACCCGCGGCGAATATAGAGCCGTCCGTCCCGGTGGTTAACGCTGTGACGTACCAACTCATACCGTTGCCGAGAGGCTCAAAGGTTTCGGTCGCTACGTTCCATTTGATAATATAGTTAGCCGCAATACCATTCACACGGGTAAATTCGCCACCAAAGTAGATGGAGCCATCTGAGCCTGTTGTTGAGGCATTAACTTTTAAATTTGCCCCGGTCACCGTTCCCCCCGACTTCCATTCACCTTCAGTGACAGCGTGAGCCGGTGAAAACAGTAACAGGGCGAAGATCAAACAGCTAAACCTGTTGAGCCATGATGTGGCCGAAACTCTGCCAGACCTGGTGGTCCGTAAGTGACCTTCGTATAACATCAAATAACATCCTGTTGATGGTTGCTTAACTACGAACCAGTGTTTGCAGGGAAGCTAATGTGGGGGGAGGTGGTCTTTTCTGAACCGGTACAGCAATGAACGATTAAAATGTTGAGCTTTTAGACCCGGAATTGCACTTCTGGTATCCATAAGAGGTGTTTTTCGATTAAAGACAGAAATGTGATATAGATGGGCACAATACTTTTCCGGCCTTGGGAAATGCTGATGTAATTCGGCTTGCGGCACTCATTTTGTTAATCTTTAAAAACTTGTGCGAGGCTTTCCAACCGGCTGGCAAAACCACAGCGAGAATTGTAGCTCTGTCACGTTTTTGCCAAATCTAAGGAGTGGCGAAACGGGCTACATTCGCAGCGGGTATTCCGGCAGACCCCGTTGCCGAATACCGTGTGGTAAACTGCCTTGACAGATACGTCACAAAATTTTGATCTGTTGGTACACCGGGGGGATTTACACCTGGTTACGCGATAGGTGCAACGATGCCATTGCTTGCGTTGTAGCTCTATTCGTTTGTGGCGTTATTAACGGTAGCTCTTTCAGATCTGTCTGCAGGCGCTCCGAAGCATCGTGTTTGCAAAGGCTCTCAGGAACATATGACAAATCTCGTGCAAGCTAAAGCACTTAGCCGCATAAAGCCCTCAGCCACCATAGCGATCACACAACTCGGCAGGGAGTTGCGGGCGGCCGGCCGTGACGTGATTTCGCTCAGTATTGGTGAACCCGGCTTTGATACGCCTTTGCACGTAAAAGAGGGTGCCTATCAGGCGATGTTAAGGGGCGAAGCCAAATACAGTCCGGTAGGTGGCATCGATGAACTTAAAGCCGCCGTAAGAGATAAATTTCACCGCGAGAACGAACTGAAATTCGCCGACAATGAAGTCACCGTTAGCGCCGGTGGCAAGCAGGTACTGTCGAACATGTTTTATGCAACGCTAAACCCGGGCGATGAAGTTATTGTTCCAGCGCCTTACTGGTTGGCGTACACCCAGTCAGTGTTGCTCTACGATGCCACACCGGTGATTGTAAATACGACACAGGAAGACGGTTTCAAAATAACGCCAGAGGCATTGCAAGCAGCAATCACCAGCAAAACCAAATGGCTGGTCATCAACAGTCCCGGTAATCCCACAGGATCTATTTATACTCGTGCCGAGTTACAGGCGCTGGCAGATGTATTGCTGAAGCATCCGCAAGTCTGGGTGGTATCTGATGACATGTACGAGCACCTGATATACACCGACGATTCTTTTACTTCATTCGCCCAGGTAGAACCGCGCTTGAGAGATCGCACACTGACTGTCAACGGCGTGTCCAAAGCCTACGCAATGACCGGTTGGCGGGTAGGTTATGCGGGCGGACCTGCCGAGCTCATCAAGGCGATGGAACTGGTGCAAAGCCAGACGACCGTTGGCACAAGCCGTATCTGTCAATGGGCAGCGGTTGCCGCTCTCAACGGGCCGCAGGAGTCACTGCAGGAAAATCTTGCAATATATCGCCAGCGGCGGGATACCCTGGTGAACGGACTAAACGCGATTGAGGGTATCGATTGTGTGCAACCTGACGGGGCATTTTACGCCTACCCGTCGTGTGGCGCATTTCTTAACGGTACTACCAAAGCAGGGCAGTTGATCCAGAGCGATGTTGATTTTTGCATGGCGCTGCTAGAGGAAGAAGCAGTTGCCACAGTGCACGGCACAGCTTTTGGCAAGAGTCCGCATTTTCGCGTTTCCTATGCGGCAGCAGATGATGAACTTCATCAGGCGCTCGAGCGCATTGCCAGGTTCTGCGATTCAATTACAAGAGCCTGAACCGTCTGCACAATAGAAGGCGTTTGTTCAATCCGGCGTGCGCTCTGTCTCCTGACTTTGATAGACTCGCTGCCAAACCCGCCAACGGATACAGTGCTCAATAGCCTATGGAACTGATTAACGAAAAAGTGTTTGGCAAAGACTTGCGTCTCGAAGCCAATATGGCTGGTTGGCAGCAACTGTACTGGAACAATCAACTGGTCTCCGTGCGCAATGCAAGTGCCGAAACGCCGGAGCATATCGTCCACGATTTCGAGCTACAGAATGCTGAGGGTGTTGTCAGTTGCCAGCTGAATCTGCAACTCAAATGGCAACCGTTCACGCTGGACTACAAAATCACTGCCAATGAGCAGGATGTGATCGCAGGCAACCGCACAACGGACGACCTCGCCGGCAGCACTCCGCAACAGGCAATGCCGGCACGCCGTCAGTTCAGCATTATGAGTCTGGCGTCGCTAGGCCTCAAATTGTTGAAAAGCGCCAAAGCCATCAAGGTACTGCTGGTTGGCGCCAGTCTCGCGGCTTATTCATGGTTGTTCTCCATTGAGTTCGCACTGCTGATTATTTTTTGCCTCGTGGTTCATGAGTACGGCCACATTAGAGCGATGAAACACTTTGGCATGAAAACAAAAGGCATCTACCTCATACCCTTTGTGGGCGGTGCGGCGGTAGGTGAAAACAATCTTAATACGCGTTGGCAGAACGTGGTTATCTCGATTATGGGGCCGGTGTTTGGCATGGCTTTGTCAATTATTGCATTGCTGCTTTACTACATTACCGGTATGCCGATTTTTGCCGGTGTAGCCGGGTTTAATGCGCTACTGAATCTGTTTAATCTATTACCAATACTTCCACTCGACGGCGGGCACATCCTCAAGGCGATCACCTTTTCCATGCACAACGTCGCCGGGTTGTTGCTTTGCATTGGCGGAATCCTGCTTGGTATAGTTATTAGTTATTCCTTTGGTCTCGCATTGTTGTGGTTCCTGTTGTTTATAGGCAGCTTCGAAATACTGCTTGAGTGGCGCCATCGGCAACATAGCTCACTATTGCCGCTGGATCGCTACGGGCAGATTTTTTCCGCCGTTTGGTATCTGCTCACCATAGCTATACTTACCGGAATAATATTTTTCCTGGCATCCAGCGGTGATCCGGCGTTGTCGCTGCCTCTCGAAGTACTCAAAAGCTAACACGACTATTCATGCCGTGGAAAAACTCGATCCGGCTTATGAGTATTTTAGCCTGCCAGATTGCGCAAACGCGCTGATTAGTGACTGTAAAGTCGCAAGCGACGAGATTAGTTCCCGTGCCAGCGGTTCAGGTAACATTCCGGAGTTTGTACCCGCTAATGGTAGAACGAGCTGGAATTTGCTCAACTCCATCGTGAAGCATGCGTTCCCCGACAACAAACCGGTTTTCTGCGAGTGGGGTAGCGGACCTGGTCTGGTGACACTCCTGGCTTCAATTATTGGGATGAACGCAAGCGGTATTGAAATCGAGGAAGAGCTGGTGGATCTGGCGCGGGACTTCTCACAGCAACACGCAATCCCGGCTACTTTTATTCATGCCAGTATTTATCCCGCAGATAACCCGATTTCGTTCATCAACTACAAAGACGTAGATCTTTTTTTTGCCTACCCCTGGCCAAATCAGATATCCCGTATCACAGGGCTGTTTGAACAGGTTGCCCGCAGCGGTGCAGTGCTGGTGTGCTACCACGGCGGGCGCAACTATCGCGTACTTCGTCGTTAAGAGATATTTTCCTCGCGGAATTAGCTGTTCAGATCACTGCGGGACAACTTGTTGGCAGGAAGATCGAACACACAGAACCGGCTTATATTCTATCGTTCAATAGTTACGCACTAAAATCGTCGCACTTCCTGTTGCGCTCCAACCGACCAGCGCCGCGGTTATCAATTAGCGGGTAACACAGGAAACCACAGGAAAACCATGTGTTCAGTGTAGTTGCCCGCGCTGTGGTGAAACTGCATCGCGCGGGCTACAATCGCCGACGCAGCGGTGCCTTTGACGGAGGAACGCAATTGCAGCGAAGTCACACACTAAAACAACTCAGGGGAAATGAATGGGATGGATCGTTGGCGTTGACGTAGGGGGTACCTTTACAGATTTCTTTGCCAGCAATCCGGAGAGCGGCGCGTTTCACGTGGGCAAGACTCCATCCACGCCTGCTAATCCGGCAGAGGCCATCCTGACCGGCCTCAGCGCACTTTGCACGCAACACAGCATACCGGAGCTTCAGATTGAGCGGCTTTCCCATGGCACCACCGTTGGCACAAATGCACTCATACAACGCAAAGGCAGCCGTGTTGCACTCATCACGACCAAAGGCTTTAGAGATCTGCTTGAAATAGGTCGTCAGACGCGACCACACATGTACGATTTACAAAAAGATCATCCGGCCCCGTTGATCGAACGGAAAGATCGCATTGAACTGCGGGAAAGAATTGACGCTGCCGGCGATGTCGTCCATGCACCGACCAGACAGGCTATCGAGCAGGTGGTCGATGAAGCCATTGCAGCAAACGTATCTGCTATAGCCGTTGGATTTTTGTTTGCCTTTCGCAACCCCGATCACGAACAACTGGTCGCCAGTGTCATTGCTGAACGTGCCCCTGGACTGGCGATATCTTTGTCGTCAGAGGTGCAACCCGAGTTTCGCGAATACGAGCGTCTGTCGACCACGGTACTCAACGCCTACCTGCAACCGGTAATGGGTCATTATCTGCAAACTCTGGAGGAGGGTGTAGCACGTCAGGCACCAGAGGCTACACTGGGAATAAATCAGTCCAGCGGTGGGCTGATGTCGCCGGCGCGTGCAAGGGAGCTACCAGTGCGTACCGCACTGTCAGGGCCGGCAGCGGGTGCTGTAGGCGCGGCGCATGTCGCTCGACAAACCGGCAGGCAAAATATCATCACACTCGACATGGGTGGCACCAGCGCAGATGTCGCATTAATCCGACACTATGAAATTGATCTGGCGTTTGATCGTGATGTCGCAGGATTCCCGATTCGCTTGCCGAGCGTTGATGTAGAAACCGTTGGTGCCGGTGGCGGATCAATCGCATGGTTTGACCGCGATGGCTTGCTCAAAGTCGGGCCGATCAGTGCGGGCGCAGATCCAGGACCCGCCTGTTACGGGCGCGGAGGAGAACAGCCAACTGTCACCGATGCCAACCTGCTACTGGGAAGGCTGTCAGCCAGGGGCTTGCTCGACGGTGATATGGGTCTTGACCCGGGCTTGTCGAACGTCGCGTTGAAACCGCTGGCAGAGAAGCTGGGCTTCTCTGTAGAGCGCACAGCTCACGGTGTACTCGGCATTGTGGTTGCCAATATGGTCCGAACTATTCGTACCATATCCGTGGAGCGGGGGCATGACCCGCGAGACTTTGTCTTAATGCCGTTTGGCGGTGCAGGCCCGCTCCATGCGCGCGATGTTGCAATTAGCCTTGGCATTGACGAGATGGTTGTGCCGGCAGCTCCCGGTATTGTATGCGCTCAGGGTCTGTTGGTGTCTGATCTTAAAGAAGACTTTGTTGTCAGTCGCCGGTTCACTCTGGATGCACAGGGTCTCGATCAACTATCCACAGCCTTCCTTGATCTAAAACATCGTGCGGTTGAATGGTTCAATGGTGAAAACGTACCGAGCCAGGGGCGCCAGCTACAGTTGGTGGTGGATGCGCGCTATGTCGGCCAGAACTTTGAACTTGCTGTCCCCGTCGTCTCGGGAGAGACGCTGGTAACCACAGACATACCAGGCCTTTCAATGTTGCAAAGCGCTTTCAACACAGCGCATGAAACTGCCTACGGATATGCCAGTGACAGTGACCCGATTGAAATTGTAAACATACGCCTGTCAGCGTCTGCCAGGTTGTACGAAGATGCCGAAGCCGGCCAGTGTGTCGATATTTCCGGTGAGCCATTGTCACAGGGTACTCGTCCAGTCTACTTCACGGCAGATGATTCCGTTGAAGCGACTGTGTATTCACGAGCAGACCTGTTGCCAGGGCACATGATCAGTGGCCCTGCGATAATCGAACAGCTCGACACCACTATACCGGTGTATCCGGCAGATCAGGCCGAGGTTACAGCGGATGGCCACCTGATTGTTAGCATACGCAATGCATAGACAACAGACACGCGGACGTTGAAACGATGAATAAACCAACAACAGTCAACAATTCCCTTGATCCGATTACTCTCGAAATAATCGCCAATGGTTTACGCTCTATCGCAGACGAATGCTTCGTTGCACTTATGCGGTCATCCTATTCAACCAATATCAAAGAGCGCAAAGACCACTCAATAGCGCTGGTAGACAGGAATGGCAGGCTGGTAGTGCAGGCTGCTCTTACGCTCCCCATTCATATCGCCTCGATGAACGGTCTGATGCAATGCCTGCTTGAAAAATTCGACGGTGATATCGCAGAGGGTGATATATTTGTCGCCAACGATCCACACACCGCCGGCGGCACGCACTTGCCGGACATCAACTATGCGATGCCAATATTTGATGGTGGAGACGTTGTCGCCTTCGTCTGCAACATCGCTCACCATGCAGACATTGGTGGCATGGTGCCGGGTTCAATGGCAGGCGGCATGTCCGAGATATACCAGGAAGGGTTGCGGATACCTGTGATCAAACTGTTCCGCCAGGGCGTGTTGCAAAAAGATATCATGGACCTGATGTTATTGAATGTACGAGTACCGGATGAACGACGCGGTGATCACAATGCGCAGATCGCTTCCTGCAAGCTCGGCGCCCGGCGTTTTACCGAGGTGGTTGAAACACACGGCCTGACCAATGTACTGGGCGCTTTTGACGAGATCATCAGTCGTACCGCGCAACGTATGAGATCAGCCATTGCAGAAATTCCCGATGGTGTTTACGAATGGAAAGACTGTATGGATGGCGATGGTATCGGCAGTGTCGATATCCCCGTGTGCCTGGCGATCACGGTCGCCGGAGATAACGTTCATTGTGACTTCTCCGGTACCAGTGAACAAGTCGCCGGAAACATCAACACCACAATGAACGCGGTACAGGCAAGCGCATGCTATGCATTGATCGCGGCACTTGATTCCGAAATACCCAGCAACCAGGGCGTACTTGATGTAGTTGAAATAACCGCACCCCCGGGCACACTAATCAACTGTGTGTTTCCCGCACCGGTTGCCGCTCGAGCCCACACCTGTCAGCGCGTTGTGGATACGGTGCTCGGGGCATTATCAAAGGCTATACCAGATAAAGTCATTGCGGCCGCCAACGGTGCCAACACAACAGCGGTATTTTCCGGTGTAGACCCACGGACCAGTCAACCCTATTTATATCTGGAAACACTGGGCGGCGGCATGGGCGCCCGTGCCGGTAAAGATGGCAAGGATGGCGTACAGGTTCATATCACCAATACATCAAACCTGCCGGTTGAATCTATAGAACAGGAGTATCCGTTGCGGGTTGAAGAATACAGTCTTGTTGAAAATTCCGGCGGTGCGGGAAAACACCGTGGAGGTATGGGCCTAAGGCGTGTGCTAACGCCTGTTGATCACAGCTGTGTTTTTAACGGTGCCGGCGAGCGATTTCGCAATCAACCCTGGGGTTTGTTTGGCGGACAGCCAGGTGCCACCGGAAGATTTTTGTTTCGCGATGGCGAAGTTGAACAACGACTGGATGACAAGCCAGGAGAGGTAGCAGTAGCAGAGGGTGATCGCATTATCGTCGAAACTCCCGGGGCCGGTGGTTACGGGCCTACCGCCGAAAGAGAAAAATCACTGGTTGAGCAGGATCGCAGCAGTGGCAAGTTTACAGAAGACTATATTAGCCGTCACTACAGTGATCACTAGTCATCGAAATAATCAGCATTGCCCTCACGGATTTCATTGATCGTGGAGTCGAGGCGTGACAAATGAAGCATGCCAACCTTCACAGCTCCTTCTTCATCGTTGTTTGCCACCATGTCTGCTATCGATCTATGATCGGCAAGTAGCTGATCAAGTCTTTCATCCCCTGCCAGGCCTAACACGCAGAGGCGATCAACCTTCGCTTTATTCTTTTCGATAACATCAAACGCAAATTCAACTGCACCGACGACGCACAGTGTTTGGTGAAACTTATAGTCTAGAGTGCGGAAACGATCATAGCTGTTTTCTTCCACTGCAGTAGCTTGCTCTCGCAAACTGGCATCAAGCAAGGCGACGCCGTTTTTTCCGCATACGCGTGATGCGCGACGCAACACTTCAGATTCTACAGCAGCCCGCACAAATCTGGCGGCTGTTATTGCAGCCGAAGAAAACCGTTTTACCTCAGTTGCCTTTTGCGGCCTGATCAATAGCAGGTCGAGATTTTCAAGGCGGCTAAAAGCATCCCTTACAGGCTGACGAGATACATCGAATTGTCCGGCGACATCGGCTTCTGAAATCTTTGTGCCAGGAAGGAGCCGCATCGAAGCAATTTCTTCATACAAAAAATCAAAAACCAAATCAGCGCTGGTGCGACGTTCAACTATTTTGCGCTTATGCGCCATTTTTCTATCCCGACAATGAGATTAGTGATTTGGGTAAATGGAACAACAACAGGCCACAGGGGACGCCCCGAGAAGCAAGAACGTGCAAAACGAAGTTATTTTTACAGTTATCAGAAAGCAAGCTTAATTCATTGATAACGAAATCGATCTGTTTACACCACGAGTTATACTAGTATACCATTTAACCGAAAGCGTGATCTTTCTAACTTTATGAACCACCGCAGTGCAGGGGCCGGATTGCGCTACATAGTAGTGGAGCAGACGGTGTGTAAAACACGGCCGGCCTGTTCCAGCTGGAAGCATGCCCTGGATTGGTTGACACTGATTTTTCAAAACGTATTTAACAGGCCCCGGGTAAGAACGCCCGGCTTGATGTGTTTTTTGGATACAGCGCACTTGTTTTACCACGCCATTTACCGGCGACACTTAGCCAGAGAATAACCGGAAGCAAGCACAATGTGTCTCTTGAGAATCCCTGGCGACGCACCTGTTTCCGGATGACACTGGCAAATTCACACTTCGAGGAGCAAGAAAAAATGATTAAATCTGTCAAACCGTTCGGTAAGTTCGCGGGGGCGATAGCCACCGCTACTGCCCTGGCGTTAAGTACTTTTGGTGCTCCGGCGTGGGCCGCTTATCCAGAACGTCCGGTAACGCTAATTGTTCCCTGGGGAGCCGGGGGTGGTACGGATGCAACCGGTCGTATGATTGCATCCTTAATGGAGAAAGAACTCGGGCAACCCTTTAACGTCGTCAACCGTACCGGAGGCAGCGGTGTTGTAGGTCACTCTGCAATTGCAACCGCTAAAGCGGATGGATATACGATCGGAGTTGCTACCGTAGAGATTGGCATGATGCATTGGGCCGGCCTGACCGAACTTACCGGCGAAGATTACACACCCATTGCACTCTATAACTACGACGCGGCCGGTTTTCAGGTAGCTGCAGATTCTCCATGGGAAACGGTTCAGGATGCAGTCGCAGCTATCAAGGCAGATCCCGGTAAGCACAAGTCTTCAGGCACCGGGCAGGGTGGTATCTGGCACCTTGCAATGGCTGGTCTGCTGGATACTGCGGGCATCAGCCCTGACGCGTCTCCCTGGGTGCCATCAAAAGGTGCCGCGCCTGGTCTGCAGGAACTGGTCGCAGGCGGTGTTGATATTGTCACTTGCTCAATCGTAGAAGCTGCGGCACTCATCGATGCCGGCAAAGTAAAATCTCTGGCCGTCATGGACACAGAACGTAACGGCGCCTTTGCAGATGTGCCAACGCTTAAAGAGGCAGCGGATCTCGATTGGCAAATGGCTGCCTGGAGAGGGTTAGCCGGACCGAAAGGCATGCCGGATGATGTAACTGCCACATTGACCGCAGCATTTGAAAAAGTCTGGAATTCAGCAGAGTTTCAGGACTTCATGAAAGGCCGCGGTTTTGGTCTGGTGTGGAAGCCGGGCGCTGAATTCAGTGAGTGGATGACGTCCAGTGACGAAGCGCTGGGTGGTGTGATGAAAGCTGTAGGGCTTGCGAAGTAAGCGATCCTGATTTCCGGTTGCATAGTATGAAGGAGATCGCGTGAAAGTTAACGACGCGATAACGGGTGCGGTGTTGGTTGTTTTTGCAGTCGCAGAAATCGCCTACACACGCACCTTTCCCTCATTGCACGGTCAGTCCTATGGTCCGAATCTGTTTCCTTCATTGATTGGTGCAGGATTGGCGGGATGCGGATTAATACTGATCCTCAGAGGTCTGGTCGCCCGTCGAGCGGAGTCCGGTCCAGCTTCCAGCTGGATTGATTTTGGTAACATTGCCCAATCTAGACACGCCAGAATCAATGCTCTGCTGGTCATTGCATTTCTCTTTATTTATATCTTTCTGTCCGACTGGATTGGCTTTATCCCGCTTTCAATAGCTACTATCGCCTGTTTGTTATATCGATTGGGTTCATCGACAGGTGTGTCCCTCGTGATTGCGATTATAACCACGGCTGCGATTCAGATGTTGTTTGCCAAAGTTCTTTTAGTACCACTTCCTGCAGGAGTACTGCAGGGAATCGTCTGGTAGCTTGTCGTGGACACGATAATTCTGGCCTTTAGCCTGGTCTTTCAACCCTCGGTACTGGGGGTTATGCTTCTTGCCGCGTTGTTTGGTCTGTTCGTTGGGGCCATTCCAGGACTGACGGCGACGATGGCAACGGCGTTGCTGGTGCCGTTTACTTTTTTTATGGATCCCGTACCGGCCATCGCCTGTATCGTCACCACCGTTGCGATGGCCATTTTTGCAGGCGACATACCTGGTGCACTGCTGCGCATTCCGGGAACCCCGGCGTCTGCTGCCTACTGTGACGAAGCCTACGCACTAACTCGCAAGGGCAAGGCCGAACTGGCGCTCGGTACCAGTCTTGTGTGTGCCGCCATCGGTGGGGTCATGGGATCGATTGTTCTCGCACTAAGCGCTCCGATGCTTGCCGAGTTTGCTATCAAATTCTCGTCGTATGAGTACTTTTGGCTGGCGTGCCTGGGTTTATCCTGTGCGGTAATCGTTTCTACCGGATCAACCCTGAAGGGCTTCG
The DNA here is from genome assembly GCA_964409275.1 of uncultured Granulosicoccaceae bacterium. Classification (GTDB taxonomy): domain Bacteria; phylum Pseudomonadota; class Gammaproteobacteria; order Granulosicoccales; family Granulosicoccaceae. The sequence goes on from CAYPCS010000039.1 coordinate 37,114, forward strand.
TGTCACTGCTTATCGGATTGTTTATTTCGACCATCGGTATAGATATTACTGCCGGACATCCTCGCTTTACCTTTGGCAGCGTTGAAATGATGGGGGGTATCAGTTTCATACCGGCGATGATCGGGATGTTTGCTATTTCAGAAGTCATCCGCTTCACGTTGTCCACAAGTGAAGAAACGAAAATTCCGCAGCAAGCAATCAAGCGTGTGTTTCACGGCCTTGGCCCGATTTTACGAAAATACAAACGCAACGTGTTTCGTGGCGGTTCTATCGGTGCCATCGTGGGAATATTGCCGGGTGCCGGCGCCGACATAGCAGCATGGATTGCGTATGCGACGTCCAAAAAATTCTCTAAAAACAGCAAAAAGTTCGGCACTGGTAATGTAGAGGGTCTGGTAGATGCCGGAACCGCCAATAATGCCGGGCTTGCCGGTGCGTGGGTGCCCGCGATTGTTTTCGGTATTCCCGGTGATTCAATAACCGCGATAGTCATCGGTGTGCTTTATATGAAAGGCATGAACCCGGGCCCCACTGTTTTTCTCCAACAACCAGAGCTGATCTACTCCGTTTTTATCGCCTTTTTTATAGCCAACCTGGCGCTGCTACCACTGGGTTTTCTGGCAATTCGGTTGTCGCGCCAAATACTGCGAGTACCACGCAACGTTCTGATACCCGTCATACTCATGTTTTGCATTGTCGGCTCATTCGCAATCAATAACACAGTATTCGGAGTTAGCATTATGCTGGTTATGGGCGTGTTAGCTTACCTGATGGAGGAAAACGGATTTCCTGTTGCGCCAACCATACTTGGCATTGTTCTCGGCACCATGCTGGAGGACAACTTTATGTCGTCAATGATCAAGGCTGATGGTGATCTGACGGGCTTTTTCTCCCGGCCAATCGCAGCAACGCTGGGGGTCATTGTGATATTGCTATGGCTGGTACCAATTGGGCGGGCGCTTTATCGCCTGCTCTTTCGCGCAGACGTGAAAAACAGCAGGCGAGAAATATAGAGCGTTTGCTGATAGCGAATGACTGACACAGGTTCATCAGTTCAATTGCATCTATGGTTTTTTCATGGTCTACTAGCATACCAGTTGTAGATTTTATACAGTTGGGTGCTTGCCAGAGCCATTTCAAAAAACTCGGGAGGGAATTCACGATGTTGCAAAATATCAGGAAACTAGCTGCAGTAGCTGCTCTATCGGTTACTGCACTGTCTGTTACGACACTAATCGGTACTGCTCAAGCTGCCGATGTGACGTTGCGCGGTGCGAGCCTGTTTGACAACGATCACGCTTACAGCAAAACACTGATCAAGTTTAGTGAGCTTGTTAATGAATACTACGACGGCGAGGTCACCTTTGATCTGCGCGGAAACAGTGAGTTGGGCATCGAACCGGATTATGTAAATTTTCTAACCCAGGGCGTTGCTATTGACTACGCGATCATTGCGCCGTCGAACCTGGCTCGATTTGCTCCATCGGTGCCATTGATGGATATGCCGTTCGTCTTTCGTGACCTTGATCACTGGAACGCGGTGCTTTCAAGCGATGTGCTTTCGCCTCTCGAAGAAGTGTTACTGGAAAAAGCAGACTTGCGAATTATCGGGTATGCCGGCGGTGGCACACGCAATTTGATCTCCAACAAAGTGATATCTAATCTGGATGAACTTGAAGGACACAAAATGCGTGTGATGGGTGCACCGATACAGGCACGCGTATTCGAGGCAGCGACTGCAGCACCTGCGGCCATTGCCTATTCCGAGGTATATAACGCTATTCAGACCGGTGTGGTCGACGGGCTTGAGAACGAGGCGGCCAGCTTGCTTCAGTACAAATTCTTCGAGGTCGCACCGAATATCACGCTTACGCAGCACTCTATAACGGTGCGACCAATCATTTTCAGTAACAAGGCATTCGCAAAATTGCCGGAAGATCTGCAAGCTGCAGTCATGAAGGCAGGCAAGGAAGCGGGGGACTACGGTCGTGAGATAGAGTCACGCGAAGATGGTGAGAAACTCCAGCAAATGTCTGATGCAGGGCAGATAAAAATTCAGGAGTTTGCAGATCGTGACAAGCTCCTTGAGCTTGTGATACCCGTGCATGATACCTACGCCGCAGAGCTTGGTGCTGAAGAATTGCTGAAAGCTATTCGCTCAAAATAAGTAAGAAATCGTTCGTCCTGCAATCAATGCCTCCTGCCGTTTATGCGGCGGGAGGCATCTCTTTTTCCAAACCCTTTAAGCTGAACCCTGCTTATGATTGAGCGTGCGCTTGAGGCACTTTGCCAGCTACTGCGAATCATGGTCGGGTTGTTGATAGCGGCCTTGATCGTACCGGTGTTTATGCAGGTTCTTGCCCGCTACACGGGAATTATTCCAACCTACCTATGGACTGAGGAACTCGCGAAGTTCATTTTTATCTGGGTGGTGATGCTTGGATCAATGATCGCTGTGTGGGAAGGCACCCACTTTGATGTGAGAGTTATCCCGGATGCTGTTTCACCGCTCGGGACCTTGTTACAGAAGGGTTTTGTGTTGCTGATGATCTGTGTCTTTGCGTTGTTATTTGTCAGGTTCGGCATTGACTATGCGAAGTTTGGCTCGATTCAAAGTTCGGTGATGATGCAGATCAACCTGCTCTGGATTTACCTGAGCGTGCCACTGGCTGGTCTGGTCTGGTTTATGTTCGCTTTGTTTCGCCTTTGGCAGGTTGTTAACGCTTATCGTAACCGCGATCAGGCTCTATCGTGATTCTCACCGCAGGGACTGCCTGTCTTATTCTGGTTGGCGGATTCATCTCTCTGGTATTGCTGCGCGTGCCGGTTGCATTCGCGCTTGGTATAGCCACCATACCTGTGGTCGCACTCGACCTGCGGTTAACCCCGTTCCTGATTCTGGATCGCATGTTCCAGTCCTACAATTCCTTCATCCTGCTTGCGGTCCCGTTTTTTCTGCTTGCCGCTAATCTCATGAATGCGGGTCGAATGACAGATCGCCTGATTGAACTGGCGCGAGTTCTCACCGGCTGGATGCCCGGGGGACTGGGGCAGGTCAATGTAGCGGTTTCCATGTTGTTTGCCGGTATTTCCGGTTCTTCCACCGCGGACGCCGCTGGCTGCGGGAAAATATTAATACCGGCAATGATAGAAAAAGGCTATTCACCACGATTTGCCGTCGCTATAACCGCCTGTTCGTCTGTGATGGGCGTAATTATTCCACCCAGTATTCTAATGGTCGTGTGGGGCGGTGTGATGTCGATTTCAGTCGGCGCGTTGTTCCTCGCAGGTGCGATTCCCGGTCTGCTGATTGCACTGGCATTGATGGGAACTGTCTATGGATACGCGAAAATCTATAACTACCCGACAGCCGGCAAGCCCACCATGAGTGAGTTTATCAATGCGTTTAGAGGTGCCGGTCTTGCTCTGTTGACTCCTGTTTTTGTAATAGGTGGCATCGTAGGTGGCATCGTCACACCAACCGAGTCCGCCATAATTGCAGCGTTCTATTCCTTTATTCTGGGATTCTTCATCTATCGAACCATCAGTACACGAGATGTCGTCAGCATTCTTTATGATACCGGTCGCTTTTCGTCTATATCGCTATTTGCTATCGGTACAGCTTCAGCGTTCGGCTGGATGCTGTCGTTTTACAATGTGCCGCGTTTGATTGTAGGCACGTTGACGGCACTTGAGTTCGATGCCTTTGGCACATCGCTGGTTATTGCTGCCTTGTTTCTTTTGTTCGGCCTGTTCATTGATGCAATACCGGCGATTATTATCCTTGGCACTGTTTTATTGCCGGTAGCGCAGGCAGCGGATATTCATCCCGTTGCGTTCGCCATCATTGGCATCATTTCCCTCGCCTTTGGTCTCGTGACTCCACCGTACGGCCTCTGTCTGTTGATCTCATCGTCCATAGCCGGTCTGAATGTCGTGCAGGTGATGCGGGATGTTTTGATTGTGTTAATACCGATGCTGTTAATTCTCCTGTTGATTATAGTTTTCCCCGAGATTGCTCTCTGGTTACCAAAGATATTGATCCCGGCATCGTTCAAATAAAAGGTTCCGGTACACACTAGAATACCAATCGAAACCCTTGATGTGTGGTGCTTGAATCTGGCGTGGTTCCGGTGCGTGCCGCAATTCGGTAGCGCAGGCAATAACTCTTGTGGCAAAGAAACGAACCACCCTTAAGAAGTTTGGTACCTTTGTAATGTCTGGCATATTGCTTTGACTCTGGCGAGCGACCACTGATTTTTAGTCTGCCGGATGTCCATTCCCATACGTTTCCACACATGTTGTACAAGCCGTATCCGTTGGGCTCGAATGATTTTGCCGGCGCTGTGGCAGCGTAACCATCCGCGCAGGAATTTCGCACCGGAAACTCACCTTGCCAAATGTTGCACGGTTGAAAATCGTTGTCGTCAGGTTCCTGGTCGCCCCACGGAAACGCCACGTCGCCGAGGCCACCGCGCGCTGCATGCTCCCACTCGGCTTCAGTTGGCAAACGACCTCCGGCCCACCGGGCGAATGCCTGTGCATCATTCCACGAGACATGAACAACGGGGTGGTTATCATGGAGTTCCACAGTTGCGTCAGGGCCAACCGGTTGGCTCCAGCTGGCACCGTGTACTTTTCGCCACCATTGTGTATTAAGTACCGCCTGTGTTTCTTTAAATTCATCAGGCAATTGTTGGTAGAAAACAAAAGACCATCCCAGACGTTCGGCTTCGGTCTGGTAGGCCGTTTCCTTGACAAAGATTGAGAACATCTCGTTAGTGACAGCTGTCTGCATCATGCGAAATGGTGAAGTTTCACGCGTGCGGCACGGACTTTCTTCGTCGAGTGGTATGAAGGGTCGATCCGTGCCAAGCATGGACTTACCTCCAGGTATATCGCACAGGTTGAAAGTCAGTTTGCCCTTTTGAGTTACCGGTCTGTGCGGTTTAGCTGGTGCGCCACTTTCATTGCGCGGTGTGCAGCATGTTTTTTCAGGTGTAGCCATATTAACTTTCAAGCGCTTGTAGCGTTACCAGGGATGCTTTGACTCCGACCAAAAACATACACATACAAGCCTGCCTGACCAAATGAACACTGATAGTAACTGATTTTTCCAGCAAGACTGATCCGTTAAACACAGGACAATATCCAGTCCCTGACCTTCTCGGCGTTCTCTGGCAGCGGGCGTGTTCGTGACCAGACCAGATACACTCCTCTGCCGGTTTCCCAGGCCCACTCTTCTTTCGCAGCAAGCAGCTTGCGATCGATCATATCGCGAACGATATGTTCCCAGCCGAACGCAAAGCCTTCCCCTGTTTGTGCGGCTTGCAAGACCAGCGCGTAGTCGTTTAGTCGCATGCCTTCCGAGAGTGTCACATCCCTGATTTCGTGGTGATCGAACCACTGTTTCCAGGTGGGGCGTGCTCGCACCGGTTCTTCCAGATGGATAAGACGTTCATGCAACAGATTCGGAATGCTTCGCAAACTATACGCGGCCTGCATCACGGCAGGGTTTGCGACGGGAAATATGATCTCGTCGTAAAGCTTGCAGGCATGGCAATCTGGCCAGTCACCGTGGCCCAGCCGTACTGCAATGCTAATGTTCTCAACATCCAGATCGGGTTCGTGAATACTGATTTGCACGCGCAGGTCAATGTCAGGGTGTTTCTCACGAAGTGCTGCATGCTTTGGCATCATCCAGTAATAAGAGAACGCGGAAGACGAGTTCAGCGTGACATGTTCGCTACGGCTCATATTGTGGGCCGTCTCCGTGGCGCTCTCGATACCGCTGAGTGCCTGTGAAATGTCCGTGTAGTAGCGCAACCCTGCATTTGTCAGTGTTATGCGACGGTGGCCTCTGTCAAACAGGCGAATATTCAGCGATTCCTCCAGCTGCTTGATGGCGGCACTGACTGACGGTTGCTGCATCGACAGTTCGTTCGCTGCCAGGGTGAAAGAACCCAGCCGCGCCGCTGCTTCAAATATAAACAGATTTCGCGGCGAGCCGATCAGTTTGAGGGTGTTACGCATAGCCACAGTCTATGCACTTGATCACAATTTTCAACGGTTACAGATTGCCGGATCTCCGCTATTCTTCGGGCAGTCAGGCTCTCAGGAAATTCGTATGGTTCGTAGATCCCGCAATAGACGCCCAACTGCAGCCGCTGTCGCAAGTCCTGCTTATATTAAACGCCACCTGCCATTCTACGACCCACTGGACGAAGAACAATTAGTCAAGCTCGATGAGCAGGTTGACTGGATACTTGAGAATATCGGTTTCGCTTTTCGCGATGACCCGGAGGCCACTCGTATCTGGCAAGAGGCAGGTGTCAAAACAGACGGTGACAAAGTCTTTGCAGATGCACAATGGGTAAGAGCCCAGTGCGCCAAAGCCCCCTCTGAATTTACCCAACTGGCGCGCAACCCGGAACGTTCCGTCACCATCGGTGGCAATAATCAGGTGTTCGCACCTATCTATGGTGCACCGTTCGTGCGCGACCTTGAAGGCGGTCGGCGTTATGCCACATTCGATGACTTCGAAAAGTTGTTGAAGCTTACTTATATGCACCCGAATCTGCATCACTCCGGGTTGGTCATTGCCGAGCCCACCGATGTGCCGGTATCCAAGCGTCACCTCGATATGGTGTATGCGCACATGACGCTCAATGACAAACCACACCTCGGCGCGATCACTGAAAAAAGCCGGGCTCAGGATAGCGTGGACATGGCAGAGATTCTCCACGGTAAAGAGACCATGGATAACAATGTCGTTATCATGGCGAACGTCAATACCAATTCTCCGTTGCTTATTGATCGTGTCGTGACTGAAGCCATTCAGGTTTACTCCTCACGTGGCCAGGCAATGGTTATTACGCCTTTTATTTTAACGGGGGCAATGGGACCGGTCTCCACCGCCGCATCAGTTGCGCAAGCCATGGCGGAAGTAATGATCACGATCGCGTTCGGGCAGTTGGTTAAACCAGGTGCGCCGTTTGTCATGGGCAACTTTCTATCGTCCATGAGTCTTAAAAGCGGCGCGCCAACATTTGGTATGCCCGAGCCGGTTCTTTCGAATTACATCATCGGTCAGATGGCTCGACGTCTTGGTTTGCCCTTGCGTTGTGGTGGCTCGCTGACCGCGTCTAAAATAGAAGATGCACAGGCGGCCTACGAAAGTGCTGACTCAATGCACTCGACAGCGCTTGCCGGCTCCCACTTCACGTTACATGCTGCCGGCTGGCTTGAAGGCGGGTTGGCTACCGGATTTGAAAAGCTCGTTATGGACGCGGATCGTCTTGGCAGCTACCAGAAGGTATTGGCAGGGCTTGATATGGATGACGACCAGTTTGCCCGCGATGCGTATATGGAAACCGAACCAGGTGGTCATTTCCTCGGTTCAGCTCATACCATGCGTCATTATAAAAACGCTTTTTATACAGCAGAGCTGTGTGACAGTGGAAACGTCGAGAACTGGGAGGAGGGCGGCAGCAAAGACATGCGCAAGCGTGCGTATGAAAAATGGAACAAAATGCTCGACTTGTACGAGACGCCAGCGATTGACCCGGGGGTTAAGGAAGCGTTGACAGCATATGTTGCAAAACGCAAGCAAGAATTACCGGATTCCTGGTACTGATCTTCATTATAGTGTCTACATTCAAATCAAAAATGGTTATTTGTTACGACTCCGTATTTTGGAGACTTGAGCGCTCTATATAGATCGGGATGAATAGCGAAGGAGAATATAATGCCTGAAATTGTTGCCGAGGGTTCAACCAAAGATCAGCTGCCCGGTCACGCCAAAGTTGTGGTCATAGGTGGCGGTGTGGTCGGTTGCTCGATCCTCTTCCACCTGGCCAAATTTGGCTGGAAAGATACGGTGTTGCTTGAGCGTGACGAATTGACTTCGGGGTCCAGCTGGCATGCTGCCGGTCAGATACACACTATCAGCTCTGATCCAAATATCTCCCGCTTGCAAAGCTACACCATTAATTTGTACAAAGAGATCGAAGAACTATCGGGCCACGCGACCGGTTTGAACCTGACTGGCGGATTTTATCTGGCATCAAACCAGACCTGGTATGACTACTTAAAGCGTGAGCGTTCCAAAGCACGCTACATGGGATTGAATCAGGAGTTTATCTCACCGCAGGAAGTAGCAGACCGACACCCGCTGATTGATCCAAAGTACTACCACGCAGCACTCTGGGATGATCAGGATGGTGACCTGGATCCTTCTGGTACGACTTACGCTTTTGCGAAGGCTGCGCGTCACTATGGGGGAAAATACTTTACCCATACACCTGTCACTCAAACACAACAACGTGCTGACGGTACCTGGGATGTAACAACACCCATGGGCGTGGTCAATGCCGAGCACGTCGTAAACTGCGGTGGACTATGGGCACGTGAAGTCGGCCACATGGCGGGTTTGAATTTTCCGGTGCAACCGATGGAGCACCACTACCTGCTCACGGACACCATAGATGAAGTTAAAAATTTCGGGTCACGCTTGCCTTGTGGCTTTGACTACGAGGCGAATCTTTACTTCAGACAGGAGCGTGACGGTATCTTGCTTGGTACCTATGAACCTGTTGGTGTGCCATGGCGAGTAGAAGGCACGCCGTGGGATTTCGGGCACGAATTGCTGAATCCGAATCTTGAGCATATTGCCGACCGCCTGGAACTTGGGTTCGAGCGTATTCCGGCGTTGGGCGAAGCAGGTATTCGTCAGACTATCAACGGGCCGTTTACGTTTGGTCCGGATGGCAACCCGATGATCGGCCCGGTGCCTGGCATGCATAATTACTGGTGTGCCGTAGGCGTCATGGCAGGCTTCTGTCAGGGCGGAGGGGTTGGGCTAACCATGGCCGAATGGATGATTGATGGAGAACCGTCGATCGATGTCTGGGCGATGGACGTTGCCCGTTTTGGTGACTGGGCGAGTCCCGACTGGGGTACCGTCAAGTCCTGTGAAAACTATGAACGTCGTTTCGTCATGACTTTCCCGAACGAGACTCTACCCAAAGGCCGAAGACAACAAACTACAGCCCTGTACGACCGATTGCTTGCCAGGGGGGCGCGCATGGGCCAGGCATTTGGCCTTGAACACGCTTTGTGGTTTGCCGATAGCCCGGATGATGCCCACGAAGATCCCACTTTTGAACGCAACCGTTCTCACGAGTACGTAGCGCGTGAAGTTAAAGCCGTGCGCGAAGGCGTGGCTGGAATTGAAATCGCCAATTTTGCAAAGCACTTAATAAAAGGTCCCGGCGCTCGTGCATGGCTTGACAGGACAATGGCCGGGTATGTTCCAAAGCCCGGGCGCATTACGCTTACACCCATGCTGACCGGGAAAGGCAGACTATATGGTGACCTGACTGTTGCCTGCCACGATGATGAGAGTTTTATGTTGTTTGGTTCAGGCGCCATGCAGGATGCACACAGTCGCTGGTTTGCTAAAACACTGCCAGACGATGTCACCCACGAAAACCAGACAGGTGACTGGCATGGTATAGCATTGTCCGGTCCCGAATCCAGAGAGTTGTTATCACGCATTACGCGTGAAGATGTATCAGCTGACGCACTAAAGTTTCGTGATACTCGCCGCACATATGCGGGGGGTGTGCCGGTTGTGTTAAACCGGCTAAGTTTTTCCGGTGAACTGGGCTATGAAATTTATTGTCGACCGCAGTACCTGCTGCGCCTGACTGAAGCGATAGAGGAGGCCGGACAGGATCTCGAGTACCGCTGGTACGGCAATCGCGCTTTGATGAGCCTGCGTTTAGAAAAGGCCTGGGGCGCATGGGGACTTGAATTCCGCCCCGACTTCAATGCTCTAGAGTCGGGTATGGATGGTTTCATTAACTGGAACAAAGATTTTGTGGGCAAAGAAGCGACATTAAAGATTCAGGAAGAAGGCGTCGCCCGCAAGCTTGTGACACTAACCATAGATGCACCGATTGATGTCTCTCTGGATGAGGCAATCATGAAGAACGGAGAAGCTATCGGCTATGTATCGTCCGGAGGCTACGCCCATCATGTCGAACAGTCCATGGCCATGGGCTATGTAGCGACCGAATACACGTCGGCCGGCACCACACTGGACGTTGAAATACTCGGTGAGTTCTACGCCGCCGTAGTGCAGGGCGCGCCTCTTTATGATCCCGAAGGCAAACGTATGCGTGGATGATTGCTCAATGACCATAGCGGTATTAGCCAATCGCCGCGCTTGAGCTGACCGGTTTGCTATTACCGATGAGGCTGTTATAAGCTGGGCTAAAAAAGGTGGAGGGTAAAGTGGTATGGATAAATCTGACCAGCGCCGCATAACCCGGCTGACCCGCAGTACTCTTGCGTTGATTCTGGCGGGAGGACAAGGGAGTCGCCTCTACGAACTGACGACCTGGCGCGCGAAGCCGGCGGTACCGTTTGGTGGTAAATTTCGAATCATAGACTTTCCGCTGTCCAATTGCATCAACTCCGGCATTCGACAAGTTGGTGTTCTCACACAGTATAAATCGCATTCACTAATACGGCATTTAGTAAACGGCTGGTCTGGTGGTCGTCGCGATTTTGGTGAATCAATGGAAATTTTGCCTGCTTCAATGAGGGTTGATGACGGGTGGTACAAAGGCACAGCAGATGCCATATTTCAGAACCTTGATATTATTCGCACGCATAAACCCGATCACGTGTTGATATTAGGTGGCGACCATATTTACAAGATGGACTACGGCCCAATGCTCAGCCAGCATGAAGACTGGCAAGCAGATATGACTGTATCCTGTGTGGAAGTATCTGCCGAGGAAGCCGCCGGCGCCTTTGGTGTTATTCAAGTCGACCCGGAGGGACAGGTAATCGGGTTCGAGGAGAAGCCGTCGAAACCCGCAGAGATACCCGGCAAACCCGGTCGTGTACTGGCATCAATGGGAAACTACGTTTTTAATACCGGTTTTCTTTTTGAGCAGCTTATACGCGATGCAGACACAAAGAACAGCAGTCATGACTTTGGAAAAGATTTACTTCCCGAACTTGTGCATAAATACCGCATCTTTGCCTATCGGCTCGGAGACGATACTCCCGAACGGGAACCATACTGGAGAGACGTTGGAACACTCGACGCTCTGTGGGAAGCCAACATGGAACTGGTTGCCGTAGAACCCGAACTTGACCTGTACGACCAGGAATGGCCAATTTGCACGCTTCAGCCGCAACTACCACCGGCAAAATTTATTCACGGCTTCGGCAAACGTCGCGGGCTCGCTGTTAATTGCATTGTCTCAGGCGGTTGTATTGTGTCAGGGGCGCAACTACGCGGCTGTTTGTTATTCTCAAATGTCCGTGCACATTCCTACAGCAAAATCACAGACTCGGTGATTATGCCGGATGTGGAAATCCACCGGCGTTGCGTAATAGACCGGGCAATTATTGATCGTGGCAGTGTTATCCCTGAAGGCATTACTATAGGTGTGAATCATGACGAAGACCGGGCTCGGGGGTTCAGGGTTACAGAAAATGGTATCACCCTGGTGACACCTGACATGCTGCAGCAAGAACTTCATATGTTTCGATAATTTGACCTGAATCAGTCTACTTCAGCGGTGAACAGGTAACCGGCACCGCTGAATTTGCGGTCAACACAACATCTAATCTGTACTTCCGGGTAATCAAGGATCAAACAGCAGTTGTGTGACTGTACGTGCAACACAACAGTAAATCTCACTGCCAGGAACGTGCTTTACTCGCGGTAACAATTTTCTCAATAGCTAAGCTGCAATACGGACCATCTGAATATACGCATAATATATATTATGTTAAAT
>CAYPCS010000040.1:0-48452 GCA_964409275.1 uncultured Granulosicoccaceae bacterium
CGCAGTAACAGCGGTTTACGTCTCCTCGATCGCCTTCGTCTTCACTATACTCTGCGGGAGATTTCCACTGCTTTTTGTACCCAATGAAAAGATATGCAAAGGCCAAACGAACTTTATTTTTCACCGCACTAACCTGCTTTAGTTCATCCGTCTATGCCACATGGACCGGCGGCCTCGAAGCAGGTACCCAGCTAGGGTCTGGTGAAAGTCCAACACTCCGGTTTTTCGCCAATAGCCAGTCGAAACCACTCTCCCATTACATCTATCTCGACTGGACGCGCGAGTCTTTCGGCAATCGCTACAGACTGGGATATGAGCCAACCTACTCAATCAGCAAATCGTTTTACAGTTTCGGGCGATTCAATTTTGAACAGGACGACCCTGGGGAAATAGACCGAAAGTTGAACGCAAAGGTCGGGATTGGCAACAGCTTTTTAAGAACCGGAAACAGTGCATTATCTTTGGAAGCGGGTATTGGTGCGCAACAATTGCGACTTGCAAACGGCACGGAAGACACAGACGGATTTGTGTTCACAGGCGCGGACTTCACCACCAAACTACTGGATTTTGTACGTTTCGACGTCATTGCCGATACGCGCGTCGGAGAGAGTCAGGCAACTGTCGATGCCGAGGTCGGCATCTCAATTCGCATAGCACCAAACGCAGCTCTAAAATACGCCTTTCGCTATCGCCGCTTTGCGATCGACGGTCTCGACAACGACATCATAGAGGAGGACAGCTTTTTTACCGTGACATACGGCTTCTAGATCTAGCGGCCGCATAAAGCACTCCTGGCCGGAGTTGCTGCGGCGGTACATCGCGCACCGCCGCCTTTTTCAAATTGCTGACTGCGCTGCTATTCAGCAACCATAGCATCTACTTTTACTTCAACGCGGCGATTGCGTTGACGACCTGTGGGTGTAGAGTTATCTGCTACCGGTGCAGCTTCACCCATTCCCGAGGCCTGTATCTTGACATCATTTAGAGTAGATTCCAGGTAGCGCCTGACCGTAGAAGCCCGGCTCTCTGAAAGCGATTGGTTGTAGCTGCTATCACCGATGCTGTCTGCATGGCCGACGACGTCAATTGAACCAATGCCACCGTGCCGCTTAAGTTTACTAACCAGACTGTTTAGTTCACGTCGGCCAAGAGTGGTTAACTCAGAGGAATCGAATTCGAACAGCGCCTGACCATCGTAAGACAGACGAGCAACCTTTTTCGCCGCAGGTTTAGTTGAAGGTGCAGCAGCAACAGGTTTTGCGCTCGCCTCACACTCGACCATTATATTGTCGCTGTTCCAGCCAACGCTGCGCAAGCAACCTTCCGAGCCGCCGGCAATTGAACCTGCGGATACGATTTTCTTGTCGCCCCACACATAGCTGGCTTCCGGTGACGCCGCTTTCTGCGAGTCCGAGATAGTGCTACACCCTTGTGCAAGTCCTGCGGCAACAACGGCGGCCATGAGCATTTTGTGCATTGAGTCACTCCAATTGATATTATAAAAAGTTGTTACGACCGCTGCACCCAGGGCAGCACGCGAGCAGGCACTTGTGACGGGTGCCAATACATCATGTGACTGCCAATTGAGAATTTTCTTTAGGGCTTTAACATTACTGCGTAATAAAGTGTATAGAAAGAAATTCCGTAAAGTGTTCCAGTCGATGAAACAAGGCGAGAGTGGCAGAGTGGACCGTGTCCAAAAATTGCTCTCATTTCCGCCCTGACACGCGAAACTAAACACCCGTTGCACGCAAGTGCGACCTCCTGTGATTTTCACCAGAAAGTCCTCAAGCGCACGAAACTGCTGTGTTTCACATTAAATTTTATAGGTCAAAATGGCGGTACCACTGACAAAAACATAGACGGTATGTGACAACCAGCTCATTTTGTCGCGACGCCGGGTATTTTTTGTGACGCAGATGCAGAATCTGCGTCGCTGCAATTCCAGTCAGGCGAATCCTGCGTCTCAACTGCTTCAGCGATTGCTTCAGCGATTTTTCGCCATTTTATTGAACTACCCGGTAACCCTGGCTGCCTAAAAAACGTCGGGGCATTTTCAACCTCAGGCCATTTGGTAGCTAACAGATGCACACAGGTGTCTCCAGCGGAACAGAGCCGTTTCCTCCATCCGTCGAGCAAAGTCTATGCTGATTCGGCAATTCGCCACATTCATCGCTGCATTGACCACAAGCGCACTACTGGCGGGCTGCACCAGTCCGGCTGTCCTGGGCATGGTGTACGACCGCTCGGCAAAAAAGGCGAGTCGTGAAATTCAACAAATAGCCAGCTTCAATGATTCACAGCGTCTCTATATCAATGACAGGCTCATGCGCTTTCATCGCTGGCATCGCGAGACCCAGCTGCCACGCTACGCAAGACTGATACGGGAGATTGCAAGCACACTGCAGCAACACCAGGTCAGCAAACCAACAGTCAAATCGTGGATGAGCGAAATTGAAGCACTCTCCTCAGAGATGACACGCTGTAATCCGTTGAATGACTCACTGGAATTTCTATCGCAATTGACTGATCGGCAAGTCACGGAAATTTCAGTGATGATGGAAGAGGACCACATTGAGGATACCGAGCGTTACCAGGAAGAAACTGTGGATGAGCGAAAAAAGCGACAAGAGCAGCATGTATTAAAGTGGGCCCGCCGATCCGGACTTGTCTTCAATCCGGCACAGAAACAACTCCTGGCCAACACGCTGCTGCAGCAAAAAAGTCTGGGCAGGCAACGGCTGGACTTACACCATAACTGGTCCCTGAAATTCGGGGCTTTGCTGGCGGATCGCCAGCAACAGAGTTTTGTGGCAGAGACCGGTGCACACATCCAGCGCTTGTGGAGTTTAACTAAAACCGCTTACCCACAAAAATGGGACGGAAATACTCGCCTGTGGGAGTTTTTTATCCACCGGTTTCTGGAGCTGCAAACACCGGACGCACGGCGTGTCATGGTACGCAAAGCAAGCAACATAGCAAATACGATTGATACCATTGCTACAAAAAGTGTCGAAGGTCCGGCTGCAAAGTGCTTCGCCGGAAAGAACTCTTGATTGCCGGGTCGATCGTCGGCAAGACTTTCCCACTGTGCAAAAAGGCCGCAACCTTTAGCGGCAATCCACATAGCCCGGCAACAACGAGCTAACCCGGCAGCCGACGGGCAAACCGAATATTTGTGGTAATGTACAGTTTTTAGCTGCAAGGAATATTCGTCGTGCGCTCCCTGAAGACCTGCCTTCACTACATTAACCATACATGCACTCGAGCGCTGTTTTTTCCGATTGTTTTTGCGTGGGCACTATTGGGATGTGACGGCACCACCAGTCCAACGGCGGACACTGAAACTAGTCAGGGTGTACTAAATCTTGCCGTTCCGGAAAAAATCCGCACGGTTAGCGCTATCAATCTCGATGCGGTACAGGCAATCGCAACTGTAAACAATGAAGATATCGTACTGTCTCGCAGCGGCGACGGATTTCAAGCCACTCTCACAATAGACGTCAATTCGCAGGTCACTATTTCGTTGCGTTTTCTTGAGACATTGCCAGATGGCACAGTTATCACACTTGCCGAACATCCCGCAGTCACCCGAAACATAACTGACAGCGATCAGCGTCTCGAATTTTTCTCCAACAACTATGAAACGGATGCCTTCGATTTTGACGGAGATGGTGTCAGCAATATTGATGAGCGCGAACTTGAAACAGACCCGCTGGTTCCATCGAATATACCGTCAGACCGGATTATCGATGTCTCTTTTAACCTCCCGGGTATCATTCTCGAACCACAAATAACGCAGGCTATAACTTCCTTTTCCGGTGGGCCACGGGCAGTGAGGCGCGACGGTAATTTCTTCCAGATAACCGGTACTGCACCCACAAGCAGTGAAGTGGTTATAGAGGTTATTCTGCGACAGCTTCAGCAACTGGAAGGTAACAATCAGACCATCGTTATAGCCAACGCAACTCGTACCGTTCCGTTGGGGATAGACGATGAGATCATCCAACTCACAGACAGTGATTTCAATTTCAATATTGATTCGGATGGCGATGGCAGAAATAATTTACAGGAACTGCAGCAGGGCACTAATCCTCTGGTAAACGATTGATAGCCGACGCACTTTTAGCAACATCGAATAAAGACTAATTGATAAGCTATTGCTCTTTCGAATATTGCATGGGGCAACACGATATTATCTAGCATTTTTGTTGTAGTTATAAAGTTAAATCAATCTGTCTGTCGGACAACACGACGCGACATTATACATCAGTGCGTATCCAGCTCTCTATAACCTTCCACACACAGCAGCCCTGTTCGTCAATCAAAACCCGTCGCTACTTCTGACCTTTCCAACTTCTCATCAGCAACAGCCCAGGCATGTCGTCAGGTGTGACAATATTTAACGAGCTGCAATCCAATTCGCGTTAACGTGATCGTCGATTGATACAGACATACTGTACTATTCGAACCAGTGATAGCGCGGGTACACCTACATGGCGCTGCACCTGTATTATTTGTATGCAACACCCGAACACAGTCCACCGGAGAATATGCAATTCTACCTGGCACTTCAGAATTGCCCGGTACCCGTGGAGCGAAATTCCAATAAACCCACATTAACCTGGATAATCGTTATGAAGACACAAAATTCACCCAAACACCGTTGGCTGCCAATTGCATTGGTGCCTTTGATGAGCGTCGCTGTACTTGCTGGTTGCAGCAGTGACGACGATGACCCCGTTGATCCAGCCGGAGTCGTCGGTGACGCGAACGGAAACGACTTGCCAGATGCTGCAGAAGCAGCAATCACTCTCGGTACTGACGCAAACGCAGACGGTATAGACGACCTCTATGCTACTCCGGCAGATGCAACCGTAACGCCTGCTGACAGCAACGAAAACGGCATTGACGACTCCTTTGAAGTGTCGATCACAGAAGGCACCGATGCCAATGAAGACGGTATAGACGACGACGCTGCGGCTGCCCTCGCAGCCATCACCGGCGGCGGAACAACCGAGCCACCAAACCCTGATGCCAACGGTAACGGCTTGCCTGATGCAGTTGAAGGCGGCACAGACGCTAACGGTGACGGTGTCGACGACCAGTTCGCCACTCCGGCCGATCCATCGGTCACTCCCGCTGACACAAACAACAACGGCGTCGATGATTCCTTCGAAGTAGCGCTGACCGGAGGCGCAGACGCCAACGGTGACGGCATCGATGACGCAGCAGCCGCAGCTCTTGCCGCCAACAACCCCGGAACAACAGACCCCGGCCAGGGCGGTCAGCCTGATGGTAATATCGCCCAACTGGTGATCGGTCAAAACCAGGGCACCGCCAATCTTGATTTCGATGGCAACAATCTCAGCGGCACTGTAACGCTCGACGAGAGTGTCTCGGCTTCTGCAGTTTGGCTATTTACCGGCATTGCCGCATCTCGCGATCCAGGCAGCCCCGCGGTGCAGCTGAATGGCGGAGGATCGGATTTTGAAATTCCGGTAAATCTGTCGGCTGACCAGAGTACCCAGATAAGCGAGAATCTAAACAACGGCAATCTGTTCATCGTGGTTGAAACCACTGACGGTCAGGTCCTGCGCTCAAACCAGATTCTGCCGGGTGACAACGCAGTGACTGCTACATTCACCTCACTGGTGCCAGCAGCCGGAACCACGCCAATTTCCAGTGGTGAGGCCTTCATGAATATCAACACGCAATCGGGCGCTTTTTCTACTGTGCTTACCATTAACCTGAGTGCACAGGATGTCGACGCTAACGGAGACCCGGTAACTATTGGTGCAGTGCAACTTCACTCCGGCAGCATCACCGGCCCTGTACTGGCAACACTAACTCCACAGGATAACAACCTGTGGAGTGCCACCGGTACTCTGGGTGCAGACGATCTGGGTGTGGTGACATCGAACAATGCGTTTTTCAACGTGGAACTCAACGATGGCAACACCCCCGGGGCTTCATTTCTGAATGGTCAGCTTATGGTTCCCTAGGCGGAAACGCGTACGTTGTAAAATGAACGCCGGGCCATGTGCCCGGCGTTTTTTTTGGTGATTGCATTTTACTTGCAACCTGCCTGTACACGTTTCAGGTCACGGTAGAGCCACACGGTTGCCACGATTCCATTTCCCGCCTCAAATCCAGCGCTGCGCCAGGCGGTATCGATTCAACGTCGGAATAGGTTAAAAGCGCACCAGCCTTCACCGGTTTTCGCAATCGGACAGAATGCGCAAAACCGATCGGCAAAGCAGCGAGCGAAACACTTTTTTCAGCCGGCAATAATTTACCCCAGACTGTGTAGCCTCCTTCCCCGTCAAGTCTGTCTCCAACGGCAAGATCCCGTTTCGCGATCGCTACCGCATCGCCGCGAAAACGATCAGAACAACCAGTGGGTTCACGCCTTAGCGCAACACTTAATACCGACACTGACAACTCCAGACCAATAAGATGAAACGGTTTGTATTGCGCTGCAAAGTAACCACTTCGGTCGGTCTTCAGTCCATACTGGGAAAAACAGGCAGCGGCATAATCTGTCGGGGCTTCCAGCACCACATACACTCCCCAGCGCAGATCCCTGGACACCGGACTACCATCTCTTTCAAGGCTCGATACCACCTCCACCATGCCGGTGTCCGCAAGTACGCCACCTTTGCTAGCGGGACACAAGACCTGCGCAAGATCGTCAACATCACACGCTGGAAACAACAAGCCATCCTGCGGCACAGCAAGATCGCATGCGTTGGCTATGGCCGCCATCTCAATTGCCGACTTGGTGCCATCCAGAAAGGAGTTAAACATTTGTGCATTCATGCCGGCAGCGGCGGCAGCGTCCTGACTTAACCCGTAGTGGGACCAAACGTCATCCGGTGTCACCTGATGATAAGCCGGTAAATACCTTGTACCCTTGCCCGCAGCTGCGATCGTAAATCCACTGGCACGCCCCCAATCCACCATCTCCGACACAAGCGCCGGCTGGTCACCATAGGCCATGGAATAGACAACCCCGGCCGACCGTGCGCGCGCAGCCAGTGCGGGTCCGGCCAGCACATCAGCCTCTACATTGACCATAACCACGTGTTTACCATTGTCTATCGCAGTAAGCGCATGAATGACGCCTGCGGCTGGATCTCCCGTTGCATCCACGACCACATCAATCGAGTCGAGCTCACACGCGGCGATCGCATCTTCCGTATACGTGCAACTGTCTATCAGTGTTTCGCACCACCCGACCGTACGGCAGGCCTGTTTGGCGCGATCCGGTGACAAATCCGCGATCACAGCAACATCAAGCCCCTCGATAAAAGCGGATTGCGCGAGAAACATAGAACCAAATTTTCCGGCACCGATTAATGCCACGGTAACCCGGCCTCCTTCAGCCACTTTCCTGGCAAGTAATTGCGTTAGGTTCACGTATCCCTCCGATTAGATGTGACAGGCATTGACACACAACTGTTGCCAGACAACTATGGTTTTATTAACTCTTGCCTGAAGCGACAGAGCAGTTACAGGTGCAGCGCGTGTTGCCCGTGCGGAAAGTCAGGCATGAATTACCGGTACTTTAAAGATATCTTCTATGAATTTAGGCCGCGCGACTGATCGAGCATTGTTTCAAGCGCATCAATTTTTCGATCACGAAGGGCAACCTCTGCCGCTAGTGCCGTGCTGTCCTGGTCGTTGCCAAATTGGTCCAGTGACTGCTGCAAGGTTTTTATAAGTTCATCGCGTACCTGCACACATTCTTGCAGGTCGCGCAACTCGTCATCCCGATGCCCGCCGCCATCAATTGACTGGCGATCCACGCCATTCGACATTCGAGGCTTGATTAATTTTGTCCGCAATTCACCACTGGTTGCATGGCGACTGGTATTTTCCAGATCCGCTATTTTTCGATTAGCACCACGCAAGCGGGCTTCCAGATCACGCAAGCGGTTAGAATCAGCACCACTATCCGGCGTCTCATAGTTATCAGGCCCGGGGTTTGCCTGGCCAGCAGGATCAGTCCGGCTTTTCGATACATGCAGACTGTTAATGCGTTTACGGGAATCACTGAGCTCGGCATTCAGCACGTCTATACGTTTTCTAGCCTCGGCAAGCTCCCTTTCAATGCTCGCATCAGGCCCGTTTCGCGGTGCGGAATATCCTTCGCTGGAACCTCGGGGATGATATTGAGACCGGACACTCTCCGGCGGAGGCCCCGCATGTTTAATGCCTCGCGAAATGCCGGCTTCACGGCGCGCAGCCCTGAGGGTATCCACATCAACCGGTTGACGACGCCAGCGCCACATGAGCCAGCCAAAAAACAAACCGGCCGCAAACGCCAACACTATTGGCAAAAAAATATCCCACAAGACCCACGACATACTCTTCACCTGCTCACTAGTAATCGAACGCGCCACGTACTCTGAATTCAACACGCCGGTTTTGCTTTTTGCCAAACTCGGTATCGTTGCTGGCTATCTGCGACGATTCTCCCAACCCGAGTGACCGTAATCGCACCCGTTCTATTCCGCTAATTTCCAGATACTCGCGAACAAATTCGGCACGCTCAAGGCTTAACTCTACATTGGCTTCGGTAGTGCCGGTATTGTCGGTGTGTCCCTTAACCTCTACCACCGGCCGCTGATAGCGATTCATCGCGTCAACGACTTTATCCAGGGTTTGCTTTGCATCAAAGCCCAGCTGTGAACCCGCAGAATCAAATACAACCGTTTCCCGAATTTCATCGCTTAAAAGATCTATTTCCTGCTGCAACAACGCAACCTCACGCTGCAGCGAAATTTGTTTGGCATCGACCACACCCTGGACTTCCAGCCCCAATGCCTCTGCCTTCTGGCGGACAGCATTGAGAGCCACGGTATCCTCTTCGTATTCCAGCAATGCGTTCAGTACAAACTCATTGACAGTAAGACTTGCATCCGCCTCAATGACGGTTTTGAAAGACGCTATCGCCTCAGTTAAAACTTGCAGTCGTTGCTCGGCCTGCTGCATTTCCTCCACAGCACCGGTGGCGATAAGTTCGTCTGTCACATTTTCCGCTCCGACAGCGGCATTGGCCGAATTGACCAGCCATTCTTTTTGTTGCTCGGTGAGTACCACACCGGTTAGTGCGATATTGCCATTTTGCAAAACAGCATCGACCTCAACAACACCGCCCGGAGCACTTTTTTTGGCAATAATATCTCCGCTAATAACCAGCCCGAGATCTCCCGCTCCACCTCGCCTGCGCAACAGATCAACCACCTGATTTTCATCAGCTACCGTGGCATTGAATCTAAAATCGGTCGCGGACAATCCCGCGTCTGCCTCAAGTGCATTATCGAGCCCGGCGATGGCATTGGCCAAACTGTCGATGCGCTGATCCGAACCCGGTATTGCTTCAACCAGCCCTGACACCTGTAGTTGATCCTTAACATTGGGCAGCCCAACCGCAGTGGATGCGGCTTGTCTCAGGCGCATTGCCTGTCGAGCCGATAACACGGTACCCGAGAGATTGATTGTGCCATCCAGCAACATCACCGAAACATCCACAGAGCCTGTTTCGGTCACGGGTGCTGTGTCGAATTCCGCAGTCGCGGCAAGCACCGATATTTTGCGAATTCCACGACCGTCTGTCGCAGACAGGATATCGATAATATTCTGCGCACTGACACCGGCTGGCAGTTCACCGGTAATAACAACATTTCGGTAGTCCCAGTCCAGATTGAGGGAATCAACTGCTATCCCCGAGCTGTCGAGATCTGCGCGTGCCCTGGCGTCGAGCCGTTGCTCAAAATGAAATATCGCCCAGATTGACGTAATAAGAGGGATCGATACAAGCACCAGCAACGCCAGCATTGCGACAGGTCCGCGCTTCCACGGCCACTTGCGGTCTTTGCCCAATGCGACGAATGCGATTCGCCTGTGGCTGCCAGCTGCATCCACTATCTGCCGCGGCATGCGTCGCTCCACGGACGGGTAATTTTGTCGATCAAACTGATCAAATTCACTCACTAAAAAAGGATAACTTGCAGGTTGCTATATCGCAGCAGAGAGGCTTTCACCCACAAGTCGCGATAGTTGGTTACAGGCATTCCCCCAATTTTACATGCTTGTCCATTAATTTCCCGAAACTTTGCACATCACACTGTCTGTGATCGCACCACGACAAAATTTTGGCAATTAGTATCTTAAAGCTATAGCGGGAAGCTCTGCCGCATTGGCACCGCAGAAAACAGGCAGTGCAGGAACATGCTGCGGGCCTTGAATGTGAACAACCGTATCCGGGACAGATAACGCTAAAGTTTAATGTGTCATGACGCGATAGATAGCCTATAATGTCATGACACAAATTAACCGGAAACCGATATGTCTGCTTGCCTGTTTGTCGCCTTTATATTTTATGTGCTTCGCTCACCGGCACATGACTCTCATTCGCAGGTTTTGAACATAACACCGCAGTAGCCCAAAATTGCCATCTCCTAATGCCGTCGCTTGCGCATCCGGCCTCCCCCTGAATCCATATAAGTTACCATCACCTCGTTACCATCAACGCTCAGTCGCGGGGACCACTCATCAGAGTCAGAACCGCCAGCCTGATCCATCTACAAACGCGTCAGTGGAGGTCAACTTGTCTCTGGTTAACGTAAAAACCAAGTTCGCTATTGCAATATGTGCAATGTTTGGTTTCTCACCCGCTGTTGCCGAAGGGTTTCTGAAAAACGGACCCAGCGTCTTTAACTACAACTACGTTGAAATTAAATACGTCGACGTGGACGGCGGTGACGGCTTTTCACTACTTGGTTCTGCCGACATCAAGGAAAACATCGCCTTGCAGGTTGAATTTTCCCAGTTCGAATTCGGTTCCGCCGAGGTAGACGTCCTTCAGTTCGGCGCCAGCTACTACATTCAGTCCAGAAGTTATCCACTGGCCGACTGGGTTTTCTCGGCAGGATTCGAAAGGCTGTCCGGCGATCGATTCTCCAGTGATTCCGGTATTTTCGTCAGCGCCGGAACCCGCTATGCCGTCAACGACGTCCTCGAGGTCAATGCTGCTCTGGAACTTGCAACCGCAGGTGACACCGACCTCAACCTGCATCTTGCCGCCCTGTATGAAGTGACCCCGGGATTTTCAGCAGTACTTGCAACTGATCTCGGCGATGACAGTTCACTGGGTATTGGCATACGCTTCTACTGGCGTTGATCGCAGGCCCGAAAAAGTCTGGCGGTTCATGTGCCGCCATTATCAACGCCGCCGTTTGATTGCAGTATACTGCCCGCATTGAATTTGCCGGCGGAGCACCGCCCACTGCAAGGATACCCGGATGCGAACTTACTGCCACATCGATCTCGTCGATCAATCAATCAAGAAACAAGAATTAAATGGTGAGGAAATTCTTAGTGCCGGCCGGCATTTTATTGCACGAAGCCTGATTGACCTGGGTGCCGCCACCGTCGATCCGCTGTCACCACAGAATCCACTCATATTCTCTGCCGGTCCGTTTGCCGGCTCCAATTTTTCTAATGCAAATCGCACCAGTGTGGGCTGTAAAAGCCCGCTTACCGGCGGAATTAAAGAATCAAACTCCGGCGGCACCTTCGGATTCGCTCTGGGCCAGCTCGAGCTTGCGGGTTTTACGCTCTACAACTGCTCCGATGACTGGATCATCATTCATTTCTGCAAGGACGGCTCAATCAACTTTGAGTCAGCGGCCCCTTATATGGGCATGGGCAACTTTGAAACCGCAGAGAAGCTGCATGAAAAGTATGGCAAGAAAGTCAGCATTGGCTTGTGCGGTCCAGTGGGAGAGTATCAAGGCATGCTGGCAGGCATTGCCTTTAGTGATGTCGATTTGCGACCATCCAGGCTGAGCGCACGCGGCGGTGTAGGTGCTGTGATGGGTAATAAAAAGGTAAAAGCCGTCGTCGTCGATTTACATAAAATGCCCAAATTCCACGAACGCAAAAAACTGATGGGAGCAGTGCGCGAGTACAACAAAATGCTCAAGGCCGAACCGGTAATCGACAACTTTGCCAAAACCGGAACGGCGATGATGTCCGATGTCATCAATCAACTCGGGGGCATTCCGGTGCGCAACTTTACCGCCGGAGCAGCAGCGGAATCGGGTGCAGATTTCAAGCTCAGCGGAGACTACCTGCGAGAGCAGAACATTGAACGGGGTGGTGAAACCACGCACGCCTGCATGCCCGGCTGCCTGATTCAATGCAGCAACGTCTATGCAGACGCCGACGGAAACGAGGTTGTATCACCCATCGAATACGAGACAATCGGCTTGCTCGGCACCAATTGCGGTATCACTGAACCGGACGATCTCGCGCGCATCAACTGGCTTGCTAATGACCTGGGTGTCGATACCATCGAACTCGGCGGCACGCTTGGCGTACTGATGGATCATGGTGACGCCGACTTTGGCGATGTACCTTTTATGGAGCGCATCATAGACGTCGAGCTGCGCGAGGGCACAGAGCACGGCAGGCTCGTGGCTCAGGGCGCTGCCCGGGTTGGCAAGCACTACCAAATGGAACGCGTGCCTGTCATCAAGCAACAAACCATCAGTGCCTACGATCCACGGGTCATTGAAGTTACCGGTATCACCATGATGATGACCGCACAGGGTGCAGACCATACCGCCGGCAATTTGCCAACGTATGAGTGCGAGGGTAAAGACGTGGAGGAACTGGTCCATGCAAGCCTTGAGGCACAGGCACTAACGGCGTCGAGCGACTCACTGGGCTTATGTATATTCGGACGGTCAGTAACGAATGTGCAAACTGATTTTATGACCAAGGCTCTGAACGATGCACACGGTACCACTATTGACGCCGGGTTTTTCAGGACGCTGGGCGTTGAAACACTACGTTACGAAGACGAATTTAACAAACTGGCCGGCTTTGCTGTGGACGATGATGAACTTCCGGAATTTTTCTATAGCGAGCAACTTGCCCCTACTAACCGCTCAGCGCGTTTTCACAGTGCCGAGGTAAGGGACTCGGCCGATAGTTGGTGGCAGCAGCAAAATCAAACCTCCTGAAGCGATGCCGCTTCTTGCGACTCCGCAAGTTCCTGATCACCGAACCAGGCTTCCTTAAAGTGCAGGCGGCATGTTGATTCATAACGGTCGTTGCCGCCGATTTCGATTTGCGCTCCCTCAGTTACCGTATTGCCGGCGCTGTCGCGTCGTATAACCATGGTGGCTTTTCGACCACAATGACAAATAGCCTTAAGCTCCTTCAGGTTGTCTGCCCAGGCCAGTAAATATTTGCTGCCTTCAAAAGGCTCACCCTGAAAATCGGTGCGAATACCATAGGCGAGCACCGGTATATCGAGTCGATCACAAACATCACTCAGTTGAAATACCTGATCGCGGAGCAGGAACTGCGCTTCATCCACCAGCACGCAGCTCAGACTCTTCGCTCGATGCGCCTTGCTAACCAGCAGGTATAAATCTTCGGTCGGTGCAAAAATAACAGCTTCTGTCTTTAAGCCGATGCGCGATGCCACAATGCCGTTTCCGTAACGATCATCGATTGCCGGCGCCAGCACCATGGTTTGCATACCGCGCTCCTGATAGTTGTAGCTGGATTGCAGCAGGGACGTAGATTTACCCGCGTTCATCGACGAATAATAAAAATAGAGCTTGGCCATCGCGTCACACTGTGAACTTTCATTGGCGGCAGACTAACCCGCACCAGACATCACCGCAAGCTGAACTATGGACAACAGCAGGGACAACAGGACAACCACACTGCAAGCCCGCTACAATAGCTTTTTGATCGCAGGAAAATCTCATGTCCGGACCGCTGGACGGCGTCAGGGTTATTGATCTTACGTCAATGATTTCAGGCCCCCTTTGCACGATGACGCTGGCTGATCAGGGTGCCGATGTAATCAAGGTCGAAGCACCACATGGAGATCACTCGCGCAGAGTAGCCACACGCCGTGGCGGCTTTTCTGCCTCTTTCCTGAACAACAATCGTAACAAGCGTTCTATCGTGCTCGATCTCAAGCACGAAGCCGGACTGGAGACCCTGCACAAGCTAATCGCCGACGCCGAAGTATTTATCCAGAATTTCCGGCCCGGGGTTGCTGATCGAATAGGCATCGGTGAGAAAGCGCTGCGCGAGTTGAAGCCGGATCTGATCTATGTGTCAATTGCAGGCTTTGGATTCACCGGACCGTTTGCCCAAAAGCCTGTATTCGATCCATTGATTCAGGCGGTATCGGGATTGACTACCGTGCAGGGTGGTTCAGACGAACAACGACCCCGTCTGGTACGTACGATCGTGCCGGACAAGCTCACAGCTATACAAACATCGCAGGCAATTACCGCAGCGTTATACGCCAAACTAAAGACCGGTTGTGGCCAGCACGTGAAAATATCAATGCTTGATACGGTGGTGTCTTTTCTCTGGAGTTCTGATATGGGAGGTCACACTTTTATCGGTGACGAACTCGGCAAAGAGACAGCTCAATCCTATATTGACCTGGTCTATGAAACCAAAGACGGCTACATCAGCGTAGCGGTGGTAGCGGATAAAGACTGGTCAGGCGTCTCAAGGGCACTGCAACGACCAGACTTTTTGAGCGATGAACGCTTTGCAAATGCTGCACTCAGGGAGGAAAACAAGGACGCTCGCACGCAACTGACCCAACAGGCACTGCTGTCTTTCACCAGCGCCGATGCGTTGCACAGACTTGAAGGGGAAGACGTTCCCTGTGCACCAGTCCTGACCCGTCGGGAAATGATCGTTCACGAACAGGTAGACGCCAACCAGACTCTGCTTGAAATGCAACACCCGCAGGCCGGGTCGCTGCGCCAGGCCCGACAACCGGCAAGGTTTTCAGTCACCCGGATCGATCCACCGCGAGCAGCCCCGGCTTTAGGCCAACACACAACGCAGATACTGCAGGAGGCCGGACTGGAAAACAGCGCTATTGAAACGCTGTTAAGCAGCAAGGCCGCAATTCAGTCGGCATGCGACGAACCATCAGTGGAAAAAAGAAAATGATTGATCTCTATTACTGGCCCACGCCCAATGGCTGGAAAGTATCTATCTTGCTCGAGGAGCTCGGCCTGGCCTATAACACTATCGCTGTTGAAATTGGTGCCGGTGATCAGTTCAAACCTGAATTTCTCGATATTAGTCCAAACGCAAAAATGCCTGCTATTGTCGACCATGATGTCGATGGCACACCCGTCACCGTGTTTGAGTCAGGCGCCATTCTCTATTACCTGGCAAACAAGTCGGGAAAATTGATTCCGTCGACCGGGCAAGGCCGCAAAGAAACTCTTGAATGGCTATTTTGGCAAACCGCCAACCAGGGGCCTATGGCCGGACAGCTGAGCCACTTTACCAACTACGCCCCGGCAGAAGAGGACTATAGTCTGCAACGTTATCTCGGAGAATACGATCGCAACCTCGGCGTACTGGAACGTCGATTGTCCGACCGTGATTACCTGCTTGGTGAGTATTCGATTGCCGACATCATTAGCTTCCCCTGGGTACTGATCGCAAAACCGCTGGGTGCATCACTGGAGAAATTCCCCAACGTTCGCAGCTGGCGACAATTGATCAAGGAACGACCATCTGTCCGGCGCGGCGTCAATTTATTAAAGGATCGCCAGAATCGCGGTCAACACAATGCGCAAAACAACTCGGTACTGTTTAACCAAAGTGCAGAACACTTCAACAAAAGCTGACACTGAAGCGGGAATTCTAACCGGCAGCGTCGGCACTGCTGCCACTTAAACAGTAGACACGGCAAGCCCTGCTCGCGGCATCCCCGGGGGTTGGCCACCGGCAAAAGAGATAATTCATGTTAACTACTACCATGAGAATTAGAATTGAATGGTGTCACTGCGATCCGGCACAGATTATTTTTAATCCGCACTACTACATCTGGATGGATATGTGTACACATGCCCTGTTGAAAACTGGCGGGCTGGATATTGCCGAAACAATAGCGGAGCCCGATTTCATGGCATGCCCGCTGGTCACCAGCAGCGCACAATTTCATACGCCTGCCTTCTTTGGTGATGAGGTGTTGCTAAGCAGCAGTGCCAGCAAATTCGGCAATACATCATTTGATGTGGAACATCGCTTTACCCGTCGGGACACTCTGCTGTGCACCGGTAGGGAAGTACGGGTTTGGGGAGGTAAGGAAAACGGAAAGCTGGTCGCACGGCCTGTGCCAGACTGGATACGGGAAAACCTCTCTACAAACGAGGTGGTCGATGTTTCAGTCTAGAGAATACAAGGGCGCATTTAAGATGATCAGAGACGCATACCCATGCAAACGCAACGAACTCCCGGAACTATTCAAACAATGCCGTAGAAAGCTGCGCCCTTCGCGGATACGAAGTTTACAATGAAATTCTAAAACCCCGGAAAAGACTACCATGCCGACCCGTGCAACCCACCCTGGTAACTACGCAAAAGATATTTGGCAAAAAGACAAAGATCACCATCTGCACCCCTGGCAAATGTTCGATAGCTTTGCTGAAGACGGCGCACTGGTAATAGACCGCGCCAACGGATCAAATCTCTACGACATTCATGGCCACGAGTACCTCGATTCTATAGGGGGTCTTTGGTGTACCAATATCGGGCAGGGACGCGAGGAGATGATCGAGGCCGTTACCGACCAGATGCGGCAACTGGTTTACGCCAGTCCGTTTGTCGATATGACCAACGCCCCGGCCGCAGAACTCGCCGCAAAACTGGCCGAACTGGCACCCGGGTCTATCAATCATGTGATGTACAGCTGCGGCGGTTCAACCGCCATAGATTCCGCCTATCGACTTATTCAGTTTTATCAGAATTGTCGTGGCAAGCACGAAAAAAAACACATTATCTCTCGCGATGGCTCCTACCATGGTACGACCTACGTAGCCATGTCGATTGGCGGTAAGAAAGCCGATCATCCACCCGAATTTGATTACAAACGCGACGACATACATCACGTATCGAGCCCCAACTATTATCGCGCTCCAGAGGGCATGACGGAACCTGAGTTTCTGGATTTCCTGATTGATGAACTGGAAGAAAAAATACAGCAAACAGGGCCTCACAAGGTTGCCGCATTTTTTGCCGAACCAATCATGGGCGCGGGTGGTGTCATCGTGCCGCCTGTCGGTTACCACCAACGCACAATGGAAGTTTGCCGCAAGCACGATATTCTGTACGTTTCGGATGAGGTAGTAACAGGATTTGGCAGACTCGGAAAATGGTTTGCTTCAAAAGATGTGTTTGGTATCCAGCCGGATATTATTACCTGCGCCAAAGGGTTAACCTCCGGCTACCTGCCACTTGGAGCAACCCTCTATTCCGACGAAATTCACGACGTAATTAGCGCGCCGGGGCACGGACGCTATTTTGCACACGGTTTTACCTATTCCGGCCATCCGGTGTCCTGTGCTGCAGCGTTAAAGAATCTTGAGATTATGGAACGAGAAAATTTAACTCAGCACGCCAGTGAAGTTGGTGACTATTTCTCGGCACAATTGCAAACTCTTGCTGATCTACCTATCGTCGGCGAGGTACGCGGTATGAAGCTGATGCAATGCGTTGAGTTTGTCGCCAACAAGGAGAGCCGAACCCTGTTTCCCGAGCATGTTGACATCAGCAGAATCATTTCCGATATTGCTGATCAAAAAGGCCTGCTGGTGCGACCAATCGTCAATCTCAACGTTATGTCACCTCCGCTAATTATCACCCGTGAGCAAATAGACTTCATCGTAAAAACACTGCGTCAAAGCATTGAAGAGGCAATCGCTCAACTTCAATCCAGCGGGGATTGGCAAGCCTGATGGCACCCTGCTTTTTAGAGGCCGACGCAAAATGACGACCGATAAACCGGGCTCCACTGAGGATGAAGCCTCTATCACAGTCGGCATCGCGCTGATAAAGCTGTTACAACACTATGGTGTGGAACATGTATTTGGCATTCCCGGAGTCCATACCATCGAACTCTATCGTGGGCTTGCCAACAGCCAGATAAAACATCACACGCCGCGTCACGAACAAGGTGCGGGTTTCATGGCCGACGGCTACGCACGCGTGAGTGGCAAGCCGGGTGTCTGTTTTGTGATCACGGGCCCGGGCCTGACAAACATCGCTACCGCTATGGGACAGGCTTTGGCTGATTCCATCCCGATGCTGGTGATTTCAAGCGTAAACAGCACTCTCAACACACCGCACCCACAGGGCATGCTCCATGAAATGCCGAATCAGCTCGGGTTCAGCTCACAGGTAAGCCGTTACAGCCACACGGTTGTGGACGCTGACGACCTCGCCAACTCACTGGCAAAAGCATTCTCGATATTTTCCAGCGCCCGACCAGGGCCTGTTCATTTGCAATTATCTGTGCCTCTTCTCGGCAAGATAACCGAAACAGCATTGTTGCCATCCCCGGGATTGTTAGCTGCGGGGGATGAAGTACGTTCCGACAGGCTTTCCGTAATTCGCCCTCAAAAAGCTTTTCAACCGGTTGCCAATCCAGACGCAATCAAGGCTGCCGCAGACCTGCTATCACGATCCAGCCAACCGATGATTCTCGCTGGCGGCGGCGCACGTCATGCCAGCGCAGAGATTCAGACACTGGCTGAAAAACTCGACGCACCGGTACACATGACAATCAACGCACGAGGTTTACTACCAAACGAACATTCACTCGCGCTACCAGCCACCGGCTCATTTGACGCTGTACGCAAGATGGTTAACGAAGCAGATGTGGTTTTCGCTATTGGCACCGAACTGGGTGCTACCGACTACGATATGTACAAGGATGACGGTTTCACAATTCCAGGTCAGTTAATCCGCTGCGATATAGATCCGGCACAACTCAACAATAATTTTCGAGCAGAGATTGCCCTGTACGGCGATTCAGCCACAACCGCGGCAGCACTGGCGGAATCTCTACCGTCGCAATTAAATAATGCGGCACCTGCCCGAGCCAAAGCTGTCATGAAGCAGGCTCGGGCCGAGCTAACTGATGAAATGAAACGCCATCTGCAATTACTTGAGGCAATCCGGCGCTCCCTGCCCGACGTTATTTTCGTGGGTGATTCTACCCAGTTAATTTACAGCGGCAATATGTTATTCAACCCGGACAAACCCAACCGCTGGTTCAACTCTTCCGTCGGCTTCGGCACACTGGGCTACGCTCTTCCCGCTGCCACCGGCGCGGCTCTGGCTGCTGAAGGCGCACCGGTAGTTTGTTTAACAGGTGACGGTGGACTGCAATTTGTCCTCGGCGAGTTGGGCGCACTCAAGGACAGTGGTCTCGCCGTTTCTATTATTGTCTGGTGTAACAATGGTTACCGGGAAATTAAAACCAGTATGGAAAACGCGGGAGTATCGACAGTAGGTGTCGAACTGGCCGTGCCCGACTTTACCGCAGTGGCCGAAGCGTACGGCATAACCGGAGTGCGTATTAACAGTGACACTACACTTTGCGAAACGCTTGTGAATGCGTACAAGCGCAATGAATCTATTCTTATAGAGCTTGATGAAAATCGCATGATGAGCTGATGTAGATCAATTGCCGAATATCTACCCGGATAATCCAAGCTTGTTTCTTATTGTGCGATAGCAATGATCTGTGCGCAGAAAGTGATGTGTCTGTAAGCCTAGCTCGCGTGCCATTTCTATATTGGGAAGGCTATCGTCTACGAAAAGTGTTTCTGCAGCAGGTAACCTAAATCGGTCAATTGTCCGCTGGAAAAGTGCCGCCTCGGGTTTAATCAGTTTTTCCTCCGCAGAAATAATCACTCCATCAAATAGCTTAAAGTACTCACGCTGGCGCAGGTAAGCTGCGTTGACAAGGCTCATGTTGGAAAGTACATACATAGGTATACCCGATCGATGAACTTCACGGAGCAAAGCAACCGTTGGGTCGATATCAATTAGAGAATGCCTGATCACCTCGAAACACCGATGTATTTGTGCTTTCGTGAGTGGAGTGCGCGAAAGCAATCTGGACGTTACTTCGTCTTCTGTCGTCACCCCTCGATCGAGATCAAGCCAGTCCTGATGCGTTAACAGCTGTTCCCTGACCATTGCTGTTTCACGTTCCGGATACTGCATATTTCGTAGTATTTTTTCCGGTTCCCACTCGACAACAACATTGCCCAGGTCCCACAACACAATCATTAACCAGCTCCCGTTTTCACACTTTAATTTATCATAACAGACCGCACAAACAGAGCCGGCAGGTACTAAATCCGTGTTAGAAAAAGGCACATGGTACGACACTGTATCGGGTAGTTTGTCGTGCGGTGTAGAACGCACATCAATCGTGTCTGCGAGTTCGACCTGGTAAATCTACAGTAAAACGATAACCTCAGGTATCATTTGGACTCCCCTGCTTCCGAGGCTAATCCTGTGGACAAATACCTGCTCTCCAAAGCAGAAATCGATGCAATGCCCGGTACTGAGAAAACGCATTTTCTCAACGACAGTGCAAAACGTCTGAACAAATCACTTGGCGACCAAACCGGGCTGCGCAACCTGGGTTTTCACCTGATAGAAGTGTCGCCGGGTGATGATTCCACCGAATTTCACATGCACTATTTTGAAGAAGAATGTGTCTATGTGCTCGATGGTCAGGGGGAATCAAAAATTGGCGATACCACAAGCTCGGTTGGTCCTGGTGATTTTATCGGCTATCGGGCCGGTGGCTTACCACACAGGCTTACTAACACCGGTACCGGCACGCTTAGATGTATCGTTGTTGGCCAGCGATTATCTAACGATGTGGGGGACTATCCGGACAAACAAAAACGAATTTACCGTAACGCGGGCCTGCCATGGAACCTTGTCGATTTTGACGATATCGTTGAACCCTGACCTCAACCCTGCCGATTGAATTGAACAGTGCGCCTGCGCGACAATAAAGGGCTTTGGTTGTGCTTGCCCTCGATGAGAGCCAATATTCTGGCGGTGTGAAAATCGGGCGGATAACCGGAATTACCATGCGCCTGTCAAATTCGGGAAAACACCGAATAACCGGGATCATCGCAATACCTGTGCGTTTGTAAAAACAAAGCTTTGACCATGAAACCGGCGCGCAAATTAATCGCGAAACCGAGTGCTAATCTGACAAACCAGCCCCGAATCCCCGGTAATCTGATGAAAAACGATCGTCTGGCAAAATCCGGTGTGACGTAGTAACTTGAACTCAATCCGCGAAAGAATGCCAAACCAGAAAAGCAACAGGAGCTTACGCACATGTCCAGACTACTAATAACCTTCCTACTTTGGTCATTCGCACTCTCTGTACCCGCTCAGGATTTCTCATCGGTTTATGCCGACACCAGTCCCGCTGTCGTGACAATCCATACTGCTACGGCGGACGCAGCCGGCGTACAAATAACCGCATCAGGTCTCGGCTCAGGCGTTCTGGTTGAAGAAGACCTCGTTATGACCGCCGCGCATGTGGTGCACAATGCAGACCGTATACTTGTTAAGTTCAAGGACGGCTACACAACACCCGCCGAAATTGTCACCTCGGTTACCGGTAGCGACGTGGCCCTGGTCAGACTGGAAAAGCCACCGGAAAGTGCGGTGATAGCACAGGTTGGCAATTCTGATGAGGTTCGCATTGGAGAGCCGGTATTCGTTATCGGTGCGCCCTACGGCATCGAGCAAACGCTGTCCGTGGGTACGCTGTCAGGTCGCTTGAACCGCGGTTTAATGGCAGGTGGAGAACCTATTGAATTCCTGCAAACTGATACAGCTATCAACACTGGAAATTCCGGCGGCCCTATGTTCAACAGCGAGGGCGAAGTCATTGGAATCGTCAGCTTTATATTGAGCAAGAGCGGCGGTTTCAACGGCATCGGCTTTGCCGTTTCCATCAACGGCGCCAAAGAGGCGCTCATGCACGGTTCCGCATTCTGGACAGGCTTTGAGGGAATATTCCTCGAGCCCTATATTGCTGCTGCCCTCAATGTTCCGCAGAAGACCGGATTGCTGGTTCAACATGTTGTGAGCAATTCGATTGCCGATGTGGCCGGACTAAAGGGTGGCCGCATTACCATGAAGCTCGACGGCGTGGACATAAGGCTTGGTGGTGATATCGTGCTGGCGATACAGGGCGTTGTTTGCGACAGCCCACATAATTTCAGCACCATAAAAGAGCAAATCGCCTCGCTCACACCCGGTGACAGTTTCATCATCACTGTCTTGAGAGCAGGTGAGATCCTTGATCTTACGGCTATTGCAGAAACATCATAGCCGCAGGCCAGGTCTGAATAGACACGCCTAACCAGACATTCGGTCGAAGACCGAATGTCTCTTACCCTCACAGGCAGCAGTTGTAAATGCCCTGCTATGGTAAAGCCCGATAAAAGTAAAACTTCCCACAAAATATAGATTACTCACCAGAATAGCAGTACGCATTATCCTGGCTGCAAGTGCAACATTGACAACCAGCGTACTGCCAGCTGCCGGACCTGATCCCGAGTCAATACCTTTCCCGTCCCAGTTTCTTCATACGGCTGAAGATCACTGCCCGCCATACGAGTCTTCCAGACTATTCCGCCAACGCGATAGACAATTTACCGTTGGACCCAAAGACAACTGGAAGCGAACGGTCGAACGCGCACCAGAGAATTCAACCATACTTCTGCAGGATGGCGAATATGTGCTGAATGACTATGCTTTGCTGCTACACGACCATGTCACATTGCGCTCGGAATCCGGCAATCGCCATGCAGTGATGATACGAGGCAGAGGATACAAAAAACACGGTGAAGGACTGATGATCGTCGGCAACAATGTAACAATTGCCGACCTGACAGTAAGCGGGATGCGCAACCATGCGATCAGTATTAAACCCGCAAGAGGTGCCAGGATCGGACCTCGCATCTACAACGTGCATCTATATAGAACAGGCACACAGCACATTAAGGGTAACAAGCCAGGTACCGGCCAGGGGGTAGTGGCTTGTTCTCTGATTGGCAATACCGCCATTGGAGTTGCAGGAGACTACAACGGTGCCATTGATCTACACGGGGCAGCTGACTGGATATTGCGAGACAACGTGATCTACAACATTCGCGGTGACGGTAGTGGATGTGAGATAGACAAGGACTGTGGCACCTACATAAGTGGTCCATCAATTCTGGTATGGAACACCAGTAGAAATACGGTTATCGAGCGCAACCACATCATCGACGGTTTTCGCAATATCGCTCTCGGCCTTGGACGCGGGCATAACGGGGGAGTAATCCGAAACAACATTATTATCCAGAACAGCCCGGGGGATGCAGGTATTGAATTGCAAACCGCAAAAAATATTCTGGTCGAGAATAACATTGTGATACTACAGGGAGGTTACCCCGGTGCTATCGAATTCCGTGGCTCCAGCGATATCGAAATACGTGAAAATTATGTGACTGCGCCACCACATGATCGAGGCAATAATCAACGTGTGACTCTCACCAATAATCAGACGGGGAACGCGAAATCCAATGGTGTGCAGCGACACTATCAGTCAATAAAGACCCGTATCGATCAAATACACGCAATCATCGAGTCATCCAGGTAATCTCAACATACTGTCCCTGGTAGTCCCGGTGCTATTCGCGTTCACTAATTATTGCCCGAAGTCTTAGCTGATCAATTACTGAGAAATCCACGAATTTCACTCCCATATGAAACCCCTCTTCATATACCAATGCTGAACCCTGACACCAAATTACTTTACATTTAATGGTAACGGGTTCTTCAAATAAGTTTAGTACTACCTCAAACTCTTTTCCGGGCGTCACCTTACGGGCAGAGTGAAATTTCATTCCCCCTTCGGATATGTTCAGGCATTTATATTCCGGATGGCCAACATCGCCATCCTCTGCCAATATCCTGACATGTTTGCGCCTTCCCAAGCTCATATATCTTCCTGTTTCTATAGACTCTACAAGTTTTTAGTGTAGCAGTTCAAAGGTGGTTTATTGTCCTTCATAAAAAACCATTTCTACATAAATAAAAACGGCCCCTAACACATCACCGAAGGTTATTTGATGATTCGATTTATATAACCGAAACAACCGGGATATCACACCAATATCGAAATATACCGCGATCACTTCCAGTTCGCGCCAGTGGTTTCTATCTTAAGGCACCATGGGCTGAAGACCCAATCAGATCAACAGACAAGCTGCCATAGTGCCTTGCTTATGGCGGTGATAACTTAGTTAGAACTACAAAAGATCTTGTGAACTTCCAGTGAGATAGATGTTTTAAATTCGAGACAACTATATGACAAAGCGCCAGTCAGTTGTTACATCCCCGGCACAGTAATCCATCCGGTGATAGAGCGTAACCGCAGTGCAACACACAGATAGCGCAAACCGAGAACTGACATCGGACAAAGAGAGAGAAAAGCGACATGAAAATAATATCTAAAAAAACAAACACGAAACTTCTAACCGCAACGTGTGCCGCTGTGCTACTGGCACTGGCGGGTTGTTCAAGCGACAGTGATAACACAGTCGCTGACGAAGACACCACCATTGATACAGGTGATGACAACCCGGCCGGTGGTGTTTTTGTAATGAGCAATATACTGGAAGCCAATACAATCGTTGCCTATCAAAGGGCTGATGACGGCACCTTATCTCTTGCTGGTGAATTTGACACGGGCGGGCAGGGTGGTGACTTCGACGGCGGTGAAGGTCTTGATCCGTTAATTTCTGCATACGCAATCATCAATACACCCGACAACGAATACCTGATGGCCGTGAACGCTGGCAGCAATACTATCTCGGTCATGAGTATCAACGACGATATGTCCCTCGAACTTGTTGATACAGAAAATACCAACGGCACCGGACCCAATAGCATCGCTTACAACAATGGTCTCGTCTACGTCAGCAACATTGATGCAGATGGCCAGTTCGCAGGCGAACCAGATCAGGAAGGATCAATTACCGGGTATACTTTTAACAATGGTCAGCTAACTCCACTGGACGGTTCCACCCGCGATCTACCAAATCGCCCCGCCGCAATCCGCTTTTCTCCGGACGGCGATTACATAATCACTTCAAGCATTAATGCAGGCTCTGCAGCACTCGCCAGCGCAAACAATGACGAGCTCACTGTGTTTGGTATCGGCGCCGACGGATTGCCTTCGGGTGCACCAGTAAGTGGCGCAACCTCCACCGAGGTTGGCAATAACGAAAACCGAAACCTGCCGTCAGCAATCGGCTTTGAAGTAGCAGAGCGATCTAACGGCACATTCGTTATCGTCACCGAAGCACGTGAATTCCGTTCATTGGGCGAGCCACCAATCTTCCCTGGACTGCAAACCGGCTCGGTGTCTGTTTTTCAGCTCGGTGCCGGAGGACAGCTGTCCGCCTCGCAGCTTGACCTGTTTGCCGGCCAGTCCCCGACCGTGGGACAAAGAACCGCCTGCTGGATTGTTATGTCACCGGATGGCGAATACTTCTGGGTATCCAATGCCGTTGATGCCAGTATTTCATCGTATCGATTCACCGATGCCAGTGGCAACGTCGAGCTGGTAGAGGAAATCGCCGCGGTTGGCACCCAGCCTACCAGCACTGATCCGGCTGTTGCCTTCGATACCACCGATGGCTTTATCGATCTTGATATCACCGATGACGGGCAGTACCTGTATCAGCTGTACGGATTGTCCGGTGTTGTTGGAGTGTACGCAGTCTCTGGTGGCAACCTCACTCTTGTTGAGACTATCTCAGGTGATCTCCCGGATCGCGACACGCAAGGGATCGTCTCCTTTTAGAAATCGGTTAGTCAATCAGCAAGCACCTCAGGCAGTTTGCTGAACTGCCTGTACTCTCAAGAATCACACAGCTGGAGTCACAACAATGAAACCTCTGACGCTAAAAAATACCAAAAAAACACTGTTACAAGCTTCTATTGCATCGGCACTTATAACGCTGGCCGCCTGCTCGGGAAGCGACAATACAGTAATTACAGGAACAGCGCCTGACAACCCCGGAGACTCAACTCCAGGCGACTCCAGCCCGGTTGATAGCAACCCCGCAGAAGGCAATGGTGGAGCAATTTTCGCACTTACCAACAGACACAATCTCGCCAGCCAGATCAGTGCCGCTGCCGATGCTGTGTCGGAGCCCGATCTGGTCAATGAAGTAGTGGCCTACTCCCGTTCCGCTGATGGTGTACTGCAGCAAATCGGTGTCTATGAAACCGGTGGCCTCGGCGAGAACATCAGAAACAGCGGAGCCAACCCACTGGCATCGCAGGACCCGCTCATCGTATCGAAGGACAATCGCTTTTTGTTTGCAGTCAATGCCGGCAGCGAATCCATCAGCTCCTTTGTTATAAACGACGACTTTACCCTCACTCCAGCCGATCTCAACGTACCCACCACTGGTGATTCAAACGCGCAGAATCCGGTATCACTAACCATCTACGACAACATTCTTTATGTGGTTAATACTGGAGCCTACTTTGACGAAAACGGCGACCCGGCAACCACGCTACCCGAAGACAGAAATCGAAGTAACTCGAGTATCATCGGTTTTGTGGTAAATGACGATGGCACATTAACAGAGCTTGAAAATTCCGAAGTACCAGGCATTGGCGCCAACGCCGGATCTATAGAGTTTTCCTCCAACGGGGAATTTCTATATGTAACCCAGCGCCGCACCAACGATATATTCACCATACCTCTTGATGGCACTCAAATACCCGTCGTTAATGACGACGGGGAAGCTCAGTTCTTTGGTTTAACCTCAATCACCCCACAGCCGTTCGGCACTGATATCTACCCTGCGGACACTGGCGATATTCTACTGGTCTCGGAAGGCAATAACGGTGTAGCTGGACTGAGCGCCCTGTCCAGCTACCGAATAGAGGAGTCAGGAGACCTCACCGGAATTTCTCTCAGTTCGGGAGTAGAGGGAGACCCGCTTACCACCGGCTTCACATTCGGTTGCTGGGTTGAATTTGTAGAAACACCCGAGGGAGACTTCGCCTACGTCAGTAATACACCAGATGGCGTTATCACCAGTTTTGCCGTTGGCGACCAGGGCGGTCTTACCCGACTCGAATCATCGGCAGGTGTAACCGGTATCGAAGGCGACGATAGCCAAAACGGCGCTGGCGTGCTGGATGTTGAGATCACCTACCCGTTCTTATACCAGGTGGTAAATAATGATAGTCGTATCGCTCAATTCAGAATCAACTCTGATGGATCACTGGATCGTCAAACCGGGGTAGAAGTGGTAAATACTGATCTGTTCCGTGCGCGAATGTTCGTTGGCATTGCGGGATTCTAGAACCACTTGCCAGACAGACAAGGCGAGTTGCTCAAGCTCGCCTTGTCTGTCTAATTTGCTTTCGGTATACAGAGACATTCTGCAACGCTCAGGTTTTTTTTACCCCCGGTCTCTTTTAAAGGTGCTGCCACTCCCCTCCTTTCACCAACGTCTGTAATGCGACATAATTCTGCGCCTGTGCAGCAATTTTCGCAGCCACGCAGGTAACATACACCGGTGATATCCGCGCCATTTTTTTGCGAATTTTTTGAACGCGCGCCATAAGCACGCGTCGCCCTTGACCACCTACGCCGAAAAACACCTGCTTATGAACATCGAAAATGCAGCTGCAGCCGTTATGGAGCGCATAGACGCCCTCGCTGAAATTTCCGAAAACCGTGACAACCTGACTCGCGTATCTCTAAGCCCGGAACATCTGCGCGCCAATGCTCTGGTTGGCGAATGGATGGAACAGGCAGGTATGCAGGTTCGAACTGATGCTATTGGCAATATCATTGGACGAATTGAAGGCACCTCAGAAGGACCTGCCATCATGCTGGGCTCACATCTCGACACCGTGCGAGATGGTGGCCGCTATGACGGCATGCTCGGTGTTGTAATTCCTCTGATTTGCCTGCAAGTGCTGCACGCTCGCGGGCAACGTTTGCCATACCCGGTAGAAATCACCGGTTTTTGTGACGAGGAGGGAGTGAGATTTCCGTCTACCCTGCTCGGCTCACGGGCTATTGCCGGAACCCTGAACGAATCGGTATTGACGGAAACGGATCGCCAGGGCATCAGTATTGCCGATGCGCTGAGCGATTTCGGCCAGAACCCGGCCGCGCTACAATCTGCCAAACGCAGCCCGAAAGACTTTCAGGGTTTCGTCGAGATACATATAGAACAGGGCCCGGTCCTCGAAAAA
The DNA here is from genome assembly GCA_964409275.1 of uncultured Granulosicoccaceae bacterium. GTDB lineage: Bacteria > Pseudomonadota > Gammaproteobacteria > Granulosicoccales > Granulosicoccaceae. The sequence continues at coordinate 28,201 of CAYPCS010000040.1, forward strand.
GAAGATTTACCCGTGGGGGTAGTCACGGCAATCTCCGGCGCGGTGCGCTACCGAATCAAAGTAGGCGGCAAGGCAGGCCACGCTGGCACGGTGCCCATGGAAATGCGACAAGACGCACTGGCCGGTGCCAGTGAATGTATCCTCGATATCGAGCGTATATGTCAGCAACTGCCAGACGTGGTTGGTACCACAGGATACATTCGCGCCATGCCCGGCGCCGGAAATGTCATTGCGGGTGAAGTAGAGCTGTCTCTGGATCTTCGTTCAAGTACGGACAAACAACGCCTTTCCGCCGAGCAGCAGATCCTGCAAACCATCACAGAGAGCTGCAAGCGTCGAAACCTGACTATCGTTGCCGAAAAAACCTACGAAGCCGCCAGCGTTACCTGTGACAACAGGCTTAGCGAGCAATTGGCCGGTGCTGTCGTAGACAGCGGTCATCGGCTGCTTTCACTACCCAGTGGCGCGGGTCACGACGCCATGGCTCTCGCCGGGCTAACCCCTGTCGCCATGCTCTTTGTACGCTGTAAAGACGGGCTAAGCCATCACCCTGATGAAAGCATCACCGCCGAAGACGCAGGCGCTACCTGCAATGTTTTATTGAATTTTCTGACAAATTTTAATTCCGCAGCCTAAGCTTGGCTATGGAGAAAGAAGCAGACAGGGTATTGATAGCGATCGGCGGAAACGCAATTCATCCAACCCATAGACCCGGAACGGTCGAACAACAGATCGAATTTGCAGTAAAAACAGGCAACGCTTTATTGCCTGTGCTTGAAAGCGACCGTCAGCTAATTATCACCCACGGCAACGGGCCTGTGGTCGGTAAAATTCTCATGCGGCAGGTACTGGCTCGCAAGACGGTACCACCAATGACCATGGACGTTTGCGTGGCCCATAGCCAGGGTGGTATTGCCTATCTGCTTATGCAGAACCTGGAAAACGCGCTGCGCCGCGCCGGGAATGATCGACACGTCGTTTGCCTGCTCACTCAGGTTGAGATCGACCCCGCTGACCCTGCATTCAACAATCCGAGTAAGCCGGTCGGCTTTTTCTACAGCGAGACGGACGCCCGTGATATTGAAAAAAAACTTGGCTGGACCATGCACGAAGACGCCGGTCGCGGCTGGCGCTACGTGGTGCCCTCACCGAAACCGAAACATATTGTTGATATTTCACTGATCGATACATTGGTAAAAAGCGGTGCCGTGGTTATCGCCGGTGGTGGAGGCGGCATACCGGTGGTGCGCAACAGCGACGGTACCCGCCACGGCGTAGAAGCCGTGATCGACAAAGACCTGAGCTCGGCGCTTATGGCGAACGTGCTCGGCATAGAAACCCTGATGATTCTGACTGCTGTGGACAAGGTCTACCTCAATTTTGGCAAAGCGAATCAGCAAGCACTGTCTGACATATCTCTGAGCAAACTGGAAACCCTGCAGCAGCAGGGCGAATTTGCCGATGGCAGTATGGGTCCAAAAGTCGAAGCCGCCATTGAATTTCTCAAAGGGGGTGGCAAACGCGCAATCATCGCCCATCTGGATGATGCCGTCGAAGCGCTCGACGGTAATTGCGGTACGCAGATTTTCCACCAGTAAGACCAGAGCCCAACCAGGCGGGTCCTGCCAGTCTGAACCGGCAATAGATAAAAAATGCGTACCAGACAAGCTTGCTCCGGTACCTCCTCGCGTCACTTCATATTATGATAGAGGCCTGACCTCCCACCACACATGCAGCGGTTATCGCTGGAGCTATCAATGCAACACCTTTTTGACGACCTGAGCCCGCCAGTGCGACGCCTGATGGGACCCGGCCCTGTTGAAGTGGACCCGCGCGTCCTGAACGCTATGTCCATGCCTATGCTCGGGCAATTCGATCCTCACTTTACCGAATACATGAACGAAACCATGTCTCTGTATCGCGGCATATTTGCGACCGAAAACCAGTGGACGTTGATGATTGACGGCACCGCCCGCGCGGGTATCGAATCAGTGATGGTGTCTATCCTGTGCCCGGGGGATAAGGTACTGGTGCCGGTGTTTGGTCGCTTTGGCCACTTGCTCGCCGAAATTGCCGCGCGTTGCCATGCCGAGGTTGTCACCATCGAAACCGAGTGGGGTGGCATTTTTGACCCGCAACAAATCGAAGAGGCGATAAAGGTGCATCGGCCTAAAGTACTTGCCTGCGTTCAGGGGGATACCTCGACTACCATGGCGCAACCGCTCGATGAGATTGGTAAAATCTGCCGCGCTCACGATGTCCTGATTTGTGTTGACGCTACCGCCTCCATTACCGGCATGCCGCTACTCACTGATGACTGGCAAATTGATGCAGTGACAGCCGGTCTGCAAAAGTGTTTGTCCGGCCCTCCGGGGATTGCGCCGATCACTATCAATGACCGGGTAGCCAAGCGAGTGCGCGCCCGCAAGCACATTGAACAGGGTATTCGACCGGATGACTATCAGGCCGCCGATGGAGAAATGATTCAGTCAAATTATTTCGACCTGTCGATGATTATGGATTACTGGAGCGAGTCTCGTTTGAACCATCACACAGAAGCTACATCGATGCTCTACGCCGCTCGCGAGTGCGCGCGCATTGTGTTGCGAGAAGGCTGGACTGCCCGCTTCGCAAGGCACAATCAAACCAGCGCTGCACTGGTTGACGGACTACGCGCCATGGACCTGCAGGTGTTCGGCGATGTCAGCCATAAAATGCCCAACGTCACCGGTGTCTACATCCCCGCAAGCGTCGAGGGCGACAAGGTTCGCACAGAAATGCTAAGAGATTTCGGCATCGAGATCGGCACCTCTTTCGGTCCGTTACACGGAAAAATCTGGCGCATAGGAACTATGGGTTTTGGCTGCCGCAAAGACAACGTACTAGCCTGCCTTGCCGCCCTTGAAATGGCCTTACGCCGAAACGGACACTCCGCCAATGCCGGTGCCGGTGTTGATGCAGCGCTGGCGGTCTACAACAATCCTGACCATCCCGCGGTTGCTGGCACCAGCAACGCCACCTCATAATCCAGGGACAATTCTCAATGTCAGCACGTGACCTGCTAAACGGCGACCCCCGCGTTATCGGCGTTGGCCTGCAAGGGTTCATCGATGATCTCGGCGCGCAGGGCTGCATCACCAGTTCTATCGACTGGCGTCCTCCGGCGTCCTCTGATCCGGCGGTGCTGGAAGCGAATGAAGCCTTAAGTGTCGGCAGTGCAGCCAGAGAGCTGAACAAGGCAAACGAAGAAGCGATAACCCGAATGCACTCTGCCGATCCTGTTCTGATCGATGTGCAACTGGCGGCAGATGTCATTGAGGGTTTGGGCGAGCACAAGATATTGCACGCCGGTCCCCCTGTCGAATGGCAGCATATGTGCGGACCAATGCAGGGCGCAATCTGCGGTGCGATAGTGCTGGAAGGCTGGGCTAAAAACCTCGAAGCGGCAGCCTCACTGGCCGACAGTGGCAAAATAGAATTCGAACCTAATCACCACCACAATGCGGTTGGCCCGATGACCGGGATGACGACACAGTCAATGCCATTGATGGTGGTAGAAAACCGGGCATTCGGCAACAAGGCCTACTGCGCGATCAACGAGGGCCTTGGCAAGGTGATGCGGTTCGGCGGCAATGATGATTCGGTGCTTGACCGTCTGCGCTGGCTGGAATCCACACTGGGTCCGCTGCTCGCAGATACGCTGCTTGCACGGGATGGTGTAGGCCTTAGAAACATCATAGCCCGGGGTCTCTCCATGGGCGATGAAATGCATCAACGCAACGTGGCATGCACAAGCCTTCTCATTCGCGAGCTGGCACCAACCATGGCTCGCGTCTCTGATCCGGACACCGCTTCCGAGGTGCTTGAGTTTATTGGTAGCAATGATCAGTTTTTTCTAAATATCGCCATGGCCATGGGCAAGGCAATCATGGACCCGGTTAGAAATATTGATGGCTGCTCCATCGTGACCGCCATGTCGCGCAACGGGACCGAATTCGGAATTCGGGTCAGCGGCTGCGGAGATGAATGGTTTAGAGCACCTGTGGAAATGCCCCGCGGTCTCTATTTTCCCGGCTTTTCAGAAAAAGACGCCAATCCTGATATGGGTGACTCCACCATTGTGGAAACCGTCGGTCTGGGCGGGTTTGCAATGGCTGCATCACCTGCAGTGGCAGGCTTTGTTGGCGCAGGCGGTGCAGCTGACGCAGCCGCATACACCAATCAGATGACCGAGATCACGCACTCCCGAAACCCCGAGTGGACGATCCCTGCACTCGACTTTGCCGGTGTGCCTTCCGGAATCGACATCCGCAAGGTGGTGAGTTCCGGAATTACCCCGACGATAAACACCGGCATTGCTCACCGCGAGCCTGGCATCGGCCAGGTAGGAGCGGGCGTGGTGAATGCACCACTGGCATGTTTTGAACAGGCCTGTATCGCGCTGGCTGGCAAGCGGGGCGTGTCATGAGCGAAATCATCAATGAGATTCGTAAAGGTTTTTATCTGGATTCGGTCGCTCTGATGCGGCTTTCCGCCGAGATAGCGGCTATTGACGGCATCGAGGAAGCCGTCCTCATGACAGGCACTCCGTCCAATTTACAAATAATGCAGGACGCCGGTTTACTCAATGACACGGGAGAAACGGCCAGTCCAAACGATCTGGTCATCGCACTGCGTGCCGATCGAAAGGCGAGTGCAAATCGGGCACTGGCGCAGGCGCAAAAATCTCTGGAAGGTGGCGCGTTAAAATCTGGCAGCAGCGATACCCGCGCTCGCACCTTAAGAGGTGGCCTGGCAATTCATCCTGACGCTAACCTGGCACTGATTTCCACGCCGGGGAGCTATGCGGCCAGCGAAGCCAGACAAGCGCTGGAGCTTGGATTGAATGTCATGATCTTCAGCGACAATGTAACTATCCCGCAAGAGGTGACGCTTAAACAGCAAGCACGGGAAAACGACTTACTGGTAATGGGACCTGATTGCGGAACCGCCTATCTCAATAGCAAACCTCTCGCATTCGCTAATGCCATCACCGCTGGCAGTACCGCTGCCATCGCAGCTTCAGGAACAGGTCTGCAAGAATTTTCAGTACTGCTGACAAAACTGGGCGGTGGATTGAAACACGGAATTGGCACGGGTGGTCGCGACCTTAGTGATGCGGTTAGCGCTATCTCGACGCTCACTGCGATCGATTTATTATCAGCTGATGAGAGCGTCGACGAGATTGTTCTAATTTCAAAACCACCAGGTGCCGCTACTGCAAAGATCGTGTTCGATAAACTGGTTAACTGCAGCAAGCCAGTGATTGCCTGCGTTTTTGGACTTCAGCAAGATTCATTGCCAAAAGAAATTCGGTTCGCCGCCACACTACGTGAAGCTGCTGAACTCGTGACCGGCAAGTCACTGCCTGAAGATGATATCAGCGCAAGAGCAACTCAATTGAGTAACTCACTTAACGCGCAAAGGAAATATTTGCGCGGTCTCTATACTGGCGGCACGCTGTGCACGGAAACTCAGTTAATACTGCAACGGGCGGGAATTGCTGTAGCGTCCAATGCACCCGCACCAGGTGCATCTGAATCATCAGCGCACGAAATCATCGATCTGGGTGCCGATGAATATACAATCGGCAAACCACACCCTATGATCGAACCCGCAGTTCGCACCCCTCTGTTGCTAAGTGCACTGGCTGACCCGTCACTGGCTGCAGTAATCCTAGATGTGGTACTGGGTTACGGATCACACAACAACCCCGCTGCAATAATCGCTGAAGCTATAAACACCGCAGCAGAAAGTAGCAGCAAGCTTCCCGTTATAATCGCCTCTATTTGCGGAACTGAAAATGATCCTCAAGGCTACTCTCAGCAGCGCGCGTTGTTGAAGAATGCAGGCGTGGAAATTTGCAACTGCAACGCAAGCGCTGCGGAGTTGTGCGCGGCCGTAATCAACCTGCAAACGTAAGAGTTGCAGACAGCCCGCTTAATATTATCCGGAATCCGCGCCCGGTCGGTATTGCGGGCCGGCGTCGGCACCGTGCATTCTGTTTTTGAAAGCACAGTTTATCTGCAATCAAGGGACGCACTATGTTGTCTGGGTTGCAGCAACCTCGTAGCCGGCCCTTTGAATATTCGCAGCACTCTGGATAACATCGCAAATATCCATCAAGGTGATACCTGGCGCTACTCGCAAAACAGGTTGACCGTCGGACAGAGTCCAACTATCGATGCAGCTAACTGCGAAAATTGGCAACCCGATAAAGACCCCGCGCAGCCAGACCTCAATATTCTTTACGAGTCTCTGAAATTTGTTAACTACCTGATTTCGCGCTCAACCCGTTGTTGCCAGTCGGCAAATACCCCCACTACACAACTCATTGATAAAAAGCTCACCCGGGGCATGACAGCACTACGTAGTCGGGTAAGTTCACAGAGCTTGTCAAACGGCGCTTTACACAAAGATATTGTGACTATGATCGGGTGCGGAGACGGTCTCACACCCGAGGGTGACGATATTCTTTGCGGAGCTATGGTTGCATTGCAATCACTAAACACAGAGCCTGCTACAACAAGATTTTGCAATCAGGTCGTGCAGTTGGCACCGACACTAACAGGCGATATAAGTTTTTCTCATCTGCAGTGCGCAAGTAGCGGGCAAGGTGTCGAGCCGCTGCATAATTTCGTCAAAGAGTTGCTGTCACCAACAACAGACCATAATAAACTGGCCAATGCTACCGATCAATTGATTCACTATGGAAGTAGTTCCGGCTATCGTGCATTGCAGGGTGCGTTGACTGTAGTTACCGGATTGTATCAACGACAGAGTTAAAAACAGAATCTGAAAAGACAGCAGTAACCCGCCTTTTATTCACGTTTCATTTCGGCAAAAGCCGACATTAGCCACGGTCGTAGCGCTACAATAAAACTATAGCCTATGCGATGGTTTAGATTGAGCTTGCTGTCTTCCCTGTTGAGATCCATAAACTCGCTTATGAGCTTGTCGATTCTGGCTATTAATTCGATACTCGATTTCCTGGTTAACATTCCGGTTCTAAACACCCGGGTTTCTCCAGGACGATCAAAGCTTGAATCCAGAAATTCACTTTGAATATTCTGCTGAAAGTATTTTTCGATGGGCCCATTCGCAAGCCAGGAAAAATTTCGGTCTATTAACAGCTTGATTCGATTGCCGGGACGCACGGAGATGAGCTTGAGTTTTACCAATGCCTGCAGGTGTTGCAAACACTCTCCCGTTTCCATCTCAAACTGCTCAACCAGTTCATCCACTTTCCAGTTATTCATTACAAGTACAGCAACCAGCAACAATCTTTCATTTGCAACCAGCTGCCGCTCCTGCAGCTCGGTCAATGTGGCAACCAGTGGTACACGATCATTCATTAGCTGGACCAGTTCAGAAATTTCTATCCCCAAAACGGACGTGCAGATTTTGTCCAGCCGTTCAAGGCTGATTCGATTAGTAGAGAACATCTGCTTGATTGAGGCCTCCGTCAAGCTCAGCGCCTCGGCGACATCCTGATAGGTTTTTTCATGCGCTTTCAATTCATGTTTAAGCGTTTCGAAAATCGCGTTTGTCTCAGCCATATTAAGCTCTTGCAGTATTGCCTCTCCGTAGAGAATACTACAACCGGACACAAACAAAGAATTACCGACTAGCTGTTTTCAAACAGCACTGTTTGAGGATCGGCGATACCAAGTTCGGAAAAACCCTTTGCTCGTAAAATACAGGAATCACATTGTCCGCACGGTTTACCGGTTTCTGCCGGATCATAGCAGCTGGTAGTTAACGAGTAGTCTACTCCGTGGTCTATACCCGCCTTGATAATCTCCGCCTTGCTCATCAGCATCAACGGGGTGTGAATACGAATTTTTTGCCGACCCTCTGCGCCCGCAACGGTAGCTAGATTAGCCATTGCCTGAAACGCTTCGATAAATGCGGGTCGGCAATCCGGATAACCGGAGTAATCCATCGCGTTGACGCCAATAAAAATATCAGCAACCTCCAGCACCTCGGCCCAGGCGAGTGCAAAGGAAAGAAAAATAGTATTGCGAGCCGGTACATAAGTGACCGGAATCTCCTCACCGATATTTCCGTCGCGGTACTTCGGCACATCGATATCAGCGGTCAATGCCGAACCACCTAATACCCGAAGATCAATATCAGCCACAACATGCTTCTCGATCTCCATTACCTCCACCACCCGGGAAGCTGCCTTGAGTTCGATATGATGCCGCTGACCATATCGAAACGACAGTGCACACGGGTTGAACCCCTGTGCTCTGGCGAGAGCCACGACGGTTGTGGAATCCAGCCCGCCACTAAGTAATACGATTGCCTGCTTTTTCATGACCCGCTCTGCTGTAAATTGCTAATCTTACGCCGGAGCACGCACAAATAGTTAATTTGCAATTCGTAAAAAAATAACCAGAGACTAATTCCATGTCAGCATACAAGCTTACCTACTTCGATTTTGACGGCGGACGAGGAGAGCCGGTTCGCATTGCACTTCATGCCGCCGGTATCGCATTTGAGGATATCCGCTGGTCGTTCGAAGATTTCGGTCAAAAGCGCGACGCTCTGCGTTTCAAGGCAATACCGACACTTGAGATCGACGGCAGGCAAATTACCCAGTCAAATGCCATGAGCCGTTATATTGGTCGTATGGCTGATCTCTATCCGCAGGATCCGCTGCAGGCGTTGTATTGCGACGAAGCGCTGGAAGCGCTGGAAGATCTGAATCACTACATCGTTCAGACATTCGGTTTAAAAAATGAAGCACTGAAAAGCGCCAGAGAAAAACTGATGAACGGCAGGTTAACCGTATTTATAAAAGGGCTGGAGGAGCTATTGCAACGCGGAGGTGGCCAGTACTTTGCTGATCAGCGATTGACAATCGCCGATTTAAAAATGTTTGTCCAGCTACGGGCTCTGGGATCAGGTAACGTGGATCACATCCCCGCTGACTTCGTTGTTAAACTCGCGCCGTCATTTAAGGATTTTCTGGCCCGAATCGAACAGGAACCTGTCGTCACTGCCTATTACGCGTCAAGGTAGGAATTGCAGGCGACTAACGTGCTGCTGGCGCCACACTGACTATTCGCAGCTGGAATTGTTCATTACAGATTCGCTTGCAAAATCGCCAATAGCAAACACGCTATGAGGATTTGTAATTTTAGCGAGGATAAAGCCGGTTTGATGATAAAAGAGCGATAACCTGGCTGGTTGGTCATGAATATCTCCAGTGCTTGAATGTAGGTTCATGATGCACTCCAATAGCGTGTTTACTCTGGCATCAATCTGATGAATGGCTGTCAATTATGACGAAATTAGGCAGTGGCTTTATGCTGCCTGAGCGACGCCATCAGGAAAGATTAAATTTTTCCGCATTGACAAGGTCAGGATAGGCAAACACCGCGGGGGCTCCACCCGTGTGTATATACACAACCGTTTCTCCCGCGGAAATTTCACCGCTTTCGATCTGACTCAGCATGCCGTGAAACGATTTGGCCGTATAAACAGGATCGAGTAAAATACCCTCGGTTCGTGCAACCCTCAACAAGGTCTCCCGTACAGCCTCGGACATCACACCGTACGATGGCCACAGCGCACTGTCGTCACAGAGAACATCCTGCCGCGACAATGCATCGCTGCACTTCAGTAGCTGTGCAACGGCCATCGACTTTGACCAGACACGTTCTGATTGTGATACCGCATCACGACGAACGCATATTCCTCTGACGGAACATCTATCACCATGTGCGCGCAAACCTGCAAGTAGCCCTGCGTGAGTGGACGCGCTGCCAGATGCCACCACATAGCAATCAACCTTCAGGTTGTATTCCTGCTGTTGTAGCAGCAATTCCCCGGCAGCTTCCACATAGCCCAGCGCGCCCCACGGAGCATGGACATTGGACAGAGGAATAACATAGGGCTTTCGCCCGTCCTTCTGCAATTGCTCTGCTCGCTGGTACATCGCATCGTCTGCAGCTGACTCATCATCACCTACAGGAAAGTAGTGAACACTGGCGCCCATCAGATGTACCAGGAAAGCATTTCCCGATTGATAATAGGCCTCGGTAGCAGTATCCACCCGATGCTCCAGTTGCACTTCAACATCCAGGTTCAACTTACGCGCAGCAGCTACAGTCATGCGCACATGATTAGACTGCACCGCCCCCGTAGTCAGCAATACGTCAGCAGACTCTTTCAGCGCCTGACCTATATAGTATTCCAGTTGCCGGGTTTTGTTACCGCCAAAAGCAAGGCCGGTACAATCATCCCGCTTTATCCAGATGTTTACGCCGGTTTCCTCGCTCAAATTGCCGAGCTTCTCCAGCGGAGTCGGTTTATGGGCAAGAGATACCGACGGAAAACGATCAGTAATTGGCAACGCACAGCCTCCTTTTTCAATGATCCCGGAACCAGTGTATAGCTTGTCAAAATGACAGGTACAGATATCTCTGCACCAGTGACGGGATACCGATATTCAGGCTAACAAGACAGCGTGAACTACGCTAACACGGTGTCATCTACAATTTTACAGGAGGGATGGATCGAAGGGGATTCGGCAGCAAGGGTTGCTGCCGCACAAGCGATTGCTAAGCACTAGTGCCAGTATGACACCAGTGCGCTTGTTTTAGAGTACCCGAAGTACTTATTCTACTGTGACACTCTTTGCCAGATTTCGCGGCTGATCGACATCAGTGCCACGCATTACCGCCACATGGTAGGACAGCAGTTGTAGCGGAACCGTAAGTAGCAGCGGAGCTACAGCCTCGGGACAACCCGGGATTTTGACCAGCGTCAGACCATCGATGGACGCTATGTCTGTGTCTTCCTCGGTCATCACATACAATTGCCCGCCACGAGTACGTACTTCCTCCAGATTGGATTTAAGCTTTTCCAGTAAATTGTCATTAGGCGCAATAGCCACTACCGGAACTTCATTATCAACCAGCGCCAGTGGACCGTGCTTAAGCTCGCCGGCTGGATAACCTTCGGCGTGAATATAGGAGATCTCTTTTAGCTTCAGAGCACCTTCCAGTGCAATCGGGTACATAGGGCCACGACCAAGGAAAATTGCGTGATCCTTCTCCACAAATTGCTCAGCGAGATGTTCAATAGTTCGGTCGAGACCGAGCAGTCTTTCCATCGTAATCGGGCTTTCGTACAGCGCTCTGATAATTTCGCTACGCTGAGATTCTGTTTGTGTCTCTTTGGCTTTCGCCATCGTCAGAGCAACCAGCTGCAGTGCCACCAGCTGAGTGGTAAATGCTTTGGTCGATGCCACACCAATTTCCGGTCCGGCTTTCGTCAACAGGGTTGCATCTGCCTCGCGGGTGAGTGTGCTTTCCGGTACGTTACAAATAGCCAGAGTGCCAAGATACTTGCCAGACTCTTTGACCTCTTCGAGCGCCGCCAGCGAATCTGCGGTTTCACCTGACTGTGACAACGTTATGTACAAAGTATTATTTGGAACCGCCACTGTGCGGTAACGATATTCACTGGCAATCTCCACAGTACACGGTGTCTGTGTATATTCTTCAAACCAGTACTTTGAGGTCAGGCCTGCGTGATAGCTGGTTCCGCACGCAACAATGTGAATAGCCTCAACCCGTTTTAGCAAATTAATATCGAGATCGCCAAAACCGTTTAGCAGCAACTGGCTGTCGGTAATGCGATCTTGCAAAGTGGCTCGAACCGCATTGGGTTGCTCGTAAATTTCCTTCAGCATAAAGTGCTTGTAAGGTCCTTTATCCACAGAGCCCAGTGACAGAGTTGATGTTTTAACCGGTCGTTTGACTTCCGTGCCAGTTTCATCCTGAATCGAAAGTTTACCTTCACAGATGTCAACCAGATCTCCATCTTCGAGATAGATGAACTCCTGGGTAACCGGAATCAAAGCAGCGGTATCGGAAGCCAGAAAAAACTCACCCACTCCCAAACCAACCAGTAACGGGCTGCCTTTTCGAACAGCAATCAAGCGATCAGGCATCGCCGTATTCAGCAGGGCTATGGCGAATGCACCTTCCAGTTGAGCCACGGCATTTTTAGCACCAGCCATATAATCACCGGCCCTTTCCACCTCTCGGTGCAAAAGGTGCACAATAACTTCGGTATCAGTTTGAGACGTAAATTCGTAGCCCGCGCTTTTCAGCTCGGCACGCAATGACTCGTGATTTTCAATAATACCATTGTGCACCACCGAAAACTGTTCACTGGAATTGTGCGGATGCGCGTTCGCTTCAGAAGGCTCGCCATGGGTTGCCCAGCGTGTGTGCGCGATACCAATGCCGCTATCCATCGGTGATTTTTCAAGCTTCTCGCCAAGCACTGCTACTTTACCCAGCGCTCTGGTGCGATGAATTTTGTAATCTTTGTCGAGTACTGAAATACCGGCGGAATCATAGCCGCGATATTCCATGCGATGGAGCCCTTCGAGCAGTATTGGTGTTACGTTTCGTTGCGCGTACGCTGCAATAATTCCACACATGGTATTTCAATCCGCTTTTTGTTTTTTGACTGGTCGTGGCCAGTTATCTACTGTTTTTAAAGGTGCGCGAGTAAAGGCAAGTTGCTTTGAATCAACCGTTTTGGTGATGGTTGAACCGGCGCCAACGACAGCCCCCTCGCGTACCAGAACCGGAGCGACCAACTGGGTGTTAGACCCGATGAATACGCCATCTTCGATTACTGTATGGTGTTTATTAGCGCCGTCGTAGTTGCAGGTTATGGTGCCCGCACCAATATTCACCTGCTCACCCACCGTGCTATCACCCACATAAGACAGATGGTTCACTTTGCTGCCCTTGCCAATTGTGGCTTTCTTTATCTCCACAAAATTTCCAATATGGGCATTCTCGGATAGTGCGGCACCCGGACGCAGGCGGGCAAACGGCCCCAGTGTACAATTCTCTCCGACTACGCTGTCTTCGATGACGGTATTGGCCTTGATCACAGTTCCAGCCGCGATAGAGGAATTGCTGATCATGCAATTGGCGCCAACGGTAACGTTTTCACCAATCGTAACATCACCCTCAAACACGCAATTAATATCGATGAGGGAATCCTGACCAACAACTAGAGTGCCTCGCACATCTATTCGATCGGGATCTCTCAGAGTCACTCCCGCCTGCATAAGCTGATCGGCCAGGTTGCGCTGATAAATGCGTTCCAGCTCTGCGAGCTGCAACCTGCTATTCACACCGGCGGTTTCCCATTCAAAATCGGGATGATGGGTGCTAACTGACATGCCCTGTTGCACTGCCAGCTCAAAAATATCGGTCAGGTAATATTCCTGTTGTGCGTTGTTGTTATCAATACGATCGAGCAACTCGGCAAGCACCGATGCTTTGGCGGCCAGTATTCCGGTGTTGACCTCCTTGATATTGAGCTGCTCGCCGGTGGCATCTTTTTGTTCAACAATTCCGATGACGTTGCCAGACTTGTTTCTGACAATGCGCCCGTAGCCGTCGGGGTTGTCCATAAGCACGGTAAGCAAAGCCAGATTTGACGGTGTGACATCCTCCACCAGCTTGCTCAGTGTTTCGGGTTTAGTCAGCGGCACGTCGCCGTAGGCAATCAACACGGTATCATCAGGGCCAAGGGAGGGCATCGCCTGCTGGACCGCGTGGCCCGTGCCCAACTGCTCGGTTTGCTCGGCATATTCAACGTCACGGCTGACAGTAGCCCGAACCTGATCAGCGCCATGCCCTACCACCAGCACGGTCCCGTTGGCCCCCAGACTGCCAGCGGCATCGATGACATGCTCTACCATGGGCTTGTGTGCAACCGGGTGCAGCACCTTCGGCATGGATGATTTCATGCGGGTGCCCTTGCCAGCAGCGAGGATGACAACTTTTAACGACATAAGCCTGACCTGCGTGTTCGACAGCTATTTTTCACCATGCTTGAGATAACGGCATGCCAGCAACGCCCTGTAGCGGCGGCGGCCCGCACGGCGTAAAAGTCAACCAACTTGGCATTTCTCTACATCGCAGTGTGACCCAGCCGCCACTGGTAGTCCATTGGCAACAGACTTCGTCCAGGATTCGCTGGCCCGATCATGCACGAGAATCACCCATATCGCCTGCCGGTAGCCATATGGACTTTTCAACCTCTACATGGCCAATCAAATAAGAAAAATAGCGCACAGTCCTGCGCACACCAGCAACATGCGCCACACTAAACGATAGTTTGCTATAACCCCGAACGATATAGATGCAAGCGCCACCGCAATTTTCAAAAACGAAAACAACGCATAAACCGGGGTCTCGGCGAGCTTAATCAGTGACGGGTTGGCGATCATCGCCAACGGAATTAGATAGAGACCAATGCCAAGTGTCATCGCCGTCATTGCCACCTTTAGCCAGTTTTCCCTGACCATCGCAGCCGCTATGAATACCGCACCGCATACCGGTGGTGTAATAGTCGAAATCAATGCAAACCAGAATACAAATAAATGGGCTTGTAGTGGCGTTAAACCCAGATCAATAAGTGCAGGCCCGGCTACCGATACACAGATCACATAAGCCGCGGTCGTCGGGACCTCCATGCCCAGTAACAGGCAGGCGAGCGCGGTCAACCCGAGTGCGATCCATAAATTTCCGCCCGAACCTGCCAGTATGGTTGAAGTGATTTTTACACCCAGGCCGGTAATACCCAGGACGCCAACAATTATCGACGCACATATGATAATTGCTGCAATAGTCGAGATCTGTTTACCTGCGTTTATACAAACGTTTTGCAACCTGGGTACAAACGCGGGAATATCTACCGCAGGCTTACTGTTGAAAACGAGGAGCGGCAGGGCCACAAAAATAGCAATTACTGCCGCGTATGATGCCGTAAATCTGAACAGAAAGAGACCCGCCAACAACACAGTAAACGGGATCAGAAAAAAGACACCGGTGATTGCTACCGTTCTTGTATCCGGTAACAAATCAATTGGAACAGCACTTAGCGGCTGGCGCTGGTTGTAAGCATCTATGCCTGTCCAAACCGCAAAAAAATACAGAATCGCAGGTAACAGGGCAGCCGTCATAATGCTTGTATAGGGAATGCCTGTCAGCTCTACCATCACAAAGGCACCCGCACCCATCAAAGGCGGCATAATCTGCCCGCCGCTTGAAGCGACCGCCTCGGTCGCTGCAGCAAGTGACTTGGGATAGCCGAGTTTAGTCATTGCCGGCAGCGTTATCGCTCCGGTAGAGGCAACGTTGGCAGACGCCGAACCCGAGATCGAACCAAACAAGGCGCTTGAGATCACCGATATTTTTGCCGCTCCACCACGCAAGCGACCACCCGCCGCAGCCGCGATGTTCATAAAACCGCGACCGGCTTCACCACCATTGAGTACCGCACCAAAAATCACAAAAACAGCAACAATGTTTACAGATATCCCGGTGAGGTTTCCCCACAATCCACCCTCGGCGATAGAGAGCGTGCCAAGTAAACTCTCAATGGGTATAGCACTAAAACCGAACTCACCTGGCAAGTGATGACCGGCAATACCATAGAGCAGTGTGATCGCGGCAACTACCGGAAGTGGCCACCCAATTGCGCGACGCGCCATTTCAAGGGCTACCAGAATCAACACCACAGCAAGTATCAATTGCAACGGACCGTCCAGGTATCCGTACTGATCACCCAGTGAATTTTGCGTCAACGCAATACCCGTACAAATAGTCGCGCCCGCCGCGCACAGAACGAAGCCTGCAACGCGCTCCAGCCCTTGAGACGGTGCAGCAATGAAAATCCACGGCAGTGCAAGCGCCATGTGCAGCGGCCTGCTAACCAGGTTGGGTATCAGGCCACCGTATACCAGCCATAAATGAAACAGGATAACCAGCGCACCATAAGTCGCCCACAAGCGGGCGTGGCCATTCGCGCTGGTCACCGCTCAGTGGTAGCCAGCGGACCGTTCGGTCGCGGCATAGTCAACAAGAGTTACTCGCGATGCTGGTCACCCAGTTTTATGTCTTTCTCGTCGTAAAACCTAATTGCACCCGGATGAATCCCGGTACTGATATTACCCAGCATATCCGGTGAAACCGCCCCCCACCACGCTGCCGTCGCTGCCATTTTTTCGCGAGAATCCCAATAGGTTTGGGTCAGCTTGTAGGCTGTACTCTCATCCATTTGACTGGTGCTGTAGGCAACGACCGGCAGCGATGTAGTGACGATATCCGTCTCCTGGCCAGCATAGGTGCCAGCGGGAATAACCAGACGGGTTCTTCCGGTTGTTGTGACTTGTTCATCGCTAAGAGAAAGCACTTTCACACCGGTGCCCGCAGCGGCTTCAATGACATTCGGCGCAGGAAAGGAGCCGGCAGTAACAAACCCGTCAATCCGACCATTCTTCAGCGCAGATACTGCATTAGACAGCTCTACGTCGGCAATTTTCACCTTGCCTTCAAGGCCGAACAACTTTAAATATTTCGCACCTTCTTTGGCGCCAAAGCTGCCTTTGCCAAGCAGAATGGTTTTTCCTTCCAGATCAGCAAAATCGTTTATGCCACTGTCCTTGCCAACGACAAAATGCATGGTTAACGACGGAATAGGAAATAGCGCTTTAATGTCTGCAAATGCCGGATTGGACTTGTCCTTGAACATGGCCTTGCCATCTCGGGCAAGCCCGACCAGTGCAGGTGGTGTGGTAAACACATAGTTTCCACTGCGAACAGCTGCTTCCATAACATTTTGTACTGACCCCTGACTTTCCTCAACGGTCACTATTACTTCACCATCGGTGGCGGTTTTCATCGATTCCGCTATCTGCACAGCCATTTGATAGTAGGACGAAGTTGATTTCGCAGACTTGTAGGTAACCCGGGTTTCAGCAGCAGTTATCGAAGAAAACATCGTTGCAACAAGAAACACGGCATTCAGAAAAGCGATTCGGAGCAGCCTGGCTGTTTTCAAAAGGATTTCCTCATTGTTGGTGAATCGTTAATAAACGCGGGTTGATGAAACGAACACAAGCTGCCCCCTGCAGGGGGAGCAGCCCGTGCTTGCAGACCTACGACTGAAGGTCGAAACGATCTGCGTTCATTACCTTGGTCCAGGCGGCCACGAAGTCGCGAGCAAACTTTTCGGCATTGTCGTCCTGGGCATAAACTTCAGCATAGGCGCGCAGGATCGAGTTTGAACCGAAAACCAGATCCGCACTGGTGGCAGTCCATTTGACACTGCCGCTCTTGCGGTCACGGATTTCGTAACTGCCATCGGACTCGACATGATGCCAGCTATTTTCCATATCAGTCAGATTGACGAAAAAGTCGTTCGTCAGCTGGCCTTCGCGGTCGGTAAACACTCCATGCTTCGAGCCACCATGGTTAGTTCCCAACACACGCATACCGCCCAACAGTACCGTCATCTCTGCACCGGTCAACCCCAGCAGTTGGGCCCGGTCGAGCATTAGCTCTTCAGGGCCAACAGCGTATTGCTCTTTTTGATAGTTGCGAAATCCGTCAGCCAGTGGTTCGAGTACCGAGAAGCTGTCTGCGTCAGTCATATCGTCAGTGGCATCACCACGGCCAGGTGTGAAAGGCACTGCTACACTGTGGCCTGCGGCTTTTATCGATTGTTCCAGACCGACGTTGCCAGCCAGAACGATCACATCGGCGACCGAGGCACCGGTATCAGACGCGATCTGCTCAAGTACTTTTAATACGCTCGCCAGACGCGCCGGTTCGTTGCCGGCCCAGTCCTTCTGCGGTGCCAATCGAATACGCGCACCATTCGCACCACCGCGCTTGTCGGAGCCACGGTAGGTACGTGCACTATCCCAGGCAGTTGCGATCATGTCGGCCGCCGCCAGGCCGCTGTCTGCAATTTTCGCTTTAACAGCGTTAACATCGTATGAGGTCGAACCGGCGGGTATCGGGTCCTGCCAGATCAGATCTTCAGACGGTACATCCGGTCCGAGGTAGTTAGCTCTTGGACCCATGTCACGGTGCGTCAGCTTGAACCAGGCACGCGCAAAGGTATCAGCAAAGTACGCCGGATCAGCCATGAATTTCTGGCAGATTTTGTTGTAGACCGGATCTACCTTCATTGCCATGTCGGCATCCGTCATCATCGGGTTGTGGTGAACCGACGGATCTGTCGCATCGACCGGTTTGGCATCCTCTGGCATGTCGACGGGCTCCCACTGGTTGGCACCGGCCGGTGACTTTGTCAGTTGCCACTCGTAGTTGAAGAGGTAGTCAAAGTAACCCATATCCCACTTGGTCGGGTTTTTCGTCCACGCACCCTCAATACCCGAAGTGAACGCATTCGTCGCTTTTTCAGAGTGACCCGGGTTCGCCCAGCCAAAACCCTGGGCTTCAATACCTGCGCTTTCCGGCTCCACACCAATATTGCCGTGATCACCACCACCATGTGCTTTACCAACAGTGTGACCACCGCAAGTCAGAGCTGCGGTTTCTTCGTCATTCATCGCCATGCGAGAAAACGTTTCACGTACATGCATTGCGGTACGAGCTGGATCCGGGTTGCCGTTAACCCCTTCCGGATTGACGTAAATCAAACCCATATGAACCGACGCCAGCGGGTTATACATGGTGGAGGCATCGTCCAGGTCGTCGTAACGATTGGCGCTATCCGCCAGCCATTCATCTTCAACACCCCAGTTGATGTCAGTTTCGGGACCCCAGATATCCGCCCGGCCAAAACCAAACCCGAAGGTTTTCAGACCCATCGATTCGTAAGACATATTGCCCGCCAGGATGATCAAATCAGCCCAGGAAAGCGCATTACCGTACTTCTTCTTTGCAGGCCAGAGCAGGCGGCGTGCTTTATCGAGGCTGGCATTATCCGGCCACGAGTTCAGCGGCGCGAAACGAATATTGCCCGACCCCGCACCACCTCGGCCGTCGCCCATGCGATAGGATCCAGCCGAATGCCAGGCAAGACGGATCATCAAACCACCATAATGCCCCCAGTCTGCCGGCCACCAGTCCTGGCTGTTGGTTAGCAGCGCTTTGACATCGGCCTTGACCGCGGCAAAGTCGAGCGCCTTTGCCGCTTCGCGATGGTTGTAGTCCACATCCATCGGGCTGGTGCGAGCGCCATGCTGGTGCAGAATGTCCAGATTCAGTGCGTTAGGCCACCACTTGGTAACCGGCTTTTCCATTGCAGTGTTGCCGCCGTGGGCAAAGGGACATCCCCCTCCAATATCGCCGTCCATCAGTATCTCCTGTAATCAGATTGTTGTTAAAAATGAGGATTGATTGATCGGGCAGCGCTGGCGCCGACCGGGTGGTGAATTGTTATTCGGTGCTGCTGCTATCGTGGTCTTTCAAAGTATAAGAGGTAGTTCTTTTCTCCAAAGCGGAGTTAAACCGATTTGCCATGACACGTTATCGAATGCAGATTTCACTGGCAATCCGGACAGATGCCCCAATATGTAACCTCTGCCTCATCGATCCGATAACCGTGATCATGCTCGGCGGTCAGGCATGGTGCCTCGCCAACGGCACAATCGATATCGATCAGGTTCCCGCACTTGCGACACGCCAGATGATGATGATTATCCACGCGATGCTCATAGCGGGCGGCCGAACCGGCGGGTTGTATCCTCCGTATCAAGCCGTGTTCAGACATTACATTTAACGCATCATAAACGGCCTGCCGCGAGATAACGCCCAGTTCCAGACGTACAGATTGACAGATCTCGTCAGCGATCGCATGCGGCGTTGTCTGTACAGCACGATACACGGCAAGACGTTGCGCCGTCACCTGTAGCCCGGCTGCTTTTAACGCTTCGGGCACATCAATTGGGGTTAGGCTACTTTCGGGATCTTCCATGAAAGTATACTGTAACCAATTCTTGATCATGTCAAGAGTTTGATCAATAAAAAACCACCCCGGAATTTCCGCGTTTTTATGTTGATGTGGCCATGCCGGTTCAGAAACTGCGCATGGCAGAACAAGGCTGGAACCCGGACAGGGTCCGCAAGTTTGCTACGATGGAACTCAAATCAGGTAAGAGGCTACGCAAACTTTATGAGCGATTTTTTTCTTTATTCAATTATCGGATCGATTGTGTTAACGATTCTGTTAAATCTGCTGCCAATTATATTTCCCAATGCCGCAAACAAGGTACAGCATGGCATCGAAGAAAACGCCCGAAAGGCAATTCAGCAACACGAGGATAACCAGCAACCGAGCGTAAAATTTTTTTTCCCGTGGAAGATTATGCTCATCGGCTCCGTGGTTCTGACGGTGCTGGT
>CAYPCS010000041.1:0-15424 GCA_964409275.1 uncultured Granulosicoccaceae bacterium
GGTGAAAGATCGCGTGCATGAGTGGACCGCAGTAGCGCTTGTTTCCGGATGGGCACTAATTAGCGCTCGGCGCTTGTGAACTATCCGGGCTATCGGAGGCTGGTAGCTGAATGGTGACACGCGTGCCTGTGGCTGTATCGTGAGCCGGTGCAAGTGCCAGTGAAGCGTTGCTGCCCCCGGCTTGACCCAGGCGCCGGCGCAAATTCTCCAGTCCGAATCCTTCGGTCATCGCATCATCATAATCATCAACAGCGACAGGGGTATACTCGTTAGTATACGAAGTCATGCCAACGCCGGAATCTTCAACGACCAGTGTCAATTCGCTGTGTTCAAGTGTTGCACTAATAGCGATGTGCCCGCCATCTACTTGCGGTTCTATACCGTGTCGTATGGCGTTCTCGACCAGTGGTTGCAGCAGTAGTGCAGGCACTTGAATGTCGTTGCACGCTTGCGGAATTGCAAAGGTATAGCTCAGGCGGTCTTGCAACCGTACCTTCATCAACGAGAGGTAGTCGTCCAGAATCTTTACCTCTTGAGCCAGTGTGTGGTGGGTCGATCGCGATGATTTAAGTGTTTCGCGCAAGAAGCTGTCCAGCCGGTCAAGCATATCGAGTGCCTGGTCGTTGTCGTGACCGATCAACGCCCGTAGATTGGCAAGTGTATTAAACAGCATGTGCGGGTCGAGCTGAGCCCGCAGCATCGCGTGGTGTGCATTGTCAGCACGGTGTCGCTCCTGCGAGGCGGTCAATTCCAGTCGGATGAGTTTTTCACGGCGATTCAAATGCCAGTTAAAAGCGAGACTCGCGAGCACAGCGGTTATAGCGGAGACCTGTAAATTATCGGCGTCAGAGAGAAACCCGAACGGACCATTGTTTAAGCCCAGTAAGGTCGCTGCCAGCCACAAGCCGATGAAAATACCAAGCAGCGTGGCAGCAGCAATGGACAGGAAATTTGCCCGGCGGTTGCTATAGCCCAGAGCAGTGGCCAGGCGGGAAAACAGCATTGCCAACAGCGTGATGCTATTGCCGATGGCCTGGGCATGTACAAAATTGGCGAAGAACCCGTACTGGCCAATTGAAGGCACCATCTGCCACAGAACAAGCGCTATACCAGTGCAGAATACAAAGTTCTGCACAAGTATGCGTAATGGCGAGCCCCGTTTCATGGCCAGCGATTCGTGGCGCTGTGCTGGCGCAATAGCAGCGGTTGATCCATGGCGACAGGATGACACTATATAGAGTCTTGTGCCCGAACAAATTGTCCATGAAGGCCAAGAGGCAGACCATAGGGTAATTCGGCAGTGGCCAGGGGTCCGTCCTCGATATGTTCGGCGTTAAAAACAGAAAGCGAACTGCGTTGTCGCTGCCAGTCGTAGCTGGTCCCCACTAGCCATCCACTGCCTTGTCTGTCTGATGAGGCTACAAATACATGTTCCTCGGCGATTGTTTTATTGCCGTAGTCATAGGTTGATTCTGAATCTGAATTGCGGCTCATAGCGGTTACTGTATTAAATCCGAACACGGAATCAGGCAGGGCACTTGAGCGCCCCATCATAAAAAGATGTTGCGTTGGCAAGCCCGTATAGCGTAGATCAAACCGCGGGAAATCAATTCCGCTGGTGGGCAGTTTGTCTAGTCGTGCTCGATTGTGCTGCAAGTCGAGTACGATCTCGGCGGTTTCTGAAGGCAATGGAGGACCGCTGGCTTGTTGGGCAGTGGTCGCTATGACGATCTGCCACATTAACGGGGCAAACGAGGGTGTTGTAGCGGCTTCGATTCTAATTGTGTTTCCGTCTTGCCAGGCATTGCCCATGTGAAAGGCAAAAAATGCCGGCAGTTCGAAGCGATGGGCAATCTGCAGGGTTTGTTTATCTATGACCAGTACATGTACAGGGTCAGTGTCTACCCATTGCAGACGATCG
The DNA here is from genome assembly GCA_964409275.1 of uncultured Granulosicoccaceae bacterium. GTDB lineage: Bacteria > Pseudomonadota > Gammaproteobacteria > Granulosicoccales > Granulosicoccaceae. Next base: position 1,922 of record CAYPCS010000041.1, read on the forward strand.
ACAAAAGGGATATTCGATGCTGCATTCTCGCGGTAGTGCAAGGGCTGTAGTACAAACACCAGGTGGCGCGCGGTAATGGCGAAGTCGTGTACCATATCGGCATTTGGTGCATCGATAACGGATGTTCGATTCAATTTACCGCTCGCGCTAATGTCGTAAAGTACGAGTTTGCCTGAACCGGCAAGATAACCGAAATTCCAGATATTTCCGGTCGGGTCTATGCGAGGGTGAGCCGAAAACGGCAGGCCGTCTGTTTCCGGTGAGAACGTTTTACGACCCAGAGTATCAAGTGTTGCTGCATCGAGCCGCCACGGTGACCCGGCTTCCCAAAGTGCAAGGACCTCGTCGCCTAACGGAAGCACGGATGTATTCGCTACGTTGACATCGTCGGGTTTGGCAACGGGCAAGCTGTGGTTAAACCCGGTACCGAAGCCACTCCACTGAAACCGACCGGCTTTTTCTTCTGCCACCAGACGATCAGTGCGAACCATTTTTGCGTGGTGAGAAATTGTATTGTTGTGCAGTGAAAACGAATGGACCATACCATCGCCATCAAACCAGTGGCGATAGCTGGTATCTCCGCGGTGCATTCTTGCCGGTCCGTTGCGAAAGAGTGTGCCCTGGAGCCCTTCTGGCAACGGCTTGTTGAAGCTGACACGCGTTGGGCCAAAAGTTTCCGGTACGTTGTCAAAGCTGCTGGCAAAAGCTTCGTGAGGCTGAATTTCGTCTGCGGCCAATACTCTATGGGCATTGAGTCCACCTGCGGCGATGGCGGCACCACCCACCAGTTTCTTGCAGAAAGATCGACGTGTCGATACGTCAGTGTAACTACTGTCCGTTGGTAAATTCATGGTTATCCTCTTTATAGATTTCGGTGCAGGTTGCTACATCAGTTTGACGGTAATAGATTTTCCTGCCTCTGGCAGTTCGAAGCGGGTGTCTGTCCAGCCAGGTGCACCGAATACCGACTTGCCTTCCAGTGATGCTCCCCATGGCTCGGCTGGCATACCTAGCAGGTTGGTATCCAGTTCGCCGTTGCCATTGACGTCATGAAAAACCATCACTGCGTAGCTACCGACGGCTAAATCAGGGAACGAAAAAACCATCTCTCCTTTAACTGCTGTCTTGCGATTGGCAATTATCTCTGTCTTGCGAAAATTATCCTTGCTATCGTAAATAGCCAGTAGAATCTCGCCAGTGGTTTTCTTTACAGTCGAGATGTTGACCGTTAAGTCAGCTGCCAGTGCGCTGGAGCATATCGGGCTGGCAATCAGTAGTGGCAGCAGAGTTGAGCCGAATCGGCTGGCGGTATTTTTTGTTGCATGCTTTTTCATCTGAGAGCGCTCCCTGGTTTGTGCTCTGTGTATATCGGGTTTACCGGGTGTGTTCGGATTGCAATAGTGTTTCTGTGTGTCAGGTACGAGCTGTTGTTAATCTGCGGCTGGTGTTAGCGTTTCAATAAACCATTCGGTCAGCTCAGTGCCCAGTTGCGTGTTAAAGGCGTGGCGGTCAAAGCCTGGCGGATCGTTGGCCACTTCACCGAGCTGTTGTTTCCAGGCGCTGTTCACCGGAGCTATAAAGCTAAAGTGTCCGGCGCCGGTCTCTTCGCTGAAGACGCCGTGTTGCGCTATATCGCGAATTCTTTTCCGGTGATATCGATGTGGCAGAATGGTATCCAGTTCAGCACTGATTACCCTGGTCGGTATGTGTCGGTTAATTCGCGAGTTCGCATCGATCACTGTGCCTAACGGCGCCATCAGTACAATAGACTTTACCAACGAGCTATTAATTTTCGTAAGGTCGCCGCCGTCTGGTGGCTGGAACGTTTCGTCGGAAGGCGAGGTCACCCCTAATGCCGGGTTGCGATAATTGCAAGACGGATCATCATCAACACTGCTGCAATGAGCGATGAGTGCGTCGCGATTTGCTATCGCTCCTGCAAGTACAGCAACGGTATAGCCTCCGGCAGAGTGGCCGATGGCGCCAATGCGGTCGCTGTCTATCAGTGGACCGGTTATTTCATCGCTCGTCAGGGCATCGAGCAGGGCAACGAGCTGACGCGGGCGTTCTTCGAAATAGCGTTCGTCGGCAACCAGTGACCGGTCCTGATAGTTGTCTCCCGGATGGGTCAGTGCTGCCACCATAAAACCGGCTGACGCCAGTGCCTCGGCGACAGGGTGATGAGCCATGCTGGAGCCACCGGTTCCGTGCGACACAATCAACAACGGGTGTTTTTGCTTTTTCGGTGATGCATTGCTTGCTGCGGTGAGTGAAAACGGCCCGGCGTTTATCTCGGTCGCCGGCTCTGAAACCGGATACCAGATCGCCACGGGTACAGTGGTATCGTGATAGCTAAATGACCATTGCATCAAGCCTGCATTGTCGGCAAAGACACTGAACGGTGTTGCCGCAGCTAGCAGAGAAGCCGCCAGCACAACAAGATATTCTGGCGCTGAAATCCGCTGCCTGTGCGAATGGGTAATAAAAAGTGAATGCCTGTGTGTTGTCATCGACTGTTTCCCTGTAGTGCTTGTTCTTTTCAGGGATAATCATCGGCGGTGAGTCAGCAAGCTGCCAGCGATTTGCGACGAATGGCACTCTGGCGGGGTGAAACGGCAATAACGGGTAGCGAGCGTTTCGGTGGTGTTTAGCTCCCGGTGAGTCATCGGGTACACGGATTGTTGTATCCGGGCTGATTTCCGGTAATACGCACGCTGATGGTCTAATACACGGTAGACGCGGTGTGCCCACGCTACGCTGGTTTCTATTACGCAGATACCCGGTCAGCGGTGTGTGACATTTCTTGCCATATTTCAATTAGCGGATGTGTTCACCTTGGCGTTGTGGCACCGTACACTTAACAGCTTAATCGGTGGGCACACCTGTAAAGATAGTCCGCCAGGCATCCGGCTCGTACCGATAAAGGCAATTTTGGCTCATGAGTATCGACATTCCAGCAGCACATTTCTATCTCGGAAAAAATACGGTTGATGATTCTCCGCTTTTTTATGAAGCGGCAGATTTGACCACACACGGCGTTATTGTAGGAATGACGGGTTCCGGCAAAACCGGTCTTGGCATAGTGATGCTTGAGGAAGCGCTGTCATCCGGTGTTCCAACGCTGATCATTGATCCGAAAGGAGACATGGGCAATCTGATGCTAACGTTTCCGCAATTGCTACCCACCGATTTTATGCCCTGGATCAGCGAGTCGGAAGCAGGCGGTGATCCAGCCGAGGCAGCAGTGGCGAAAGCGCAGTTATGGAAAACCGGACTTGAGCGTTCGGGCATTGAGCCATCGCGAATCTCGGCACTGCGCGACAGTGTCGATTTTACAATTTACACGCCGGGCTCAAGTGCCGGAATACCGCTCAATATTATCGGTGATCTTGATGCACCAGCTGATGGCAGCGATGAAGAAAGTATGCAGGACGAGATCGAGGGATTTGTGTCTGCGCTACTCGGGCTCGTGGGCATAGAAGCAGATCCGCTCGGTAGCAGGGAGCACATACTGCTGTCGAACATCATTCACTGGTACTGGTCACGTGGCAAGAGTCTTGATCTCGGTGCGCTGATCGGGCTGGTACAGCAGCCACCGATGCGCAAGCTGGGAGTCATAGAGCTTGACTCGTTCTTTCCACCTGCGGATCGGGTAAAGCTTGCCATGAAATTAAACGGGTTGGCAGCCTCTCCGGCATTTAACAGCTGGACGGAAGGCCAAACACTTGATATTCAGCGCCTGCTTTACGGCGATGATGGCAGCGCCAGGGCGGCGATAATCTCGCTCGGCCACCTTAGCGAAGAGGAACGCCAGTTTGTGGTGACCTTGCTGCTGTCTAAAATGGTGACCTGGATGCGGGCACAGCCGGGTACCACCGATCTGCGCGCACTGATCTATATGGATGAAGTGTTCGGTTATGTTCCGCCGATCGGTGCACCGCCAAGCAAGAAGCCCATACTCACTATTCTGAAGCAGGCGCGAGCTTTCGGTGTTGGTATGGTGCTTTCAACGCAGAACCCGGTCGATATCGATTACAAGGCACTGTCGAACGCGGGGACCTGGATGATTGGTCGCCTGCAAACCGAGCGTGACAAGGATCGTTTGCTCGATGGTATGGGGGCTTCTGATGGATCAGTCGATGTTGCCGCGATTGGCAAGTCGATATCATCTCTGGAAAAACGCCAGTTCATACTGCACAGTACTCGCGCCAGTGAACCACAGATATTTTCCACGCGCTGGGCCATGTCGTATTTACCCGGACCATTGACACGTGAGCAGATCCGCCAGCTTACCAGTGATGAAAAACGCGTGGTAGCGAGCGCTGCAAAGACTGATGATACTACCGAAAACGCAGCGGCACCTGCGGCGTTGGCGGATAATGAAAGCGCCGTGCTACCGCAAATTGCAGACTCGGTAAAAGTGCGCTATCTCGACCCCGGTGTTGATTACGCTGAACAACTGGGGGTCTCAGCGACTGGCAAGCGGTTGCAGGCGGGGCTCGCAGTACGTGTAGAACTTCTGTTTGACGACACCAGTGCGAAACTCAGGCATGAAGCTGAATGGGAGGCGATCATTACCCCGCTGGAAGGTCCCGTCGATCCTGACGATGGCATCATCGTGGACTACGATGATCGCGATCTTGTCAGTGAGGCGCCAGAGGGAGCAATTTATGTAATACCCGATGCAAAGATCAAGAATAAAACCTACTTCAAAACGGCGCAAACGGCAATCAAGAATCACGTGTACCGCAATGAAGAACTGGAGCTTTTTTACAACTCGTCCCTGAAACTGTATTCGCGAGTGGGAGAAAGTCGCGACCACTTTGCAACGCGCTGCGAACTGGAAGCAGATAAAATGATCGACAGGGAAGCCGACAAGTTGCGCGTGGTACTGGTTAAAAAACTCGACCGAATCAATTCATCCATCGAAAAAGCCGAAGATAAAATCAGAGAGGCGCAGTTTGATGCCGAGAGCCGCAAGCGCGATCAACGTACCTCGCAGGTGCTGGATGTGGCCGGTGGATTGCTCGGTAGTTTGCTCGGAGGGCGTCGCAGTACGCGAAGCATGATCACGGGCGGCATTCGTCGCAGCCAGTCGAAAGGGCGAATGGCTCGCAAATCGGAAGAGCGTTTAAAAACTGCAGAGAATCGTTATAGCGAACTACTTGAAGACCGCGAGGAGCTTACCGACGAGGTAAGAGAAGATCTTCATGAGATTCAGGATGAGTGGGCGCAGAAGGCGCTTGATATAGAAACCGCAGTCGTTGGTCTGGAAAAAACCGACATTGGCATTGACGATGTTGCTCTGGTCTGGATACCGGTGGAATAATGCTGCAATTTTTGCAGATACCCGCAGTTATTCGGTAGTACAGATTACGCACTTGCCTGCATCCTGGCTGTGAAGGGAGGCCGGCGGTGGCTCCAGCGATGGCTATTGAGTGGAGTCTGTGCGGCAGCGCCACTGCAGACTCCATCCTGAAGCCCGGCACACAGTTATGCCGCGGCTCGTCTATCATTATCCCCTGACGGTTTGTCAACAGGCTGGCGAATTGTGTCGTTAGACGTCGCCGGCTTGCGACGAGCAGAGTTAACGGCGACGGTTTCGTTTATATCGACGGCAGATGCGGTGGCGATTGATTCCTGTGCCAGACGTTCAAGTGTCTGTGTTGATGCGGGCGTGGCCTCGATACCCGGTCGCCCGTTGCGAACCGAATCAACAATGCTGCCTCTGCTGATTCCGATATCCCGGAGTTCGCGATCTGAAAATGCCTTTAGAGTCCTTATGGCTGTTGCTTCGTCGCCATGAGCAGCTTTTTTTGCGTTACGCACCGGCACTGGTTGATCTTCACTGCTTTGCCATGGCCAGTATGCATTGCCTTTTTCAAGGAGTTCGCGGGACATTCCAAGGTCTTTCAGGGTTCTGTCACTTTGGTCAAGTAACACTAGCCGGGCTTTTTGACGCCCTGTCTTGATCATGTGGTTGTTGAAACCTTGTCCGATTTTTTTTAACAGTCTAGACATAATGGTGCTCCATAGTAGAGAATTTGGCCGTACACCTCGACAAATGACGTTGTCATCAGTGTTTGCTGAATTAATAATCTACGGCTGGTATACCGTCTTAACAAACGATAGTTTCTTTAAGCAACTGCAAGTAAAACTTGAAGCGAATTTAAATTGGCCGGACCGCTACCTCTCAATGCACTAAATGCCTTTGTTGTCGCTGCTCGACACGGCAGTTTTAGCAGGGCTTCTGAAGAACTGCATGTCACTCCGGCTGCGGTAAGTCAGCAAATACGCACGCTGGAGGAATCGCTGGGCGTACAGCTATTCCACAGATTGAATCGGGGTTTGTCATTAACTGAATCGGGTCAATCCGGGCTCGCCCGGCTACAAGCCGGATTTGATAGCATACAGCTGGGCGTAGAACTCATGCAGGCTGGCGGTGTTGCCAGCGAACTTAACATATGGACATCCCCATCCTTTGCCTCCAAGTGGCTTATGCCACGAATGCACCGCTTTATTGAACGAAACTCATCAATCGATTTACGTATCTCGGGTAGCGTCGAGTTAATTGATTCCAACACCACTGCTCCATCGCTTAGCGCAGAGACATTGAAGGCACATAACATTGACGTTGCCATTCGGTTTGGCAGTGGTAACTACCCTGGATGTGAGGTGAGGCGAATAATGGATGTCGTGGCAATTCCTCTATGTAGCCCTGAATTGCTTGAACAAAGTAACCAGCTGCCGTTGGCAACCCCGTCTGATCTGTTACAACATACCTTGTTGCACGACGAGTCTCCCTATGAGGGACGCCCGACCTGGGCCAGCTGGTTTGACGAAGCCGGTATGTCGGGTCAGGTGGCACAGCACAACCTGTACTTTAACAGCGTATCACTGGCCCTGGCGGCCGCTATTGAAGGGCAGGGAGTGGTGCTCACGCTAGAGCAACTCGCTCAGCATGATATGAACAACGGTCGACTGGTGCCATTATTCGAACGGCCAATGGAAGTGACTCACGCCTATCACCTGGTTACGCTTGCCGATGTCGATAACAATCCGCGAGTGCTGGCGTTTTCGGAATGGCTATGCGACGAAGTTAAACAGCAGGCGTTATCTGCCTGATTCCGCAGTGTGTCGTCAGCTTCCAGTGTGTCTTAATTCATTGCTCACCGTAGTCATTACTGTTTGCGCGACCTTGAAAACCGCATCGTCATAGTAGTAGATGGAAACGGGGGGCATGGTTTTTTTCGCCCGAACCATTTCGGCCTGCGCCACCAGAATGCTGATGATAGTTATACCGGGGTGCAGGTGATTAAGGCGGGTGTTTTTAAAGTTCCGGGCGAAGATACGCCCGGCAAGCGGCACTGCACCAAACGCTGTAAAGGTTCCGGGGTTACCAGGCTCGGGAGGTAACAGCTTAACCGCTGTAAAGGCGTTGAAGTATGAATCTGCCAGATCCGTTAGCGCCAGTTCGAAATCGGCTAATACCAGTGGAGCGGGTGGCGGTACCAGTGGATGCCCTATATGTGGCGAGTAACTGTGCAGTACTCTGCTACCGGCATCCTCTGATTCGTTGAATACAGACTCTCCCGGGTTGATCTTCGGAATGGGTTTGAGGTCGTGAAAGTGTGCGTATATGGCGCCGCTACCACCGCCACCTGACAGATACGGAGATCCTACAGCTGATCCGGCCGGGTCCTGCACAATCACGCCCTCTGGCGAATTTTGTACACCGTCGTTGACCAGTGTCGGCAATATCTTTAACAGCGCTTCGAATTCGTTTTTGTAGCCAAGCTTGTCTAGCAAGTCGCCAGGCTGGATTAGTGTTTTTTCGGCTACGTCTATATGACTTTCCGCCATGCCTGTGATTGTTATATTTGCCGACGTAGAAACAGGCTGTTGCATGATGGTACTTCCTCTGGATTGGTCTGAAATTTTCGGTTTTACAAACTGCACGGTAGAAAACCGGGCGGAGCTTTGTGAACGCTGTAGCATTAAGACTAATCCAGCACATGACTTTAAACACCGCGTTATTACCTTCGCCGAGGGTAAAAATACCAGAGGGAGGTGAAGGCCAATGGTTATTGTTCAACTTTGTATGATCCTGTTGCGGGCAGCGTCAGGGATATTACGTACCGCAATTGACGTTATAATGCCGGTAAGCGTTTGCAGTATTTACCGGAGACAGATAATGATTACACTATACGCGGCCAAAGGTACCGGCTCTGTTGCGCCGCAGGCAGTCCTCGCCTATGCGCAGGCCGAACATGATATTTACTGGATAGACTACGCTGCCGGAGAGCACCACGCAGACGACTTTCTGGCCATAAACCCTCGTGGCCAAATACCGGCACTGCGGCTCGCAGACGGAACCGTGGTGACAGAGTCAGCGGCTATTGTGTTGCATCTGGCAGACTGCTATCCCGGGGCTGGTCTAATCGATAAGCCTGCCTCTGTGCAACGCGCAATAACCCTTCGCTGGATTATATTTATGGCAACGAATATCTATGAAGATTTTCTGCGCATGGAGTATCCCGCCAACTACACGAATGATACCGCCGCACAGGCAAGTGTGTCTGCGTCGGGTGCAGAGTCGATGGACAGATCATGGAGTATAGTAAATACCGGACTGTCAGCCAGCCCGCATCTGTCAGGGGCGGGTTTATCGATAGCTGATATCTACATGGCGATGTTGCTCTCGTGGCATCCTCAACTTGCAGCGCTGGATTCACGCTATCCGAACCTGCTGCCTGCAGCACGTCACACATTGTCTTTTCCACAGATACATAAAGTCTTTGAGGAAAACGGGTCGCTGATCTAGCGGTCCGTATGAGATACTGTCAACGCACACTAATCAGGATCGTGGCATGTCAGACCAGTTAGTCGCCTTCGTTAAAAAGAATTGCCCAACCTGCGAGCTGATTGTGCCGGTACTTGCTCAGTTGGCCCAACAGGTAAAGTTAACGGTTTATACTCAGGACGAGCCAGCCTTTCCGGCAGGGATATCGGGTGTTATCGATGATACGCGGCTCGACCAGTCTCACCGTCATAGCATTGAGATTGTTCCAACCCTGTTGCGGCTCTCGGACAAAGTCGAACAGGCGCGCGTCATCGGCTGGGACAAAAAAGAGTGGCAGGATGTTACCGGTGTCGCTGAACTGGGTGCCGATCTTGTCGACTGGAAAGCGGGCTGTGGTGCGATTAATGTCGAACCCGCAGTACTTGAACAACTTAAAATTCGCTTTGAAGAAACCGGCATTGAATCGCGTCGCGTGCAGTTGGGCAGCGCCGAAGACGAGATAGAGGCCATGTACGAGCGCGACTGGTCCGACGGTTTACCTCTGGTTCCGCCAACCGAGGTGCGTGTACTTCGCATGTTGCAGGGAACAACTCGTGACCCCCGGGAGAGCCTTGGAGTGTGCCCACCCGATATGGCTGAGTTGACTGTGGAGAAGGTTGCGGTCAACGCGGTGCTCGCCGGTTGCAAGCCCGAATACATGCCTGTGCTTCTTGCCGCCGTGGAAGCAACACTGGATGAAGCCTTCGGGATGCATGGTGTGTTGGCTACCACGATGTATGTCGGACCGGTGTTAGTGGTTAACGGTCCGGTTCGCCACCGAATTGGTATGAATAGCGGCGTCAACGCACTGGGGCAGGGGAATCGCGCCAATGCAACGATAGGTCGTGCGCTGCAATTGATTATTCGCAATGTGGGAGGTGGAAAACCGGGTGGCGTTGATCGTGCCAATTTGGGTAACCCGGGAAAGCTCACCTATTGCTTTGCGGAGGATGAGGAAGGTTCTTGCTGGACCCCGTTGTCTACAGATTTTGGTTTTGCGCAAGATGTATCTACGGTGACTGCATTTACCGGTTACGGGTTGCAAGGCATCGTCGATCAAAAAGCGCGTGATCCGGAATCTCTTTGCCATACTTTTGCTGCTGCACTGCGTTCCATGTTTAACCCGAAAATTGCACCGGCGTCTGACGCAATACTGGTGGTATGCACGGAGCACGAGAGAGTATTTCGGGACGCGGGCTGGAGCAAACAACAATTGTCCACGCGTCTCTATGAACTGATTCAGGTGCCGGGTTCCGATCTGGTTCAGGGCATTGGCGGTATAGCTGAAGGCATTCCGGCCAGTCTGGCGGACAAAAGCTATAGCAAAATAAGGCCGGGCGGTCTGTTAATCGTTCGCGCCGGTGGTGGTGCGGGTATGTTCTCTGCAATCATCGGCGGTTGGCTGGCCAGTGGTCCTGTCGGCAGTGTGCCGGTGACCAAAGCTGTTTCATCCTGATATATATTAAAACCTGTTATGAACCGTTTTTTGTACTCTTCCACTAATACAAAGGAGCTTAACCATGACGCTATTAGTTGACCCGACCGGTGAATCCGAACCGGTTAGCCGTCAGCGACCTGCGCGCCCGTCTGCACTGGCCGGTCTGTCGGTGGGCATTCTGGATATCTCGAAATCGCGCGGCAATGTATTTCTTGATCGACTCGATGAACGATTCGTGGCATCGGGTGTTGCAGTTATGCGCTACCGCAAACCGACGTTTGCGCGCCCGGCACCGGTAGAACTGCGGCAACAAATAGCAACTGACGTTGATGTACTCGTAGAAGGGCTGGCGGATTGAGGTTCCTGCACGTCGTGCTGTACGCATGACCTGACCGAACTTGAATCCCGTGGCATACCGAGTGTAGGAGTAGCGACCGCCGAATTTATAGAGGCGGCGGCCGCTCAGTCAGAATCACTGGGTTACGATGCCGAACTTGTCTTCGTACCGCATCCGGTGCAGGACCGCACCGATGACGAGTTGCGGCAAATAGCTGACGATGCTTTTGAAAGCATCGTTGCCCGGCTCACTGCGCAATGAAACTGATTTAGATTGATAGACGTGCCTTGTGCCGTGGTGCAAACACCGTTAGAAATATAGTCAGTATCACCAGCATGAACGGGCCCAATGCTCCGCCACCAGCCGAAGCCTCGCCTGTGTCGGGTTCTGCAAGATTGGTGGTAGACCCGTTCTCAATGTTTGCTTTGTAGTTCGCGCAGAATGATCCCGCTCCGGAAAGTTCCAGCCGGGGCTCATCATCATTAACGGTCGGTACAATAGCGATGCCGTTGGCGCCCTGAGCCATCTGCATAACGAGGGTTGCAGCCCCTGTGCCGAGCAACGTGTGATCCAGTGGAAAGCCGTAGCGACTGTCGTGATTCCAGGAGCTGTTAAAACTGCCAATCTGGTGGCTGATGTCGGGTAAGCGTGCGCTATTGCTCTCGTTCCAGTCGCTATGACTTGCCGCCGAAACGACAATAGTACCTTGTCCATCGTCTTTGCCGATGCTCCAGGTCAACACTGCCGAATTAACGTTTGCAGGTATGTTAGATAGATCAAACTTAAGCAACGACATTCGCTCGCTATCATCTATACGTAGATTGCCATTATCCTTTATATCGTTACCTTCAACGTAAATATCGTTGAGCGGCTGCAAGGAGATAGTGTTCGCCACGCATTGACCCGCTTCAGTCGAGTTAGCTGCAACGGACCATTGCTGTGCGGGTATGTCCGGCGATGCAACTGGTGATGCAACTGGCGGGTTCGCTGGCAAATCGGTGTCCGGGCTTTCAGCCGGGGTCTGCGGAACTGCGGGTGTCGCTACAGTTTTACCGGTCGATGCAGACTCGGGCGCATTGTCGAACTGCTGATCATCAAAGCTGACGGTGTCGTATTTATAGAGCACAAACCGGTCGATAACATGACCTCTGGATCGTCCCGAGATTTGTATTGTGTGATCGCCTGCTGTGAAATTCTGGCGCAGCAGTTTGCCAACGTGGTCTACGGTTTTTGTAGTCCATGTCCACTCACCGAGTTTGTTCATATAGGCTTTGGTCCAGTCGTCCAGTGAGTGTTCACCACTGATGTTGCGGCCACTCGGAAACCTCACCCATGAATCATTGGATTCGGTTTTGTTATTGCCTTCACCAATTCGGCTGCGCCAGCGGAACTCATAGTTTCCCGGCGTGTTGATGGTGAAGTGGTAGGTAAGAATTCCCTCACCGGCATGCTTAATATTGGTGTTATTGTCGCCGGTCCACTCGAAGTGCCCGCTGCCCCGAAAGTCTGCAAAGTCTGTTGACTTGTGCCAGTCGGAAACCGCTGTTGCGTTTTCCACTTCAACCACCAGTATGCCCGACTGCTCACTGAACACGCTGGCCTTCCCGGCTGAGGCGTGCTGCAGGGACAGGGCGGCGAAAAGTATGCTCGGGTATAAAAATTTATTCATCAACTATGGCCTTTGTTTGCACGGCACGTGGCGGTGCGGCTGCATTGCCACCACAAATGACGGCTATGAGGCCGTCGAGCTTTAACGCGGTAACACTGTCTCCAGGTGAGTCAACGATTCGTAGTTACTTAGGAATCAAATTAAGATGACTTAAGTATTTCGCTGAAACCAGTGCCACGAATCAGCGGTTACGACGGGACGGGCAGATTATTGAGCGCAAACCTGTCAGGTTGCAGCGGCGTAATATTTCGTGTTGATTTATTATTGTCTGGATTGAAGCCAGTCATGGTGGCGGGTATGGAGTTTCTGCAACGACATGCTGGCATGTGGTGTTAGACAATTAGCGATGCTTCGAATGTTCTTCTGGCGACGTTACAGTGCGACATATGGCAATGCAGGGTGCCAATGTCAATGGTTTATAGTCGATGCTCCTTGCCAATAGCATTGACCAGGTTAACAACAAAAGCCGGGTCAATAACAAGGGTTGGATAACGCAGAGCAGTCTGCAAAGGTTTAGCGGAAAATAGATTATGGCTTTGAGCGCCACTGTTAACAAAGTCAGTTTAAACATTGCCGACATGAACCGGCACTATTATCAGCAGCATCAACTCACCGTGGCACAGCATCCATCTGAAAACGATTTCCGTTTTATGGTCAGGATTTTTGCATTTGCGCTAAACGCTGATAGTGAATTGCAGTTCACCAAAGGACTGAGTGCTGAAGACGAACCCGAGGTCTGGAAAAAATCCCTGAGTGACGAGATTCAGCTATGGATTGATTTTGGTCAGGTGGATGAAAAGCGTATTCGCAAAGCGTGTGGAAGGGCACGGCGTGTCCGCTTGTATACCTACAATCAACGCAAGGCGGATGTATGGTGGCAGCAACACGAGAGCAAACTGGATCGCTACCGAAATCTGGAACTGTTTCATTTACACGCCGAAGGTGCAGAAATGTTTGCCGGTCGAAAAACAGACTTGCAGTGCACTATTCAGGATGATGAGTTACTGGTGACTGATGGCGGCAATAGCCTGGTGGTACGCGTTGAGCAAAGAACGGGATTGTGACCAAACGGTCCCGTGTACAGGTGAGCGTCCCGGTGAGAGCTATTGCGCATATCGATAATTCGATCTGGCACTGACTGCAAAGTGGCAGCGGTTCTCAAATGCCGCAAAAAAGCGTCTTGCCGCAGAAAAGCGTCTTGCCGCAGAAAAGCGTCT
>CAYPCS010000041.1:15524-48302 GCA_964409275.1 uncultured Granulosicoccaceae bacterium
AAAAGCGTCTTGCCGCAGAAAAGCGTCTTGCCGCAGAAAAGCGTCTGGCACCAGCAGATAACAGGTAACCCGCAGCACAGATAGTGAAGCCTTTCACCCGCTTTGCTTTAATCGGCAGGAAAATCGCGTGGTTTTTCTCATTATTAGCCCACTAAAGAACGGATAAACCAGAGTGCTTGCGCTGTACTGTACGATTCATCGTCCGCTCGATCTGACCGATAGCGGTATCCACACGCTTCAGGTAGGTGACGCAGAAGAAGATTTTGCTGATTTTCGCGACAATGCCGGCGACAATATCAGTGCTCGCAATGCGCGGTTCTCTGAACTGACCGGCCATTATTATGTGTGGAAAAATCGTCCTTCGGAAATGGTGGGATTTTGTCACTATCGTCGTTTTTTAATACCACCGGAGTTGAGCCAACAAGTTCAGGCAACGGCCACAAAGCCCTATGAAGGGCGCGGTGTCGGTGGTGTCGGCAACTACGCATCCGGATATTTGCTCGAGCCGCATTTGTTACACAAGGCAATTACCGAGTGCGATTACAGGCAGTGTTTGCAGCAGGCGCTTGGCGACACCGAAGTGCTGTTGCCGCATCCCAATGCACTGCCGAAGGGTGGCTTTTTGCAACAGTATGGCAACGCGCATTCATTGCAGCCGTTTTTCGAGATGATGGCGATTCTGGCTTCGGTGGATAACAAACTCGCCCGCGAAGCCCACCACTTTTTCACCAACTATCCGCGGGCGCACTGGAACAACCTGTTCGTGACACGATGGGATGTCTTCTCCGAGTACAGCGAGTTTCTGTTTGATATTTTGTTAAAGGTCGATGGGCGGATCGAAACCATGGATTCTGCCTATCAGAACCGGTTTTGTGCCTTCCTCTCGGAGCGCCTCTTTAATTTCTGGGTGTGGAAGCGAGGGCTCGACATTCGCCACCTCGACTGGTGCATGACACAGGATATGGAAGACCCCGAAACAGAACCGCACCAACGCAAAGCCCGGTCGAAGCCAGGGTGACGCAGTTACAGTTTCATCAACCTGTTCGCGCGCTCACCGCGTAAAACACGACTGACCGGACTTCGGGATTCTTTATCTCTAACGTCGGCTTTTGTGTGCTGCACCACCTTCTGCTGCCATCACCTCGACATCGTACCGCATACCATCCTGCGGGTCTTAAGTCCGGTGGCTTCTGCCGATAGTTTTATAACAAGAGGTGGAATGGCCTTGTCGGCACATGACCGCCCTGGTGTTAAAACAGTTGAACGTCTTGAAACGGTGGCCCCGATTTATGGTCCGCCCTCGATTCAATTTGGATGGAACAATGATAAGTGTTGCGAAAGTAGCCCGTGCGGGTTTTGGGCTGAGTGCTTTGGTTTTGGGTGGCTTGCTGATATTCCATACTGGCAATCCCGATCATCGCGGAGGGCAGGCACCACAAGCGAACGAAGCGCTCGCCAGTCTGAAATCAAGTCGCACCGCTGTACGCTTTGGCAAGGTGCCTGTCGGAGAAAGCTCAACCCAAACGATTACGCTGAGTAATCGCAGCCGCCATTCGGATCTGGTCATCGATAACCTGTTTCTCGACGAGCACGATTCCCTGTTCTATGAACTGGACAAAGAGGCGCCGCTTCACCTGTCGGCAGGCCAGCAAGTAAAGATCAAAGTCACGTTTAAGCCCACCACTATCCGTGAAATACCCGGCAGACTCATACTTAATCACAGTGGTGACTATGGCACGATGCTGATTGACCTTGAAGGTACAGGGATCGACAGTGATCCGAACGCACCGGTCATCGCGGCGGCTGTACCAGGGCCATATCCATTCGGAAAAAGTACTCTGAAAGGTTTTAACGGAGGCAAGCCTACGTCGCTGCAGTTTGGGCCGGACGGTAAGCTCTATGTGGCGCTGATGGACGGTTCGATTGATGTACTGGAGGTTGAGCGCACGTCCGAAAATAAATACAAGGTGACCGATACCGAGACGATCAATCTGGTTAAAAATATAGATAATCACGATGATGACGGTGACAAGAACAAGTCAATAAAGGAACGTTTGGTGACAGGTCTTGTTGTCACGGGGACGGCTGCCAAGCCGGTTATCTATGTACACTCCAGCGATCCTCGCATCGGTGGCGGCAAGAGCGGCAAAAAAACAGGCCTGGACACCAATTCAGGCATCATCTCGAAACTGACGAAAAGCGGCAACAACTGGAAGAAGCTTGATATTGTTCGGGGCCTTAGCCGATCGGAGGAGAACCATCACGGCAATGGTATGGTGCTCAATGCGAGTGGTGACAAGCTTTATCTGGCTGCTGGTGGCAACACCAATATGGGGGCGACCTCCAACAATTTTGCACTGCTGCCCGAGTACGCACTGAGTGCTGCTATTCTTGAAATTGATCTCGCGCAGATTGGCGACAAAACCTACGATATTCCCACCCTTGACGATGAAGATCGTGCCGGCAAGAACGACAACAACGATCCGTTTGGCGGCAATAAAGGCAAGAACCAGGCAATGCTTGTCGCTGGCGGGCCGGTACAGGTCTACGCTCCCGGTTTCAGAAATCCCTACGACGTAGTGATTATGGAAAACGGTCGAATGTACAGCTGGGACAACGGACCGAACAGCGGTTGGGGTGGCATACCGGTAAAGAACGGACCGAAAGGTAACTGCACCAATGGTGTTACCGAGCCTGGCTACACGCAACACGACGCTCTGCATCTTATCACCGGTGAAGGCTATTACGGTGGCCATCCGAATCCGACGCGTGGTAACAAGAACAATACGTTTAACAAATCCAAACCGCAGTCTCCTGTGCCTTACAGCAATGCGGTTGAGTGTGAATTTAAAGGTCCTGGTACCAACGGCAATGGCAACAAGAATGGTTCTCTGGTCTCATTGCCGGCGTCCACCAATGGAATAGTTGAATACACCGCATCCAATTTTGGCGGTGATATGAAAGGAAGCCTGCTGGCGACATCGTGGAATAACAAGTTATATCGCGTCACCTTTAAAAACTCGGGCGCGTTGTTAAAAAACGAGGCATTGTTTTCCAACGTCGGCAGCAGCCCGCTCGATGTAACTGCGCAGGGTGACAACGCTGTTTTCCCCGGAACGATCTGGGTCGCCAACTTTCAGTCAAAAGATATTGTCGTATTTGAACCCGACGATTATCTGGGGGCAGGCATTGTTGGCTGTTTTGCCGGTAATGGCAATCAGGATGCCGATGGTGACGGCTTCAGTGATGCTGATGAGAACGCCAATGGCACGGATCCGTGTTCATCAGCGGATGCGCCGGCCGATGCCGATTCTGACAACATATCCGACTTTACCGACCCGGATGATGACAACGACGGACTCGATGACATCATCGATCCTTTCGCGCTTGATGCCACAAACGGAGCAGGAACAGATCTGGGCGTTGATTATCAATGGGAAAATGACAGTCCACCGGCCGGCTTTATTGCAGACCTCGGTTTTTCCGGATTAATGACCAACTCGGTCGACGACTATCTAGACCTGTTTGATCCGGGTCTGATGACAGTTCGCGGTGCAGCGGGTGTGCTGACCGTCGATGAAGTCACCAAGGGAGATCCGATCAATGGCCAAAACAGCCAGGAGTACGGATTTCAGTTCGGCGTGAATGTCGACTCTGCCAGTCCGGTGTTCAAGGTGCACTCACGCATACTCGCACCGTTTGCAGGTTTTACCCCGGAGCCGTATCAATCAATGGGCATATTCATTGGAACCGGAGATCAGGACAATTACCTTAAGTTTACGGTGGAGAGTACCGGACCGTCGGGTGGTCTGCAGTTTGCCCGCGAAATACAAGGGTCGCGCAGCGGTACGATGAAGGCGTCAGCATCGATCTTTGATGCCAGCTATGTTGATCTCTATATCGTGGTTGATCCGGCCTCGGCAATTGCAAGTGCTTATTACCAGGTGTCGCAGGGAGATGAACCCGGTGAGCTGGTGGAAGTGGGCGTGACTGATTTTCCCGGTCAATGGCTTGAGGGATCTACAAAGCTTGCTGTTGGAATAATCTCGACATCGGTCGGTGCGGATCCGTTTCCTGCCACCTGGGATTTTATATCGGTCACGGAAGTCACAGCAGACGAGGAATCCGCGCTGCCGGAGCTGTCTCTGGATGTTCCTGCCACATTGGCAGTGGACGAACAGGCGGAGCTTGTTGCAACCCTCACCGGTGATAGTGATGCGACACTGTTTTGGGAGGTGACGAGCGGACCCGCATCGGTTGACTTTAGCGATGAGACAGACGCGGTAACCACCGCTGTTTTCCCGCAAGCCGGCAGTTATGACGTTACCATCAGTGCCACCAGCGGTGCGGTGACTGTGTCGGAAACCGCAACTATTGAAGTGGAAGCAGTGGCAACGCTGACAGCGGATGTTGTTTACCGGATTAATGCAGGCGGTCCGCTGTTGCAAGATATAAACGGAGACTGGGCAGCGGACAACGGCAGCAACAGCTTCGCCAACACCGGAAAAACCTGGAGCAACAGTGCCACGGTGGATCTTTCCGACGTCGATGAATCACTACCGGCTAGCCTGTTTCAGTCGGAACGATATGACCCGCCAGGCGGTGCCGATCTTGTCTGGCAGTTGCCAGTGAGCCCCGGTCAGTACGAGGTGCGGCTTTACTTTTCCGAAAACTATATTGGATCGATGGCAGCTGGTGGCAGGGTTTTTTCGGTTGATGTGGAAGGGCAACTACTCCCGGATCTCGATATTTATGCTGAAAGTGGTGGCAAGAAGGCAGTGATGAAATCTGTTGTTGTCACGGCTGATAGTGCAATTGATATAGCGTTCTCCAGAACCAGTCAGAATCCGTCAATCAAGGGTATAGAAGTGTGGCGAAGTGACAATATGTCTGCTGCTGAAGTCGATGGTCCGTTAAACGATTCGACTACCCATGTCGATCCGGCAGACCAGCCAGATGCAAAAGCCCCGGCCGATACGGTTGATAGCGGCACCCCGGAAAATGAAGGTACCGATGAGCCGGAAACGGTTGTTCCTGTTGATGAACCGCAGCCTGCGAATAGTCCGCCGTTGGTGGATGCTGGCGGCAAGCAGACCGTTGATGAAGGCGTAACGGTGTCACTGACCGGTGGAGCCAGTGACGATGGATTACCTGCCGGTAGCACAATGGCGGCGAGCTGGAAAAAAGTATCTGGCCCGGGCAATGTGTTATTTGAAACCGCTTCGTCGCTTGCCACTGATGCAACATTTTCAAGTCATGGCAGATATAAACTCGAACTGACTGTGAGTGATGGCGAGCTGAGCAGTTCTGACCAGGTCGTTGTGCTGGTAAACGAGGTACAGCCGCAGCTGAACGTTGTGTATCGTATTAATGCGGGCGGGCCAACTCTGTCTGATCCGTCCGGTGACTGGCAGTCCGATGCGGGCAGTTCTTATGTCAATACAGGAAAAACGTGGTCGCAAACGTCAGCCGTAGATACTTCGGCGTTATCGGCAGATGTTCCGGAGGCGCTGTTTAAAACGGAGCGATACGATCGATCGAGCGGGCCCGAGTTGAAATGGACGCTACCAGTGCAATCCGGTGTGTATGAAGTACGGCTGTATTTTGCAGAAATATATTCGGGGGCGCATGCGGCGGGCAAAAGGGTGTTCTCCGTTGATGTGGAGGGTCAAACCCTGCCTAATCTGGATGTTTACGCACGATACGGCGGGCACACTGCGATGATGGAATCGTTTACTGTCAGCAGCGTCGATGGCGCGCTGGACATAGCGTTTGCACATGTGGTGGAGAATCCGGCAATTAAAGGCATCGAAGTTTTAAAACTCGCGGAATTACCGGAGACGGTTGTGGAGACGGGTGCCGAAATCGCTGATGATGCCGAAACCGTTGATGAAGAAGTTGTCGTTGAAGATCAGGCACAGATACCGGAGCCTTCAACTGAGCCCTCGACATCTGTAAGACCGTCAGAGCCCCCTGTGTCTGAACCAGAGGTTCTGCCAGTTGTGAATATGTCACCGCAGGTCCTGGTAGCGAAGATCACAGAGTCGACCGATGCAGTTGCCGGCGAGCCGCTGCCTGTGAATGCAGAAGTCGCTGATGACGGTTTACCCGACGGCGTAATGTACGCGCTATGGACCAAGGTGTCCGGACCCGGTGATGTGGAATTCGAGAGCGCCACATCGGTCTCAACAACAGCAACTTTCTCTGAAGCGGGCGATTATGTAATAGCGCTTTCAGTGAATGACGGTGTACTGACGACTACCGACTCTGCCAACGTAACCGTGAGTGCAAATGAATCTTCCACTGGTGGTCAGGTGGTCTATCGAATAAACGCCGGGGGGCCGCTGATTAACGATGCTACAGGTGACTGGGCAGCAGACAACAAAGATACCTATGCGAACACCGGAAAAATCTATAAACACTCGAATACGGTTGATACGTCTTCTCTAGACGAAGAGGTGCCTGCCGAGCTGTTCGGGTCGGAAAGATATGACCGATTCAAGGGACCCGATCTTGTGTGGAAGCTGCCAGTGACACCCGGCAACTATGTGGTGAAGCTGTATTTTGCCGAAACCTACAAAGGCACACTGGCACCTGGTGCGCGGCGGTTCAATGTCGACGTAGAAGGCGAATCACTGGCCGGGCTGGATGTTTTCTCCGAAGCAGGTGCGTATACCGCACTGGTGAAATCGTTCTCGGTGTCGAGCGATGACTCACTCGATATTTCTTTTGAACGCGACGTGCAGAACCCGGCAATTAAAGGCATCGAGGTACGGCGCGCTCAATAGGCCCAGGTGACAAGCCGGCGCACGCTGGACTATTAAGGGACCAGGGCGAGAACTGCATTCGCCCCGGAAGTTCAGTCATTATCAGGAGTCGGTATCGGCAGCTTGCAGCGATTTCCCGATGGTGGAAAATGGGGTTTACGTGTTATCGCTGACGGCCTGGCCGAAATAGAAACCGAGAATCGTACCGAATATTCCCACCAGAATTGTCAGCAAATCTTTGGCCTTGGAAAATCGTTCCTCCAGGTCATCAACCTTTGTCCAGAATATGGCAACAGCGCTTAAAAGTGCCACCGCCACAACGGCAACCGAGAACAGGAGAGTGATTAATGCCCGCGCACCTTCCGGCTTTGCCAGCGCACTCATAAAACCGGGTTGGGCAAAGGCGTAGATCAATGCACCGAGTAACACAGCAGAAAACACCAGCATAGCTATTTTTCCCCAATCGAAGTGGAGAAATGAACCCTGCTTTGTTTTCCACTTACTGTGCAACTCGACAAGCTTGTTCTGAACACCATCCTTGTCGTCATCGGAGACCATGTTTTTTACGGCGTTTTCATAGTCCTGCAGCTTATCGCTGTAGAAAGGCCACTGTGCAGCGTTATGTTCTGCAAGACTCTTTAGTGCCTGGGTGTGCTGGTCGTTCGAGTCCAGCTTATGTAGCCAGATTGAGAAGTTGTCCATTGTCCTTTTCCTGTGTTAACAGCATTTTATTTGGCGCGGTGTGACCTGGTAGATTCACCGAAATACTGGTAAATAGTAGTAGCTGAAATCGTGTCCGGCGAGCCGGCGCTAGTCCGCGCCAGGTGAATTCTGTGAGTTGCAATGATCCAGATGTACCATAAACCGGAACCATTTTTAGCAGCTCCGGGGAATTACGGTAAAAATACCCTGGTGGTTCGGTACTATCTACGCCACGAACTTTCCAAATTACAGGATACTGTATCTAACGGTAGAGGCACGGTGCTCTCACCTGTATGCGATATCACTTTGGAGGCTCGCAGGTTATGCGCGATGACAGAGAAGTTCAGGTGTTCACGGAGGTGCGAAAGGGTGCATCATATCGTCCCGGCCTCGAGCATGTGTCTGAATTGCAAGTCACTTCGCCTCCGGAACTGGTCATCAGCGCTACACGAGATCTGGTCACTGGTAGTGATTCAATTCGAAAGACCACGGCTTTTGACATTCCAGGTTGGCCCCAGAGCCAGTGGTACGCCATATACGTCGGCGCAGTCAGTATATCGCAACCGTTTTTGGCGCTCGATATATCGTCGCTTGCCGACGACGAATTACCGGTGAAGGTGGTATTAGGAAATCATTTGCAAGGCGGTGAGCGCGATCGAAAAAGACACGATTTTGCGAACACCGCGATTGACGGTCCGTATACGCAAGATGAGCTCGATCTAATCGTCAAACCCGGAAACCATGCAAGTTATGCAGGTCAGCCGGTTGCACTTCTGCTCTTCGATAGTCGCGAATCGTTTTGTGCTTGCCGGCACGCGATGCAAACTAATGCGGCGGTTCATCAAATTTACGGTTCAGGTATGCAATCGATACTAGACAGCAAGCCGGGCTCGATCAAGCGCTGTCAACAATACATTGATAACGGGACGGTCTTTGATTGTTGCAATGATGTGTCATTCCATAGCAGCGCCACAAGGTCGCGGCACCAATTGATCTACAGTGATACCGAATTCAACGGGGGATTCGCACACGAGCTGACTGAAAGTTATGGCTGTGTTGATATCGCTGCAAATGATGCCGGTGCTGCCAATGCGCGGCTGGCGGATACAGAGTGCGGTTTAATCTGGCACGATGAAACGGCCGGTACTTTAAATGTACTAACGAGCTCACAGTCGGCCGACAAAGACTTAAAGCGAATTTGTTCGCTATATCGCCAGATTCGTTCAACCGGCCAACAGGAACGTGCGGCGATAAGTTATGAGTCGTCTGCCCCGCCAATAGATGATCACACGACGAACCGTTTTTCACACATGCTGGCTGTGTGTGCTGCGTTTGCCGATGGCAACCCGGTTAAGCTTGCGCAGAGTCATTCCGAATAGTGTTGGTTAACTGCCAGCCGCATGGCCAGGTGCGAGCGCCGGGTCATTTGCCGGCAGATTAACATTCACTTCATGGCCGGTATCGGTGCCGATATAGTCTCTCGCGGCTGCGAGCAATAACGGCATTGTGGCTCGTAGATCCGGTGTTCTTGTAAGTGTGCGAGCGCGTGTTGCCCATAAGGCCGGAGTGTCATCACTGGCGTTAGCATCGCGAGCCTCGAGCGAGACAAAAACCCGGTAGCCTGTCAACACGGACACCTGGTAGGGATCGTGAAATCCGAAACCGCCGAAGCCGAATGATCCGCGAAATCGCGAGCGTGAAAAAGATCGGCAACCTCTGGCTGTGCTGTGACGGCAGCGACGTCGGTGCGGGAAGCTATAGAATGCAGAGCTGTAGAATGCCGGCCTTGATATGGTTCGATCGTGGCGGGTAATGCCATAGTTTACATCTATGATGATATCTGCTGCCTGGTCGGTACCAGCTGGTGACAATCCGGCGGCTGCCAGTGCATCGTTGATATACTCCGAGTACTCAAGGAAGTGTAGATCGGTTTGATCGACGCCCTCGGCTACGGGATTAAGGACATAGTTACCCGGCGCAACCGGCTGGCTATTGTTTATGCTGTCAATACCAACGTTAATACCCGGTGTAAGTGAACACGCGACCATGCCTGAGGCAAGAATCGACAGTGCGAATAGCGGTTTGAACCAGCGTTTGAAAAAAGATGAAAATTCAGGCATGGGCATTATCACTTTTTGGCATTATCGTATTTGTTCGCTTTGACACTTGTGAAATCGGTTACTTAAACAATCGATAAAGAATGGCTCCGCCGATCACGGAATTTATAAACCGGCGATTGTTATGGCTATTGTCGAAATGGCCAAACCCCCCGTTGTACGTGAGACCTCTGTGGGTGAAAGCTCCGGAAGGGAAGCGCTGATGCCGCCGGAAATGGCGGCGATATTTGGCGTCCCGGTTACAGGATCGCAGAGTCGGTTGCCGACCCTCTGTAATACGTCGGTCTGGTTGCGAATGTTGTTGTGTATTGTTGAAGTGGTAGCGGTGGTAGTTACCGTTGTCATGAGTCAAATAGTGATTTTCCACGGCGCCGTCAGCCATCGGCAGAACAGCATTATGGTTGGCTGCTGCTTCACTGTTCGAGCGGGCACTGGCGTTACCGGAGATACTGGCTAAAAAACCGAGTAGCAGCATAGCTGGCACAACCCTGGACAGGGCCAGAGGTGGTGTGAGTCTGTTGTTCATGTCAAATTTTACTCCGGTTCTTGTATGGTGCCAGGTGCAGCGCGCCGGGAGCTAGTGGTCTGTCCAGCCAATAAACGCGGGTTCAGTGCCCGGGAGCGACTTCACAGCACCCGCTAACTTTGCAACAGCCGACTGAATGTTACCTGAATAGTCAGTCTCAACCTGCATCAGCGCGGCTTTTTTGAATGATCAACATTCAACGCGACAGTGCACGGATAATTCCATACCGGTTCTGGTGTCGGCGAAACAATAGAGTGCATCACCTGTGAACAAGCATGGGGTCAGGAACCAGCTCGTCAACAGTTGCTGACACTTGTTTACTATTTGACGGATTAGCCGGTATTCCAGACCATCTTGAGGATTAATACCAAACATGGCCAGGATTGGTAATTGTTGCCTGGCACCTGTGGCTTATATGCCTGCCCGATACTGTCGACGCCAGCTCAAACCGGATAGTAGAAAATACAACGGGTCGCGTTAGTAAATCCTTAGAGCAGGGAATAGTCTTTTTGATTTATCTCCGCTTATAAACTCCTGGAGATCGACCGGTTTGGCAAATTTTTCAGCGGGCGGGCTCTGCAATGAATTCAGATCACCTTCGAGTAGTTTGCCTGTGATTGACCCGTCTGCTTGCAGTTCAAGTTTGTAGTACAAACCATTCCAGGCGTCGATGCCAAACTCTGATGGCAGCTTTCTTATGAAGAGCAATTGATATTCAAGATCACTGAGGTCCTCTGGTGTTATGAGGGAGTGCAACTCGTAGGGATACTCAAGGTAACAGAACCATTCAGTCTCACCTTCTATGCAGCGGAACGGACGCATTGAAAGGAAATGTTCGGTAAAAGCCGAGTGGTCTAGATCCAGCTTTACAACAGTTTTGTCACCATCAGCCTTCGAAAAAAAAAGTTCGCCGATTCTGGTTTCCTGTTGATCGGCATCCACCAGGAATATTTCTGCCTGGTCAGGAAATTCCGCGGCGCGTGAATAGGTAACCCATGAGTAGCTGGTAATCAACAGAGTGAACAACAACAGTAGTCTCATTGTATTTGCATATCTCTATTTTTAATTTGAAAATCCAGTCTGTCGGTGAGGGAAAATATTCCTGCCTTATCTCCCTGATCTATTGTAGATTAAGTGATTTCCATGGTCCGTGACAATGTCACTCATGCTGCGAAAATGACCTTTGGCTCTGAACCTGTATTCTCTCGCCAGGTGGACCACGGCCAGTAGCAATAAACGGTGGTTGACTACTTTAATTCAAGCAATTTATAACAAACTGGTTGAAAACGGGAGAATCCGGTGCAAGTTCGAGCAATAGAAACGCTGCGTCTTGAAGAATTTCCAAATCTGGTCTGGGTCATTGTTGAAGACGAGGAAGGGGTCCGGGGTCTGGGAGAGACCTTTATGGGGGCAGCCGAAGTCGAAACGTATTTGCACGAAAGTGTAGCCCCGAAAATTCTTGGCGGCGACGCATTGGCCATTGAAGCGACGCGTGTGGCGCTGAAACCCTACGTGGGTCATCAATCATCAGGCATTGAATTGCGCGGTAACTCTGCCATAGACATCGCGCTTTGGGATCTGTGGGGCCGGCGTACCGGCCAGCCTGTCTGGCAACTACTCGGTGGTCGGGTTCGGGATACCATCAGAACCTACAACACTTGTGCAGGCTACCAGTACGTGAGGGCTGCCAGTGGACAACACTCTGAAAACTGGGGCGTAGACAGTACTGCACAAGAGGGCCCTTATGAAGATCTGCAGGCGTTTTTAACCGACGCGGGTATGCTGGCCGAGTCACTGCTGGATAACCATATTAGTGGTATGAAAATCTGGCCGTTTGACGTCTATGCCGAAGGCTCTCACGGGGCTGCGATTACACCTGCACAATTGCGCGAGGGCTGCGAACCGTTTCGTAAAATTCGCGAGAAAACCGGTGACCATATGCAGATAATGCTGGAGTGCCATTCTCTTTGGTCGGTACCCGCTGCACGGGACATTGTTCAGGCACTCGCGCCTTATAAAATTTACTGGATTGAAGACCCGATCGGTATTAACAATCTCTCGGCACTGGCTGATCTCAGACGCAGCATTAATGTAAAAGTCACAGCATCGGAGACACTGGCGACCCGCCAGCAATTCTCGGCTCTTATGCAGGCAGGGGCTGTTGATATTGTGATGCTGGATCTGGCCTGGTGTGGCGGGCTAACGGAAGCCAAGGCTATTGCAAGTCTGGCAGAGGCCTGCCATCTGCCGATTGCACCGCACGATTGTACCGGGCCAGTGGTATGGGCGGCCAGTTGTCATCTGGCTGTAAATGCACCGAATACCCTGATACAGGAAAGTGTCCGGGCGTTCTATACAGGCTGGTACACCGAACTTGTCGATCAGCTACCGGCACTTTCAAGCGGAGCGTTGGCACCGCCGCAAGGGGCCGGCCTGGGCATGAACCTTAAAGCAGAATTGTTCACCAGAGCGGATGCCACCCACCGACGTACCGAGGCTCCCTGATCTGTCGCCCCTGTATTGGCAGATGTGTTGAGCGACTGGCCAATAGCTGGCAATATCGGGCACACTCTCCGTATAGACGACATGACCATGGTTACTGCCCCGGCGATCGACAATATTGCCAGCCGATACGATCAGGACGGCTTCTATTTGCCTTATGATGTTATCAGTGAGGCAGAGGCCGCTGAAATCAGAGCTGATTTCGAAAATGCCGAGACCGAGCTAAGTGATCGACCGGAGGATCTTGCGGTGCTTAAGTCAAGTCCTGACCGGGTGTTGCCATCGTTCGATCAACTGGTCCGGCACCCGCGCCTGATTGCCGGCGTATCCCAATTGCTGGGTCCCGATCTGCTGGTGTGGAATGGCGGTACGTTTATCAAGGAGCCCAACTCTTCACACATTGTTAGCTGGCATCAGGATCTGACTTACTGGGGCTTGTCAGACGCTGAGGAGGTGACCGCCTGGGTGGCGTTGTCACCATCCAGCCCGGCAAGCGGCTGCATGCGTTTTATTCCCGGTAGCCACAAACAGAACCTCGTCGAACACGTGGATACCTTCGATGACAATAACCTGTTGTCCCGCGGGCAGGAAATAGCGGTTGAAGTAGACGAGCAGCAGGCGACCGATGTATTGCTCAAGCCCGGGCAGGCGTCGCTGCACCACGGGCATCTGTTTCACGCATCCGGTCCAAACTCAACCGATGACCGCCGCATTGGTGTGGCGATACGTTACATAAAACCGTCTCTCAAACAACAGGGTGGCCAGAAACCACTGGCCCGGCTGGTTAGCGGCAGCGATAGTTTCGGGCATTTTACACTGGCCGAAGCGCCGCAGGGCAGGCTGTCTGCTGATGATCTTGCGCGTTGTCGCGAGGATGCTCGCGTACGTCGTGAAGTGTTGTTCAAAGGAGCGGAAGACGCTGTTGGCAAGCGTTACTAATCTCTATATCAGATGCTGACCACCATCTATGCGTATGGATTCTCCGGTCACATAGTCTGCGTGTTTCAGAAGGTACACCATGGCATTGGCAACGGCTTTCGGGTCGCCATTGCGCAGTGAAGGATTGTTGGCCGCCATTGCTTCAAAAGCGGCTGGATCAGCATCGTTACTGTTGGGCAGGATAGCGCCCAGTGCAACACCGTTGACCTGAATGTTGTGTGGCGCCAGCGCATGCGCAATGGTTTTGGTTAAACCTTCAAGGCCGTACTTGCTGATGGTGTAGGCAAAATGATGATTGCGCGGTCGCATGGATGATGCATCGAGCAAGTTTATTATCTTGCCCTGACTTGCCTCTGGCAGTTGGGCTGCAAATGCCTGACTGAGTAAAAACGGCGTTTTCAGATTGATCATCATCGTTTTATCCCAGTTGACAGAGTCAGCATCTGTGAATGATTCTGCGGGGAATACCGAGGCATTGTTTATTAAAATATCGATTTGACCTGCTACAGCTCCGGCTTCGCTAATCAACTGCCGAACCTCTGATTCATTGCCCAGGTCGGCGCTAACGGCCCAGGCAGTTACACCGATGCTTTTGAGTTCGGCCACGGTATCTGCTGCCGCTTGCGCCGAGCGTCCGTAGTGCACTACAACATTGCAGCCTTCTTCGCCTAGTCGCATAGCCAGTGATTTACCTACACGCATTGCACTGCCGGTAACCAGAGCTACCTTACCACTGAGTTTCATGGGGAATCCCGATATAGACATCAGCGGATTTTAATCAATGTATTAACCACTGGCCAGTGCCGCTGATGCCTGAAACGGTTGACAGGCGGGCATCATCTGAACGGGTTGCGGGTAACGAGGCAATTGGTACGAGTGGTGTGGATTGAAATCCCGGCACTATTAGTTCGTTACAGTAGCAGCAATAGCTCGGGTAAAAAACGGCTGTGATTAATGCAAGCCGGTAACAGATTGCTACATCGGAAGATTAGTCAACCGCACTCCGGAGCAAAGCTGTGGCGTTGACCGGAAAAAAGGCGTACAACCTTGTTACGGTTCGAAAGCAGCCTGTGGTTAGAGGCTGTTGATGTGAGCTGAATGAAGTTGCCGTAGTTAACACGATTTTATGGCGTGACGAACATAGCAGGAAACGTCGTTGCGGAATGTGATTTTCGATTGTGCAGCACCATCTGTCGTGAATGATGTTTCTGCCCTGGCAGCTTTTGATGTTGCTGTGTTTTACAACGGCCATGTCCGTACGGTGACATTATCTTTACAAAACTATATTAACTAGCTACTGGAGATAAAGAATGAGCTGGAAAGGATATTTGCCCGGTATTTTTGTGCTGGCCGTTGCCGGCCAGTTTGCATTCAGTCCGCCAACCCAGGCGCAGACGACACCGGTTTGCTCATCGGTGGCCGCTGACGCTGACGGGGACGGCTTTGGCTTTGAAAACAACGCTTCCTGTGTGGTCACTGATGAAAGCGCCGGTCCGCCAGAATTTGTCAATCAGGTTACCAGCGAACCGGTCGTGCTGGTGCGCGCGTATTGGGACGGCCTCACCGATTTTTCCAGGCCCATCATCTGCACCCGCTACTTTTTTGGCTCAGACAGTTATAGCCCTTCCAGGTCGGCCACCGTAGACTTCGACCCGTTACCTGAAAGCGCGCCATTTGAGGCACTTGCGTCAGTTAATGGCGGAGCCCAAAGTCGTACATGGGGGGTAGACAACGGGATTTACAGTGGTCCGACAAATCTGGGAATGTCACCATGGTTTGAAATTGTGACCGTTGAAGGTAGTACTCAACAGGCAGTTCGGACCTGGTTTTCAGACACCACTTATAATCAGTGCGAAACGCAAGACTCGAACTTTTCATTTGTGCCGACGGGTACACCACCCGGGGTTGTCACCGATGCAGGCGAATGTGACTACAGCGATGCCGCAATGTTTGATGGCTGGGGGTGGAACCCCACCACCGGTCAAAGTTGCCCGCCTCTTGATGACGGAGGAGAAGAACCGACGATGACTTCCGGTTGCGATTACAGTAACGCCGCAGCAAACGATGGTTGGGGCTGGGATGAATCCACCGCTCAAAGTTGCCCGCCACTGGACACTACTCCGCAGGTGCCATCGACAGAGGAGCCCACAATGGCGGATGGTTGTGACTATAGCAACGCCTCGGTGAATGGCGGCTTTGGCTGGGATGCGTCAACCGGTCAGAGTTGTCCACCACTGGACACTGCTCCGGAGAATACGCCAATGGCAGATGGCTGTGACTACAGCAACGCGGCCGCAAATGATGGCTGGGGCTGGGATGCATCGACCGGCCAAAGCTGCAGCCCGATAAGTGATGACAACAGTGACGCTATGGCCAGTTGCGACTACACCGATGCAGCCAGCAACGGTGGATGGGGCTGGGATAACGTCGCGCTGCAAAGTTGCCCTCCGATCGCATCCAAAAGCTGACGTCCGGCAGTAGCGTCGGGAATTGCGCGGATACCGCGTAGCTCCCGACGCCGATCTCTGGTCAGCGAAAGCGGGAACCGTGGTGGTTAGCAACCCTCGTCAGGGCGACGGGTCGGTGGCTTCATCCTTCATGCAACGAAGTTGTACTCCCATCAGCCACCGGGGCACGACAGGAGCATGGCGATAGATAACATCCCTGACGTATTTGACATTATCAAGGCGCGGGAAGTCATCGGTGATGTAATCCGGCCTACGCCATTGAGCCGGTCGTCGAGTCTTTCAGAGCTGACGGGTGTGGCTGTATATCTGAAGCATGAACACCATCAGACGACCGGAAGTTTTAAATTGCGCGGGGCAGCCAACGCGGTTGCTGCACTCGGAAGTCAAGAGCGACAGAGAGGAATAGTCGCTGTATCAACCGGTAATCACGGACGCGGCCTTGCCTGGGCGGCGCGCCAGGCTGGCGTACGTTGCGTGATCTGCATGTCGACACGTGTGCCTCTAAACAAACTCGACGCGATCGCATCACTGGGTGCCGAAGTACGTGTGACCGGTAATTCACAGGAAGAAGCTCAGGTAGAGGCAGACCGGTTGATTGCTGAAGAAGGCATGTCTATGGTGCCGCCGTTTGACCACCCGCAAGTGATTGCCGGGCAGGGTACGCTTGGTCTCGATATGATTGAACAACTACCCGAAGTGAAAACGGTTCTGATTCCTCTCTCCGGTGGCGGACTGATTTCCGGCGTGGCCACTGCTATAAAAGCAAACCGGCCGGGCGTGCACCTTGTTGGCGTTTCGATGGAGCGTGGCGCAGCAATGTATCAGTGTCAAAAAGCGGGAAAACCGATTGTGGTTGAAGAGCTCGATACACTGGCAGACGCTCTCGCTGGCGGCATCGGCCTGAACAATCAATACACCTTTCAGATTGTGAAGAATCTGGTTGACGATATCGTCCTGGTGTCTGAAGCGGAAATATCGGCCGCTGTTCGCCATATATACTGGCACGAGCAACAAGTTGTCGAAGGATCGGGGTCGGTTGGTGTTGCGGCATTGCTGGGTCGGAAGGTACAACCGACCGGTCCAACAATAGCATTGCTCAGCGGGGGTAATATCGACATGCACCTCCATCGCCGTATCGTTAGCGGCGAGCACGCAGTCGTCAGGTGACACAGTCATTGCGTAGAGTTACAGTGAACAAAAACACGGGGCAAACCATGCGTACGCTAACGTTAAAATTGTTTACCGGCCTTCTGGTGACTGTGCTGTGGATTCCTCTGTTCGCTACACACGCAAACGCCGACGAGCATGCTGCAACGGCTGGTGAAAAAGCCGGTCTGTTTGAGGCACTTGCCAACGCCGAAAGCGAGCAGGAAGGCCGCTCGGCCGAAGATGCCATTTGGCGCTTCTGGTTTAACCAGTCACCGACACCTGAAGTTCGTGCTTCCCTGGATGCAGGCATTGAACGGCGTGAAGCGTATGATTTTGAGGCTGCAGAAAATCATCTCGATAAAGTGGTAGAAGCGGCACCGTCATATGCAGAAGGATATAACCAAAGGGCGTTTGTGCGTTTTCTGCGGGAGAACTTCCTCGAGGCCCAGGCTGATCTGGAAATCGCACTGGAACTGGAACCGGAGCATTTCGGAGCGATGTCCGGTCTGCACCATATTCTTCGGATCCAGAACCGTCATGAAGCAGCGATGCAGCTGTTACAACAGGCCGTCATAATACACCCCTGGTTGAAAGAGCGCTCTGCATTGCCAAAAAAAATGTGGCCGGACCGTTATCGCCTTATCCATGAAGAGGGTCAGGAAATTTGACCATCCGGGTGGTAATGGCGCTTCTAGCCAATGTGTAGGTGACGAGCAACTCCTTATGATTTATAAAAAGTACATTGGTATTGAATTACTTTTATACCAGTGGATAAACCATAAATTTTTTATACTGTTCAAAAATAGTAATGATCAATAGCCAACATCGGCTGGATATCAGCCAATTTAGTGAATCTCTTTTTGTAGAAAGGTTTGGCGGTCTTTATGAACACTCTCCGTGGATTGCCAGACAGGTGTGGGCAGACATACAAACGGACCAAAGCATCAGCGTTGAGTCGCTGGCGTCGAAGTTGAAACAAACTGTGGTAAACGGTACCCGAAAGCAGAAGATGGATTTGTTGTGCGCCCATCCGGAACTCGCCGGTAAAGCTGCGACAGAGGGTACGCTTACCCCGGATTCAACTGATGAACAATCCCGCGCCAGACTCGATCTTTGCTCGCCGCAGGAATACGAAAAATTTCAGCGGTTAAATTCAACGTATAACGCGAAGTTTAACTTTCCGTTTATCATGGCAGTTCGAAACAGTTCACGCACCGAGATACTCCAGGCCTTCGAATCCAGAATACACAACTCGGTGACGCAAGAGTTTGAGACCGCGCTGGAGCAGGTGCATCAGATCGCGCTGCTGCGGCTACATGCGTCCATCATGTCGGATGTTGAGTAAAGCCAGGTTTAAGGCTTTTATAATGTAGTGTGACGTTTAATATCTATTTTATGAGGCTAGCTGCCGTACACAAGTTGTACCGAGGGTCTCAGTGCAACCACGTCTGCAATTCTTTTTACATTTGGAAATTCGTCAATAGAAGGGTGTCCGCGAGTTTCAGTTAGCCAGGTTGTCAGCATAAACAGATAGATGTCAGCGGCACTAAACTGATTGCCCAATATCCACTGATTGTCACCGATTTGATCATCAATTACCCCCCATGTTTCTCTTAATCGCCGAATACCACGCCGTTGTGCACCTGGCTCATCGGCAGGTGTGTCTGCGAATCTGTGCGGATAATAGTCAAGTTGAAAAGCGGTTTGAACCGAGTTGGAAAAATATACCAGGGTTTGTAAAAACAGACCGCGCTCCGCAGTGTTAATCCCGGGAGCTAAATCGGATTGCGGATGTAGATCGCACAAATACACAGTTATGGCTGCGCATTCATACATTGCACTGTCGTTGCAGATCAAAACAGGCACCCAGCCGTTCGGATTTAATTGTAGTTGCCTCTCCGGTCGGGCTTCTCCTGCTTCAATCGTGGTTTGAATGAGCTTGTACGGTACGCCGATCTCTTCAAGCAATACACGTACTCCCATGGAAGCGCTGTTTTCGGCGTAGTAAAGTTCGTACATAATCGAGTGTTCCCTTTTCGGGTTGAATGTTGTGTTCAGAGGGAGAAGATCCGGAAACGTGGCGACAGTGTCGCTGCGGCAGAGTCGATGATAGCCGGTTTCAACATTCGTGCAACGGAGTTGCCCTCGCACAGGCCTTGTGGTTTGTTATCGGAGATTCCGCAAGCAACCGAATTCGTGAGGATGACGAAATCTGAAATGCAACTAGCCGGTATTGTGTCAGAATGAATCATGACTGCCAGAAACAGGAAGAGAACCAAAAGGCGTAGCGGGGGCGCTACACACGTTCAACCTCGCGCACCCTATATCTCAAGGAAAATTGGCACCTGTAATGTACTGTCGGAAGAGGGTCTGAGTCTGGTAGAGGAAAATGCCGACCTCATTTTACAAAATACCGGTATGGAATTTCACGATGACCCGGAAATTCTGCAACATTTTAAAGAGGCCGGTTGCGATGTACAGGGTTCACGTGTTCGTTTTGACCCCGGCTTCTGTCGCAAGACTATTCAGGCCAGTGCCCCGTCGAGTTTTTACCAGCACGCCAGATCGGCTGATAACGACGTATTAATCGGATCGAATGCAACAGTGTTGTGTCCCTCGTGGGGGCCGCCTTTTGTACATGACCTCGATAACGGAAGACGTTACGCCACCTACGCGGATTTTCAAACGCTTGTAAAGCTGCATCACACCATACCATGGCTTCACCACTCCGGGGGAGTTGTGTGTGAACCGGTAGACTTGCCCGCAAATAAACGCCATCTCGATATGCTTTATGCACATATCAGTTATTCCGACCGACCTTTTATGGGAGCCTTTATCGGTGCTGAAAGAGCCGGTCATTCACTGGATATGGCACGCATTCTATTTAGTGAAAAAACGGTTGCGGAAAAACCGGTGTTGTATTGTGTTTCCAACACCAACGCGCCGCTGGTTATGGACGCAAACATGTCCGGGTCGCTGAAGACTTACGCCGCTGCCAATCAGCCTGTTGCCTGCACACCCTGGGTGTTGACCGGTGCGATGAGTCCATGCACCGTAGCGGGAACGCTGGCGCAGGTATTAGCCGAGGCACTTGCCTGCCTTTGTCTGGTACAGCTTATTAATCCAGGGGCACCGTGTTTGATGGGTAGTTTTGCGTCGACCATGTCAATGCAATCGGGCAGTCCCACATTTGGTACGCCTGAGGCCGGACAAATGGTATTGGCAGCAGGGCAACTCGCACGGCGACTGGGTGTGCCGCTGCATACGGTCGGCACGCTTTCCGGTTCCAAACTACCCGATGGTCAAAGTCAGCAGGAGGGAACCTGGGGGCTGATGATGTCTATGTTTGCCGGAGCCAATGTGATCAATCACGCAACAGGCTGGCTGGAGGGAGGTCTGACTACAAGCTTTGAAAAAACGGTCATTGATGCTGATCTGTGTGGAAAGCTTGCGCGTTTCTTCGACGGTATAGATCTCAGTGAAAACGCACAGGCGATGGATGCGATCGCCACAACCGGGCCAGGGCAACACTTTCTGGGCGCCGAGCATACACAGGTAAATTTTCTAGGTGCTTTGTTCAGGCCGGAAACCCCTGACAACAATTCTTTCGAACAGTGGACGGCTGACGGTGGTTTCGACAGTGCACAGCGAGCGAATAAACTGATGAAGCAAAAGCTTGAAGCGTATCAGCAACCGTTGCTTGACCCGTCCGTTGATGAAGCACTAAAAGATTACATCGCCCGACGCAAGGCAGAAAAACCCGACGTAAATTACTACTGATGAAAAGCATAATTGTTATTGGTGGTGGAGCGGTTGGTTTAAGTGTCGCTTATCACCTCGGCTGCCGGGGTGCTGACAATGTAGTTTTGCTTGAGCGTCACCGGTTAACATCAGGCACCAGTTGGCACGCTGCCGGAATTGTCGGACCGTTGCGTGCCACACCAGGCATGACCCAACTGGCGATGTATGCCCACGAGTGTTTTACCACCCTCGAATCCAAAACCGGTTTATCCACCGGCTACAAACGCACCGGCGGTTACTGGCTGGCACGAAAAACCGAACGAATGGATGAGTTAGCCCGCATTGCCTCTATTGGCAATCACTATGGATTGAATTGCAATCTCAAAAGTGTGCAGCAATTAACAGGGGAACTAACGTTTCTCGATGTTGACCATCATGCAGGCGCAATCAGTGTCGTTGAAGACGGCAACGTAAATCCGGTTGATCTGTGTATGGCCTATGCGAAAGCGGCACGTGATAGCGGAGTACAGATTCGCGAGAACTGTGAGGTGGCTGACATAGTCACAGAAAACGGCCGGGTGAGTGGTGTAAGGCTTATAGATGGCACCTGTATCGAAGCAGATACCGTCGCACTCTGCGCCGGCGCCTGGAGCAAACAGCTGGCCGCTCGCGCCGGTCTGTCGCTGCCACTGCAGGCGGTTGAGCATATGTATGTAGTTACCGAACCGGTCGTCTCAACTGTCGACAAGTCCATTCCTGATCCCTTTCCGGTAATCAGGGATCTTGATAGCGGGATCTATATCAAGGGCGACAGTGGAGGAAAGCTTGTCATCGGCGGGTTTGAGCCTGACGCTAAGTGTTGGGATGCACACAGCGTTGCCGGCAATCAACCGTTTATAGAACTGGCCGAGGACTGGACGCAGTTTGAGCCTTTTATGCGTGCGGCACTTGCGCTGATGCCACAGTTGAGCGAGACCGGCATACAGCGATTTTTGAACGGGCCAGAGAGTTTTACCGCCGATACAAAACCTTTGGTGGGGCTGGCACCGTCAGTGGACGGTTTGTTTGTGGCGGCCGGTATGAATTCGACAGGCATTATGTCATCGGCGGGAATTGGCCGGGTGCTTGCCAACTGGATGATCGACGGACACGCGCCGTCGGATTTGTGGGAAGTCGATATAGCACGTTGCGATTCCGCGACTGCCAGCGATGCTCACATGCAGCAGCGGATGTCAGAGGCTGTATCCGATCTGTTCGCCATGCACTGGCCGTACAAACAGCAATCTGCCGGAAGATTCTTGCACAAATCAGTACTGCATGATCGCTGGCAATCAATGGGTGCTGTGTTTGGCGTTACCGGTTCACTTGAGCGCGGATTATGGTTTGCCCAAAACCAGGACGAAAAAACGTTGCCTTATTCCGTCGCGCGACAAAACTGGCAGCACGTTGCCGAGCGGGAAGCCGCTGTGCTTCGCCATGGTACCGCACTACTGGATCTGTCAGCATTCGCAAAGTTTGATGTTCACGGTGAAAGCGCGTTGCGATTTCTGCAACAGATCTGTGCGGCAAACGCAGATGTTGTGTCTGGTCGTACCGTGTACTCAACAATTTTAAATCCCCGTGGTGGTATAGAAGCCGATGTCACTATTACCCGCCTTGACGACACCGCTTTCAGAGTGACTTCGGGCGGTAATACCCGGTTCCGTGATCTTGCTCTGTTGCAGCGTAGTGCGCGAGCATTCTCTGGTAATAACGGCTCTAAAAGTAGCGGGGCTGTGAAAATAGACGATGTCACCAGCCAGGAAGTTGTGCTTGGTGTCATGGGTGAAGCAGCGCTGGAAACCATGATGTCCGTTTCAACGGATAACTGGATCGACTTTCCGTTTGCTACCGCCAGGCCTGTGACGGTGGCTGCAGTTGAGTGTTTTGCTACAAGGCTCAGTTACATTGGTGAGTACGGCTGGGAGTTGAACGTGCCATGTGCTCATGCAGAAGCGGTGTTTGATGCCATCGTGAACGCCGGTGCACAACCGCTGGGGCAGCACGCACTGAACAGTTGCCGAATTGAAAAACGATTTTTGCACTGGGGACATGATATTGGACCCGAAATCACCCCGCTTGAAGCAGGCCTTTCGCGGACTATCGACTGGAATAAAGAATTTACCGGCAAAGAGGCATTGTTGAAACAGCGTGGCTCGGGACTTACAAAACGACTGTGTCTTTTCCATGTACAGGGTGAACCATTGCTATTGCATGATGAGCCAATCTATACAAATGACAAGGTCACCGGATTGACAACGTCCGGTACTCACGGTGTGCGCACGAATCTGCCACTGGCGATAGGGCTTGTTGACACAATGCCGGATCAAACTATTCAGGACATAAGGACGCTATCGTTCGACATAGAAGTGGCGGGGCAGCGCTACCCTGCAACGGTGCTGCCTCGGCCAGCCTTTGATCCTGACAATAACTACACTAGAAGATGAACAGCTGCCGATGACAGACGCAAGTGTCGCAATTATCGGCGGAGGAGTGATGGGAGTATCGCTACTCTTTCATCTAACCGAAGCCGGCTGGAAAGATGTAGTGCTGTTTGAGAAGAACGATCTGACTCATGGCTCCACATGGCATGCAGCCGGTTTGTGCACCCACTTTGCACATAACCCGACCGTTCAGGAACTGCGCGCTCGTTCGGTTCGGCTCTACCGGGACGAGCTACCTGCTCGCACTGGCGAGTCGTGCGGGTTTCATCCCGTTGGTGCGATGCGTGTAACGCGAAACCCTGACCGGATGGATGAGTTCAGGCATGTGGCGGGACTATCAAAGTTCACCGGTTATCACCTTGAAGTCATTGATCGAGATCGAATCGCAGAGCTGCATCCGCTGGCAACGCTAGACGGATTAATCGGTGGAATATACGAACCGGACGATGGTCATGTCGACCCGACACTCGCCACTAATGCGATGGCGGCGCTCGCGATTAAGAACGGCGGTGTGATAAAACGCTACGATCGGGTGCGTGCCCTGCATCGGCAAGACGATTACTGGCTTGTCGAGTCTGAAAAATCATCGTTGCGCGCAACTCATGTTGTCAACGCGGCGGGCACCTGGTGTTGGGAGGTCGGTCAGATGAGTGGTGTAAGTGTTCCGGTAGTGCCGGTGCTGCATCAGTATCTGGTTACTGAAACACTACCGGAAATACAACAGCGAATTTCCAAAGGCTATAGCGAGCTACCCGTTATTCGTGATCCGGAAGAGAGCTGGTATGTGCGGCAGGAGCGCGATGGTCTGATTCTGGGTCCTTACGAACGCAATGCCAGTGTCTGGTCAGTTGACGGCGTTCCGGCCGACTTCGGCGCTGACCTGCTGCCTCCTGATCTGGATAGAGTTGAGCCAATTATCAGAGCTGCTCTGGAGCGTATTCCGGCACTCGGTAGCGGTGGTGTTAAAACAGTGGTGAATGGTCCTATCACATTCACGCCAGACGCCAATCCTCTTATTGGTCCTGCCCATGGTCTGGATAATATGTGGCTGTTGTGCGGATCTTCGATGGGAGTGATGGAGGGTGGCGGG
Organism: uncultured Granulosicoccaceae bacterium; assembly: GCA_964409275.1. GTDB lineage: Bacteria > Pseudomonadota > Gammaproteobacteria > Granulosicoccales > Granulosicoccaceae. The sequence goes on from CAYPCS010000041.1 coordinate 40,009, forward strand.
GCAGGCTGGTTTCTCTCTCGCTGGATGACCGACGGTGCACCACCGATGGATGCCCTGGCAATAGATCCCCGGCGTTTTGGTGAGTGGGCTGATCGTGACTACCGTGTCAGCAAAGCCATTGAATGTTTTGGATTGCAGTTTGGTGTGCACTATCCGTATGAGGAAAGACCCGCTGCTCGCAATAAACGGTTGTCACCATTACATGACGCACTGCTTGATGCAGGTGCTGTTATGGGCACTGTCAATGGCTGGGAACGACCCAACTGGTTTGCACAGGCTGGTTCTGCGGTCGCTACTGATCAGTTAACCTTTAGAAAACCGGCCTGGTTCGATTGTGTAGCGGATGAAGTTAAAACAACAACGAGCAAGGTAGCACTGGCAGATCTTTCCGCGTTATCGAAATTCATCGTCAGCGGTCCGCAAGCTATAGAATTTCTAGACACACTGGGTGCCAATACAGCACCACCGGTTGGCAGAACCGCTCTGATTCACGTATTGACACCTTCAGGTGGTGTGCAGAGCGAATTTACCGTTTCAACCCTCGATGATGCCTGCGTGTATCTGACGTCTCCATCCGCATCTGAAAGAACTGACCTGGACAGTCTTCATAATCATGCCAAAGACTATGATGTGCAGGTAAAGAATGTGTCTGGTGAAAAAGCCTGTATCGGTGTTATGGGACCTTTGGCGCGGGATATACTGTCGGGGCTCACGACCGCAGATCTGAACGGGAATTTCCCGTGGCTCAGCGTCCGGCGCATTGAGGTTGCCAGTGTACCGGTAATAGCCTTAAGGATTTCCTATGTTGGTGAATCGGGATACGAACTGCATGTAGCTAACAAGCACGCGCTTCAATTACTGGGCGAATTACAAAACGCAGGAGCAAAGCACGGGATGGGCTATTACGGTGCCTATGCTGCTAATTCCATGCGCCTTGAAAAAGGCTATGTCGCATGGGGCTCGGAGCTTACCAGTGAACGAACACCCGGGGAATCCGGTGCAGGCCGTTTTGTTAAAACGGACAAACGTAAATTCGCCGGACGTGAAGCACTGGTTGCCAGACGTGGTGAGCAGGCATGGCGAACCGTTTTACTGGAACTACTGATTGATCAAAAAGCCTCTGATCCCGTTGAGCCTTTTTTTTCGCACCCGGTATTTCAGGGCAAAGAGGTGGTTGGCGTGATCACTTCGGCTGCTTTCGGACATCGTTGCGCAAAGCACCTGGCGTATGGGCTGCTTCGTGATCATAAAAACATTGATCAACTGAGTGTGGAGATTCTTGGAGTGCGGTACAAGGCGGTGGCACTGGATTCAATACCGGTAGATCCGGCCAATCGGCGCCTGATAGACTGATCCTGACGGATCTGACGGCTTTACTAAATAACAGAGCAAGAGAGATATGCAGGATTCCGCTTTTCTTACCACTGACTGGAGCCTTGTCAACACAGCGCGACGCAGAGACCGGTACTACGCCGCGTCGCAAAGTAAATTTGTGCCGTTTAAAGATCCCATGGTGTTTAAACGCGGCCATATGCAATATCTGTGGGATGTTGACGATAATAAATACATCGACCTGCTGGGGATGAACGTTTGCATATCGGTCGGGCATGCACACCCGCAAGTGGTTGCGGCAGCGACGGAACAGGCGCAGTCGCTAACCCATTGCACCACCATGTTCTATCATCCAACGCCTGCACATCTGGCAGAAGAACTGGCTCAGTACATGCCTGCCGCTGCCGAGTGGGTTGTGCACTTCACCAACTCGGGTGCCGAGGCTATTGATCTGGCCATGACAATGGCACGAACGTATACAGGCAATGCAGATTTGCTGTCACTTCGCACAGCCTATCACGGGCCGACTGCCGCGGCGCAATCGATTACCGGTATCTCTAGCTGGCGCCATCCCGGTATGCCTGGCAATGTTGCGTTTGTTGCAGAGCCTAATCAATATCGCGGAATTTTCGGTCCCGGTACGCAGCCTTATCTTGACGAGATTGATCGCACCATCGCAACCGCCACCAGTGGCCATATAGCGGGCATTGTCGTTGAGAGTGTGCAAGGCTACGGTGGAGTGATTGAAATGCCCTCCGGTTACATGAGTGGAGCTGCCGAGCGGGTGCGGGCCTCGGGTGGACTTTATATTGCCGATGAAGTGCAGTCAGGTTTCGGTCGCACCGGTGAGCATATGTGGGGATTTGAGGCGGACAACGTGATACCGGATATTGTCGTCATGGCCAAAGGCATGGGCAACGGCTTTCCCATCGGTGCCGTGGTTGCACAAAAACATATCGCCGCGCCTATGGCGGAAAGATTTCTCTTTCATACCTATGGTGCAAACCCGACCAGTTGTGCCGCCAGCAGGGCGGTTTTAAAGGTGCTTAAAGAAGACGGACTGCAGGAAAATGCAAAGCTCGTTGGTGGTGCGTTGCTCGAGCGGTTGCGAGAACTAGAAAACAAACACCAGTGTATTGGTGATGTGCGCGGTCGTGGACTGATGCTGGCTATCGAGTTTGTGAGTGACAGAAAAACCGGAGAACCGGATAAAGCGACCGCTGCATCCGTATTTGAGCAGTGCAGGGAGCAGGGCCTGATTCTGTCGAAGTCGGGGCCCACACAATCGTGTTTACGAATGGTGCCGCCGCTGTGTTTATCGATGGAAGATGTCGAGCTTGTGGCAGAGAAACTCGATGCCGCATTATCGAATGCCTGACACGATAAACATGGACACGATAAACATCCAGGCAACAGGTGCTTATATGGTCATTAACTTGAGTGCCACGTGACAGTCCACACGTCATGAATAGAATAGTAGCGTTGTGGTGCCACCCGAGGTCAATGTCTACTTCAGTTGAAAGATTGATGCGGGAGCGGGGCGATTTTCACTGTCTGCACGAACCGTTCATGTATCACTACTATCTGAATCAAAAACATCGGAACATGCCTTACTTCGAACCGCAGGCAGATCATCCGGTATCGTATGAACAAGTGCGTGACATGATCATGCAAAAAGCGCAAGGTTCATCTGTGTTTTTTAAAGATATGGCCTACTACATTGATACAGATATTATCGCAGACAAGGAGTTTTGTGATTCGCTTACGCATTGTTTTCTAATTCGCAACCCGCAAGCTGCTATCGCTTCCTACTACGCACTCGATAAGGCGGTAACGCTGACTGAAATTGGAGTTGAAGCCCAGTGGCGTCTCTACAGCCACCTTGTCGATTCGGGCATCAATCCGGTAGTGATTCAGGCGGAGTCCCTTCGAAAGGATACACGCTCCGCTGTCAACAACTGGTGGAATGCGATTGGACTTGTGCACAATGAGGCAGCCTTCGATTGGGGCTGCGAGCACCCGCAAGACTGGAATCAGGTGGCCGGGTGGCATTGTCAATCTATCGCATCAACTTCAATTCAACCGTGGACTGAAAAAGACAGGCACTCTGAAGCACAGCGATTCGAGGCGGCTGTCGAGGAGGGTCCGCACTTGCAATCCTGGTATGAACATCATGCCGTGTTCTACAATCGATTAAAGGCCAGGTCTTTGTGAGCCGGCAATATTGCTCGTAGCCGGTTCGCACTAAACACCGTGGTTGTCACGGCTTAGTCAATCGTTGGCAAGGTTGAGCTATCGAACAGAGGATCAATATCACCAACCAGTGGACGAATAAAATCTCTAAAGGAAGCATCAATACCAAATATTGCATCTGCGCCAAGAAAACGGGCTGGCATCGGTCTTTCGCCAATGACTTCAGATAGTGGCTTGCGGGACAATTGGAGCTGTTCGTCAATGCTTACCATATGGCGGTGACTCTGTTCGGCAAACGCTATACGAGCTGCATATCGCCCGCAGTCCAGCGCCAGTTGCCGATCTATATCTGACTGGCAAAATGACATGGCCCGACCAAGGCTGCCCGGGCGCAGGCAGCGAGCCTGTAAATTGAGCTTTGTCCAGATAAGGTCGGCTAGATAATTACCGGTGCCACTGGATAATGAATACATTGATCGCCCAAGCGCATCGCGCGGCCCGTTCTGTACTTCTGCACCAACAGTATTTCCGTCCGCGTCACTGAGCATTTCGTTGGTCACAATAAACACACGGCCATAGTGTTTGTGGCAGCGCACAACCTCGTCGAGGAAAGGCTCCTGATCAAACGACTGTTCCGGTAACAGTACTATATGCGGTGCATCGTGTTCATCATTTTTGAACAAGATGCTGGCGGCCGCCAGCCAGCCACTGTGGCGCCCCATCGTTTCGAGGACTGTGACATCGTCAAACGTGTGCATAGCGCGGAAATCGCAATCGAAATCACGCACGGCAAGCGCTACAAATTTTGCAGCGCTGCCATAACCTGGTGCGGCGTGCACACCGGCAAGATCATTGTCCACGGTCTTGGGAGCCCCGACTATGTTTAGCGGCAAGCCCTGTGTTTCTGCAAAGGTCGCAAGCATATCGAGCACCGCCATGGTTCCATTGCCGCCAATCCCGATAAGGTCTGTTGCGCGATGTTGTTGCATGGTAGTAACGATAGACAGCAAGTCGGATTCGCACGCTTTGTTTCGGCTGGAACCAAGAACGGCACCAGGTGTATTGGCAAGTGACCGTAGTCTGATTCCCGAATCTGCCGTCTGCAGCAAACCCGAGAGATCAATTAGCGACGCAGTGCCAGCCTGTTCAAAGCTGTGGCGAAAGCCCAGTAGTTGGTCAAAGTGTCCACTCGCCTGTTCCGCGATTCCAGCCAGTGTCGCATTGATAACAGCAGTGGGGCCACCACCTTGCAATACAAAGAGTGAGCGTGGCAAGCGAGCTATACCGGTGTGACAAGAATTTTTGCGCACACGGCACCACTGCGGACATCTTCAATCGATTGCGACAGATCCGCCAGACCGCGTGGAGTTGTCACCAGATTGCCGAGATCGTACTCACCGCGTCGATACATATTAGTGAGCAGTTGCAGTGTCGATGCGAATTGCGATCGGGTACAAACGCGGCTACCGATTAGTGATAGCTCACGTACAATGCCACGGGTGATGTTGTAGTCCGCATAGTTTTTTGCCGGAAAGCCCAGTGTCACTATGCGACCCTGAACGGTTGCGGCCTGTGAGGCGAAATCGAGCCCGGCCGCTGTACCGGAGGTTTCTATCACAAGGTCATAGCCTTCACCGTTGCTGCGATCTTGTAAATCGGTAACTGCCGAGTCTGGTAGCGGATCGATCGATGGCAGCTTAAACGCCTGTGTGAAGGCTCTGCGCTCAGCCTGTGGTTCACTAAGTATGACATCGGTAGCACCGAGTTCACGAGCGATCAGTGCTGCGTAAAATCCGATAGGGCCTGCGCCAATAACCAGTACCCGGTCAGTGTCAGTCAATTGTCCGCGCTGGCAGCAGTGATAGCCAATAGAAAACGGTTCGGCCAGCACGGCGACATCGTCCGGAAGATCCTGCGGTAGTTCGAACACCATATCCGATGTAACACAGGCATACTCGGCAAAACCTCCGTTGCCATTAACGCCAACAACGGTGAGTTGCTCACAGACGTGTGGAATTCCCTTGCGGCAGGGTGTGCAGCTTCCGCAAAATTTCAACGGCTGGATGACTACACGCTGATCACGGCAGAATCCGGTAACATCACTCGCTTTTTCGACAATTGTGCCCATGAATTCATGGCCCGGAATTACCGGCGTGGTTGCTATTGGATTGTCGCCGTTAAAAATATGCACATCAGAACCACAGATACCGGCACGTGATACCTGCACCAGCACCTCGCCGCTAGCGATGTCGGGCACGTCGACTTCTCGTACCTGCAACTGTTTCCATTGCTCTAGTACTGCCGCTTTCATTACCATCAGCTTGCCAGATCGCGCATGTGAAATTCATTCGGTGTGTTTGAATTAACGGTGCCGCTGTTCCACGGCACAATTAGCAGCGGTGTAATCGAAGACACCAGCTCCCGGGTATTTAGCACGTTTAAGGCGGTGAAATATTGCAAGCTTCGGGCTGCCATTTTTTCTCTGAGTTCAGCGTGGTCAGTACTGGATTCCCACCACTGTCGTTTGCAGCGGCCAATCGGGTAGCGGCGGGCGTGATGAATAAACTGGGGTTCACTCCAGTCTTGCCGCCACTCGTCAGCAAAGGTTTCTCTGATCCAGTCATCCGCCTGATCCACAAGTGTAGATGGCAAACATTCGTACACAATGTTAAGAAAGGCGGCTGCCAGATGTACTTCGATACAACCGGCGTGAGGTAGTTGTGCGATTTTTTCCATGGTTAACATGGATGCACCGTGTTGCACACAACCCGCGAGCCGATACGGTGTACGGCATGCAGCAGACAGTTCGCGAACTAGGCTGAAATCGACATTCATCTCACCGACCGATCCATCAGCCAGGATGTTACCACCATGCCGCGTGCCGGTTTGTACTGATACCTTGGCAAGGCCGTGTGAGGTGGTGTTTCCGTTAGCGGAATTTGTGTCTGCATTGGCTGAGCGATTAAACCCGTCCAGATAGGCGTGCAGCTCCTCAACAGTTGAGTTATGTTCACCCACCTCGCCAATCTCGCCGCCAAGCGACAAACGAATACCGTCGGGTTCTATGCTGCGAGCGTAATTTGCGAGCTCGGCGCTAAGCTCGTAGTTTGGTTTTTGCTGTTTATCAATTGTGTCACGCGAAAGGTCCACCAGTAGTGAAGTATCAATATCAATATTAAAAAAACCGGCTTCCACCGCCTCTAGAATGAGTGCTTTGACATCGGAGGTTTCGATTTGTGGATCTTGCCGGTAGCGATCGGCCGAGATCTGAAAATGATCGCCCTGTAAAAATACCGGCCCGGTATAGCCCTCGGCAATTGCAGCACACAGAACGACAGTTGCATACTCACGCGGACGCTGCCCGGTAAAACCAATCTCTCCTCGCGACAGCTCAAATATGGCGGCACCCACATTGTGATCGCACATCGACCTGAAAACGCCGCGCGCCGATTGAAAAGCAATGGCCCGCAAGTTCATTGCCGGAACCGTAAAACCGGTCACCGATCCATCGGCAAGTTGCCGATAAAGTGCTTCAATCGATGCGCAATAAATGCCTGACGTCGCCGCGATATGCCAGACCACCCGGTGCGCTGCCAGTTTGGCTTCCGCGTCACCGAATGCAGCCAGCCACGCAAGTACCTCGATGTGTTCCGTAAGCTGTTTTCGATTATTGATAACAATGCCGGTATCGTTCAACGACACTGAGTCGAGTAATTTTTGCAGAGCTTCCGTTAAGTCAGTGAAATCAACAGCAACAGATTTGATCAGTATGTTTTCGGTATCGCGCATGGTGTGAATCCGTAGTCAGATACAACAGGTGCATTGAACCATTCTACAGCTATCAGCAGTTGCGCCGATACCCCGCGACTTGTTAACAGCTAGTATGGTTATCTGTTGGTCGATTTCTATCCGCCCGGATTAGTGACCCGATGCTATAGCTCGCTCTCTACAATCTGCCAGGCCGTCTCGGCTCGGTAGCGCGCAAACTTATCGAATTGCACTGCTCGCTGCGAGGATGCATTGCCATCCAGCCCGCGTTTATAAACGCCCTGGATGATGGCAGCGCTTCGGAACAGCGAAAAGACAACAAAGAACAGATGGTTCGCGATGGCAGTGCGGTTCGAGTACTTGCAATACAGGTCGAGAAACTCCTGTTCGGTTGGAATTCCCAACGCACCATAGTCCAGCCCCTTGAGACGCCCGGTGGGTAAAACGTCGGCATGGTAAAGCGCACAAACATAACCGACGTCAGCCAATGGGTGCCCCAGCGTACACAACTCCCAGTCCAGTATTGCCTTAATTTCCGGTTTGTCCTCGCCGGTGATGACATTGCCGGGTCGATAGTCACCATGCACGATAGCGGTTTCATGATCAGGTGGCTGGTTATCGGGCAGCCATTTAATCAGCTGATCCATCTCTTCTATGTTTTCAGTAGCAGTGGCCTGATACTGTTGACTCCATCGGGAAATTTGACGACTGATAAATCCGTCGGGGCGGCCGAAATCTGCCAGCCCCGCAGTGCCCGGATCGACAGCGTGTAAATCTGCAAGGCTGCGGGCAAAGCTGTCGTAGAACTGTTTGCGTTGTGGAGGAGATAAACCGGGTAACCCCGGGTCGTGGAATACAGGACCCTCAATCATTTCCATCACATAAAACTCGGTGCCAATGACGCTTCGGTCCATACACAGATTGAGCACGCGAGGTACCGGCACCGATGTTTGCTGCAGGGCAGCCATCACTCGATACTCGCGATCAACGGCGTGCGCTGA
>CAYPCS010000042.1:0-47080 GCA_964409275.1 uncultured Granulosicoccaceae bacterium
CTCCGACCGCCTGGTTCGTAGCCAGGTACTCTATCCAGCTGAGCTACGGGCGCACTGTGCGCAGCATTATGCTCAGTCGCACAAGCCAGGTCAAGGACTACCGAGACTGATTCTCCATCGAAGAAACTGCAATTGAGAGTTGCCAACGGTAAAGAGCCATTTGGCGGAGAGAGAGGGATTCGAACCCTCGATGGAGCTATAAACCCCATACTCCCTTAGCAGGGGAGCGCCTTCAGCCACTCGGCCATCTCTCCATTGGGCAAAGCTTATCTTGTGTCACACCAATGTCAATTACAAAAACCAAAAAAACCGCCAAATGGCGGTCTTGGGTGAATTCCGGTTGCCGACCCGGCGTCGTAGCCTTGAACGGTGAGCCTAGCCAGTCCGGGAATCCACCACGGTTGTTGTGTTGAAATCGTCATCCGAAGACTTGCTGTCACCGCCGTTATCCGCTGCACTGTCATCGGCTGGTACGTGGGCTGTTTCCTGCTCGCGCTTTATCCGCTCGTAAATTTCCTCGCGGTGCACAGCCACTTCTTTGGGCGCGTTCACCCCGATACGTACCTGGTTTCCCTTGACACCTAATACCGTAACAGTTACCTCATCACCGATCATGAGGGTCTCTCCAACGCGTCTGGTTAGGATAAGCATTGTAACTCCTGAATATTAATTTCTGATTTCATTGTCATCCCACACACACTACTGTTCCCGCAAGACCGGCGCACTATATTCGAAGTTCGCGCCAAATAATCCATGAATGTTCCGTTTGTCACAATGTTTTAAAATAACAGATTTCTATAGTAAAAAAATGATAAACCCGTTCCTGCCCGGAAATGGTTCTCTGTACGTCACGTAAAGTCGAGCATTACTGCTAAGCCACAATTTTCCACAACGTTCCCGCTTTTCGCTGCAAGATCACTTACAAAGTGACTCAGTCTTCGTTTGAAAGTTCAAAGCTGTCGTGCAGGGTCCGCACTCCTAACTCCAGATATTTTTCGTCAATTACTACCGAAATTTTTATCTCCGAAGTGGAAATCATCATGATATTAATAGCCACTTCAGATAGTGCCTGAAACATCTGGCTGGCGATACCTGCGTGAGATCGCATCCCAACACCGACCACCGATACTTTGGCGATATCTGTCCTGCCGGACACATCAGACGCACCGAGCGATTGCGCTGTGGCACTCACTATTTCGAGTGTTTTTTCATAGTCGCTGCGGTTTACCGTAAAGGTGAAATCGGTCACTTTGTCGCCAGAAATGTTCTGCACGATCATGTCCACTTCGATGTTTGCATCTGCCACTGGTCCGACAATTTGATACGCGATACCGGGGGTATCAGGTACACCCAATACCGTGATTTGCGCTTCGTCTCTGTTAAAAGCAATGCCGGATATTAAAGCTTCTTCCAACGCGTTCCCCTTTTCTGTAGTTATAAGCGTGCCATCTCCTTCAGTAAAGGAAGACAACACGCGCAGCGGCACATTATATTTACCAGCAAATTCCACCGACCTGATTTGCAGCACCTTTGACCCAAGGCTTGCCATTTCAAGCATTTCTTCAAAGGTGATCCGCGACATTTTTCTGGCATTAGGTACCACACGGGGATCTGTTGTGTATACACCGTCTACGTCCGTGTAAACCTGGCACTCATCTGCTTTCAGCGCTGCAGCCATGGCAACCGCCGACGTGTCCGAGCCACCTCGACCAAGTGTGGTGATATCACCATCCGCGTTTATTCCCTGAAACCCCGCTATCACCACTACCCTGCCTTTCCCAAGGTCTTCAAATACCCTTTCAGTGTTAATTTCTGTAATGCGCGCTTTGCTGTGCGTTTTGTCCGTTTGAATTCCTGCCTGAGCACCTGTGTAAGAACGCGATTTCTGCCCAAGCTCGGAAAGCGCCATGCATAAAAGAGCGATTGTGACCTGCTCACCGGTCGACAACAGCACATCCATTTCTCTCGGTTCCGGCCGCGCGCTTAACTCATGTGCCAGCTTAACCAGGCGATTTGTCTCCCCCGACATCGCCGACACCACCACAACTACCTGGTCTCCTGCATCTACAAACTTTTTTACTCGTGTAGCTACTGCTTTAATGCGTTCCGGCGACCCAACCGAGGTGCCACCATACTTCTGTACCAGCAGACTCATGAACTTTCTGGCTCCGTGCCACCCAGTTTGTCACCAACCCATCCGGCAACACTAGATAGCGCTGATGCCAGCTTTTCGGGTTGGGTACCGCCTGCCTGAGCCAGATCCGGACGCCCGCCGCCTTTACCACCCACCTGCAGCGCGACGAAATTAACCAGATCACCGGCCTTTATCCTGTCTGTGACTCCCTTGCTCACACCGGCGATCAAAAGCACTTTCTCGCCATCGGTCGAGCCGAGCACCACAGCGGACTCTCCCGGCTTGTCTTTAAACTTGTCTATCGCACTCCTTAAGGCTTTCGCGTCTGCACCGTCCATCTCGGTTGCCAACACCCTGACACCCTGTATCTCTACAGCATCATTCAGTAATTCATCACCTTGCAGCGATGCCAGCTTCGCCTGTAGTCGATTTATCTCGCGTCCCTGCTCCCGGTTTTGTTCGGCCAGCCGGGTGACCCGCTGACCTGTCTGTTCAACCGGCGCTTTTAATGTTCCGGCAATACCTGATAGCAACCTGTGCTGCTGCAATGTATGTTCAACCGCGGCAGCACCTGTCAATGCCTCTATTCGACGGACACCTGCAGCCACTCCGGTTTCTCCGGTGATACGAAACAAGCCGATATCACCAGTGCGTTGCACGTGAGTGCCACCACATAGCTCTGTGGAGTATTCCCCCAGTTCGACGACACGGACAACATCCCCGTATTTCTCGCCAAACAACGCCATCGCTCCTTTGGCTACAGCTTCTTCCATCCCCGTTTCCGACACAGCGGTCGCACTGTTTACCCGTATCTGTTCATTTACCCAGGTTTCTATATCCGTTATGTGGTCTGCAGAAACAGGTTCTGCGTGTGAAAAGTCGAATCGCAGATAGCCCGGGGTTACCAGTGATCCTTTTTGTTGTACATGATCCCCAAGCACACGGCGCAGACCGGCATGTAAAAAATGGGTTGCAGAATGATTTCGACCCGTAGATTGCCGCCGGGAGGAATCTACACTTGCTACAACATCAACACCTTTGCCGAGCGATCCACTCAATAGCTCACCAATGTGAATTATTGCCGGACCCGACTTTTGCGTGTCATGAACCCTGAATTCGGATCCCGGCGATCGAATAACCCCAGTGTCGCCTATTTGGCCACCAGACTCACCATAAAAAGGGGTATTGTCGAGTACCAATGCGATTGACGATACAGTATCTGACGCAGCATCGAATTCAATCTGGTCGGTGGCTTCACCATCGACAAATATTTCCGTCACCGAGCCGTGGTCCTCAACACGGTCATAGCCGCTGAAACGACTTGCCGTAGTAACCGACAAATTCGACAGAGTACTACCACTAAACTGACTGGCAGCGCGAGCCCGGTCACGTTGCGCCTCCATTTGAACTTCAAAGCCGGCTTCATCTATTTCGAGTTCTCGCTCTCGAGCTATGTCAGCGGTCAGATCGAGAGGAAATCCATAGGTATCATAGAGTTTGAAAAGTACATCACCCGGTATAGTTTTCGACTTTAGCTTGCGCAGATCTTCTTCGAGAATTTTCATCCCCTGCATAAGTGTTTCCGCGAATCTTAACTCTTCGGCATAGAGCGCATCGGTAACCTGTTGCGTGGCTGCCCTCAATTCCGGAAATGCATCTCCCATCAAATCGGCTAAAGGTTCCACCAGCTTATGGAAAAACGGATCACTTGCTCCGAGGTTATGGCCATGCCGCGCCGCACGTCGAATAATTCGGCGCAATACATAACCGCGCCCCTCATTTGACGGCAACACACCGTCCACAATCATGAAAGCGCACGAGCGTATGTGGTCTGCGATGACATTGAGTGAAGGACTGTCTATATCTTTCACCGCGGTCACTTCTCGTACGTGCGATAACAACGTGGCAAACAGATCAATTTCGTAGTTGTTGTGCACATGCTGTAAAACTGCTGCGATGCGCTCAAGACCCATTCCTGTGTCGACGCTCGGCTTGGGAAGCGGTGTTAGCGTTCCATCTGCAGAGCGATCGTATTGCATGAATACGAGATTCCATATTTCAATATAGCGATCACCATCTTCGTCAGGCGTACCGGGAGGGCCGCCAAACACATCCGCACCATGATCAAAAAATATTTCAGAACAGGGGCCGCAGGGACCAGTGTCTCCCATTTGCCAAAAGTTGTCCTTCGCACCGATTCTGGCTATACGCTCTTCCGGCACACCGATCATTTTTGCCCACAAATCATAAGCCTCATCGTCTTCCTCAAAAACAGTCACCCACAATTTTTCTGCAGGCAATCCAAGTTTTGAGGTTAAAAACTCCCAGGCAAATTTGATTGCGTCTTCTTTAAAATAGTCTCCAAAACTAAAATTCCCCAGCATCTCGAAAAAAGTATGATGCCTTGCGGTATAACCGACGTTCTCAAGATCATTGTGCTTGCCGCCCGCACGCACACACCGTTGCGATGTGGTTGCCCGGTTGTAGCCGCGCTTGTCAGTGCCCAGGAATACGTCTTTGAACTGCACCATACCTGCATTGGTAAAAAGCAGAGTTGGATCGTTGCCGGGAACCAACGGGCTCGAGCTTACGATCTCGTGACCGTGTTCCTCAAAGTAGCTGAGGAATGTATTTCTAATATCCGAGGTAGATAGCATGCTGGTTTGTTATCAAATTGGGTGAGGGGCGGTTTGCGTCACACTGAACTGCTTACCACTAGCGCGCCGGTTGCCCTATCCGTTTAATGGCTGCATATATTTGCGACGATGTATAACCGCGGGATTGCAGAAACCGTTGCATTTTTGCACGACCGGCCAGAATATCAGAGACGTCGTCACTTTGCTCGGCAGATTCAAAGTCTTTCTCTACGATTTCGCCAACGTGAAACGGGGCACCAAAGCGCTTGAGTAACGCAGAATGCGCGTTGTGCTCCCAATCGGCGCCGTTATCAGCAATGGCGGACTCGATCACATCAGAGGTCAGTCGGCGGGCCTGCAAATCAGCACGAATTTTGTTCATACCGAACCCCCGATCAACCCTCATACGGGTATAGGACTCAGCAAACCGTGCATCACACTGCAAGCCCCGCTCCGCGAGTCGATCAAGTACCTTGTCGACCAGATGGACGGGGTACTCCCGCTGAATCAGCTTTTGCCGAAGCTCCAGTCTGCCGTGTTCACGTCTGCCGAGCAGCAATACGGCTTTTTCCCGAACAACGGTTTCGGTAACCGGGGATTTTATGTCTTCTGATTCTGCGGACGATCCGTTGTCCGCGCTGTGTGCAGATTTGTAACTACGCTTCGGCTTCTGCCTCATCCTTCTCTTCGTTACCTGTAACGTTTTCAGCGGCAGCACCGGGCAGAAGTTTTTCCCGTAGCGAGGCATTCAGAGCAGCCGACATTTCCGGGTTTTCCTTCATGTGATTGCGGACGTTGTCCTTGCCCTGACCAATACGGTCACCGTTGTAACTGTACCAGGCACCAGCTTTCTCAATGAGGTCGTGTTTAACCCCCAGATCAATGAGTTCACCTTCAAACGAAGTCCCTTCTCCGTAGAGAATTTCAAACTCAGCCTGCTTAAAAGGTGGCGCCATTTTATTTTTAACCACCTTCACACGGGTGTCATTGCCAATGACCTCATCGCCTTTCTTGATCGATCCAATGCGGCGAATATCAAGACGCACAGATGAATAAAATTTAAGCGCGTTACCGCCAGTGGTGGTTTCCGGACTGCCGAACATAACGCCAATCTTCATGCGAATCTGGTTGATGAAAATCACCAGTGTGTTTGAACGTTTGATATTAGCAGTCAGTTTTCTGAGTGCCTGAGACATTAAGCGAGCATGCAGGCCAACATGCGTATCGCCCATATCACCTTCGATTTCCGCTTTGGGGGTCAGTGCGGCTACCGAGTCGACCACTATTACATCGACCGATCCTGAACGGACCAGCATATCGGTAATTTCGAGCGCCTGATCGCCAGTGTCCGGTTGCGAAACCAGCAAGTCGTCTACATCAACCCCGAGTTTTTCCGCATAGGTTGGATCAAGCGCATGCTCGGCATCGATGAACGCCGCCGTACCACCTGCTTTTTGACATTCTGCGATGGCCTGCAGTGTCAGTGTGGTTTTTCCGGAAGATTCCGGGCCGTAAATTTCGACGATGCGACCCTTTGGCAAACCACCGATACCGAGCGCAATATCGAGTGTCAGGGATCCGGTGGAGACGACTCCAATGTCGCGATTAATTTGCGAATCACCCATGCGCATTACCGCACCTTTACCAAACTGTTTTTCTATCTGGCCAAGGGCGGCGCTAAGGGCTTTCTTTTTGTTGTCGTTCAATGCTTCGGACTCCTGATTTACGTCTGTTTGGGCCGTTTGATAGTGCCCCGATTGTCGCATAAAGGCAGAGCGCTTCACAGCTTTCAGACAGATTAAATTTGACTTGCCGAAGGACGCACTAAACACGTTACATCGATTCAGAACCGATACAGCCAATCAATCCTTTCAACGCTTCACATACGGTTTGCTCCCTGACCGCCTCGCGATCTCCGGAAAACCGGTAATGACGGGTTAACGCCCCCCTGCTGTCGCTTGCCCAGGCAATCCACACTGTGCCGACCGGCTTCGAATCGGAACCACCGGTTGGCCCGGCTACACCGCTCACCGCCACGCTCAATGTTGCATCGCTTCGCGCCAGCGCGCCCTGAGACATTTCGGCCACTGCTGCCGCACTGACAGCTCCCTGCTCCTCTATAGTCTCGCGGGTTACTCCAAGCATTTGCATCTTTGCCTCGTTGCTGTATGTCACAAAGCCTCGATCAAACCAGGCCGAACTGCCAGACAGATCAGTAAGCGCGGCCGCTATCATCCCGCCGGTGCAGGACTCAGCCGTAGCAATAACGGTTTTATTCTCCAGCGCGAGTGTTGCCAGTTGCGCAAGCAGCTCGTTTTGCATTGATTTTGTATTTTCCATGATTTGGCTCAGGGACCTGGTCAGATGTTACCTGCAATTCTTCGCAGAATTAAAAACTTAAACCCGCAAAAGCTTTTCAGCGCGTCAGCAAATATGAAAGCGCACTAAATATGAAAGTGCACTGGCAAAAAGCTAAACGCAGTAGATCAAGGTTACAAACATCCCCGTGAAGAAAACAGCATTAAGACGTAACTTGTCTATCCAGCTACTCATTGCAGGTTCAGCGTGGTTGTTTGTTGCACAAGCGCAGGTCCCGAACCAGCAACATCAGTCACTGCAATATCTGACAAGCGCGAGCAGCAATCTGACAGGTTAGCTACAATGCGCCGCATGACCACAGCTGCCGCCGCAAAGCAAACACCGATGATGCGCCAGTACCTCGGTATCAAATCGGAGTATCCGGACACTCTTCTTTTCTACCGCATGGGCGATTTTTACGAGCTGTTTTTCGACGACGCGAAGCGCGCATCAGAACTTCTGTCAATTACCCTCACTGCCCGTGGCCAATCTGCCGGTGAGCCAATTCCAATGGCAGGCGTCCCCCAACATTCTGTCGAGGGTTATCTGGCAAAACTCGTCGCGCGTGGAGAGTCCGTAGCACTTTGTGAACAGATCGGAGACCCGGCGACCAGTAAAGGGCCTGTGGAGAGACAAATTGTGCGGGTACTCACACCTGGCACCATTACCGACGAGGCACTGCTGGAAGACCGCCAGCAATGTCTGCTGACAGCAGTCTGTGTTGACGAAAACGAATGGTACGGGCTGGCAAGTATTGACCTGGCCGTTGGCGTTATTCACGTCTCTGAATTTCAGCACAGTGAGATGCTAGGAGCAGAACTCGCCCGCTTGCAACCCGCCGAACTGCTGGTTGCGGAGCACTTTGCCACATCTGATCAATTTAGCCACCTGACCGTTCGACCCCGACCCGACTGGCATTTTGATGCCGGCAGTGCCAGTGAACAGCTATGTAAACTGTTTTCGACCAGAGATTTACGCGGCTTTGGCTGCGATCATTTGCAGCGAGCCACCGCGGCAGCAGGGTGCGTACTGCAATATATAAAAGAAACCCACCGGGGTACACCACCACACATTTCGGGCATCACCACGGAGTCGCAACGAGACGCACTGGCCCTTGATGCGGCCACCAGGCGCAACCTTGAAATTGATACCAGCATTAGTGGTCAACCATCTGCAACGTTGCGAGCCATCATCGATAAAACCTGCACCAGTATGGGCGGAAGACTATTGACCCAATGGCTCAATCGACCGTTGCGTGACCACAAAACGCTAACCACACGACTCGACTCTATCGACGTAATTATTGATGATCAAAGCCTGGCCGTCGAACTGGCATCGGTACTGCCAGGTATCGCAGACATGGAGCGAATCCTGGCTCGAGTATCCATCGGCAGCGCCAGACCGCGTGACCTGCTCGCACTGCGAAACAGCCTGAGACTATTGCCGGACATCGAAACCCTGATCGGCAACCGGGACGATCTATTGCTGGAGAACATTGCCGATTGTCTTGGCGGGTTTGACAGTGATTGCGATTTACTTGACAGGGCGCTCGCCGACGAACCACCAGCGTTGATAAAAGACGGCGGTGCCATTCGCAGCGGTTATGACGACACCCTCGATGAACTCAGAGATCTGAGTGCCAACGCCGACGCGTTTTTAACAGACCTGGAACTACGCGAACGCGAGCGATCCGGTATCGCAAGTTTAAAAGTCGGGTACAACCGGGTTCACGGTTATTACATCGAAATCTCGAAGGCTGCCAATGCTCGCATACCGACGGAATACACAAGGCGACAAACACTGAAAAGTGCAGAACGCTATATCACAGAAGAGCTTAAGCAATTTGAAGACAAAGTACTATCGGCCCGCGAACGCTCTCTGCAACGGGAAAAAGCACTGTACGAAAATCTACTCACCGAGCTGTGTGTAAATCTGTCCGCACTTAAGCAGGCGGCACGCGGTATAGCAGAGATAGATGTGCTGCAAAATATGGCCGAGCGCGCAACCACGTTGCGCTGGACACGCCCGGAGTTTAGCACTGATCGTGTCATTCGCTACAACGCAGGCAGACACCCGGTCATTGAAGCGACACTCGATAACCCCTTCGTACCGAACGATCTACACCTCGACCCAAAACAACGAATGTTGCTAATCACCGGCCCCAATATGGGAGGCAAATCCACCTACATGCGCCAAACCGCGCTTATCGTTTTGCTCGCCCACATTGGTAGTCATGTTCCTGCCGAAAGCTGCGAAATCGGTCCGGTTGATCGTATTTTTACGCGTATTGGCGCCTCGGACGATCTTGCCAGCGGTCGCTCCACCTTTATGGTAGAGATGACCGAAGCAGCCGATATTCTGCACAACGCGACATCGGAAAGTCTGGTGTTGATGGACGAAATTGGCAGAGGCACCAGCACCTACGATGGCCTGTCTCTGGCCTGGGCTTGCGCTGAAGCTTTAGCGGCTAATAATCGGGCTTTCACCCTGTTTGCCACTCACTACTTTGAACTGATTAATTTATCCGGGGAGCAGGCAGGCATCGGCAATGTGCATCTCGACGCGGTTGAGCACAACGACGAGATTGTATTTATGCACAACGTAAAGTCGGGCGCCGCCAACAAAAGCTATGGCCTGCAAGTAGCAAAACTGGCTGGCCTGCCTGCGTCAGTGCTGAACCATGCACAGGAGCGCCTGGCCATGCTTGAGGCTGCACCATCAAAAGCACCGATGGCACCAGCCGCTGTACCCGTTGTCAGCGAGCAATTAGGGCTCTTCGCACCGGCAGATAGCGAGCTTATCGACTATTTGCGCACGCTTGACATCGACGATACTTCCCCTCGCGAAGCGCTGTCACATCTGTATAAACTGCACAACCTACTGCCCTGACAAAGCCGGTTAATTCAACAAATACAGAGACGTTTCAATGAGAAAATGGCACCAATATGCTACCCTAGGGGATGGCGAAATTTAGCAAAATAGGTCTCATTGCAAAAAGCGGTGATTTGAGTGTCTCGGAGTCCCTGAACGATGTTTACGTACTGCTGCAAAACATGGGTCTCGAAGTATTACTGGATTCAAGCACCCGTGGCTTACTTGGTGGTCCGGTTACTGTAGATACCGAGATTATTGGCAAAGAATGTGACCTCGCGGTGATCATCGGCGGGGATGGCACACTACTTCACGCTGCAAGAGAACTGGTCAATGCCAATGTACCACTGGTGGGCGTCAACAGAGGCAGGCTTGGCTTCCTCGTTGATGTTTCTCCGGAAGATAAGCTGCACGAACTCGAAGAGATCATCAACGGCGAGTACATCGAAGAGCATCGCCTGATGCTTGATTGCCGCCTGCTACGTCATGGCGAAAATATACACGAATCACTCGCCTTCAACGACATGGTCATGCGCACAAAAAACGTGCTGCAGATTATCGAGTTTGAAATTTATATTAACGATAGCTTTGTGCTTAAACAAAGAGCTGACGGCGTTATCGTCGCCAGTCCCTCGGGCTCTACGGCTTATTCATTATCCAGTGGCGGCCCTATTGTTAATCCAAATTTAAACGCGCTGGTTATTCAGCCAATCTGTCCGCATACACTGAGCAGTCGACCACTCGTCGTTACCGCGGAATCGGAAATCAAGGCACTGGTCACCGAAAAGAAACCCGTCTATGCACAAATGGTTTGCGACGGTCAGGTCTATAACGATTTACAAAATGACGATGTCATCGAAGTCAAAAAGTACGACCGCACAATCAGAATATTACATCCCGCAAACTACGACTATCACTATATCCTGCGAGAGAAATTAAACTGGGGCTGATGAAGCATTTCCCTGTATACACGCAAGGCAAACTATTTTGCTGACATCTCTACAAGTAAAAGACTTCGCTATCATTACCGAGAGCGAGCTGGATCTGGAAGCCGGAATGACCACCCTGACCGGTGAAACCGGTGCGGGAAAATCGATCTTGCTCGGTGCACTCGGTCTGGTTCTTGGTGACCGGGCAGCCCCCTCTGTCGTCAGAGACACTGCAGACCGTGCCGATATTAGCGCGCTCTTCAATATTGATAAAAGCGAGGCAGCTACCACATGGCTCGCAGAGCACTCACTGGACCACGAAGGTGATTGCATTCTGAGGCGTGTGGTTACCCGGGACGGCAAGTCGCGCGCCTACATAAATGGCACACCGGTGACCGTACGCAACATGCGAGAACTTGGCCAGCTTCTGGTCAACATTCATGGCCAGCACGATCACCAGCTGATCACGCAGCCTGACACTCAACGCGAGATTCTGGACGACTTCGGCGGCTGTACCGATCTGCTCAACAAGACCGGCAAGGCGTGTAAAACCTGGAGCGAAAAAAACCGGCAGCTTGGCACAGTAAAAGAACGGCTTGAAGCACGTGGCGACCGGCTCGATACACTGCGCTATCAACTGCAGGAATTTTCAAAACTGTCGCTGGATGGTCTCGACTTCAATGCAATCGACACCGAACATCGACGTCTGGCCAATGCCACCCAGCTGGGTGAGTTCTGTACGCAGGCGATGGACCTGTTACAAGACAACAACGACGCCATCCTGTCGCAACTATCGGATGTAGAAAAAACAGTGGGTGCCCTGCATCACCAGGATCATTCGGTCGCGGATATTACCGAGCTGCTGTCGTCAGCGAGAATCCAGGTGGAAGAAGCCGTCGATTCTCTGCGCAACTACAGCCACTCAATTGAACCCGACCCCGCCCGATTGCAGGAACTCGACAGTACCCTTGCAACGGCACACCAACTGGCTAAAAAACACCGTGTTCAATTATCGGAACTTGTAGATTTTGCCAAAGAACTGCAGGCGGAATTTGAAGAACTTGAATCGATCGACGAGTCGTTTGAGTCTATAGAAAACGAACTCGCCAAATGCACTGCGGCCTACGAAAAAGCAGCAGAAAAACTCACCGCAAAAAGAAAAAAGGCTGCCACCCTGCTATCGAAACATTTAACCAAAGCCATGCAAACGCTCGGCATGAAAGGCGGCAAATTCGAGATAGTTATAAGCCCGCGCAAGTCGGAACAACCTCAGCCAGGCGGCTCAGATCTGGTTGTTTTTAATGTTAGCGCAAATCCGGGGGCCGCACTAAAACCGATGAGCGATGTTGCATCGGGTGGCGAGTTATCCCGTCTGAGTCTGGCGGTACAGCTCATCACCTCGGAACGTAATCGGGTACCCACACTCATTTTTGACGAAGTGGATACCGGAGTCGGCGGCGGTGTCGCCGAAACCGTTGGCCAACAATTGCGCCAGCTCGGCGGGCGATGCCAGGTGCTGTGTGTCACCCACTTGCCACAAGTAGCAGCGCAAGGACACCACCATATCAAGGTATCCAAACGATCAAGTGACAACAAGACACTGGCTGAGTCCTCAATGCTAACCAGGGAACAATCTCTTGAGGAAATCGCCCGCATGCTAGGTGGTGTAAAAATAACCAGGCGCACACGCGAACACGCGCAAGAGATGTTGGCCGCAGCAAATAAGGAGACTGCTGACGCGGACCAGTAGACCGCAAACCGGTGTCTCCTCGCCAACGCCAGCTAATAGCACAGTAGCATGCGCAGCCGATAGCCTGCAGATTTACACCGAACTTTCGCTCCGGTCTGCGGGTCTCAATTACCGAACCGCAAAACCGCTGATTGCCGCTGGCGCTGGTGTAGAATCGGCCAACCCCCTCCAGCTTCCGGAACGAAGTCCTTGACTGCTACCCGAATACTACCGATTGTATTGCTTGCCTCAACTCTGCTGCTAACAGGTTGTGGCGCATGGTGGTTACCTCGCGCCCACAAAATCAACATTCAACAGGGCAACCTGCTACCACCTGAGGCAGTCAGTCAAATCGTTGCGGGAATGCCTCGCAATGACGTCGTCGGCCTGTTGGGAGAACCTGTCGTCAGCAGTCTTATTAACCCGCAGCGATGGGACTACATCTACAGCATTAACCGCTCCGGCGAGACACCAAATGCCAGACGACTTACCCTGTTCTTCGAGAACGATGTCGTTAGCAAACTGGAAAAATCAGGGTTCGAGTAACAGTTTCCGAACTGTTCTCTAAGGGCCCGGACTCACTCCCGGAGCCTGCACGAAGGAAATCTACTACGGCAGATTCTCCTTTTGCGAGCGCGCCCTCGCACGACGCGCCTCCATCGGATCAACCAGCAACGGACGATATATCTCCACACGGTCGCCGTCCTGCAACAACGAATCATAAGTCACTCGCTCGCCGTAAATTCCCACCGGAGACTGATCGAGGATTATTTCGGGATATCGTTGCAGTAACCCGGAGCGGACAACAGCCTCGCGTACTGTGGAATCAGCCTGGAGTGTCAGCGAGACTATTAGCTGTTCATGCGCCAGTGCATAGATCACCTCAACCTGCATTGAAATCTCTTAGCGATATAGATGATTGGCCCGCTCGACGAACGCATCCACCATACGAACGCATATCTCGTTGAACACCGGGCTTAGTGTTTTTTGCAGCAATATTCCGGCAAATTTAAAATCGACATCAAAACTGACACGACATCCCTGATCGCCAATACTGGTAAATTGCCACTGACCATTGAGGTGACGAAACGGGCCTTCAATCAATGACATGCGGATTTCGGTATCGGACGTTAAGTCGTTGCGGGTTGTAAACTGCTGAGACAGCGGGCCTTTCTTCATCTGGACACGCGCAATGCGGTGTGATTCACCGCTTTCGAGCGTCGCCGCACCACTGCACCAGGGTAAAAATTCGGGGTAGGAATCCACATCATTTACCAGATCAAACATCTGCCGTGCGCTGTGAGGCACCAGTGCGGATCGTTGTATTGTCGGCATGCAAGTTTTCCGGCGGTAACAGGTTATACTTACCCGTATATATGGCTAAACCAAAGAAAAAGAAGGGCGACAATTCCTCGCGTATTGCCGCCAACAAGCGAGCGCGCCACGACTATCTGATCGAAGATACATTTGAGGGCGGGCTGGTACTCGAAGGCTGGGAGGTAAAGAGTCTTCGCGCCGGTCGGGTGCAGCTGTCAGAAAGCTATGTGATGATTCGTGCCGCGGAAGCCTGGCTGTATGGCTGCCATATCACTCCGTTGTTGTCGGCATCCACTCACGTGGTTGCAAAACCATTGAGAGATCGCAAAATTTTGCTACATCGGGCCGAGCTCGGCAAGCTAATTGGCCAGGTGGAACGTAAAGGCTATACCCTGGTACCGCTCAATCTCTATTGGAAAAGTTCAAAAGTAAAGATTGAAATAGGGCTTGCCAAAGGAAAGAAAAATCACGACAAACGCGCCACCGAGAAAGAGAGAGACTGGGCTCGCGAGAAGGCTCGTGTAATGAAACACGGTTAGCAACAGTCTAGGCGTTCATTGTCCAGACGCATCCGCTACTGCTTTCCTTCTGCAGTTTTTCCAGCCACGCCTGGTGAGCCTTCAATTCATCTGCGCTGGCAGCAATTACATGCATGGGCGGGTACTGCACAGGGTTGGCCACAATACTACTGTCGGTACCGGTCGCAGATCTCGATTCATCAAAGTCAAAACCCAGATCAGATTGACCTCCGGTCATGCACAAATACACTTCTGCCAGTATTTCCGAGTCAAGCAGTGCGCCGTGTAATTTGCGCCTGGTGTTGTCGATGTCCAGCCGCCGGCACAGTGCATCAAGGCTGTTTCTCTGCCCGGGATATTGCTTGCGCGCGAGTGCCAGTGAATCGGTAACTTTTGTGCAGCTTAAATCCATGCGAGTGTTCGCGTTGCAAAGCTTGAGTTCGTAGTCGAGAAATGAAACATCGAACGCAGCGTTGTGAATAACCACCTCCGCATCTTCTATGAAACTCAGAAAATCATCAGCAATTTCCGGGAAGCGCGGCTTGTCGGCTAAAAAATCTTCGGTGATTCCATGTACTTCCTGCGCACCGGCGTCGATCGCTCTGTCGGGTTGGAGATACTGGTGATAATGACGACCAGTCAGTCGTCGATTGACAATTTCCACACAACCGATCTCGATGATGCGGTGGTGCAGCGACACTTCGAGGCCGGTAGTTTCCGTGTCCATCACTACTTGCCGCATGCAGGATTCTGTTTCCACTGATCGTAATCTGCTATCGATGTTTCAGGTGAAATATGTCGAGTAAAAAACCGCACCGAATTACACCGGTGCCTGACTGGAGTCAGATCAGTAGTCGGTTTTTTCCGGCTTTGTAACCGGAGGGTTATCGGTTCTGGTGCGGGCAGCCACCCGGCTGGCACTCTGTGCAAATGAGCCTGTTACCAATCGACCGCGCGGCTTTAGCCATTTCTGTCGCGCCAGTGTCATTGGCACCGATTGTTTGCGAGCATGAATCAAATAAACACCACCCAGCAACCCGAACAGCCTTTGGGTCTTCTCGATGTGGCGGGTAGCATTCAGCATCCGTTCGCGGTTTACCGGAGGACGCAAAAACACATTTTCGGCGGTAACCACACGAAAACCAAGCACTGATAACCAGTCTTGTATGCGGGCCCGGCTATAGGTTTTGCCACTCCACGGTACCGACCGCCCGACTGCGCGGCGAAGACCAAACTGGCTATAGGGATTAAACCCCATGAGTAACAAATGACCATCAGCGGTCAACACACGATCTGCCTCTCGCAGTGCACCGTGCGGGTTTTCGCAAAACTCCAGCGAGTGAGGATAAAACACCAAATGCATGCAATCGCTGCTAATCGGAAGCTGTTCGAGTTGTCCGGAAATGTGCGAACTGGATGACTCAGCGCAGCTATCCAGCACGATCCGGCGATGCAGCCCTGCGCTCGCCAGTAGCTCACGCTGCGGTGCTATCTGGCCGACCTGCATCCCCTGATAGCCGAATATTCCGGGCAGGATGTGGTCAAATTTGTTGCTGACAACATCGAGCACTGCCTGGCCCAGTGCTGACTCGTACCAGTCACGCAATTGCGGCTGCGCCTCGATCCACCCTGGCGAGGTTTTCCTGAAATTTCTCATAAACCAAATATACTCCATTCTGCGCCATGTTTCTAAACCCGTCCCGACAGGTCCGCGTCAACAGCACGCCGCCTTTTTGAACCGGGTTGCAAGGTACAGAATTCAAATAATATTGCGAGCCTTTGCACTTTGTCGCCATTCATTAAAATCTTCAAGCGCCGCGCTGTTGCGCTGTTAGCTCTGCTGGTCGTTGCCCCGTTAATCGCCCGTATTGCGGTGAGCAGTGACATGGATCTACCCGCGTCGCTATTGGCCAAATCGGTGGTGAATACCCTGCCTGCTAGCAGTGACAACTCGGCAACCCCGCCGGTCGTCACTTCGCTGCAACGCGAAATTACACGTTTGAGCACACGCAGCGGACCTCCGGGCTCTCATCTTCGCAGTGTGTCCCTGACACCGCTGGTCCCCCTGCATAAAAGTATCTGGGATAGATTGAGTTCAGGGCTGACTCTTACCAGTCAGCAGCACCCGGACATAGATCGCCAGCTGCGCTTCATGCAAGAGGGTATCTACTCATTGCAAAGTAATCTGGCCCGCGCCAGACCCTATTTGCATTTTATCCTCGAAGAAATTGAACGCGCCGGGTTGCCGGCGGATCTCGCCCTGTTGCCATTGGTTGAAAGCGCATTTGACCCGCTTGCGAAAAGTAATCAGCAAGCATTGGGACTTTGGCAATTTATTGCCGCCACGGCACGAAGTTACGGCTTGTCGAATAACAAATGGTTCGATGGTCGCCGTGACGTCATTGCCTCCACTCGTGCCGCGATTCGGTATCTCGACTATCTTCATCGAACGTTTGACGGTGACTGGCTGCTGGCCATAGCGGCCTACAACACCGGACCGGGCAACGTTCGGGCAGCAATTAAAAGAGCAACCAAAAAAGGATCGGCGACAGATTTCTGGAGTCTGCGGCTCGCAAAAGAGACAAAAAATTACGTGCCGAGATTGATCGCCGTTTCCAAACTCATAGCAAACCCGGACCACTACGATCTCACCTTACCCACGATTGCTAACCGTAAATACTTCGAGACAATCTCTCTCGACACACAAATCTCGTTGCAACAGGCATCTGAACTAGCCGGGGTATCTCACAAATCCCTCGTTTCCCTGAACTCCGGCCTCATCACGGACAAAACTCCGCCTGATGGTCCTCACGTACTCAATGTACCGACCAGCAGTCTTAAAAAACTGCTCGATGCTCTGGCATCACAACAGCGCCAGCGGCTTACCGAATCTGCAACAACGAAATCCCGCGACAGTACAGTCCCGGCGGAACAGATGGATCAGCAATCCCGTAGCGTTAAAGCCGGTGCGATTGCGCCTGATGTCACCAGTGCCAACGATACGTTTAAACCCTTTAAGACCTATCACTACAAATCCCATATCGTGGAACCCGGAGATAACCTGTGGGACTTATCCCGAAAAATAGGCACCAGCGTCAACACACTTACCGAATGGAATCAGTCTGCCATGGAGTCCGGCCATCTGAAAATCGGCGCCAGAGTGCATGTGGCGTTTACTGATATCGAAACGGACAAGACCCCCGTGCCACGCCTGTTCAACTATCTGGTCAGCGATGGCGATACGCTGCCAGCAATTGCAGACAAATTTAACTCAAAAATCAGCACGCTGAAAAAATGGAATCCGGCACTGTGGACTAAAAACCACGTACAAGCGGGCCAGTCTTTGCGTATCCCCATGGATTAACATCGCCTACCTTCCTGAATAGAAATCAAGGCGAGCTGCCCTGATCGCCCGCATGTGCTAAGTTCGGTGAACATAAACATTGCAGGCGTGGGACTATGCCACAACTCATCATTACCTCCGAGACGGGTGAATCCAGATCACTAAGCTTGCTGGCAAATCTGGTCACTATTGGCAGACGCCGTGACAACTCGGTTTGCCTGCCGCATCTTTCCGTCAGCGGTCACCACGCACGCATCATTGACGACAAAGGCTGCCTGACAATAGAAGATCTTGGAAGCACCAATGGCACCATTGTAAACGGGCGCCCCGTTGATCGGCATTTTCTGCTCCACAGCGACGAGATAGTCGTAGGTAACTACCAGATCAGATATTCGGAAACCTATACCAGTACTCCGGAGCCAATTGCCGAGCTCGAAAATGTAACTCCACTACGTTCGATCGAACCTATTATCGATCCACAACTGGAGCAGATAATCTCCGAGGTTGCCGCACTGAGAGTGGCATCCGGTGAGAAAGCAGGATCAGTGTTGCCACTGGAGAAAGCAGTGACCACGGTTGGAAAAACCGGCGGTGACGTCGGTGCAATTGCAAAGAAACCAACCGGCTATTATTTCCTGCCGATGAAAACGGATGCCGATGGCATTCGCCATAATGGTGCTGAAACCACTCCACAGGTAGAGATAAAACTTGCTGGCGGTGATTTCATCCAAATCAGTGGCGAGCGTCTGGAATTCATCTATCCGTTTTATGGTTGAGCGTCTCCGGCGCTCACTCAGAGGCCATCGCTATATCCGGGGTTTTATTCCGCTGCTATGTTTTACTGAAGACCCCCGTTGACAGATATCGATCACCGCGATCACACACAATCGATACGATTAAACTGTTCTCGACCCGCTCACTGAGCTTCAAAGCTGCGGCCATCGATCCGCCGGATGACACCCCGCAAAAAATACCCTCTCTGGCCGCCAGTTCACGCGCGAAGTGTTCAGCCTCTGCCTGAGTCACGTCCATTATGGTATCCACTCTGTCCGGCTCATATATCATTGGCAAATAGGCTTCCGGCCAACGCCGAATACCCGGGATTTCCGAATCCTGCCCCGGTTGCACGCCGACAATTGTGACCGACGGGTTTTGTTCTTTTAAATATCGCGATACTCCCATGATGGTACCGGTCGTCCCCATTGACGAGACGAAGTGGGTAATTTTGTGGTCAGTGCCCTCCCAAATCTCGGGACCTGTGGATAAATAGTGCGCCATCGGATTATCGGGATTGGCAAACTGATCCAGCACAATACCCTGTCCTTCGCTTTGCATAGACAAGGCAAGATCACGCGCGTACTCCATGCCCTGTTTTTTAGTCACAGAGATAAGCTCTGCTCCGTATACGCTCATGGTCAGCTTACGCTCTTCGCTTAAATTCTCCGGCATGATCAGCTTCATCTTGTAACCGCGAATTGCGGCAGCCATCGCCAGCGCGATGCCGGTATTCCCGCTGGTGGCCTCAATCAAGGTATCGCCAGGGCGAATATCACCACGCTTTTCAGCAGCCACAATCATGTTAACTGCCGGTCTGTCTTTAACAGACCCCGCCGGGTTATCCCCCTCAAGCTTTACAGCAATACGATTTCCACGTGTGTTTGCACCCAGTCGCTGCAATTCACACAACCTGGTATCACCTATCTGTGCCGCCAGTGTCTTCAACATCATGTTTCCCGCAAGGTTTTATACGAGTGTAACCTGTACGCGGAAATCGAAACAACGAGCGCCTCCGGTTCAGGGCCCGACCCGGTTTATCAAACAAGCCCCTGCACTTCCAGCCATCCGTTGAATTCTTCAAGAGCCAGTAAATCATCTATGGAAGGAGATGTATCAAGGGCGTGTAAATCCGGCATTCGCCGCATCCAGGTCAGTTGTCTTTTTGCCAGTTGGCGCGTTGCAGCAACGGCCTGTTCTACCATTTCATCTCGCGTACACTGGTTGTCGATCCAGCTCCACATTTGCCGGTAGCCGACGCAACGCATCGACGCAAGCTCGCTGTGCATTTGCGGCAGTTCCATTAACCCGTGTACCTCTGCTTCAAAGTTCATCGCTAACATCTGTTCGAACCTTTGTGCAATTCGCTGGTGTAACAGCGCCCGGTCAGAGGGCAAAATGGCAATATTAAAAAAATCCCGCGAGTCATCGACAACCCGCTTACTCTGCAACGTGGACATCGTAACACCACTGATCTCATACACCTCAAGTGCACGCAAAAGCCTTTGTGGATCATTGGGATGTATACGTGCCGCTGAAACAGGATCAATCCGGGTCAGGCGATCATGCATCTGCTGCCAGCCATTCTTCCGAGCCGACTGTTGCAACTCTGTTCGCACAATGGCATCGGATTGTGGCAACGCAGACAATCCGTTCCACAGGGTGTGAAAATAAAGCATGGTGCCACCTGTCAGCAGCGGTATGCGGCCTGCCCTGGCTACGCGGATTATTTCTTCACGTGCTGCCGTCAGAAACTGCGAAACCGAATACGTTTGCCACGGTTCTATCAAGTCGATCAGCGCGTGAGGTGCAAGCCTTCGGGTTTCAGCATCCGGTTTGGCGGTGCCTATATCCATTTTTCGATAAACCAGCGCGGAATCGACGCTTATAATTTCAAATGGAAAACGCTGACACAGATCAACAGCCAGTCCGGTTTTACCGGCAGCTGTAGGCCCAAGCACACAAAGTATCGGCTGCCTGATGTTGTCGTCGACAAACGTAGTCATTGCCACAGATTGCTTTTATCGACCTCGCATGAACAGTGCGTCAAGTTCCCTGACACTTAGTTCGACCCACGTAGGTCTGCCATGATTACACTGATCACTGTTCGGCGTACGTTCCATGTCGCGCATCAACGCGTTCATCTCGGTAGTGGTTAAAGACCGGTTGGCTCTTACCGAGCCATGACAGGCCATAGTCGACAACAGCTTGTTTATCTCTTCGCGGACGCGAAAACTGTGGCCATGCTCTGCGATATCAGACAACACATCTTTCAACAGTTGCTCAGCGTTAGCCGATTGCAACTCAACCGGTATGGTTCTCACCACCAGCTGGTTAACCCCTCTTCGATCAACCTGCAATCCCACCTGGGAAAACTGCTCCGCATGTTGTTCAGCCAGCTCGGCTTCACTATCACTGACATGCACTGTGACCGGCAGCAGCAGGGGTTGTGCTCGCACCGAACCGCTCTCGTATTCGGTCTTTAAGCGTTCGTACGATATACGCTCGTGTGCTGCGTGAGCATCAATCAGTATCAGGCCGTTGCGGCTTTGAGAAAGTACAAAAGCACCGTGTACAAAAGCTACCGCGAAGCCAAGCGGCGGCACCTCATCATCTACTGCCCCGCTAAATCCTGCGGCACTATCATTTTCACGGGTAGTGGTCGATCCGGTTAACTCACGATACAACTGTCCACGCTCTCTAACCCTGTTTTGTTCGTGAAAGCGATGCGGTCTTGTGTAACCGCCTTGAGAATGTTGAGTCTCTGCATGAGCTGTAGCCGCACCCGCGCTGTGCAGCGGCATCGGTGTTTGCTCAGGCACTCTGCTGAATTCACGAACTGCATCCGTTGGCTGATTAACAACGCTATCTGGCCCTTGTGAATCAGCTGGCACCGTGGCCAGAGATTGCGACACCGTCTGTGACACGAAGCCGTGTATGCGCCTGCCATCACGAAAACGCACTTCCAGCTTTCCGGGATGCACGTTCACATCAACATCACGCGGTTCCATCTCCAGAAAGATGACATAGGCAGGCTGTCGACTGTGGTACAGCAAATCGGAATAAGCCTGCTTCACCGCATGAGTAACTGTTTTATCGCGTACCATGCGACCATTCACATAAAAGTACTGCATATCTGTTTGACTGCGTGAAAAAGTAGCGCGGGCTAACCAGCCACTCAAATGCAAGTCGTCGGCATCGCGTGTAAAGTGAAGCGCGTTTTTTAGAAACTCGTCACCTAAAACTCCCTGCACGCGCTGCTCGCCCGGTTCAGATTCGGCAACAGCAGGTAAATTCATGACCAGCTTGCTGTTGTGACTCAAGGAAAACGCTACACCTTTTGCCGCCAGTGCAATCTTGCGCACGACTGCCTCTATATGATTGAACTCGGTTTTATCAGTACGCAGAAACTTGCGCCTTGCCGGTACATTAAAAAATAAATCAGAGACAGTGATGGTGGTTCCTGCAGCATGAGACGCCGGTCCGGTGTTCAACTCACCCGTGGTGCAATCAAATTCAACTTCGGTCGCGTATTCCTGATCAGCCGGTCGCGACACTATCGTCATTCGTGAGACAGCTGCAATGCTTGACAACGCCTCACCACGAAAACCAAGTGTCGCGACGGAGGTTAAATCCTCAACCGTTGTTATTTTGCTGGTTGCATGACGTTTGAGAGCAATCGGCAATTCATCCGCAGGGATACCGTGGCCATCGTCGCGAATTTTAATCATGCGCACGCCACCGGCTTCAAGCTCGATATCGATTCGGCTGGCACCGGCGTCTACCGAATTTTCCAGCAACTCCTTGACGATGGACGAGGGACGATCGATAACCTCGCCAGCGGCGATCTGGTTTATCAAATGGTCTGGCAGTTGCTGAATCGGCATGTGCGATTACCCGGCTGGCAATCCGCCTATATTACTCGGGAAATCTGATTCAAGGATCAAATTTTGGCTTTAAACTGCAAGGCTGGCTGCAGGCACCATGCGCGGTCTGTGTTAAGTGCGCTTAACCTCGCCGCTTTGCTATTACGCTCGCGAGTACCGAGTCTGGCGGAGCATTGGCGACAAAATAATCTACCACACCGTCGGCAAGGGCTCTGGCCAGCTTGCGCTGGTGGCGGCGAGATCGCAACTTGCGCTCTTCACGCGGATTGGAAATAAATGCTGTTTCCACCAGTATCGAAGGTACATCCGGCGCTCGCAATACCGCGAAACCACCTTGCTCAACTTGGGGCTTGTGAAGCGTATTAACTTTCGCCAGGTGATTTAGTATCAGGCTTCCGCATTCAATACTCGATTCAAGCACCGCGTTTTGGGCAAGATCAATCAAAGTGCGGGTCAATGGCTCAGTTGATTCACCCACGTCTATTTCCCCGAATAATTTGTCTGCCTGATTTTCGGTGCGTGCCAGCAGGGCAGCGGCCCTGGAGCTCGCACCTTTTGTCGACAGGGCAAACACTGATGATCCTCGCGCAGAGGTTTTGGGAAACGCATCAGCGTGTATCGAAATTAGTAAATCCGCTCGACTGTCGCGCGCACGCCTGACACGCTCGGGCAGTGCGAGATAGCGATCATCGCTGCGGATTAACAGCGGTTTAAATCCTTTTCTGCGCCGCAATCTTTTTTCGAGCTCCAGCGCAACTCTCAGGGTTACTTCTTTCTCCTGGGTCTTGAGTTGCCCGATAGCGCCCGGGTCCTTGCCTCCGTGTCCGGCGTCAATCGCAATCACTATATCCCGCAAATCTGCTGCATCTACCGGTTTATCCGCTTCAATTGCGGTAATCGGCGCCATGCCAAGATCGACCACCAGCCGCTTGCGGTGGGTACCTTTAAACTGATAAATCCTGCTGCTTACATCGCCGGGTTTAACATTTACATCAAGCACGATCCGCAAATCATCTTCTTTACGTCGGCCGTAGCGAATTCGCCTCACCGTACCGCGTGCCTTGAGGTCTCGGGAAAGCAAGGTAGATACCCGGCTGGACGCCAGATCAAGCACAATTCGATGCGGATTTTCCAGAGTAAACACTTTGTAGCCTGATGGCACAGTGTCAAGATCGAGATGCAATTTCATGCGCCCCTGATCTTCGTAAAAATACACGCCTGTAATTTTAGTCTGGGCTGCGGCGCTCGCGGGCGTCGCCAACAGCAATCCTCCACCTGCACAGGCAACCCGGCCGGCGAGGTTGAGAAACTCCCGACGATTATTATTGATCTTTGTTGCCACAATTGACCTGTTGTTCTGACCCGCTGATTCGGCCCGCTTTTCGAGCCCTTTTTTTGGGAATACGTTTGTAATAATAATTTACAACACGCCAATCCTTGCAGTTGCCGAGTCTTGTAACGAATTTAACAAGATAGCAAGACTATTTAAAGTGACAATCCAGGTCCTCCAAATAGTAGTATCCAGAGCGTAACAGTCAAGCCCTCTCTAATACGCTGCCAGTTTGCACCGACAACATTCTCGAATCAGCATCGTTGTGCGCCAGATTTACATGACTTGTCACCATATCTTGCAGCGCTGGTACCCGCTCGATCCATTCCACCAGCAAGGTCGTGTGGTCACCGGGCAGCTCACGGAATCCAATAAACTCAAGCTCATCCGGGTCAGCCAGGCGATAGAGGTCCAGATGGTAAATCTGTCTGTGTTCCAGCGAGTAATGTTCAAGCAAGGTATATGTCGGGCTTTTCACGCTACCCAGGTGCCCGCATTCGCTAATGAATCCTCGGCAAAAAGTGGTTTTGCCCGACCCGAGTTCTCCGCTGAGTGCAATAAAGGCACCACCAAGCTTGCCAGTATCAATCAGGCATCGGGCAAAATCTGCCCCCGCCTGTTCCATCGCCGTCTCTCCGTAAACCAGCGTCGGTTGAACCGACAGCCGGCGATGCAGAGGGCTGTTAACGTCCATCGGTGAGCACCTGTTGGCTGCAGAGCAGTCGAGTGTAACCGTATTTTTAATAACCCAGGCGCAAACTGCTCAGGCGATCAAGTATGCCGTTCGCAAAGCGCACACCGACACTATCTGTTATCTGGGTTAACAGGCCATCTGTGGGGGTAAAATTCACCAGATCTTCTGCTTCAAATACCTCCCTCGCTACCGACATTTCACTGCCGATTTCATCCACCAGACCATTTTCGACGGCCTGCTCACCAGTCCACACCAGGCCACTAAAAATTCGCGGATCATCGCTGAGCGCATCTCCGCGGCCTTCGCGAATAACACTTTTGAACTGCTCGTGAATATCTCCCAGTAACGCTTCCATATGATTGACTTCGTCTTCTTTCAGCGGAGAAAAGGGATCGAGGAATGCCTTGTTATTGCCCGAAGTAATCAGTCGCCTCTCGACACCCAGTTTATCCATGGTATTAACGAAGCCGAAGCCGCCACTACGAACGCCAATAGAACCGACCAGACTGGCTTTGTCAGCATAAATTTTGTCCGCCGCTGCCGCGATGTAGTAACCACCCGACGCACAAAGATCTTCAATCACCGCGTAGAGCGGCGTATCCGGATGTTCGGCACGCAATCGGCGTACTTCATCAAACACGCGCCCCGACTGCACCGGGC
This sequence comes from uncultured Granulosicoccaceae bacterium, assembly GCA_964409275.1. Lineage (GTDB taxonomy): Bacteria > Pseudomonadota > Gammaproteobacteria > Granulosicoccales > Granulosicoccaceae. The sequence continues at coordinate 25,181 of CAYPCS010000042.1, forward strand.
TGCCGCCCGGGCTATTGATCCGCATGATTACTCCCGCTGTATTTTCATGCTCGAAAGCGGCCTTAACGCCCGCAATAATCCGATCAGCGCTGGCTGCTTCGCCAATCGCGATAGGGCCGCTAACGTCGACGATGGCTGTGTGTTGTTGTTCTTCTGAAAACGAAAAATCCAGCAACCCCTTGCCAAACGCCAATACCAGTGCCGTGGCAACATAGGCAAAGCCCAGCAATTTGAAAAAAATGCCCCAGCGTCGCGATCGCCGCTGCTCTTTTATCGACTCGGTGGCGAGCTTTTCAATCACGCTGCGTTCCCAGTCTGGCGGTCGCTCTGATCTGACTCTCTCGCCACGCGTCCACCGCTGATTATTATCCATTCGTTTTTCTCGCTAGATTTATTGACTGGAGCAGCTCAGCCCCGGTCGATGGATACAAGTTGATCGCTGTGCGCTGCCGACAAATCACGCCCGGTTAACCGGCGGCTCACTCAACTTCCTCTACCGGCTCCGGGGACACACAGTGGCGCAAGCTCATGGTCTATGCGCGCAGAACCCTCTCTCTATACACAGCCAATGCAACAGATGTACCCCGGGACCTGGTTGCCGCCGATCATCCACCGTGAGCATTGAACTGGTCGACACACTGCTGCCAATAATCTTCAAGCGGCACTGTAAAAGTCAGTGTCCCGGAAGGCTTTTGAGGCGTTGTCTCTCCGGTCGCCGATTCAGCCAGCGAAGTTTCGGACCGTGCAGCGATATCAGGGAAGCTGATACTTCGCGCATGCAGAAACATTCTCTGTGGAATTCCGACATCCGGTGTTATCTGTTTTGCCGCCCTGTTCAGTAGTCTGTCACCATAGCGCTCATCGCCAAGCACCGGATGGCCGATGTGCGAGGCATGCACCCGAATTTGATGGGTACGGCCGGTTTCAATTTCAACATCCACCAGTGAGCAACCGTGGCCAGACGCGCGAGGATCAAATCGTGTCAGCGCTTTTTTACCTTGTTGCGGATCAACTACCACCATGCGATCACCCAGTTCGGGCTGTCTCTTCAGCAGTGGTGCATCGACCGTCCGGGGTTCTTTCAGGTCGCCGCATAATATCGCTGAATAGCGCTTGGATACATTGCCGCTTACCAATGCTGCCTGAAAATGCACAGCGGCCGGTCTGTTCCTTGCGAGTACCAGACAACCACTGGTTTCCCGATCAAGTCTGTGGACCAGACTGATACCATCATCGTCGAGGATTTGCTGCAACGCATCAATGACTCCAAACCTGACACCTGTGCCTCCGTGTACGGCAAGCCCGACAGGTTTATTCAGCACAAGCCAGCGGGAGTTGTCTGATATAATTGACTTTTCAATTATCTTCAATACCCGGTCTGGCACATGTACCTGTCCACTTTTGGTGACGGTTACGGGCGGGACGCGCACGGTGTCTCCGGCACTAAGCTTGAAACCCGCTTTAATTCGGCCTTTGTTGACCCGGACCTGACCTGTGCGCAGAAAACGATAAACCAGACTCTTCGGCACGGTTCTCAGCAAACTCATGAGAAAATTATCGATACGCTGTCCGGAATGCTCACTGGTGACAACAACATGGCGCACCTGGTGAAAATCATCGTCGGGTAGTTGCATGGAGAGAATGTCAGGCCTCGGGTTTGTCGGGAGTACAGATGGCTGCTATATTACACACAGGGTCGCCAGAAAATCTCTTATTACCAATCCGACCCGCGACAGGCAGTTCAACACGCAGTTAGAAGCACGCTTACAGACACAGAATCAAGAGACACAGATTCAAGCTGCCCGAGACCATTCCCGTGACAAATCAGGGGAACTCGCTTAGCACTATTCTCCTGTCCCGAGATCAGGTTAGACAGACAAAGATCCTGTCCTTCACCGCGCAGCGCTGGCTATGTAAACCATAATCAGCCGCGTTGTAGTGAAAAAACACCCGAGTCCAGGGCCAGGCACGACAATAATATTTGTTCGGCACCAATAACAAGATGGACACTCTGCTATTAACAGCACATAACAGTCACAACAGGACCGAAGGCTCGCAATAATTAAAGCGATCAGCACAGAAGGATTCCAGCAGTCCAATTGAAAGAGGGTGTCGTCCCACAACAGGACAAAACCTCAATGAAACGAATGCTAGTAAACGCCACACAACCCGAGGAATTGCGGGTTGCCATAGTGGACGGGCAAAAACTAGATAACCTGGATATAGAGAACAAGACCAGAGAACAAAAAAAATCTAACATTTACAAGGCGAAAATAACCCGCATAGAACCCAGCCTCGAAGCAGCATTTGTCGACTATGGCGCCGAGCGCCACGGCTTCCTGCCGTTCAAGGAGATCGCAAAGGAGTTCCTTTCCGACGCGGCTCTGAAAGATGGCGGACGACCCAACGTGCGTGCCGGTATCCGTGAAGGTCAGGAAATTCTTGTCCAGATCGAGAAAGAGGAACGAGGCAACAAGGGCGCGGCACTAACCACATTTGTCAGCCTGGCCGGGCGGTTTTTGGTCCTCATGCCAAATAACCCTCGTGCCGGCGGGGTATCGCGCCGCATCGAGGGTGACGAACGTTCCGAACTGAAAGCCGCGATGAACGAACTCACCATCGATGACGGTATGGGTATTATCGTGCGCACAGCAGGTGTTGGTCGCAGCGCCGAAGAATTGCAGTGGGACCTCGACTACCAGGTCAAAATCTGGGAGGCAATCCAGACTGCCAGCGACGCAGAAAAAGCCCCGGCACTCATCTACCAGGAAAGCAACGTCATTGTGCGGGCATTGCGCGATTACTTCCGCAGTGATATCGGCGAAATTCTCATCGATGTACCCCAGGTGTATGAACAGGCAAAGACTTTTATGTCGCAGTACATGCCGCACAATCTTCGCAAGCTGAAAATGTACACGGATGATGTACCACTCTTCAATCGCTACCAGATTGAAGGGCAAATCGAATCGGCTTACCAGCGCGAAGTGAGATTGCCGTCCGGTGGCGCTCTGGTTATCGACCACACTGAAGCGCTTATTTCGATCGATATTAACTCCGCACGTGCCACCAAGGGTGCAGATATAGAAGAAACCGCCACCAACACCAACCTCGAGGCCTGCGAAGAGGTCGGTCGGCAGCTACGTCTGCGAGACCTTGGTGGTCTGGTGGTTATCGATTTCATCGACATGATGGCACCAAAAAACCAGCGAGCTGTTGAAAACGCACTGCGCGACGTCGCCAAACTTGATCGCGCTCGTGTGCAGATCGGGCGGATATCGCGCTTTGGTCTGATGGAAATGTCGCGCCAGCGGCTAAGGCCGTCGCTGGGTGAAACCACCGAGATTGTGTGCCCGCGTTGTGTAGGCCAGGGCACTATAAGAACCGTTGAATCACTGGCGTTGCAACTGCTGCGCCTTCTGGAAGAAGAAACCCTCAAGGAGAATACCGGCCGGGTTCTTATAAAAATTCCGGTTCCGGTAGCAACCTATCTGCTAAATGAAAAACGCGATGCAATCCGCGAGATCGAAGAGCGCAACAACGCGCGCGCCTTGCTGGTGCCTGACGTCAATCTCGACACACCACACTATGAAATTGAACGCATTCGGTCCTCCGAGACCAGCCATGAAGCGGTGCAGCTCAACAGCCATGAACTCATAAACCAGTCGGAAACCAACTACACACCAGCTGTCGACAAAGCGGAAATCATCCAGTCCGAATCCGCCGCGGTGCAGTCAGTGGTTCCTGTCACACCAATTCCGCCGCAGGCACAAAAAACCGCTGCGATTGCCGCATCGGGAAAAGGCTTTTTCGCAAGGCTAACCGGATTTTTCTCGCCTCCGCAACCTGAAGAAACACCGGCAGCAAAACCCGAGCGCAACCGCAACAATCGCGGACGTGGACGGCAATCCGGGCAGCAACGGCGGCAGGGTAAACATCAGAAAGATACCCAGTCACAGAATCGCCGTGGTCAAAACGCCAACCGGCAGGAAGCCGACAAATCTTCGGACCGACAGGATCAGCGTCGCCAGCAGTCCGGTCAACAAGGATCGGCGCAAAACGATACCCGCAACGATTCAAATCGCAATCGCCAGTCTGGATCGCAGCGTGGTAACCAGGATTCTCGCCGACGTGGCCAGAACAACAAAAATCAGTCGGGCAATCAGCGCGGCAATCGCAATACCGGCAATCAGCGCACAAACAGTAACGCCGATGCAGCAAGCAACAATCAGAGAAATGTAGCTGGCGAGCAAAAGAGCACCGAGCCAAAAGCAACTCGTGATACGGCCCGCAGCCCGCAAGCGCGTGGCAATAACAACGCTCAGTCACAGCCATCTTCAGCCGAAACCACCAGCCAGTCACAACAGGAGCAGTCGCACCAGGGGCAGGCACAACAGGCTCAAGCGTCACACGGGCAACAGCGCTCAAATCACAGAGGCAACCAGCGCCGCGACCAGCAACGAGGCAAGCGCGCGGCGAATAGCGAGAGCGAAACACAGCCAGTCACAGACACCAACAGGTCCCCTGCCCCTAGCGCAGAAAACACCTCGGCTGCATCTGCGGATCGGCCAGCCACTGCGAGCACGACGGAAACCCGGACGCCCGACCGCCAGAATGGTACAGGGCAACCCGGCGAGCCACCTAAATCTCAAACACCGACCAATTCTCAATCGGCGGAGCAGTCAACAACGACGTCAGCACCAAATCAGTCACGCCACGAGGATCGCACATCCTCTGACGTAGCAACTGCAAAAACTGCTGCCAAATCGACCATGGTCAACGATCCCGCATCGCCATCGCCTGGAGATTCGGGAAACACCAACTCGGCCGGTAACGCGATTAATACTGATTCTGGCACAGCAGGCTCTGGCCCAACAGGCTCTGGAAACACGGCCAGTGATAGCGACCAAAGGTCTGGCGAAAAGGCTGACAACACTAACGCGCAGCAAAGCCAGACACGGCCCCAACAAAATGCCCGAGGCAAAGACGACGGCAGAGGCAACAATGGAAACCGTGGGCCACGTGGTCGTTACAGCCGACGCCGCCGCAAGCCCGCAGACCAGAATAGCGAACAGTCCGCCAACAGCACTGGCGAAAAGAGCTCCAGCCAGCAGACCGCATCCAGTGCAGAGAGTGCAACCGCTAGCGGATCATCTTCAGATCACAGGCAAAACCGCCAGCCGCAACAAATGTCTGACCAACCTGCAACCGCAGCGTCGGGCAACAATGAGCGCTCAGCGACAACATCGGTCAGTCATACTTCGGCAGGTGACGCGCGACCCGGCAAAGAAAAACCGGCAGCGGTTTCAGCTGGCAGTGTCTCCTCGCCTAATGCGCCAACGACTGGCACGTCAAAGAGTAATAACGCGACCGCCAGTAGTGATACCGTTGATAAATCGTCTGCAAACAGCGGCAACGGTGCGGCCAGAAAACCTGCACCCGCAAACGCCAGACCAAATAGAGAGCCAACGCCGACACAGTCGGCTACCCACAGTCCTGGCACATCTGAACAAACCAGACCAGCCCAACCCGCAACCGCTTCGGTTACTGCAACCGCAAGCCGTGTCGACTCAGGGTTGAAGCAGGTGGAAACTGTCGCATCTGCGCCAAAAGATCAAGCTGGCAATGGCGGTACCAATGTGTCTGCTATGCAACCAAGCCAGCTTAAAAGCTCGGTGCGCTCACTGGCTGCGGGTCGTGATCAAGACATTGCCAAACAGGCGCCAGCCGTTTCCCCAGCACTTTCAAAGGAAGCTTCAAGCGCAAAGATGCAGAAAGTGGAAACTAAAAAACCAACCGATAACATTGATCAGTCCAGCTGACATTTTCAGTTTTTAAGAGGCGAAAAAAATGCCTTTCGGTTTACCAAACGCTGTCATCCGACAGCGTCTTCAGGTGGCTGTTATTGCACCCGCGTAGTACCGGTTTTATTTTCCGTTGTGGTTACTCCGAGGCTCTCGCGTACACCTGATTGCCCATGAGATAAGTGGCAGTGGTGCATCTGTCATCACCAAGTACAATAAACGCAAACAATTTTTCTTCAAGCGTTTGCGCGCATTCCATGCGGCGAGCTAACAAATCGCTCGCATGTGGATCCAGTACGACCAGATCAGCTTCCTTGCCTGCTTCAAAGTTACCGATAAACTGTTCCATCGACAGACTCGCAGCACCTCCCAGTGTAATTTCATAAAAAAGCTGCACCGGTGTAATCGAGCCACCACTCATTTGCGTGACCTTATAGGCCTCGTCCGCGGTGCGCAGCATACTAAAGCTTGTGCCACCACCTACATCGGTCGCCATGCCGGTTCTGACACCGGTGTTTTTCGCTTTGGTTAAATCGAAAAGACCACTCCCGAGGAAAAGGTTTGACGTCGGGCAAAAGGCCGCCGTAGTTTCTGATTCTTTCATGCGCTGCAAGTCGCTGGTATCCAGATAAATACAGTGCGCATAAACGGCGCGATTACCCAGCAAGCCAAAGTGATCATATACATCCAGATAGCTGCGAGCCCAGGGAAATAACTCTGCTACCCATTTTACTTCGGCCTGATTCTCTGCAACGTGGCTCTGCAAATAAACTCCCTTGTTTTCGGCGAACAGTTTTCCGGCAAACTCCAGCTGCTGGTCTGTTGATGTCGGTGCGAACCGCGGTGTCACGGCATAGGAAAGCCTTTGTCTGCCATGCCAACGATCTATAAGTTGCTGGCTGTCTTCATAGCTTTGCCTGGCAGTATCACGAAGTAACTCCGGGCAGTTTCGATCCATCATCACTTTGCCAGCCGCCATGCGCATATCTAATTGTGAGGCACACTCAAATATCGCATCGACCGATTGCGGATGCACCGTGGCAAACATCATTGCCGTGGTAGTGCCGTTGCGTAACAGTTCTTTGGTAAAAAAGTCTGCGGTTTGCGCCGCATGATCCTTGTCTGAAAATTTTTGTTCCGCCGGAAAGGTAAAACGCTCCAGCCACTCCAGTAATTGCTTGCCATGGCTGGCTATGACATCAGCTTGCGGATAGTGCAGGTGTGTATCGATGAAACCCGGAAACACAAACTGGCCGCGATGATCGACCACCGGCAACGCACGCCACGCTTCATTATCGAGTATATCGCGGGCGTTTCCGGTTTCCACAATTTTGCCATCGCGAATTACCAGTACACCGTCTTCCAGTACTTCTAGCGCGCCCGGACCCGCTACCCACGGATCATCTAGAAAATGCACTATAGTGCCGCGAATCAGTTTATCTTCAGTCACTCGTATTCTCTTGTACTCTTATACGCACTACGGGGTTAACCGCTTGTCTGCTCGTTAAAGTATATATGCGCTAATAGGCGCTATAGCTTAACGTGCGTGCTTGTCTCGTCTGAGTTAAGCATAAGCTCATCCGTTGAAACTTTCGTCACTTCGTCTTCCCAGTGTGATACCAGACAGGCGGCGAGACTAAGTGCAATGACCTCGGGCTTGCGAGACCGAAGAGACTCTATACCCACCGGACATTGCAATCGCTGCAATTGATCATCGCTCACTCCTCGCATTCTCAAACGGCGTTCAAAGGTTCGCCTTTTGGTGGTCGAACCGATCAAGCCAAACCACGAGTAGTCGGATCGCTCAAATATCGCCTGGCAGATTTCATAGTCCAGCGAATGGCTATGCGTCATCACGATAAAACTTGTGCCAGCTGATGCATAGTCTACCTCTGCTGCCGGTGTATCCGTACAGAGTGTGGTTGTGTTATCGGGTGATAACTCCGGTAGAAACTCGCTACGTTCATCTATCCAGAGAACCCGACAGGACAGCAATCCCAGTTGGGAGACCACCGCGGCACCAACATGCCCTGCCCCGAACACAAACACCTGTGGTACTTTTTCCAGTAAGGGCTCACAACACCAGGTCCGACCATCGTGCTCCAGTAACGTCAGCTGTTGAACAGGTATTTGCTGTACCGCCACTGCCAGAGCATCAGTGCTCGCTGCACCGACATTGGTATTGGTATCGATGAAGCGAGTCTCGCTGTCAGCACCTTCACTTATGCATCGACACCACCAGTAATTCCGGTTTTCCGGGAGTTTCTCAAAGCCTGTACTATAAGTAGTCAAGACCTCATAGAGCAGTTCTACCGAGCCACCGCAACACTGACCGAGCGACGGACCCAGCGGTAAAATCTGACGCTCGACCGTGCTGCTCTGTGACAACAATTTGTCATGTGAATGTCGAACCGCACGATATTCAAGGTTCCCGCCACCAACCGTACCGCGCTGTGATTGTGCCCCTACGATCATGCGCGCACCCGTTTCACGCGGCGCGGAGCCTTTCACATTTATTACCGTCACCACGACGACTCGGGTGTCAAGCGACAAACACTGCCTGAGTTGTTTTAACCATGCCTGCATTACTCAAGAATACCGAATTACGCCTCTGCAGCACCGTGCTTTTTTGAAAATGTCGCAACGACGTAGTACGCAACCGTGCTATGGAACGTTTCATGCTCTCTTCACGACCGGTTTCTGTGACAGGGCAACCAGCAATTTGTCCGAATCAGTCACATTTGTTACCCACCGCGCGCGGTGTCTGACAGGTGTTGAAGCCAGTGAAACAAACTATTTAACGCCATTTTGAATTGAATCGGAACTTGAACATGCACTTAAAATTCCTTGCCAGCGTGCTTGTTATTGTTAGTGGTCTGCTTACCGCTTGCGAAACACTGACAGTATCCAGACAGGTTACCGTCAATACCACTGAAAAATGGGCACTGCTGCCAATAAAGAATCTATCCAAAACTCCATTGGCCGGAAATCGCGCGCGCGCCATCGTCGAAACACATTTGCGCGCTCAGGGTATAAACAACCTCGAGCTGTACGAAGCCGGCGCAGAACAATCATTACTTGCACAGCTTGATGACGCCAGACAACTGGAAGAGTCAAAAGCGTGGGCCATTGAAAACGGTATCAGGTACGGCGTGACCGGTAACGTTCAGGAATGGCAATACAAGAACGGACTGGACAACGAGCCCTCCGTTGGTTTGACACTCAAGTTCATTGATATGAACAGCGATGAAGTGTTGTGGGTTGCCACAGCCTCTCGTACGGGTTGGGGATACTCCAACCTGTCAAGCGTTGCGAGCAAGGCCATAGATGATCTGTTGTCCGAAGTACGCTTCAGGCAACTTCGCGGCAGCAATTCCTCCGGTGCCATTGCGCAGGCAAAGCCCGCAGCAGGCAACAAGCCCCGTGAACTCCCGTCACTACCCGCTAACACCAGTGCCGCCAACAGCGCGACAGACACCACGGTGAGTGCAGCACCTCCTCTCGGTGCCGCGTTGCCGGCTCAGGGCAATGTGGTCACTCTAACCAGCGGTGTGCCACCTGTATCCACGCACAGAATGCACAAGGAGAATATAAGTCGATGATCAGTTTCAATCTGCCGTCTTCGGCGGTAAAGAAACACAAGAGCGGGTTCGCCTGGAGTAATACCGGTCCCACCAAACACTGGTCCGGCAAGATTGTCGAAATGTTTTGCTTTGCGCTGTTTGTTCCCGCTATCGGCTATTTGTTTTTCCGCCATGATCCGGTAGGAATGAACGCGGGTTTTCCCTGGTTTGTTATTCCGCCTGTCGTGTTCGCCGCGAGGTACGGTGCACTTTGGGGAGTTCTCTGTGCACTGCTCGCCTGTGCTTGCCTCGCCTACCCGTGGGTGGCCTATTCGGCACAGCTTAGCCATCTTATTGCACTGGCAGTGGGTACCACCATCCTGAGCATTGTGGTTGGCGACTATGCATCTGCAGGTAAAAAACAAAGCGCACAGGAATACGCCGAAAATCAATACCTGCGCCACCGTCTGAAGGAGTTTTCCAAGGACTACCACATCCTTAAGGTGTCACATGGTCAGCTCGAAGAATTTATGGCGGGACAACGTCTAAGTGTCCGCCAGGCCTTACAGCAACTAAAGCCGCTGCTCACCACCACTTCCAGTGACGAGATGCAGGCGGGTAGCGACCTCATGGCTGTGTTCGCGCAATTCGGCGCGGTTCAGGTTGCTGGACTGTACGGCATTAAAAGCCGCAATCGTATTGATCCACAACCTGTCGCAACGCACGGCAACATGCCACCGCTACCGCTATTCGATCCGCTGCTAAAACTCACTATAGAAAGTCGCCAGCTGGTTAGCGTCAAACTGGAAGCGCAAGCCAACGAGACCGTTGAAAGTCAGCTACTAGCTGTGGTTCCGATCATTGATTCGCACGACCATCTGCACGGTGTACTGGCAATCAAAGACATGCACTTCATGGCTTTCCAGCAAGAGAATCTTAACGTGCTTGCTTTGCTTGGCAGCTATATCGGCGACATGCTGACGCGCTCAAGGAGCGTTGGAGAATCACGCAGTGGTTACTTCATGGCTGAACTGGACAACGCAATCAGGTTTGCAAAAACCAACCGGGTGCAATCATCCCTGCTGGCAGTCAAACTCAAATCCACAGACCAAACCCATTTTGTTGCCGACTATCTCGGGGCCAATATTCGAAGCCTCGACAGCTCGTGGCAACCACACTCAGCTGCAGGCAGCGACACTGTTGTCATACTTCTGCCACTGATGAACCAGGCGCAGTGCGAAGCCTACCTGCAACGTGTCTCCAAAAAACTGTTCGACGAAACCAGAATTGACCTGCAAGACGCGTCCGCAGAAATTCGCATGAAGCTTATTCGCAAGCGCGACACACGCGAGACCTGTCTGGCGTTCGTTAATAACCTGACCGGTTTCGGTGACCCTGCCTCATCAAAGAAGACAAAAAAGGAGAAGCGCAAACGTGTTGCGTAATCTTTTTGGTATTCCGGCACTTTGCATTGCGCTCGCCGTCGAGCTGGTACTTGGTGTCCGGCTCATCGTGGATCTCGGGCTGACCATCAGTGATGAACTCTGGCTGATCACGCATACACTCGCCTGCGCACTCGCGGCAATTTCTCTATCCTCGATGCTGCTCACACTGGTACCCGGCAGAAGGCTGCCTCTTATATTGCTGTTCTTCCTGACCAGTTTGTTTCTACCGTTTGTGGGAATGCTGGGGTTGTGGCTGTCGATGACATTTGGCGCGATCATCGCCAGGGGCAGACACAAAGATAACGAGTTCTGGCAATACACCAGCAACGCAGACTTGCCATTTGCAGCGCCGATTGACCGCCCGCTACCCAAGCTCGACAGCCGCGGTTTTATCGAGCAACTGGCTTTCGATACCGAAACCGAACAGCTCTATAACAAGGTAGCCGCTTCCAGACATATCAGAGATAGCCAGTCAGGCCCGGTACTTAAGAGCGCCGTGGGACACTCCAACGAACGCATTCGGTTGGTGGCGTATCAGATGCTCGATAAAAAGGTTAATAACATTAACCGCGAAATACAGCGTCTGGAGGCCGACTCCTATGCCGCCGAGGGTAAAGGCAAGGCAAACATTCATTTACAAATTGCCAACAACTATTGGGAACTGCTAACGCTTGAAGATGACGAACCGGTAGCCCGTGAAGAGCTACTGGACAAAGCGTCAGGCCATGCACTCAAGGCTGTGGAAATTGAATCACGCAACGTCAATGCACACTTTATCATCGGCCAGATTGCACTCAAACAAGGCAATGCACGCAAGGCAATTACTGCATTTGAAAGAGCCGTGGTACTGGGAATCCCGCAAGACAAAGCGTTGCCCTACATCGCAGAAGCAGCCTATCAGCAAAGAGACTTTAAAAAACTGAGAGAGTCTCTGGCATCAGTCAGTTCCGCATTCAGAACGTATCCGCCAATGTCTAATGTGATCGAGTACTGGGCATGAATAACTCCCCCAAATATAACCCGGACGACCATGCCAACATCTGTTTGATTCTGGAGGGAACATTTCCCTACGTACGCGGTGGCGTTTCAAGCTGGGTTAAACAACTTATAGAAGGTATGCCCGACCTTACCTTTTCAATAATTTTTCTGGGTGGTGCAGCAAAAGAATACGAAAAGCCGGCTTATGAAATTCCGGCTAATGTCGTCCATATCGAAAACCATTTTCTAATCGGCGCGGGCAAAGAAGAACCCGTGCGAAAAAAATTCTGGAAGCGAAAAGCTGACAAGGCCGCGCTGTTTGAAAGAAGCGCACAACTACACGAACAGCTGGCACAATCCGAGGGTGAAATCGGGGCCGAAGTAGTGCGCGATTTTACCTCTATGACCACCGGCGAAAACGCGGTATCCCTGAACGACCTTCATCACAGCGACGAAGCCTGGGATACCATTCGTCAAAAATATATAGATGCACCACCGGGGCTGGACTTCAACCACTTCTTCTGGACGGTTCGCACAATGCACAGTCCGCTTTTTACCCTTGCGAACATTGCCGCCAACCCGCCGCGCGCTGATTTATACCATTCAGTTTCAACCGGCTATGCGGGCTACCTCGGTGCCATGCTGAAAAGCAAAACGGCAACGCCCTATATCATAAGCGAGCACGGTATCTATACCAAGGAACGCGAAATTGATCTGGCCCACGTTGACTGGATTCCCGAGGAATTCGATCCTTTTCGCGTCGGGCTGGACGATAGCATGGGTTACCTGCGTCAAACATGGATTCGATTTTTTCACTCACTGGCGCGCATGTCATACAGCTCGGCCGATCACATCTATACACTGTTTAACGGCAACCGACTTCGGCAAATCGAAGACGGTGCACCTGAAGACCGGCTGACTATCATTCCCAACGGGGTTGCCGTTGATCGCCTGCGAACGGTAAGACGCAGTGATGATGCGGACATCCCTCCGGTAGTAGCGTTGATCGGTCGAATCGTTCCGATCAAGGATATTAAGTCGTTTATTCGCGCCATGCGTATCGTGCGCGCCAGCGTTCCCGACGCAGAAGGGTGGCTGGTAGGTCCGGAGAACGAAGACCCCGATTACGTCGCCGAGTGCAAAGCGCTGGTAAAGAGCTTCGATCTTGAAGACTGCGTTAAATTTCTGGGCTTTCAAAAGCTCGACGAGCTGTTTCCGAAAATCGGGCTCACGGTTCTTACCTCTGTATCTGAGGGGCAGCCACTAACAACCCTTGAGGGTTTCGCTGCCGGACTGCCGTCGATCACCACCGACGTCGGCAGCTGCAGCGAGTTGATCCATGGTTTGAGCGACGAGGATCGCGCCCTTGGCAGTGCCGGCGAGGTCGTACCAATCGCCAATCCAGGGCCTTTTGCTGAAGCGGTGATTCCGTATCTGACCGACCCTGACAAATGGCGCACTGCACGAGATGCCGCTATTGCCAGAGTTGAAAAATACTACGATGAAAAAGATATGCTAAGCCGCTATCGCGATATTTACCTGAGTCATATTGATCGCTCTGCGACCGAAGGTTTGAAAAAGGCACAGGGGTACTGAAATGGCTGGAATAGGTTTCGAACTACGCAAGTATCTCGATGAAGACTCGTTCACCGGCACTCTAAAAGCCTACGGGTTTGCCGGACTCATCAGTGCCGGTCCATGGGTACTGTCCATACTGGGTGTAATGTTAATCGGCATTGTCGCGATCTCGCAAAAGGTGGGAGGTCAGGAAGTCGAGCAATTCACTACCTCAGTCACCTGGATAATGGGAACGTCGTTGATCCTGTCCGGATTTCTGCAACTGGTGTTTACCCGCTATATAGCAGACCGCCTTTTCGAAGGCCGCGACCACTTGATAAACCCGAACCTGTTTGGTGCGCTGCTGCTGACTACTCTGGTTAGCGGTGGACTGGCAGCGGTGGTTATGCTGACGCTGTTTGACGAAAGCTTTAGCTACGAGGCACTGATGACAGCCAATTTTGTCACTCTGTCAAACGTCTGGATACTCGTCATATTCGTCGCTGGCCTGAAGAAATTCAAGGTGATTCTGACGTCATTCTTTTTCGGTTATGCCGCAACTGTTCTGCTGTCCATTCTGCTACTGCCCTATGGTATCAACGGATTGCTCAGCGGAATTCTGGCCGGGCACGCACTGTTGTTGTTCATGATGCTCGCCGTAGTGATACCGGAATATCCCATAGAGCAAACTGTTCGACTCGATTTTCTCAAGCGCAAGGAAATTTTTCCGGTGCTTATATTCGTCGGGCTATTCTACAATCTCGGAATATGGATCGATAAATTTATTTTCTGGACCTACCCGGGGACTTCAGAGGCGGTGATCGGGCCACTGCGCGCATCGCTGATCTACGACTTGCCGATATTCCTTGCCTATCTTTCCATCATTCCCGGGATGGCAGTTTTTCTGCTGCGTATCGAAACCGACTTTGCCGAAGCGTACGAGGGGTTTTTTAATGCGGTTCGCGGAAATGCCAGCCTCCCCGAGATTGAAACCCTTGGCAACGAGATGATCCTCGCGGTACGCGAAGGTATCTTTCAAATAATCAAGGTACAGGGCATCACCGTGCTGGTGCTGTATATGCTGGGGCCAAAGATAGTCGCCTGGCTTGGTATCTCGGACAAGTTTATTCACCTGTATTACATAGACCTTGTTGGTGTTGCGGCACAGGTACTGATGTTGGCAGTGTTAAATGTGTTGTTCTATCTTGATCGCCTGCGAGACGCCTTCTGGCTAACCCTGACGCTACTCATTAGCAACGGATGTTTCACCTGGATAACTGTCCAGCTTGGTCCAGTGTATTACGGATATGGCTTTGGCGTGTCGATGACTCTTACCGCCTTTGTCGGCATATTTCTGTTGTCCAGCGAGCTTGAAAACATCGAGTTCAGAACGTTTATGCGACCCCGTGATGCCGCCGCGCAGTAGTACAGTCAAGGTATCAGGAAGTCGCAAATTGAACCCGATTTTGTCTCGGTCACGTACCGGTATGCAAACACCCTACAGAGGAGCTCCGATGCGCAACAGAGTTATTGCAGCACTAGCGCTACTATTACTATGGCCTGCCATGCAGTTGTCAGCGGCAAGCGGTAACAGTGTCGCGTTTTTCTACGGCGCTAATCCTCCGGTAAACGCACTGTCCCAGTTTGATCGCCTTATTCTTGAATCAGAGAACATAAAAGCAGACGAACTAGAACAACTAAAACGCAATGGCGCTGCAACGTTTGCCTATCTCAGCATTGGCGAAGTAGGCTCGGAACGGGACTGGTACAGCTCACTGGCACCAGAGGCTACGCTTGGCACCAACGAGGTGTGGAACAGCAAGGTGATGGATCTTGCCAGCCCGGAATGGCAGCGGTTTGTATTGCGTCGCGTAAACAGGCTGGTCGCTGATGGCTACGACGGCCTATTCCTCGACACCATGGACAGCTACCAGCTTTACGCAACTACCGAAGCAGAGCGAACAAAACAGGAAGCCGGGCTGACGCGCTTGCTGGCACGCGTTAAAAAACAGCACCCGCAAATTCGTCTGATTGCCAATCGCGGGTTCGAAGTGATTGACAAAATTGCCACACAACTTGAAGCCGTGGCAGCAGAATCACTATACGCAGGCTGGAATAACGGCGCACAGGCCTATCAACCCGTAGCAGAGAATGATAGAAGCTGGTTACTCGCCAAACTCACCAACATAAAAAAGCAACATGGTATCGATGTGATTGTTATCGATTACCTGCCCCCGGCAAGACGAAGCGAGTCGCGCGATGTTGCGGCCAGAATTGCTGCCAAAGGGTTTATACCATGGGTTGCAAACCCCTCACTCGACTACGTTGGCGTAAGTACTCTTGAAGTGATTCCGCGCGATGTACTAATGGTTTACGACAGCAGTGTTAGCGGCGATATCGAGTCCACCGAAGTGCACTCGCTGCTAGCCATGCCGCTCGAGTATATGGGCTTCGTTCCCGTCTACCACGATATCAAGATGGAGGGACTCCCTACCGGCATACTAAAAGGCAGCCATGCAGGCATTGTTATGTGGAATCGTGGTCACATAGAGATGGCCAACTACGATGCATGGCTGGCCACCCAGTTTAAGCAGCAGATCCCTGTCGCGATATTCGGCTCTTTAGGTACCAATCTCACTCCCGAATTCGCCGAGGCTATGGGAGTAGCTCCGGTAAACCACTTCGACCGTTTCTCACTTAAACCGGATGACTACACCTCGATGATCGGCTTCGAGGCCTCTCCGCCACGCCGCATTGACCAAATAGCAATGTCGCTGCGTAGCGAATCCAGATTGAACACCACTCATCTAAGCTTCAAAGATAAAAACGGCGTTGCCCTGGATTCAGTCATCACCGGTCCCTGGGGCGGGCTCGCACTGCATCCAACAATAGTTGAACTCGGAGTCGATCCGGTGCGGGACTGGATCATAGATCCATTTGCATTTCTAAAAAAATCGCTGCAGCTACCGGATGCACCTATGCCGGACATCACCACTGAAAACGGCCACCGTTTATGGTTTGCCCACATCGATGGCGATGCAATGCCGTCATGGGCCGAACTACCGGGGCGCCGCCTGGGATCACAGGTAATCAATGACGAAATTCTGAAGCCGTACGATCTTCCCCACACGATTTCCATAGTCGAAGCGGAAATGAACGGTATGCTCGCCTTTGCCGACCGACGCGGGCTAATGGAAAAAACAGCTCGTGAAATTTTCGCACTGGACAATGTCGAGATCGCTACACACTCGTACAGCCATCCGTTCGACTGGTTTGAAGTCAGCAGCGAGATACCCAGTGGACGATACAATCTGCCAATTCCCGGGTATCGCTATAGTCTGGAGCGGGAAATCGGTGGATCAGCTAAATACATCGACGAGGTACTGGCCCCGCCAGGCAAGAAAACAAAGGTGATGTTGTGGACGGGTAAAGCGATTCCGCCAGCCGAGGCATTCGCCATTGCCGATAAGCACGGTTTGGTTAATATGAATGGTGGTAACACGGTTATCTCCAAAGCAATGCCGACAGTCGCGCTTATCAGCGCCAACAGCAGGGTCACCGACGGCTGGCTACAGGTTTATGCCCCGATAATGAACGAAAACGTTTTCACCAACGAATGGACTGGTCCATTCGATGGATTTCGGCGAGTTATCGAAACTCTGGAAATGACAGACAAGCCACGTCGGATCAAACCGGCTAACGTGTACTACCACTTCTACGCTGGCACCAAACAGGCATCACTGCGCTCACTTGAGGAGATATATGACTGGTCTGTAGCGCAGGAAATTCATCCGGTGTTTTCCAGTGAATATATAGATAAAGTGGCGTGGTTTCGTTCCGCAGGTGTCGCGAAACACCTTGACGGGCGATGGAAAATCAGCGGCCTTGGATCAATACGCTCACTGCGAATTCTAAAACAAAACGCCTGGCCCAATCTCGCCTCGAGCCGTGCACTTGCAGGCGCCAGACGTCTTCACGATGGTGTCTATATACACACCAACGGTGCTTCAAATTTTACTTTTACCACGCAATCTGTAAAGCCGAAGCAGCCTCATCTCGTCGCATCCAACGCAAAGATCGATCAATGGCACAGGAACGCCAACGGGCAAATTAAATTCAAGCTGTCAGGTCACGCTCCGGTGACATTCAAGCTCGGTGGTGACCAGCGGTACTGCGATGTTCGTCACGGGTCAAAAAAAATAAACGGTCAGCCGGATAGCAACGGCGACACACAATACGTGTTTACAACAAAGGATACCGGTGATGCAGTTATCGACTGTAAGACGTGAAAGCCTTATACCACCAGTCTATCTACTAAGCATCGCGCTGTTACTTACTGTCGCCTTCATTGTTCTACTGCCGTCCCGTGAGAGTTTCACCTTCACGATCGCCGAGGACGCCAGTGATGATTCACCGCTCATTGATGATCTGGATCTCGCTTACCTGAAGGCACGTGAATCAGCCGGTGATCTCGCCACCGACGAGATGCGCTCGGTGATAAGCACAATGATTCGTGGCAAAAAATGGCAGCAAGCGCGTGATTTAATGCACGAGCGGCCCGATATCGTCGTCGATCCGAATGACCTCTTTCTGCTGCGGCTTGAGACCGCTACAGCCGGCTACTTTGAAGGCGGCGCAGCCGTGCGCGACGACGCCTATGAAGCCGGTCTCATCAGTATGATGTCGACGCTGCTCGACACCCCGGCACTGTATGACACCGGTACCTTGACCAGAGCATCACAAATTTCAGCGGACCTGAAACAACCCGAACTGGCCGCAGCTTTTTATCTGCTGTTATCAACAGAAGACAGTGAAAACGCCGTGAAGTGGCTTGAGCATTGCGCCAGCGTGCTTTCACAACACAACATGCATAGCGAGTCCGCAGACTGTTATCGCACAGCCATTACGCGCAGCGACGATCCGCAAAAACAATTTGAGTTAACGTTTAATCTGGCCAACATTCTAGTCGCAAGTGGCGACCGTTTTGCCGCCAACGCAGAGCTTGAAAAACTTGTTGTCATGGTACCTCAAAAAATTAGCAGCCTTGAAAAACTGGCCGATCTTACACTGGGTTCAGAGCGGCCGGATCTCGCCTATCCGCTTTACGCACGCCTGTCTCAAATAGATGAACCACGTGCTGTGTTCTGGCTCGAGAAAGCGGCTAAATGGGCAGAGGGTTCCAACCTGCCTGGACTGGCCGCCGAATACGTTTTCACCATCGCCTCTCTCAGTGAAGAGGAATACCAGCAACCGCTCGCCAAGCGAAGACAAAAGCTGTTAATGGCGGCCGGTCGCAATGAAGAAGCGCTGCAGACCGTACACGAACGAATAGCGGATGATCCCAACAGCGCAGAAATCCTTCTTGAAGGTATTAACCTGGCTAACAGCATGGGGCTGCCAGCCCAGTCCATGCAATGGAACGAACGTCTACTGGCTATTCGTCCGTATGATATCGATGCGATGCAACGACAGATTGATTTCTCCATGGCAAACAATCTTCTTGACCGCGCATTGCACTGGGCCGGTGAGCTTGTGGCTATCGAGCCACAGGATAAAACATTCCGTTTACGACTGGCCCAGCTGGAAGAATGGAATGGCAATATTCAAAATGCCCAGGACCAGCGCCAATGGCTGGCGGACAAAGCACCCGGGGCCGACAACGATCGCCAGTTGATTCGCCTGGCCGAGCTGAACTGGGATGCTGCCACCGCCGCCAGAACGTTGCGACGCATGGCAAAGCGCGAGCCGCTGAGCAGCGAAAACGTCATCAAGCTGGTTAAGTTGTACGAACAGGATGGTCGACCTGACGAAGCAGCGCAGGCGTTGCAGGAGATGCTCGGAAACAGCAAACTGAAAGCGATGTTGCTGCGAGAAACGGCCGCGTTGCACAAGCGCCACTATCAGTTTGAAAAGTCACTACACGCATGGGAGGCATTTGCCGCGCGCTTTGGCCGTTCCGGTGAAGAGTCGCTCAATCGAATGGAATTGCACTGGCGTCTGAAACAACCATCGCAGGCAGTCGAAGTAACCAAAGGCATTGAAAACCGCTTCCTGGGCAGTGCAAGCATGTACCAGCTGAAGCTACTCACCGAAATTGGCTGGCGCTACGACGACCCTGACCTGGTTCTCGCTGCCACCAGTCTGCTTGAGCAACTCGACCTGACTCCTGATGAAAAAATCGTACTGGGTCGACGCAAGATACAGTCACTACTTGATAATGGTGATGCCGATCTGGCCGTTCGACAGGCAGAGGATATATGGCGTAGCTCCGGCGATCTCGAGTTTCTGCTGGCCGCAATGCATATTGCGCTCAACGATAATGTATACCCTCACCTTGAACGCTACCTCGACGCGTCCGACGAATTAATCGGTTTACGCCAGATACCAGAATACTGGTTAACCATTGCCGACTACCACAACAGGAACTCGGATACGGTCGCCGCACTGGAAACCTACGAAAACACCCTGATGATGGAACCCGATAACACAGATGCAATGTCAGGCCTGATCTGGACACTGCTCGCCTCGGAAGATAACAACGCCAAACTGCTTACCACACTTGAAAAATACCAGACTGCCGCAGTAGAGCTGCCTAACCTGTGGAGTCCCTACGCTGTCGGTTACCTTCGGGTTAACAAGCCACATGAAAGCCTGCGATGGTTCAGCAAACTCATGGTCAAAGACGATCACGATTACAACATTCTATTGTCATTTGCAGACGCACTTGAGCAAACCGGTAACACTCCACACGCCTACAAGGTTCGAAGTTATGCACTGGGGCAATTGCGACCACTGGTACTGGCTGGTAGCGGCGGTGAAACCAACGATCTCGCTCGCGACTACGTTGGCCTGTTGCAAACCTATGGCAGCGCCAGTGAAAACGAATTATGGACCGAGCGTTTGCTCGAAGACATACCGGCAGGTTCTGAACAGGAAACCAGCTGGCGACGTGAACTCGCTGCATCGTGGTACCTTGCCACCCAACGCAGCGATTACGCTCGTCTGATAATGACCAAAACACACGAAAAGCGCTTGCAATCACCCGTTTGGCAACAGCTGGCCGTGGCACTGCACGATGATAATATCGGCGCTGTACGGGAAATATTGGCCAGTGGTCAGGATCTCTCGACCGGCGACCAGATTCTCGCATTGCGTAAAATCGGTAAAGAGCGTCAGGCGTATGTACTGGCCAGAAATACCATGGAAAACGGGCTCAACGACGCTGAGCGCAACAATGCACGCGAACACGTTATGGCACTTCGTGGCGCACGTCCCGGATACTATTCTGCCGGTGTGAGAAGACAGGAAATCGGCAATCTCAACATCACGGAATCGGGTTTATCGCTGCGCCATACACTGGCGGCGGCTGATATTGGCTTTGCAGTCGATGTTAAACACAATGAGCTCGACTCAGGTGAACTGGCACTAGCCGAAGGCAGTGAAGACGATGTTGCCGTGACCGCCTGGTTTGGTAACACCAGACACGGCGGAAGAATTACCACCGGTATTAACTCGCAGGGACAGGACGACCTTAACTATACGTCGGGTCGGTACTTTATAACCGACCGGCGTGGTCGTCGTGAACTCAGCACCGAAGTCGCGATTAACGAAGTCGGCACTGGCGTTGCTGAATTGCGCGTTGGCGCGAAACAGGATCGTGCAGAAGTCGCTTTCGAAACCGCGGTCGGGCGGAGCGAATTCATAAAGCTTAGCGGTCAGGTCAATGAAATCAGCACACGCGATGACGACCAGAAGGTGTCGAGAGGCGCCGGTGCGAGTATAGAATTAGGCACCGGTGGCTCATTCGGCTCAAACAGCTGGACAATGGGGGTTGTCGCCAGTGGTGTCGTGAACGAGCGGGAAGATGAACTACCTGAAAGCCTGCGCCAGCTATCGCAGCTATCGACATTCGACAACATATTGTCCGAAGACAGTCAGGAACTCGCGGTAAGCGCTTCACTGTTCAGAGGGGGTATTAACGCAAATTACCCGCAAGCTGCATCCCCGCGCTACCACTTCACTGCAAGAGTCGGACGCAACTGGCCGTCACAATCCACCGCGTTTCAGGTGCAGGCGGGCGCAGGTTTTCGTGTGATGGGTAATGACGAACTCAGTCTTGAGCTGATTCACGATCGCAGCGGCGGCCTGATTGTCGACGGTACCACTCGCTCGACGGTGGGAATTCAGTATCGCAACCATTTCTAAGGTTCAGAGGACTGAGGACTGAGTTGCAGAGGACTGAGGACTGAGGACTGAGGACTGAGGACTGAGGACTGAGGACTGAGGACTGAATTCGACTGTTTTATGGCAATGCATACAAGTCGAACCCTCACTGAATTTCAACTGTAAAGCCGGTCAGACCAGGGACACTCTGCTGAACCCCGCCCTCCTCCCGGGAACTTTCACCCCTGCGAGCAGTGGCCGGCCAAGCGTACGCATGTGTTCCAAGCCGACAAACTACAAGCCTACCGTTTGTTTGTCGTGCTTCGTTTTCTTGCGCTCGTCACGTGCAAAAATCCAGAGAGGCCAGGCACTGACAATGTAACAGCTAGTTAA
>CAYPCS010000043.1:0-44159 GCA_964409275.1 uncultured Granulosicoccaceae bacterium
CTAGTTTCAACTGCCGACAAGCTCCACAATACGCGCGCAATTCTGTATGACTTCAGACATACCGGCCATGACGTTTTTAGTCGGTTTTCAGTGGACGCAGGAGAAGTAGCCTGGTACTACAAGTCTCTACTACAAGCATTTGAGGGAGCCTGGCGGGACAACCCGCTGGTGCCAGAACTCAAATTCAATGTCGAACAGCTGGTTAACATAGTGGAGGACAGACGAACGTAAAAAGGAAGGTGTCAATCCATTCCTCCACGACTCAATAAAATAGATACATCTACCGGCAGAAAAGAGGCATTTAGCCAGTATCCTGGTTAGCCACGGCAATGCAATGTGATGATGTTTTACAATAGCCCGCTCCCTGTATCCCCATATCCTTATCCGGTAATCCAGAATCGTAAAGAGGGTAAGCTACCCGGGAGTTAGCAGTGAATCACACCACCATCAGCAACATGCCGGATAAACAGGGCGTCCGATATCTGTTTCTTTTTCTGGCAATACCTCTATTGACTGCTTGTCCAGTGAGTTCCACTGCAGTAAGTGATGCAAACCTGGTGGTAGATTTTCTGGTGCAAAATGACAACGGCCAAACAAATGCGATAGTAAAGCTTGAAACCAGAGATCCGGCAGGCAGACATGATGTTGATCTTGTCTCCGGAGAGTCTGTCTCTTACCGGCATGACGGCAAGACTGATGAGTTACTCAAGCGGGACGACGGTGAGTACATAGCAAGTTTACCAGCAGATTCTACCGGTTTTTATAGATTCATTTTAGTAAGACAATCCGATAGCCGGGAGCAGTTTGATCGAGAGGTTGACAACAATCTGGTTTATCTTCCCGACACTTTCCAGGAACTTCAGGCAGAACCAGCGCAGACTGGAGCTTCCCTCAATGTTAGCTGGCTTGAGGAAAACAATCCGCTTTCTATCGATGGCGTTACAATATCGGAGGCCGTCGATACCTTTAATGCAATAGCAGGCTGCCAAAATGCGAATGGTCCTTTTAGTATTGCAATTACGAGCGGTCAGATAACGCAACAAAACAGCTTAATATTTTTAGACATAGCAGTAGCAAAACATCTAACCGACGTACTTGATTTTTCTATCGACGAGATTGCGAACACCACATGTGAATTCGATGTGCAGTTGCTTAGAGAAATAGTCGGAATTACGGATATAGCGCTGGATCGCAGAAGCTCCGCCACCGGCCAGGTCCTAAAAAATCTGTCGATTACCTGGAATGCACAATAAATTGTATTTATTTGCCTAACCGGCAATACGGGGTAAGTATTTTGCGTACTTAATTTTCCGGACGTTGGATCTTCAGTAATCGAACCTGGCTTATTCAGACGCGGTGTATCATTTTGATCGAACTACTACAGCAACAAGCGCAATCAATGCGACAATAGTGAACAGGCTGAATGGCACATTTTTATCAATAATCAAAGTACCAGAGACAGGAAAAACGTCAGAGAAACAGTAACCGCACCAGCTATGCGCGTTTTAGGGATAGCCAGCATCACTCCACCGGAAATTTGCAACACACCGAATGCAACTATCATCAAATTACTAAAACCATACCGCCCAAAAAACTCAACATCCTGCGGCATCTGCATTACCTTCGTAACACCCGAAGATATCGCCAGAAAAGTCAATAATGCAATTACAAGCATCCAGAAATATCGCATGGTATCGGCCCGTTTTAGCTATGTGCAATCAGGATACTCCCGTTTCGCAAGCAACTTCAACAGATTCGGAAATTTCTAGAACCTGGTAGTCGTTGGGGAATAATCGCAGTGTCGTTTGGCTCACTGCTACCAAAAAAGCGTGATGAAACCAACCCGGATTTCAGCTATAGCTGCCCGTAACAGCAGTATCTACAGATGCTTTCTGCGACTGTTTTTCACGCCATGCTCCGAATGACAGGCCCTGCTTTATGCCGAGTTCGACATACTCGCGAAGCTCGGCTGCAGCTTCGTCGTTGTCTTCGAGCAGTTCACCCGGCTGGACGGGTGCCTGAACGGTGAACGAAAACGTTTTGCCACGCTTGTTGAACCACTCGTGGAAGACGGTCATATCTCTCAGTTCCTCATTAATCTTCCACAGTAAATAAAAAAGCCAACTGTTTCGGCAACGCAAGTGGACCGGCACAACAGCAACGTTATATTTTTTGGCCAACACCGCAACACTCGACATCCACGGACGCTCACGCAGCTCTTTGTGTTCATCTCTGTAGGCAAGACGACCGGACGGAAACAAAATAACACACCGACCGTCAGCGAATGCTTTGTTGGACGCCCGCAAGGTTTCGCGTGACTTGGCACGGGTCTTTTTATCGTCGTGCCACTCCACCGGAATGAGCTTCTCGGTAAGCCTTGGATTGAGCCGGATAGCATCACCGTTTACAAAAACAATTGGGTCAGGACGAATTTGCAGGACAAGATCGTGCGCCGCGAGTCCGTCAGCAATACCAGTGGGATGATTCAGCACAAGTATAAACCCGCCTTCTCGCGGGATATGCTCCATACCCGTTGCCTGAAGCTGTACACCCATCTTTTCAGAGGCGTGGGCGAAGGCATCTGTCGCTGACATTCGCCCGGCCGTATTCACCAGATTGATGCCCTTGTGGTAGCCAAGTAATTTGTACAACACCACTCGAAGCGCAGGCCATAAACGCGAAGACGACAGCTTCGGCGCCCGCTCTTCTATTAACGCATCAACGATATGCTTGTGCTTTTCATTGTCCGGGGGCGCGACATAAAACGGGCTGTTGAGCTGCCAGTCGTAAATCTCGCGATCCGCCTGCGACTGCTCCGGAAAGAGAGGTTTACCATCAGCTCCCAAAGGAGCCCCGTTGACCGGAGGCGGTGTGGCGATATTATCCAAGGGTCATTGTCCAGAGGTCAGGCGACCTGTGCTGTTCGGTGCGCTCAGGGCGGATTATTTCGCGAGCGACAATAGCACAAAGTGGACACGGTGTATTTGAAGAGCAGTTTTAGCGACCCCGGCTTTGCCGGGGTCGTTCATAGTAGATTGCTACCCTGCGTGTTTTGCAGCTCGCCGTCTAAAAGCCACTATACCGAACAGAGTGAGGATGCCAAAGCCCATGGCACCACTGCCCACGATAACTTTGGTGTCTGGCTCAAGCTCTGACTGCCGGGTAATTTCAGTGGCATTTTGCATTAATGCCTCACGCCCCGAAACCGGTTCTAGACTTGCGTCCACCGCGGCCAGTACCACAGGCTCGCTAGGCGTGCCGTCGCTTTGGTAGCTTAGAGAACGGATCGCTGCACCGGCTGTGTACGTACCATCTGGAACAACGTCTTCAACACCGCCACC
Source organism: uncultured Granulosicoccaceae bacterium (assembly GCA_964409275.1). Classification (GTDB taxonomy): domain Bacteria; phylum Pseudomonadota; class Gammaproteobacteria; order Granulosicoccales; family Granulosicoccaceae. Next base: position 3,342 of record CAYPCS010000043.1, read on the forward strand.
AATTGACAGATTGTCGCCAATCAGCACGAACTTAAGCTCCGACGGGTCACCAATGGCCTGGCGTGGTATGGCAATTTCCACATTGCTGCCATTCGCCGCCCGCGGTGTGTTTGCGTGCGGTGTCCAGACCCAGTCCTGGCCGGTGCCGCTGTAGCGATGCACCGCCCCGCCCTGCTGCATCATATCTGCACCAATCTCAAGCCCGCCCTGATAGCCAGTGGCAGGATCTAAATCGGTATCGAGATATACAGTGAACAACCAGTCTTGAAGCAGTGTCAGGTCCTGACCATCATTGCTGAAAGCCAGATAAAAGTAGCCGGCATCATGCGCCATTGCGCTTCGCAGATAATCCACCGGATTTTCTGCACCGGTGACATCATCAGGATCATCATCGAAGAAACGCAGTGATTGCCACTCGGTGAGTATGCCATCAACATTGATTGGAGCAACCGGGTTACTGTGGATCCCGGATTGTTCAACCGTCTGAACCGTGATCGCCACTGTCGCGACACGGCTCAGCGCTGTGCCATCACTGACTTGATACGTAAAGCTGTCTGCCCCGGCAAACCCGGCCGCTGGTTCATAAGTCAATTGAGGTGCAGTACCTGTTAAAACACCTTGCAGCGGCTGCTCAACAATGGTGTAACTCAACGAATCGCCATCAACATCAACAGCATTCAACAGCAAATCAGCACTGGTATTCTGAGTGGTGATAACCTCAACGTCAGACGCATCCGGTGCGGTATTGACAGGTGCTTCTGCCGTGTAGGTAAAGTGGCGATCCAGGGCGGTAGCTGTGTAGACCGAATCGGGGTATAGATCCTCAATGGTTCCACCGTAGGCTTCGTTCGAACCGACAAACGCTATTTTTATGCGCTCGCTGCCCGCAAACGCTTCAAGCGGGATTCGGTATTCGAAATTGCCGTTGAGTGACGCACCGACCACCTCCTGTATGAAGGTCCAGTTCCAGTCATTGCCAGTACCTGCGTAACTGTACAGAAAGCGACCCTGTAGCACCCGATCAGCACCTATAGACAAACCAAACTGCGCTCCGGTTGCCGGATTGTCGTCGATATCAAAATAGACAGTTTGCCCCCAGCTCACATTCACCGGACCATCGTTGCGATAGGCAATGTAGTAGTGGCCTCCGTCGTGTGCCATCCACGCCTGACGCCAGTCGAGAGGATTAGTCGCACCGGTGACGTCATCCGGGTCATCGGCAAAAGGCACATAGCCAGCCCACTCGGTCAGATCGCCGTCAAGCGTAATTGCCGCCGCAAGGTTGCTAATGACTCCCGGCTCCAGAACAGATATCGATACAAGTGCGATATCGCTGGTCGCCAAACCATCACTTACGGAATAGGTAAAGCTGTCTGTGCCCGTAAACCCGGCAGCCGGGGTGTAGGTTAAATTCGGAGCGGTGCCGCTCAGTGTTCCGGTCAGACCACTCTCGTTTACTGTATAAGTGAGTGCCTCACCCTCTTCGTCAGTCCCGACCAGCACGACAGCTGCAGCTGTGCCGATTGTTGTTGAAACCGACACCGCCGATGCCAACGGTATATTGTTGCCAGTCGACTGGTTGCCCCGGTACGCCAGCCACTGCACCGAATTGGCCCATACTGTCGCGGGCTGTGTGGCCTGTATTCCCCGAACGCGCACTCTGGTCTCGCCGTCGGCAGCAATGAAGTCCTGCGCGTTTTCGGTGAGATCGAGACGGACAATTGAATCATTTTCATTTCCAACTGTGCGTGTGTCGAAGCTAACCCACGAAGCGGTCGTGAAGTTGTAGAGGAAAGTTTCCTGCGACACATTGGGCACTGAGTAGTGACCCGAGTAAGTCATGATCATTCGGGTAACTTCGTTGCGATCATCTACCCTGCCGCTGATGGACCAGTCCACTACATTACCAGTTGCAGTGGCTACGGTGTCGACGTCGTAGGTATTGTCGTCATCGCTGGTCAGAAATTCTACCGATCCAAAATTCAGTGCACCTTCAAGTACCGACACTGATTCAGTCAGATGAACGGACTTCGGTACCAGACGTACCTCTATATCGATCTGGCCAATTGCTGTACCACCGAGACCGTCGCTAATCGCATAGGCAATAGAATCTGCACCGGAAAAACCGATGTCCGGCGTATAGCGCCAGTCACCCGATGCCAGCAACTCAACGCTGCCGCCATTGGCACTTCGACTTGGCAGACCGGATACTATAAGTGTATCGTTGTCAGGGTCAGTATCATTCGACAACAATTGGGCAGCCGTGAGTGTAAGTGGAGTTTCTTCACTGGTGCTCAGGCTATCGGTGTTGGCAACCGGCGAGTTGTTGTTGCTCACAGGCGGGCCACCGTCGTCGCTGTTAACCGCATTCAAACAGATGGAAAATACAGACTCAAGTACGTTCCAGGCCTCGGCATCGTTGTCACTGGTGGTCGACAAACCAATCAGGCCATAACGCGGGTCAGATGTATTAGTTACCCGGTCAGTGATTATTTTTTCATTGATCACCTGGTTTGAAAATTCAGAATCTCCTAACAGAAGCGCCAGTCTGGAAATTTGCGCATAGATGCGTGCTTCACCGTTGAACAAATTCTCGGTTCCGCGCAACAGACAGTCAGCTGGCTGGCCGTTAACACACTCTTCGACATCGGTACCGTCGAACTTCAGGTATTCCGGCACCCGATTGCTGGTTTCATAGAAATTCTTGAAAAACGCCAGACTGCGAGCGGCAGAAGATTGCGCCAGTGATTTTTGAGTGGCTGTCAGTGCATCTGTTGGTGCCTGTGAGGCGCGTGCCAGATGAATCGCTGTCCACAACACCTGAATTATTTTCAAATGCTCACCCGGACGTGAACCCTGAAATTCGAAATCTCCGGTCCAGGTACCGTCGGGACGATATCCGTTGTAGTACAGACCGGATAACGTTATTTCCGAATCGAGCAGTAGCTGGGTCATCGACCGAAGCACTTCGTCCCAACGGTGATCGCGGGCCGCTGCATGGGCAACTGTTCCAAGATCCTGATAGTCCACCGGGATAAGATCAGTACCCAGGAAGCCCGTGCCAGTAGCTACCGCAGGGGCAGGATCAAGCGTGCTATCGTCTATCGCACTCCAGTCCCAGGCAAAGCCCACCAAACCACCCGCGTAGTTCGGAAACTCGAAGGTCGCATCGCGATCCCTGTCACTGACAGAGGTCCAGTACAAACCTTCAAACATTGAGTTGGCCAGTTCGTTGGCTTGCTCGTGACCAAAGTTTTCGTAACCGTCAATTAAACCGTGGATAACGCGCAAATCGTCAAGCGGCGCGTTAGCGTTAAACCAGTTGCCCCGAAAATCGTCGTAGAATTGAAACGGCCGCTGGTTGTCACGTTCAATGGACCAGTTCGGTACGTGATAGAGCGGCGAGTACATGACCTCCCGAACGAACCGATAGGCTTCTTCGTAGGCGGCCTGATCATTCATGCAGGCACTGCTGCGCAGCAATAAACCCATGTGTTCGGCAGTCATGTTGTGACCGCCAGTATAGATTTCGTTTGACGCCGTCTCGTCGTGCAGCAGATTGGTATAGACACCGAACCGGTTAGGTTCCGGCGCTGCTGAATTACGCATATGATCCATTACAAAAGCGAGGCCGCTTTCAGCAGCTTCGGCATGTGCCGGGTCTTCAAACTGCGGTCCCTCATAGTCTGCCTGATTGACTGCAGGCGCATCACTTAAGGATATTTCGAGTAGCGCAAACTGATCGACCGGTACTTCAAAAGTATAAACACCCTCACCGCGGTTGTTTACTAATGCGAAGCCATTCTGACCACCGCTATCCGGGCTGCTCGTGACGACACTGGTCACCATTTTGCCATCGGGGGCGTTGTAGTGAACGACTACATTCTTTACCGACTGCACCAGGGGCAGCTGCAACCCGCTGTAGTTAACAAGGTATAGAAGGTGTTCGTTTTCATCGACTACAGCCCGGTCAGCAAAGATATCTTCACCGTCTTCCAGCGTAAATGGCTCGTCAACGTGAATGCGCACCAGTTGTTCCAGCTGACTTAGCGTTCCAAGTGCAGCATTGGCATCGAGTTGTTCACCAAACAGTGATGTACCGATAATATCGGGACGATAGATCACCAGGCCGTCGCCAAAATTGTTGACCCTTGCCGCAGGGGCACCGGGAAATGCAAAGAGATCCGCAACGACACTTTCCTGACGAGCAGCACCGGTTTCGTCGAGAGTACCCGGCAGTGCACCGGTCGCCAGCACAGTACCGCCGTTTTGTGCGTACTGGCGAATATACTCTGCATCGGCATCCGACATTGAACCGACACTTGGCAGTATTAACAAGTCAAGATCGTCGCTGCTCGCAATCGGGCCATTGTCACGGCTATGTATTACCGTGTACGGAATGTCCATACGTATCATTGCGGCCGACATGCCTCGATAGCCGCCCAAATGTGGAGCGGTGACGACACTGTCAGTAGGCCGACTGGCCCACCAGGTATCATCCGGTGTGGGTGGCGTGGTTACCGAGAAGATCCCGAATTTGCCACTGATGTCGTAATCCTGAAAATCGCGAGTGGAAGAGCTGTACCAGATGCCCAGTTGCGGTTCGCGCTGCTCCCGCAACAGCTTCTCTTCTTTGTCGGCAACATAGCCAAACCAGTTGCGACGAAATTCACTACCGACACTCGTCAGCATTGTCGGTGTCTGCGATTCAAAAGGTACGTGCTGGGTAGCTACTGTCGCAGCAAGAGTCAATCCGGCATCCAGCGGCTCAAAACCGTAGGCAAAACTCCAGGAAGGCTGATCGGGCTGAACGCTCTTGCCCCACTTAAGCATGGCGAGCTTGTTTTCAAAATCATCAGGCGTCGACCACTTCATTGCCTGAGAATTCGAGACACTGTCTGTTTCCCAGACGTGTATCAGGTTCTCTGCTTCCGGCAGATAAGATCCGTCGAGTCCATAAGCTGTGGAGTCGAAATAGTCCATCGGGAAATTTTCTACGATCACCGCAAAGTCGGGGTCTACAGCCTGAGCGGCGGCGCGTACGTCTTCAAGAAAATTAGCAACATTGATGTGGCGCCACTTGATCCATGCGCGAAATCCGGGGTTGCTCATGTTGTAGACCGTCGGCACAGTAAAGCCGGCACCACCGTTTAGCCCTTCGGCAATTGTCCACGCGTTGAAGTCCTCCGCGGCCGGATCTTCGGTGCCAACCCACAGAGTACCGGTGTCCAGATAAATGGGTACGTCCAGCCACACACCATCCAGATCCGTTGCTGCGAGTTGCTCGACACGGGAGATAAAGTAATCTTTGTAACCGGAGTTTGGCGATAGCCAGGCGCTCTCTTCACCAGGTGATACCCATACTTCGAGACCACCGTAGAATACGTTCGGGGTTCCATCGATACCCTGCTGTAGCCAATCCGGATTGTCTTTTGCGAAAGTCGACTCGGCAATGACACCGTTGTCATCAATCGCATTTCGGGTCAAGACTTCAAAAGTCGGGTAGTAGATGACCGCCTGCATGCCACGCTCGTGCGCCAGCTCAGCTGCCTTGTCAAGGAAAGCGACTTCGTTTTCAAATTCCTCATCGTTGAGGTTGTAGGACAGCTGGCTATCGAGCTCCAGAATACTGACGTTTTGCGATACGCGAAGATCAAGCAATGCCTCAAGATCGGCGTCACTCATGGAGTTGTAAATAAACGTGCCGCCGATGCGGCCAGAGTAAAGCCAGGGTTCGGTAGCTAACGTACCGGTTGACAGCAAGAGAGCGAACACTGTTGCCAGAATAGCGCGCACAGACATAGACAGTCCCATATAGTATCAAGCAAAAAAACACGGAATTCGATACTAAAAGCGCGCATGGAATGTGCCATTCAGGATTAGCGGCTTTGTTGTTCAAATTTTGCCGCTTGCAAATCACCGGGCGGTGATATCGAAGTACGTTTAAGCGGTTCATTGGGTCGCGGGGAACGACAAATTAACGGGAACCGGTGTCAATCGGACCAGCAAAGAGTTGCCGGATTTAGTTTGATCGCTAACGGTTTGCGGCGAGCTGAACTGACCGCCATCAACCAGGTTTTAGCTTGACCCGAAATTGTCGGGCATTGACACCAGTATTTTACTGCTACAAATGCTTGAATGCCCCCCGGCCAACCGGGGCTAACCAGGCGACCGGAGACACCGCAACGACTACTTCTTGAGCTCCATCAGTACATACCAGCACTGCCATCGAAAGAAACTCACTTTAAACAGAGCCTTGTCGACCATTCTGGTCACCTTGTAAACAATTTCGGAAAGCTTTTTGCCGGGCATGATGGCCGAGCCCAGAGTAAACAAACCGTAGTGCGTTACTTCCTGCGCCGAAAAATACTTTTCACAGTCGGAAATATCCTTTTTCAGCAAAGGGTGCTCATCCGGTGTTCGAGCAGCCGGTGTGAGAGACCGGTAAACGTTGATCAATATATTGCTTCCAAGTGGCTCTTTAAAAATTGCAATGCCTCCAGGTTTCAGTACCCGGGCAATTTCACTGTAGCTTTTCTCTACGTCCAGGTGATGAATGATGCCTGACCCGAAAACAAGGTCAAAACTATTGTCTGAAAATTCCAGATTCTCTGCATCCATCACTTTGAAAGTTGCATTTTTATAACCACGCTCAGCTGCAATGGCATTGCACTTGTCAATTGCCACGTCCGATATGTCAATACCGACGATATCTTTGGAACGCTCGGCCAGTGACAACGACATCTCACCCGTAGCGCAACCATACTCAAGCACACTGGCGTCTTTGGCCAGTTCTTTAATGCGATTGGTGTAGTCGTCTGCGCAGTCCTGAATAGCCCTGTAGTACTTTGCCTGAGACGTTCGGGTTTCATCAGTGAATCGATCGTTATGGAAATCCCGCTCCCGGATTAATCGGGATTCAGTTGAACTCACCGAATTACTGCTTTCATTCATGATTTGAGGTCCGTATTGATTAACTTGTTAAATTGGTAATAAAGCGCAGATTTTCGATTTGCACTCGCACCAAATTCAGAGCTTTTAACCTGTGCGCCAGCGACCTGAGCCGTGCAAATGAATGCCGCTGGAAAATCCGGTTTACCGGTTCAGCTCCGATGGATATCCTGCTCGTTAATCATTGACTGAAAAACAAAAAAACCACTCGTCTGCCCCCCCCCCTGAGATATCAATTCCTGAGATATCAATTCCCGGGATATCAATTCCCGGGATATCAACCCCTGAGATACAGGTGCAACGCCTTCGAGGGCTCCGGCAACGCTGCCCGAGAATGGTTCCAGCAACCAGAAATGATCGAATAGCCGGTTGGGTTGCCCGCCGGGCGCCCAATATAGCCTCCAACATTAACACACAAGATAATGTGTTTCATTTGAATATGGTCTCATTTGATCCAAATAGCAGGCCGGCCCGTATCTCGACGCCGAGACTATATTTTGCTTTTGCATTCATACGATCCTGCCCGATCCTCGCGGTCGCTGGACACTGCATCGGGGTAAACGCTGTGCCGCGAAAGGAACAACTGAAAGGTGCAGATTTCATATTGGCCGGCACCACTTACTTGTATAATCGTGCGCCCATCACACCTGCCATTTAACAAATGTCTGCTTACAACGCGTTTTATGGACAATCCGGCGGCGTTACACCGGTAATCAACGCTTCAGCCGCCGGTGTTATTGAAACTGCCCGAAAGTATCCCGATAAAATTAAAAACGTATACGTCGGGGAAAACGGCATCCTCGGTGCCCTGACGGAAAACCTGATCGATACCAGTCTGGAAACCGATACCGACATCGAAGCGCTGCGCCACACACCGGGGGGTGCATTTGGCTCGTGCCGGTACAAGCTGAAATCGCCCGACACCCACAGGGCTGAATACGAACGTTTGCTGGAAGTTTTCAAAGCGCACGACATACGCTATTTTTTTTATAACGGCGGTGGCGACTCTCAGGATACCGCCTGGAAGGTTTCCCGACTGTCTATAGAAGCCGGCTATCCGGTTACCTGCGTTGGAATCCCCAAAACCATCGACAACGATCTGCCGTTCACCGATTGCTCGCCCGGATTTGCCTCAGTCGCTAAATATGTGGCCATCTCTATACTGGAGGCTTCACTCGATGTGGCGTCAATGTCGGCAACGTCTACAAAAGTTTTTGTTATGGAGGTGATGGGTCGCCATGCGGGATGGATTGCTGCAGCCTCGGCACTCGCGCGTGACGAACGCGGCCTCGGCCCTGATGTTATTCTGCTTCCGGAAGTCGAATTCGACGATGAAGCGTTTCTCGCGATGGTCAACTCAACCGTCAACAAAAAGGGATTTTGCTGTGTGGTGGTTTCTGAGGGCGTCAGGCGCGCGAATGGACAGTTCCTGTCTGATTCAGGCTTAAGAGATGCTTTCGGACACGCACAGCTCGGCGGCGTGGCACCAGTAGTCACCGAGCTGGTTAACTCGACGCTTGGCTACAAGTGCCACTGGGCAGTCTGCGATTACCTGCAACGCGCCGCTCGGCATATAAGTTCTAAAACCGATGTCGATCAGGCCTACGCACTCGGTGCAGCCGCCGTCGAATTTGCGGCGAGCGGGATGAACGCCGTGATGCCAACTATCGTTCGTACCAGTAACAATCCCTATCGCTGGGAGATCAGCCAGGCAAACCTCGCCGACGTTGCCAATGTGGAAGAAATGATGCCAAAGCACTACATCAGCGACAACGGATTTTTTATCACTGACGCTTGCCGAACCTACCTGCAGCCACTGATCGAAGGAGAAGCCTATCCTCCCTACAAGGCAGGGCTACCATGCTACGTCACTCTTAAAAAGCACAAGGTTGCTAAACGCACCGGCACAGAATTTACGGTGAATATCTAGTAGTGCATCCAGAAACGGAGGCGAAACGAGGCTGACTCAGCTACGTTGTATTTCACCTGCCATCTGCAAGCATTTAGTCATTCTAGATTACTACTTAAGTGTCGGTGAAAGATCACGTGGATGAGGGGAACTGCTACCTGCACGTACAACGCAGATACAAGACACAAAATGTTACGCCCGCGACCTGTAGCCAGGCTCGGGTTGTGCGTTAATAACTTCGTAGTTTAGCTGTATACGCGGTACCCGGAAGGCGGGTGCCGCGGCCTTCAACGCTCGCACGCCTGCAGTCAAAATCGCGCTCAATCAGAATGGCGGGTTCGCACCGCCTGACGCGCCCTGTTTTGCAATTTGCGTTTTTGTTTGTCACTCACCACGTGCTGTGCACGTTGTTGCAATGGCCTTGGGTCGATTACGTCAACATGGGTGAGAACGACGACATCTAGCGCCTGAATTACCCACTCAAGCAAACACTCACCAAACCCGGGGGCACTGTGGAGCACATATATTGTGTAGTCCGACAAGGATCGGGTATTTATATCATCTCCCCATTGTTTGCTACCACGCATATGTCGATGCCGGTAACGACGATCCTCTGACTCACATAATACCAAAAACCATTTTGCCGACTCCGGATAACCAGTTGCAATCAAGGTCGCAACGAGCCCGCGTCGACTAATCTGTTCAGACTGTTTTCGATAGGATCGCGCAGCAGCACTGTAGACAATATCGGGTATCCCTTGTCTGTCGGCAGCAGCGCTTTCATCGTTATTTAGCTGTGGTTTTACTTCGACGGCTATCTGGCGATCACCCGTTGTTACCACAAAATCGAATGACTTGCTGGTAGCTCCTGTGTACTCAACCGACTCACACATGGATCGCAAATGCAGAGCCCACGATGCTTCAAGCGCGCTCGCGTATTGCCCGACCGGGCGTGGTCTGATGGAGTAATGTTTGTCCTGTTTCATCCTCTGGTTACCTCGCACTTCCTGATGTGCTGTTCTTATCTGTAAACCGACGATCAATTCCCTGATCGTTTCGACAAACAAGATAAAGCAGCCAGCGACTGAGCTGTTTCGTGATTTCTATGCCTTGCGATAAACCCCTGTGTCGGTAAAACCGTACCGTGGCCGGGGAACGTATTGAAAATAAGGCGCAACCGATAATTTTTCTTGTTTGTGAGTTGCCTCGTGACCGTATTCCGCAGAAGTGCAACTGGCACTAACCAGTGGCCTGACCCGCTATCGCTGCCTATGGCGGAATTTTGTCACCTCTATTATGCCTATCGGCGGTAATACGTCGGTGTTTAATCGAGGGTAATCCAGGAGCTTAGGTCGCAAACATTCTAATTAGCAAAGTCACTCTTGCACGCCAGCTTTTCATCGATAATATCGCTATCCCCGTAAAACCATATTGCTCTAGCTATTTAATAAAACTCTGTTGCTGCGGCAGCCACACCTGTTGTATTCCCTTAGAGCATGCCTTGAAACAGTCTGATCGACAGGTATACCGTTGCGTGCCTCGCAGGCAGCTCTGACAGGTTCAGGGCGAGTAAAAGTTACGCGCCACACTTCAAGGGAGATATACCGCTTTAGCGAATACGCGCGGCAGCAGCTGGCGGGTCACTGCCACCTGACGTATTACAATAGTTAGCCTGCAGCGGCAGAGACTGCCACATCCTCTTCTTCGGGTTTTGCGTTGGCGCGATCTCTGAAATGCTCATAAAGAAAGTTCTCCAGCGCAAATTTGACCGGAGCGCCGGATTGAACACTTCTGGACTTGAAAGGAATGACGTTAGCCACGTCTGACCGGAGTTCCACCGCGGTCGAAATCGGTGGTTTAACCGACCGTGAACCAATGACGCGATTGGAGGAGCCGGCGATTGGCTTCTTTAAACGGATTTGTGCGGTTGGCATAATTGCAGTTCCTGTTGCCTGGGTAACAATGATCGCCTCGCGACAATCATTCGAACGCTTCCTCGCGCTCGCCACTTCCGTTGCAGTTCTGGCGCCAAACTGTTCTATTTCAGGACTCGCATCACAACAGACCCCGTCATCTTTCCACACTTTGAGACGCTGTTCTCACTTTTCACGGAAAGTAGAAACAGGACGCGGTCCGGGCTCTGTGCACAGCAAAATCCGGGGCTGTGCAGTGCCAGGTCCATGGTTCGACGCTGTTCCCTGTGGTCGTGGCCAACCAGACCATTCTAATACTAACGGCTTACCTCAAAATGATTGAGTGTAAAAGAGCCGCTGCCCCACCACATCTCGGTACCAATCTCTATTGCGCCCATACAATACCCGGGAAGCAACTTGTCGATTTCCAGTTCATCGGCATTGGCATCCGTCCACTCACGCGTCCAGTCAACAAATCGCTTCCAGTTGAGCGTGCCACTGGTAGAAGGAACCTGAGCGGTAAAGGCGATGTAGTGTTTGTCACTTCGGGGCTTGATGTATACATCCCACAGTTTGTCATCGATCATTACTCCGGTCAGCGCGAGATCACCAGGTGTTCTGATTGTCGGGTTATTCACCCACACCATCATTTCGTAGACGCGATTGTCCACCTCATCACACGGCCCGGCTATGTTGCAGCTGTCATGAAAGAATGACTCCAGTGCCACGTTGCGCTCGGCACCACTGCCAGTCTCGCTAAAATCATAGGCCACAACATAGTCCGGAATATCAGCCGCTAACTCCGGCAGTCCGGTTTCTTCTTTACTGCCGGATATATGCGTACCCAGTTTGTTGCCATAAATAACTTCCGGGTAGGCCTTTACTTCAAACTCGCCAAACTCACGGCTGTCAAATTGCCCTCTCCAGTCGTAGGACCACTGCGGCCTGACCACACCGGTAACGTCCTGATTTACATTGATGCGCTGCGACCAGCTACTGTCGCCCATTGCGCGCGAATTCCAGGTGTTGTTCAGTACCACGTACTTGTCATAGGTAATCGCTGGCCAGCCCTCGCACGAGGAGGTATTCGATTTGATCAGCTGCACGTCTTCAGAAGCAGGCGTAGTTATCGCGACGCTATCACTGGCCGGACCCGCCTGACCGTTGACGCTGGATTCGACATGCCAGTTTAAGTCGTTGTCAAAGTAGCCAAGCGCTGGCTGGTGACTACAAACACCACTTCCCGTCGAACACCCGGCAGCAACGGGATCAACAACGACAGAATAGCCATTCGTATCCTCATCGTTAACCACAATACGATAGTGCTCGGCGTCTGCTACCGCATTCCAGCTAAAAACCGGATATCCGGTATCGAGAACACCAGAGGGATTCACAACGGTAACCTCTTGAGGGACCATGCTGTTTTGGGAGCTACTTTCACAGGCCGTCAGTGAATACAGACCACCAATTACCATAGTGATGATTTTTAACAAAGCGAATACTCCCATAGAATCGTGGTTACTGCTGACACATGATTCTATATCGGGCACACCGGTCATAAACTTACGCAAACCGCCCGGATTCAGAACGATAGCTAACCCGGATTATTTATAGTCATGACATTACACGACACATTGTGATTCAATTGAGCCTCGTGGTAGTGTCGCGTCAGATTTTTGAACGCAGGAGCCTCGCTGTTCGCACCCCTTAACGTTTAGCTCTGCCCGATTAATTCGGGACAGTATTGGCTACGCTTTGTGCATTCTGTTCAGCAAACTGGCGCGAACTTCGCGATATAAAAGTAAACCTTCTACGCCATTCGGGGTAACCGTGATGCGCTATATCTTCGCCTTCTGGCTCAGCATAATTTGTTGTCATTCGCTGCTCGCTGCGGAACATCTGGAGCGTGAACTTACCCTTGAAGATGCCCGCCACTTGCTAAACAGAAGCGGCTTCGGTGCCACCGCCAGGGAATTGAACCGCTACATCGGTATGCCACGTTCACAGGCAATAGACCTCATTGTCGATGGATTGTCATCCAGGCCGGCATCCCGACCACCAGCGTGGATCAATGGACCAGCGCCACATCACTGGACTCGCAATGAGTTGGCGCCAACCGAGAGACGCATATTTAACGACGCGCGTGATCAGGAAATACAATCTCTGCGTCTATGGTGGATACGCGAGATGATCGAGACCGGCTCTCCACAGGCAGAGAAACTCACGCTGTTCTGGCACAACCATTTTGCGACCGCCTTCTCTGCTATCAATGATCAGTCGATCTCCATAGCACGCCAACACATGATGTTTCGCGAGCATGGCAGCGGAAACTTCAAAGCGTTGCTGAGGGCTGTGATAAGAGATCCGGCCATGCTTAACTATCTGGACAACGATAACAGCCGAAAACAATCCCCGAATGAAAATCTGGCTCGCGAGCTATTTGAGTTATTTACCCTTGGCGAGGGAAATTACACCGAACGGGATATTAAAAACGCAGCGCGTGCGCTGACGGGATACACAACCTCTGCTACGCGCAATTTGTTGTTTCAGTTTAAGCCTGAAAATCATGACACCGGTGTTAAAACAGTGTTTGGCCAACAGGGAAAGTTTAATGCGGATAATTTAATTGATCTGATTCTTGAACAGCCGGCAACAGCCAGGTTTATCGCTGCCAAATTCTGGAGCTGGCTAGTCAGCGATGTTAAGCCGTCACCCGAACAACTGAAGCCTCTTGCCAAAAGCTTCAGGCGCTCTGGCTACAACATAACAATGCTATATCGGGAAATATTGCGCAGTGAAGCCTTTTGGCAACAATCGCATCGGGCAACTATTGTGCATTCGCCAGTGTCCCTGGTGGTCGGTGCCATTCGCTCTACCGGCGTTGTCCCTTCGAGCTGGCAAACTCTACCCTACAGCTTGCAGCAATTGGGACAGAATCTGTTCGAACCACCCAATGTCGCGGGCTGGCCCGGTGGTGCGACCTGGGTCACTCCCGGCCGACTTTTAAATCGACTGGAATGGCTCGACTCAATGAGCAAGGACTGTACAGGCGAAAATTGCACCTCATCATCAGATATGATGGCAATGGCTCCGGCCATGCAGCCCGACAGCAGCAACACAATGACCATGTCTGACCACTCCCTGTTGTCTGTGCGCCTCGCTGCCGACAGCTTTGAAGGGCCCGCCAGATTTCGCATCGACATTCATCAAGGCGACAACGTTATCTGGTCTACTCCGGAAACAGCTGTTATCGGTGGTCACGACACAAAAGCCTATGGCCCGCTGCCACCCGGAACCTCCCGTCCCTGGCAAACGCTTAATTTCAAGCTCGATACAAACATTGAATCCTTCGACGCGGTCAGTGTGCATTTTGTTAATGACCACGCAGGTGATGGTGGCGACCGCAATCTTTTTATCGACTGGGTGATGTTAAACCAGACTAGATACGAAGCCGCCGAAGGAACTCAGGTCAGTCAGTGTCCGCAAAGAAAAACAGGCAACGCCGGAAATATGTATTGCGCCGGGCACCTTCTGCTGGGCACTACTGCAAAGGTTGCGAGCACCAAAAAAGACATCGCTAAAAACACTCTTCGCGCAGGCAGTGTCTTTATGCGTTCAATTCAGAACCCTTCTCGCCGGGCAGCTTCGTACGGTTTCACTCTTACCGATGTAGAATTTGACAACAGGCACTGGCACAACCTGTCTGTGCGCTTATATCGAAGCAAAGACAACAGCTATCACCTCAGGCTAATGGAGTACGGTTGCTGGCCCGACTGCGTGCAAAAATGGCCATCGTGCAGGAACGCCAATAAAGCACCTGCACAGAAAATGGTATCCATCGCATTGAATTCCAGACCCTCTCGAAGCTGTGAGTACAATTCACTGACGAACCCGGATAAACGGCTAATCAGGTCACTATGGCACAGCCTCCCGGAACTCTATCAAATATCAGGCAAAAGCAGACGGGTACAACGCGGTCAAAACCCGAAAAATCACGCTGCATGGCAGCCGTTTTTTAAGGAAATGGAAGAGCTTTTTCAACGTTCGGGTTACAACAAACACACTGCCACCCTCGAGGTTTTATCCGACACTATAAAACCCTCTATGCCTCTGGACACTGAAACGGACACCACCCTGCCATTGCCTGGTGGACGATCAATCGAAGAACGGTCACAGGATGTGAAAGCACTACTCAGGCAACACCCGGGACTTACGCTGGCCGAGCTTTTGTTACCCGCAGGCACGGCGAACCGGGCGACTGAAAATCAGGATAACGAACTCTCCACCATTCTCAGTGACCTCGCGTTTCAATTGCACTAACCTGGACTCAAACACTATGAACAGACGAATGTTTGTGCAGGCACTGGCAAGCGCTGCATTAATCCCCGTATTTCCTGCGCTGAGCTTCGCAAATTCAAGTTTTAGCCGAAACGGCAAATGCGTAATTTTGCTAGAGCTTGCCGGTGCCAATGACGGGCTCAACACTCTGGTACCCTACCGTGATGAACGCTATCGCGAATTGCGTCCTGTCATTGGGCTGCCACAAAAAAAACTGATTACTCTAGATGATCAGATCGCGTTTCACAAAAGTCTAACCAGGCTCATGCCGCTCTGGGAAAACAGCGAGGCGGCTGTTGTGCACGGCCTCGGATACCCGCTGCCCAATCGTTCACACTTTAAGTCAATCGCGCTTTGGGAGACTGGTGGCGACGGCAAACGTGCAGGACGTCACGGCTGGGCAACCCATGATCTTGAACACGCTTACGCTAGCAGTGAAGTCGACGCTCACGGAATAGTGCTTGGCGGCGGCATGGGTATCTTCAGCAGCGATCAGGGAAACTGGCTTTCCATGAGCTCCGCCGACCAGTTTTCGAACCGCTTGCGCGAAACCGGATCAAGCCGGCAAGCTGCCAACCCGGTCATGGCGCAGCTATTGGAGCGCGCCCGGGTACTGCAATCTTCCTTGCGCACAATTGCGTCAAAAGTAGAAAACAACCGGCACCGCGCTCGAATAAAAGGTGGTCTGCTGTCTCAGCAATTATCGCATGCAGTTAATATTATTAACTCAGGCATTGACGTGCCTGTTATCAAGGTGAAGCTCGCCGGATTTGACACCCATGAAAACCAGTCAGCAAAACATGACAAACTCTTAAAAGAACTGGCAAGTGCCATCAAAGGTGTGCGCCGTGAGCTGCAAAAATCCGGACGATGGAACGACACCCTGCTTGTTACGTATTCAGAATTCGGGCGGCGAGCTCGTGAGAATAAAAGCGCAGGTACCGACCATGGCACTGCTGCACCGCATTTTGTCATTGGCGGTTCAGTCAATGGCGGTCAGTATGGTGAGCCCGCTGACCTCGGCAATCTTGTCGAATTCGATTTACAGCACACAATGGACTACCGCGCTGTATATAGCCGGGTTTTGTCGGACTGGCTGGAACTACCGACTAATCGTTTTCAGTCTTACTCAGACGACAGGCTCAGCGGATTGTTAAATACCTAGCCAATACCGACCTGATACCACATACCTCACATGCCGTGGCTACGACTATAGCCGTTGCGTGTGGGTGACTGCCAACCCGGCAATGTACCCGCACCCGGCTCCAGCACCTCTACCAGTAAGGGATAACATGGTGTCGTGTCGTCGGAATGGCTGCTCCCGCAATTACCCCCGGGGCAGGCAGACAACGCTCCAAGCAAATCAATTTCTGCGAAAAATTCAATATAGTCACCCGGGCGCACCGGGCTTGCTTTCATGAAATACTGATACGTGTCTTTGGTAAAACCGGTACACATAAAAACGTTGAGCACATCGTGAATATGTGGCTCGGCCTCAGCCAGAGACATGCCGGTCTCTGACGCCAGCGCACGGGTTAAATTAGAATGACAGCAATGATGATAATCACTACCGAACAACCGGAAATTGGTGTAAGGGTCGCACCGAGTGCCTATTACATCGTGTACGCCAGCTCCGTCACTGTCCCATCCATACCACTGCAATGTGTCGTACGTAATAGTTGCCATCGGTCGAAGAGACGGAAGGTTGCTCCATAATCGATCTCCCGTGGTGACGTGTGACGCATGCAATTGACGGGTTTTGCCGCTAAAAAAACGTTCTGACAGATCGTTAGCGTTCCATAGATTGAGATCACCGACCTGTGAACCCTCCACACTTGAGATGCGGAAAAACTGTCCGGCAGCTACCGAAAAAGTTCTCGCATCTCGCGGTGGAACTCTGATTTCAGATAGCTGCTTTAAGCTTTCCCGAGCAGACGTGAAGTCCTCGGCCCGGTAGACCGGTAGCTGATCAGACCGGTAACAAATTACCGGGGGTTGTGATTTTCTTTCATCAGCATCGTGCGGGGGTGTAATCATTAGAGAGCGCTCTGTCTGATCAGTGTTCGTCCTGCTAATAATCACGGGCTCAGAGCCAAAAAGGCTCGGCGTAGAACAGCTATGCGTTCAAAAGCGTGCCTCGCTGCGAACGTAGACAGAATCGCTGAAGGCACGATTGTTAGCTGGATTGAACCGCAAGTCCTTTCATGAATGCGAACACCGGCAGTGGTTAGTGTTCGCTTAGCGGGTATCTACCCCTGATCACTTGCAGCCTTGATCACAGGTCCAACCGGCTTACGCATAGACTGGCCTATACGGCCCGTCTTGTTGTAAACCAGCCTTGCCAGATTGCCAAGGGATTTATTCTGCAAGTAATCCGGTACGTAAAAAATACGTAAATCAAAATTATGAAACGGCATGAGCTTCACTCTCCACGGATAACCAAACCCGTAGCTCTCGCGGGCAGCTGGTCTTTCCATTTCATCCAGGTACATGCTGCTCCAGTTTTTGCGAGTTAACAGCAGCTTGTTCGAGCCTACCGCTATAGCGTTAAAATCTTTGTGCTCATCGAGAAAGCGAATCAATGCTTCGGTTACCCCGGGCCAGTCATATCGGAACGGATCATCTAGCGCAATGACGCCACTTTCTATGGTGCATTCTGCCGCCAGGCGCAAATCAATAAGCGCTTCCTGGGGGTTATGACCTCCATCGACGTGGAAAAACCGATAGGTTCTACCTATGTCAGGAGATTTCAACGCAGCAGAGTTACTCTTAAAGACACTGATGCTCACCCCTGAATTTCTGGCCGCAGTCATGTTCCGGTTAAAGATATCCAGATCCCCCTGTCCGGACCCCGAGACGTTATCCTCCTGCATTTCGAACAGGTCACAGACGGCCAGCTTTTCCTGTCCGGGCCGGGTTAACGCACCCAACAACATTGCGCTCTTGCCATGGTGGCAACCAATTTCAAAGCTGTCACCAACGATGCCATTCTGCTTTTGAATTTCATCAACCCAACCGAACATCATGGCGGCTTCTTTGGAAAACCAGCCATCGACTTTCCGGGACTGCTTAACGATTTTTCTTATTTGTGCGGGCTGCATCGAACAGGCTTCCCTGGTTTTTCGAGTGGCATTACGACTCGATGTTATTATTTTTAGTTCAGCTGACTAGATGAACGATATCTATACGTTGCGACAACAGTTTGATACAGGTTGCACACAGAGTTTTATCTGGCGAATTCTAGTTCTTCTTCAACAACCAGATAACTCATGTTGCAGCAGTGTTATCGCCCCACTCTTCTCCCAGTTGTATCAGATTGCTCTTGCACAGAGTTTTCATGAAGCGATTTACGACAATACCGCCAAACTTCATCAGCGTCGTGTTGCAATATACCATACCGTGAACACATCACAAATGCGCATACCGTACGAATAATTAATGTAAATTTTACAGCGTCGATGCCAGCACAGCGCCCTCGCTAATGGCTCGTTTTGCATCGAGTTCAGATGCTTCATTTGCGCCACCAATCAAGTGCACTGGCGCCGTTATTTCCTGTCGCAACGCATCATACAGATCCCTGCGTGGCACTTGCCCGGCACACAACACTATATTGTCCACTCCCAGTGTTTCCTGGTTTCCGTCACCTTCGTAACGTACAGACAGACCGTTGTCATTAATCGCCTCGTAACTAAGACCGCCAAACATTCGCACACCGGCTTTTTTCAGATTGGCACGATGTATCCAGCCGGTTGTCTTGCCGAGTTTTGCGCCGATCTTTCCGCCAGAACGCTGCATTAGATATATTTCCCTGGCCGGCTCACGATGTAATGGCTGAATCCCGTCAACCCCGCCACGGGCGATCTCTGGATCAACCACACCCCACTCTTGCAGCCATGCATCCAGATCAACGGTAGTTGATTTTCCCTGATGTACGAGAAATTCGGCAACATCAAAACCAATTCCGCCGGCGCCAACAATAGCAGCGCGCTCACCGACCGGTTGCCCGTGACGCAGTACATCCACATAGCTCAACACACTGGGATGATCCTGCCCCGGTATCCGCGGGTCACGCGGGATCACACCGGTTGCAACCACCACATCGTCAAACCCTTTCATCATGGCTGGCTCAACCATGGTATTCAAATGCAGCTCAACACCCGTCAATTCCAGCTGCCTTGCGTAATAGCGCAACGTCTCGTGAAACTCTTCCTTGCCCGGAATCACTTTGGCCATGTTCAGCTGACCACCAATTTCTGCCGCAGACTCATACAGAGCAACCCTGTGACCACGTGATGCAAGCACCGTAGCAGCAGTAAGACCGGCCGGGCCTGCCCCGACAACCGCGATATGTTTTTTGTTTATTACCGGAATATAATTAAGCTCGGTCTCATGACAGGCACGAGGATTCACCAGACAACTACTGGTTTTGGAGTTAAAGGTATGATCCAGACACGCCTGATTGCAGGCAATGCAAGTGTTTATCTCGTCGGCCTTGCCACCCTTCGCTTTATTCACAAAGTCAGGATCAGCCAATAGCGGGCGCGCCATTGAAATCATATCGGCGTGTCCGTCAGCCAACACCTTTTCCGCTACATCAGGTGTATTTATCCGGTTAGAAGTTACAACGGGTATGGATATTTCCTGTTTGAGCTTTGCCGTAACCCATGAAAATGCTGCCCGCGGTACGGACGTAGCAATGGTGGGAATTCTCGCCTCGTGCCAACCGATGCCGCTGTTGATCATAGTCGCCCCGGCCTTTTCTATTTCCCGGCCCAGCAATACCACTTCGTCCCAGCTGCTGCCGCCCGGTACCAGATCAATAACAGACAATCGGTAGATAATTATAAAATCATCTCCAACAGCTGCTCTCGTTCGCTCTACAATCTCAATCGCCATACGCATACGGTTTTGATAAGAGCCTCCCCACTCATCATCGCGCTGATTGGTGTGCTCAACCAGAAACTCATTGATCAGATAACCCTCGGACCCCATGATTTCCACGCCGTCATATCCCGCTTCGCGAGCGTAGGAGGCACACCGCACGAACGCCGATATTTGTTTCTCGACTCCACGGGATGAAAGTGCACGCGGGGAAAACGGCGTGATTGGCGATTTGATTTTTGATGGTGCCACCAATAAGGGGTGATAGGCATATCGACCGGCATGTAATATCTGCAAGGCAATCTTTCCACCCTCTGCGTGTACGGCGTCGGTTACCGGTTTATGTTTCGCAGCGCCACGACCATTTGCCAACATACCCGCGAATGGCTTCACCCAACCGGTAATATTAGGTGCGTAACCACCAGTCACCATCAACGCAACACCGCCCCTGGCGCGCTCTGCGTAGTAGGCTGCCAGCCTTTCGTGGTGATTGCCATCCTCCAGACCGGTATGCATTGATCCCATCAGCACACGATTTCCCAAAGTTGTAAACCCGAGATCGAGTGGCGCCATCAGATTGGGATACCGGGTATTGGAATCGGACATTTAATTGCTCTTCCTGGCTGGCAATCGAATATCAAGTTCGACAGCGGAAAACGGACAGATAAATTGCAAAGCTGTGCTGGTCAGTTTTAAGTCGCAGTGGTGTTCACGATTTTTGTCAAACAATCGATCTCCAACCACCGGGTGTCCCCGCGATGCCAGATGTGAACGTATCTGATGTTTGCGACCGGTTTTTATAGTGACCGTCAGACTCGTTTCATCGCAGGGAGTCTGCGAACATTCTGAAGACTGCATTTTTGTCGCGCTGATTACTTCCGTATGAGCTTCTTTGCCGTCTATCGGATCATCAATAACACACGGTAATTCTTCTTTAAAGGTTCCGCGAACAACGGCGTGGTAGGTTTTTTTAATACGCCTTGTCGCGAACATCCCGGTCAGAGCTACCAGCGCATTGCGGGTATGCGCAATCATTATCAAGCCGCTGGCTGCACGATCAAGCCGGTGCACCAGACTGGCTTTTTTGCCATGCGTTTTTTCAACTGTATAAGTGATCGAACAATGATCACTCCACCTGGTGCCCTGACTCAGCATACCGGCGGGTTTGTTCCAGACACTGTAATTTCCCTGATCCGAAACCAGCTCCGGCACCGCCGGAATTTCCTGCAATACCTGCCTGTTATAGTTAACCAGAATCAAATCACCCTCTGATACGCGGTGATCCAGCGCTCTCAGTCGAACCGGTTTGCGATGCCTGCTGGCGCCCGTCGCTTTCTGCCACCACACCGCGCCTTTTTCAGCGGCGTCGATAATTTCATCACGAGGTAAATCACAGGCATCTGCCACTTGTGCTATCGGTGACCATGGACCAGTGAGCAACACTTCTTCCTGAAGCGGATTCTGCAGGCCTGGCGGTGCTTGAGGTTCGGGTTTATCGGGCATTATCGGCAGATCCGGATCTCGTTATTGCTGAGTCGGCCACCAGCCGGGGCCGCAAATTTACCATGACAGGCAAGGCGGGCATTCGCACTGCCGCATCATCGCCGGTTTGGAACCGCAGACAAGCGTACGCCGGTGTCTCGCAGGTCCTGACATATTACACAGTCGATCTGCTACACAACACTTACTCTATTCACATCATTGCATTTTATGTGTATATTTATACAGTATCATGCAAAACGATACCCCCTACGCCGAGCTGCACTGCCTGTCCAACTTCACCTTTCTTCGCGGAGCCTCGCGCCCGGAAGAACTTGTCGAGGCCGCAAGCCAGCTGGGCTATCAGGCACTTGCCATTACCGATGAATGCTCCATGGCCGGCGTGGTGAGAGCGCACACGCAGGCGAAGAAATCCGGTATCAAGCTAATCATCGGTACTGAATTGCTGCTTGATCATGGCTTTAGATTGCTGCTACTGGCGCGTGACCACGATGGCTATACCAGCCTTTGCAGTCTGATCACAGATGCCAGGCGAAGTGCCCCGAAAGGCGAATACCTGATTGCCCCGGGCCGCCTTGAGCAGATTAAATCGGCGCATTGTATCGGTATTCTGGTGCCACCTGCGCTGGTCTCCGAAGACCGTGCCACTGGCACTCTGCAATGGTTCAGACAGCACTTCGAGCACGCCTGGCTGGGGCTGACACTACTGCACGAGAAAACCGATCAGGCCCACGCCCGGCGGGTACAGGCAATGGCGTTGCAGCAATATTTGCCGATTGTGGCGTGTGGCGATGTGCACATGCATAGCCGTCAGCGCCGGGCCCTGCAGGACGTGGTCACCTGTATTCGTGAAAACTGCACCTTGCAAAACGCAGGGCGCAAGCTGTACGCCAATGGCGAGCGGCATTTGCGACATCCGGATCTGCTCGTCAACATCTACCCTGAAACCGCTCTGCAGGAGAGCGTTCGAATTGCCTCACTGTGCAACTTCAGCCTTGACGAGCTGCGCTATGAATATCCGCATGAGCTGGTGCCAGACAACATTACGCCGATCAATTATCTGCGCAAGCTGACATACCAGGGAGCGAAAATCCGCTGGCCACAGGGCGCCAGCCCCGAGGTAATCGACCAGATCGAGCGTGAGCTGTCACTGATCGAAGAACTCGGTTATGAACATTACTTTCTTACTGTTCAGGATATTGTGCGCTTTGCCCGCGAAAACAGCATCCTCTGTCAGGGACGCGGCTCTGCAGCCAATTCGGCCGTCTGTTTCTGTTTGATGATTACCGAAGTCGATCCCATGCGCATGAGCATGTTGTTTGAACGGTTTATCTCTCGCGAGCGCAACGAACCTCCAGACATAGACGTTGATTTTGAACACGAGCGGCGCGAGGAAGTAATTCAGTACATCTATGGAAAGTACGGGCGCCATCGCACCGCACTGGCCGCCACTGTCATCAGCTATCGCCGGCGCAGCGCGATACGTGACGTCGGCAAGGTGCTGGGGCTGCAGGATGAACAGATTGACGCTCTGGCCAAATCAATGGCCTGGTGGGACGGCACTGACGTCATCCCCGAGCGACTCACCGAAATGGGGTTTGCCGCCGATAGTCCGTTGATGAAACGCTTTGCCTGGCTGCTGGAACAGATAACGGGCTTTCCACGGCATCTCTCACAACATGTTGGCGGGTTTGTCATATCACACCAGCCACTGGCGTCACTGGTGCCGGTAGAGAACGCGGCAATGGCCGACCGCACGGTCATTCAGTGGGATAAAGACGATCTCGAAGATCTTGGCTTGCTGAAGGTGGATGTACTCGCCCTCGGTATGCTCACAGCAATTCGCAAATGTTTTGACCTGCTTCACGAGCACCATGGCATCAGCTATAGCATGGCAAGCATCCCCGCTGAAGATCGCGCCACCTATCAGATGATTCAACGGGCAGACACGATCGGTGTATTTCAGATCGAATCACGCGCGCAGATGTCCATGCTGCCACGTCTCAGACCAGAGAATTTCTACGATCTGGTGATAGAGGTCGCCATTGTTCGCCCTGGCCCCATTCAGGGAGGCATGGTCAATCCTTACCTGAAACGTCGTCAGGGGCTGGAACCTGTCACCTATCCAAACGCAGCACTTGAAAAAGTACTAAAACGTACGCTTGGCGTACCTGTCTTCCAGGAACAGGTCATGGAACTCGCTATGGTGGCCGCCGGTTTTTCCCCCGGGGAAGCTGATGAACTGCGCCGCTCGATGGCTGCCTGGCGCCGGGTCGGCACAGTCGAGCGTTTTCGGGAACAGCTGATGGCGGGCATGAACAACAACGGCTACGACGATGAATTTGCCAGCGCCGTATTCCGCCAGATACGCGGCTTTGGCGAGTACGGCTTCCCGGAATCACACGCGGCAAGCTTTGCCCTGCTGGTATACGTCTCCGCATGGCTTAAATGCCACGAACCCGCTGCATTTTGCTGCGCCATCATGAACAGTCTGCCCATGGGGTTTTACGCACCGTCTGATCTGGTCGCCGATGCCAGACGTCATGGCGTTGAAGTGCGCGAGCTCGATATCAACGAGAGCCGTAACGACCATCACTTGCAGGAAATCGTGCAGTCAGGGAAAAAAACAGACAACAAGCCCGGCAGCGAAAAAAAAGACCGCTCAAGCAAATCATTTGCCGTAAGGCTTGGCTTTCGGCTGGTAAAGAATCTGTCTCGCAATGGTATTGAGCGACTGTTGCACGAGCGTACGCAAAATGGAGCCTACCGGTCTATTGAAGAACTATCGCGCAGAACCCGCCTGAACGCGCGCGATCAGCAAGCGCTTGCTGCATCGGGAGCACTGGAGCCAATCAGTGGCAATCGCCACCGTGCCCACTGGGATCTGCTGGGTGTCGAGCAACTGCCAGGCATGCTGAAGAATGCATCTTCTAAAGACATTCCGCAGCAAATACCGTTGATCAGCGAAGGGGAAGATATTGTGGCTGACTATCAAAGCGTCGGCTTTACCCTGGGTCGTCACCCGCTAGCTTTGTTGCGAGACCAACTTTCAGAGAAACGCGTCCTCACTACGCAGCAATGGCTCGCCAACACACTGGATGGCCGCTTTGCGCGAATCGCCGGACTGGTAAAAGTACGCCAGCGGCCGGGCAGTGCCAAAGGGGTGATCTTCATGACCACCGAAGACGAAACCGGATTAGCCAATATTGTTATTTGGCAGAACGTCACCGAGCGATATCGAAAAGCGGTTATCGGTTCACGATTAGTGGTTATTTCAGGTACGACCCAGCGTGAAGGAGAGGTAGTGCACCTGATCGCAAAGTCTGTTGAAGACTACTCGTGGATGCTGGGTGATCTGGCAACAAATTCGCGAGATTTTCACTAAGTATAGAAATAAGTTATCGCAAGCGGTTAATTATTACAAATGCTGAAAACCACCGAAATTAACCGGTTTAGACTAAAAAAAAGCTTGACGCACAGATGAATCATCTATTTCGAATGTCAGGTTATACACAACAAAAAACGATTTTTAAATCCCCTTGCCTGATTTAAAGCAGAATAACGACTCAAAGACTCCAGAATTACCTATATCATTGATTTATAAACAATTAAATTAATTGATTAAAAATTATACATTTTGACCTAAACCCTTTACCCAACGCCGTTTGCAGCCCCTATTCCCTATTTTATCCACTAAGTTATCCACAGGATTTGTGGATAATCATTTTCCGATTATTCTGACGCACCCTTGCTTCATAAAAGTTACACAAAACAGAGAAAATCACCCGACCCGGCTTTTGCAAGCGTATCTGGTTCAACCGGATACCAGGCAGAAGTGCAACAACGAAAAGCGACACGAAGTTGCCAGATCAGCGTACAAATACCCCCGCTGGCCATATAAAAAACAAAAACGGCAGCCACAAGGCTGCCGTTTCCACATCCAGAATTACACTGGTACACACCCTTGCGGTGTTAACCCATCTTTTTGGCCAGATCTTTCTTCGACTTGTTCACCGAGGCGTTATTTGCCGCTTTCACTTTTGAATCAATGCGGGTGATCTCGGAAAGTTCAGGCATTTCTTCAACGCGCTGCCGCTCAACGGAAAGCATCGCTTCAAGTTCCAGAATTCGAGACATAAGTTCCTGGCCGGTCTTGCGACGCTCGACAATCAGCAACTGCTCGAGCTCGACGATGCGCTCGCGAAGTGCCGCATCAGTCGCTTCAAACTCTTGTATCGTGCCTCGCAGCGAATCAATCTCTTTGTCGGATTCAGCACCGGCTTGTTGCGCCTGGTCTTTCTCACGAAGCGCCGCATCCAGTCGATCACGCAAGGCTTGCTGTTCTGCAGTACCGGCAGTGACCTGACCGAGCAGTGATTCGCCCTCTTTGGTCAACGATTTAATTTCGAGTTTCAATACCGAGATATCGGCATTGCGAGCTGCCAGCTCTTCTTTAAGCTCGGTGATTTGCTTTTCAAGTGCGGTAGTTTGCTTCGCCGAACTGTCAGCGGCCTTCGCTGCATCTGCCAGCTGGCGGTTTAGCTGCTCAATTTGCTTTTCCAGCTCCTTGATGCGCTGATCGCCGCAATTAACTGCTTCGCTGAGGCTTGATACCAGCGTTGCAATTTCTTTCTCAATTTTGTGCCGTTCATTCACGGTTAATCGTGCATGCATATTGGTGTCTACTTTCGTTTATTGGTGGAATGAACTGCCTGGTCGTCGACCGCCACTTGGCCAGCGGCTTTCAACGTTTTGGCAGATCACAAGATCTTGCGCGATACAGCTGTTTAATGCCTTCTGAAACAATTAACGTCAGCACAAACATGACCCTTGAGTTAAAATTGAGCAAATTTCAGTATTCGATTGTTTCGTAACAATTTCTTAACTTTGAATCCATTAGATTGTGTCATCAACAAAGCTCTGAGTGTCCGGGGTATCTGCAAGACACCTACCTTCAGCCACCTTGATGTAACATTAACTATACGAAAAATTCTAAATATGAAATACTTTGTGAACTACCGCAACGATCCACCCTGAGCGGTATCCTGAACTGCATTTCATCACTATCATCCACTCCATAACTCGAAACACGCTACTTGTCCTTTTCGACGCCCGGATCCCGATTCCGCAGATCGAAAAACCAGACAATAATTACCCCAATGGAGCTCCATGTGACCGTTTTTGCCTGCATTATCGTTTCCCTGCTCTGCTTGACCCTGATCGCCCGCCGACCAGAACAACATTAAGAGTCCTTGCTCAAAACCGTCTGAACGAAGCGCAAAATTTACAGACATTGGAAAGCTGCCTGCGAGCGATAACTACACGCCTCATCGTTGTCCAACTGCACTCTCGCGCTAATCGCCGGACAACTCTCGCTTTAAAGATATCGTCAAACAACAATCCCTGCTGTTACCGGCGGGTGCTGGCCGAGCCCGGTCTCTGCATGCTTGTCATAGAGCCAGTCGAGCCACTGCACAATGCGAAACTGGCTCGTGGCAGATTCACGGTCCCGGCAACAGATTAGTGATGGCAAAACCACTGGCGAAATTCAAACAGCCAAAGAGCTGCCAGCGTCTATCCGGACTGCCCCGAAAGCGATGGGCAAAGACTGGAAAAAACTGTTGATAGAAAAAACACCAACCCCTTCGTGCTGACGCGGGCTTTACCGGCGGCGCAGTCGCACCGCCGATAGCGCTAAACTATATTACTACTCAGTGACGGATTGATCAGACGCGTTGCGCTGCGTATGACCACTACGCTCGTGCTTGCGATGTTTTTTACCACCACGACGACCTTCGAACATATTCTCCAGCTCAGCTGCCTTCGTGAGTTGATCGGCGGTTAGAACTTGAGAAAACTGTAGCTTCAATTGCGAAAGTTCCAGAACCATCTGGCGAGTGCTCTCGGCCTGTTCGTCCGCCAACTGTATCATCCGGGTGTCAAAGTCAGCACCAATATTATCAAACGTCATCATCTCTCGCCGCACTGCACTACGGGTTTCTCTTGCCTGTTGCATGAGCGGCTTTACCTGTGAAATCAGGACAGCTACTTCAGCTTGTTGATCATCTGTCAGGTCAAGCGCATTTGACAATTTCTTCAGCATCCGCGCTTCATGTTTCGCACCATGGTGACGATGCGCATCATCGCCGCGTTTGTTATCTGCAAAGCTGATAACGCTCCAGGAACCAGCTAACAGAGTAGCCATAACGCCAATAACCGCAAAAATATTTTTCATTGATGTTCTCCAAATTTTAAAAAATTCAAATCAATCGATCTGACACCATCAGTTTACGGCCAAACTATCTATTTTTACGTCAGCGGGGTGTAAACCCTGTGTAAAGTCGCCCAAACAAAAAATGCACATTAGGTAAAAAACAGCAGTTTTTCTGCACATTTCACGACAAAGCTGTATTCCAGCTGGCAAATGTTCTGACAATCGAGTCCATCCCGACTACAAATTATGGTTAGCAGCGACTGGCAATTCGATGTCGACGATCAATCCACCCTCCGGATGGTTTCTCGCTGCTATTTTCCCCCCGTGTGCCAACACAATTCCGCGTGAAATCGCAAGTCCGATTCCATGCCCGCCACTGCCCGAATCGCGCGCGGCCTCCACCCGGTAGAATGGATCAAACAAACGATCCAGCACATCCGGTTCAACTCCGGCACCATAGTCTCTCGTCGAAATTAGCAGCCCTTCTTTTTTTTTGGTGACCTTTAACTCAACTGACGACCCCTGCTTTGTGTATCGCAAACCATTGCGAACTATATTTTCTATGGCGCTACGTAGCTGGATTCGATCTGCCACGACGGTGAGATCATCGCTCGCTTCAACTCTCACGTTTTTACCCTGACCACCAAACTCGAATTCAGCATCAGCCGCAATCTCGTTAAGCAACAGTTCTAGAGAAAACCGGGTAGCGTCAAGCGTATTGACACCGCCTTCAAGCCGCGCAACCGTGAGCACCTGCCCGATCAATCCATCAAGCCGTTCTATTTCTGCGTGCAGTCGCGCAAGCGGTGCTTCTGCACCGGAGGAATTGTCCTCTGCCAGGGCGACGGCAACCTGCATTCGAGCCAGCGGTGTGCGCAACTCATGCGAAATATCGCGCAGCAAGCTCTTTTGCGCTTGCAACGTGGCGTTCAAGCGCTCGGCCATTGCATTAAATTCACGCCCCACCTCGCCGACTACATCACGACGGGAAACTACTTTTTGATCCACTCGTACATCGTGTTCACCTTGCGCAAAACGACCTACCACTGTTTGCAATCGACGAAGCGGTTTGGTGATGTACGCGGCTATCATCAAACTGGTTGCTGCGATGGTGACTAGAAAGAACGACAATATAACTGCCGGTTTAGGCCGCGGATTTCGATCCGCACTATAGCGCGCGATAAACCGGTACCGTTCTCCAGAGCCGGAAGTCACCTCGATTGCACGCAATACGTAAGTGCGGCCTCCGAGTCGCTTTCGTTCGAAGGAAGGGTATTTATCAACTATTGGCATTGATGCAGCGCGAGCCGAACCCAACGGCAATAGCTCGCCATCGCCAGTGAGTAACTGAATATGTACGCGGCGGTTTTTTCGGGTTTTACGGTAAAACGATTTTAGCTGGTCTTTTTCATGCGCTTCGATAGCCAGATGCGCCGTCTCAAGCATCGGAAACTGACGCTCCGGATCAGATGCGGTAAACAAATGCGCCAGGGAAATTCCCAACGTAAACACCAGCGCATTCACCAGCCAGAATAAAAAGAAGATCTTCCAGAAAAGCCTGTGCATTTACTATCGCTGCCGTCCGGGTGCCTTTTGCAGCCTGATCACACGCTTTCCACCGCAGACTTGTTCGCAACGTACAAATAGCCAATCCCGCGGACGGTTTTTATACGCTGATTCTCACCCGTGGTGTCGTTGAGTTTGCGGCGAAGATTACTAATATGCATATCGACACTGCGATCATACAGTTCGAGTTTGCGGGACAACCCTTTTTCGGTCAGTTCCTCTTTACTGACAATACTACCCGCATTGCGCAACAACGCCTCCAGCATATTGAACTCGGTGGTGGTGAGAACCACCTCGCCCGTCGCCGTGGTTACACTGCGATCGGCCGTACTTAAAGACACATCATCAACTCGCAGCACTTCTTTGGATATGACAGGGTCAACCGGATCTGCACGTCTGAGTATGGCGCGTATTCGCGCCAACAGCTCTCTCGGGTTGCAAGGCTTCGGGAGGTAGTCATCCGCCCCCATTTCCAGCCCGACTATTCGGTCTACATCCTCGCCGCGCGCTGTCAGCATAAGCACAGGCACCGTACTTGACGTGCGTATTTCACGCAGCGCTTCAAATCCGTCCATACGAGGCATCATTACATCGAGAATAACGATATCAAAGCTGCCATCGCTGACACCGCGAACTGCCGCATGGCCATCGTACACCTGAACAACCTGCATTTCCTGCGAGCGCAGATACTCGGCCAGCAGGTCTGACAGCACTTGATCATCATCGGCAATTAGCACTCTGGACACGCGTTTTTCTACCTCGACCATAACCAAAGCCGGTTTATAAATACCGGATTCTTCAACCTGCATTCGGTTCAGGCTGCACGCAGCATTCAACAACGTCACGGATGCTTCGACAGCTTAGTTGCAGCCACGGTGGCACGCCACACTGTTTACGCAGTGTTTACACATTGGCTGCACCCGTCGTTTTTGCGTATTCGGCGCGGCGCCAAAAGCCTGCCGCCCGCCATCAGCTATACCTTCTTTGGCCGAGCGTTATACCCCCCGGCACATCAAACAGTGGGCTAACGGCAGTCACCTTATCGATGGAAAGGCGGGCAACAAGCGATTAGAATTGGGCCGACATCCAGTGAAGCTGCGCTAACCACGCGACTGCACGCCCGAACAACACAATAATACTCGGAATTAATGCCTACTTTCTCCCCCGGACAGCGCTGGATCAGTGATACCGAGACCGACCTTGGTCTCGGAACCATTCTTAAAACCGAACACCGACTGATCACCATTGTGTATATGGCAAGCGGCGAGATTCGCACCTATTCCGCCGAGACCGCTCCTCTCACTCGGGTGATTTTTGGCGCCGGTGACCGAATTAAAAGCGCAGACAAGCGCGAGGTTATTGTTACCGATCTCGAGGAAATCGATGGCTTGGTGGTGTACTACGGCACCGCTGAGGACGGCTCCGATGTGACTCTGAGCGAAACTCAACTCGATAATTTCACACAGTTCAACCGACCTTCGGATAAATTGCTCAACGGACAATTCGATCGCGAACGTCGCTACCACATTCGCCTCGCCACCCGTGAGATGCAGCAACAGCTGGTGCGTTCCAGAGTATTCGGCCTGACAGGCGCCCGCGCGGAACTTATCCCTCATCAGCTATATATCGCTGACGAGGTTGCCCACAGATTTCAACCGCGTGTGTTGCTGGCGGATGAAGTGGGGCTGGGAAAAACTGTTGAAGCCGGCCTGATCATCCATTCGCAACTCACGAGGGGCATGATAAGCCGTGTTCTGGTCATAATTCCCGAACCACTGTTACATCAATGGCTGGTCGAGATGCGTCGCCGATTCAATCTGCATTTCAGTATTCTCGACGAATCGATGTACGAGGAGTCAATGGAATCGGCAACTCAGGGTAATCCCTTTCTTGACCGTCAACTGGTGTTGACCACACTACCCTGTCTGCTGTCAGATCCGAAGATCATGGAACATGCCGAGAGCGCCGGATGGGATACGCTAATCGTTGACGAGGCCCATCACCTTGAGGCAGACGAGCAAGACACGAATGAAGAATCCGACACATCGGCCTATCAGTGTGTGGCGACCCTCGCAACCGCAGTCCCATCGCTTTTACTGTTAACTGCAACTCCCGAGCAATCCGGTAATAGCGGCCACTTCGCCCGCTTGCAGCTGCTGGACCCGCATCGTTTTCCGTCACTGGACCAGTTTGTCGCCGAAGAAAACAATTATCGGGCAATGGCTGATATTGCCAGCGCTCTAACGGACGGCAAAGCCCTCGATAAAAAACAGCAACAACTCCTTAAAACGCTTGATGTCGATGCCGACAGCAGCACGGCTGTCGACACTCTCATTGATCACCACGGCACAGGCCGCGTGATGTTCCGAAACACACGCAGTGCCGTCAGCGGCTTTCCTCAGCGCATTGCTGAACCCTATGCCCTGCAGTCTGGCTCAGTCGCGGACTGGCTTGGAGAAAAGATCGCCGAGCTTGCACCCGCAAAATTACTGCTGATATGCAAATCAGTGGAAAAAGTGGAGTCCCTGAGTGAGGAATTGCGTACCCGTTTTGGCATTCATGCCGCCGCGTTTCACGAGGAGATGTCAATCGTGGAACGTGACCGCGCGGCCGAGTATTTCGCTGACGATGAATCCGGTAGCCCGATTCTTCTGTGCTCTGAAATTGGCAGTGAGGGACGAAACTTTCAGTTTCTACACCATCTGGTTCTGATCGATTTACCCGAGAATGCGGACCTTCTGGAACAACGTATCGGACGCCTCGACCGGATTGGCCAAAGCCATACTATCTACCTGCTTGTTCCCTATCTCAAAGGAAGTCGTGACGAATTTCTGCAACGCTGGTATCACGATGGCCTCAATGCGTTTGAACAAACCTGCCAGACTGGTGAAATCGTGCGCCGGGAACTCTCCAACGAATTCAGCGCAGCACTCAATGGAGAAATGACCGATACCAACCCGTTAATCGACAAAGCGGCAACACTCGCGGCCAAATATCGCGAGAAGCTTGAGAAAGGACGTGACCGTTTGCTGGAACTCAGCTCGCACCGGGAGGTAATCTCCACTCCCCTTATCGAAGAGATTGTCTCCTACGATTCCGACAACGCGCTTAAGAAATACATGGATCAGGCGCTGGACAATCTCGGTGTCGATATTGAAGACCACTCGACTCATACCTTCATTATCAAACCCGGCGAGCACCTCGCCGTCAGCGAATATCCGGGTCTCGACGAAGAAGGTGCCACCATCACCTATCGCCGACATGTCGCACTGGCCCGCGAGGAAGTGGAATTCCTTACCTGGGAGCACCCGCTGGTGCAAACCGCAATGGATCAGATCATCTCCGGCGGCTTTGGTCAGGTGCTTGTCGGTGCCATGCAAGATGAATCGCTGCAACGCGGCAGTGTGCTGCTGGAAGCCCACTATGTGTTCGATTGCCCGGCCCCCGCTTCTCTGGCTATCGAGCAATACCTTGACGGTGAGTTACTACGTGTGGTGTTAAACGAAAAGTGCGAAGACCTGTCAGCGCAGTTTAGCCATGCCGATCTGGACGACGCCTTTCACGCCATCAAAAAACCGTTGGCTAAACAGCTGGTCACGGTAAAGCGTACCCAGCTGCAGGCACAACTTGTAAAAGCAGAAACTATAGCTTCGGCCACCCTGGTAGAACTCAAAACCCTCGCCGCCGCCAACGCTCAGCAAATACTCGGCGGAGAACTCGCGCGCCTCGAGCAATTATCGAAGCGAAACAAGTCGGTTCGAGATGATGAAGTTCAGGGTCTGCAAGACCGGCTGGACGATACCTTGCGGGCGATTTCGCAACTGCGCTGTGTGCTTGATCTGGTTCGTGTATTCGGTATAGCCTAGACCGAATACAGCCAGGTATACGCGTTTCCTGTCTGACATTGTGCGCGACCTTTTTGTGTCGATACCACTTACCAGTCTTGTTGTGATGTACCTTGTCACAGTCGAAGCATATACGGCTGCTAAAAACATGTACCCGGATAACGTCTGGGCAACGTTGCAAAAATTAATGCCCCCGCACTCTACACCGAACCAGTCACACTGACAGAGATCCAGTTCCGATGAAAATCGTATCGTTTAATGTAAACAGCTTGCGATTGAGATTTCACCAGCTCGAAGCACTCATTGAAAAGCACGAACCCGAAATAATCGGGCTACAGGAAACCAAGGTACCCGATCCGGAGTTTCCTCTTGAACAAGTGTGCGACATGGGCTACCACGTTGAATTCCACGGTCAAAAAACTCACTATGGCGTGGCTATCATGTCCCGGCTGCCGTTTAAATCAGTAATCAAAGGGTTGCCAGGCGATACTGACGATTCGCAAAGACGGTTGATTGGAGGCACCTTCGAGACCAAAAAAGGCAACCCTTTTACCGTCCTCAACGGCTATTTTCCAAACGGCGAAAAAAGAGATCACCCCACGAAATTTCCCGACAAGGCAGAATTTTATGCCTCGCTTACATCCTACCTCGGCAAAGATTTCGACAACAAAGATGCCATTGCCGTTATCGGTGATTTTAATATCGCACCGTGCGACGAGGACATTGGCATCAGTGATTCCAGGGCGCGAGACTGGCTACGCAAAGGCCATGTCAGCTTCCTGCCAGAAGAGCGAGAGTGGTTTGCGAAGCTCGCCGCCTTCGGTCTGGATGATACCTACCGGGTTAAGTATCCGGACTCGCAGGAATATTTGAGCTGGTTTGACTATAGAACCAGGGGATTCGAGCGTGAACCGAAAAGCGGTTTACGCATCGATCATGTGTTAACCACCAGTACACTTACCGACACACTGATTGACAGCGGCATGGACTATGATATCCGTGCGCTGGAAAAGCCCTCAGACCATTGCCCGGTCTGGAGCGAATTCGATTTTTAAAGCAAACTGCAGCTAGAGCAGCAGGAACTGTGGTGTGCTGAATAAGCTACAGCAGCCTTGTTATTGCCGGCTACTTTTTCTTTTTGTCGTCCGAATCCGGTATTGCGGCGCCCACCACAGCCGTCGTGCCCTTGACCGCTACCTTGCCCACACCCACCGCAGTACTTGCCGCCGCATCCACCAGCGCAACAGCTGTACAACCGCCAGTACCTAGTGCCGAAACAGCCAAAACGAATGCTGCAATCAGGTTTCTACTCATGGTGAATATACCTTGTCATAGTTCAAACAGCGGCTGCTGTCGGTTCTTTAGCTCTCAAGACCAGTAATAGTCGGCCCACAATCGCACACCTTTAGCGCTGCAATACCAAACCGGTAGCAGGCAACAGCTATCACACGGTACACTCACAACCAGCAATTACTCTCATCGGACCGGCCTCAATGACCACAACAGCCTTGCATCCGTCAGTACGCGATACGCTGGAATCTCTGGCTATAGAGCACACGACAATTGAATGCGACCCGACTCTCGCCGATACCGCTGCCTTTTGTGAACACTACGGCTACACGCCTGAGCAATCCGCTAATGCGTTACTGGTAGGGTCAAGCAAAGGCGAGCCAACCTACGCCTGCTGTATCGTGCTGGCGAATTGCCGTCTCGATGTGAATAAGACCGTCCGCAAAAAACTGGGTATCAGACGGATTTCGTTCGCCAACCCGGAGATAACCAAGCAGCTTACCGGCATGGAGCTGGGCGGTGTTACCCCGATCGGGCTGCCGGACCAGCTACCGTTGTGGATCGACAGCAGAGTAATGGCTTGCGAGCAAATCATACTGGGTGGTGGAAACCGTTCATCAAAACTACTCATGCCACCTGCCGGCTTGCTGAAACTTCCCAATGTTGAGGTCGTTAACGAACTGGCTAACCCAATGCAAACCGGTTAGTGCCCATACAGCAGCAGGCGCTACCGCAGACCAGCCAGAACTAACCTGCTTCAGCACCCGTTCTTTGGCCACAATAGTGAAGAGCGACGATGAAAATTTTATCCGTTTTACTTATATCCGCCGGTATCGAGTGTACCGAAGTATCCAATGCAGACACCTCACCGACTAGCTAGTGTTCAATGCTTCAAAGCCAGTTGAAGACGGCGTAAGTTGAAACCGCACTTACTGCAATAACAATCAGAGCGACCAATATACTGTATTCGGCATAGTCAGTTCCCTGCCTCGCCCCATACATCGTTTTGTAACCGGTAAACATCGGTTTGACCAGGTTGTTCTTTTTTACCAGCCAGTAGAATAGGATCGCGACCAAATGTAAAGCCACCAGACCAAGTAATACGTCTGACATTAGCCCGTGCCTGGCAGTTGCCCAACTACTTAATTCACTCCCTACGTAGTCTCTCAACGGGCCGGTAATATAGATTTCATCATCCGCTATCAGGCCGGTTAGCAGTTGAAATATCAGACATAGCAGTAAAGCGACTACCGAGAGCGCTCCCAACGGCGTGTGACCGGGGTACAGTACACCGTCGTCTTGACCGGTCAAATATCGAAACAGGCGGCCAAAGCCTGGTATGAACGTGGCAAAACGCGACGTGAAAGAACCCAGAATTCCCCACAACACACGAAAAATCAGTAACCCGAGTACGAAGGTTGCGGAAATGATATGAATTTCCATGTTGTCGGTTTTCACAGATACAAACGAGACAATAAAGCCCGTCACAAGACCCCAGTGAAAAATCCGCAATGGCAAGTCCCAGACTTTAACCCTGCCGGAATTACGTTCTGAGTTGTTGTTCATTTTTATGTGTCAATGCCTTTTCAACGTTTCAGTATGGGTAAAATTTGTCGGTATCCGGATCAAATGCTGCCAATGCATAATCCGTTTTCAGCAACCGCGTACCGATCGAATTGCCCATGACGTCAGGACCTGTCAGTGCAACATTTTTTTTTAACCATGCTACTAATTATTCCTCAAGTACTCTAGCCTGATCCAGTGGACTGTGGTGGAAATAAGGTAATAAATTAAGGTGAGAGGTTTTTCACAGCCAGGCTTTTCACAGCTACGTCGTCAGGACAAGCCGGATTAGTTAATACCGTTAACATTTAAATAAACCGAGTAAAGCGACGTCGTGCCACAAATATACAGCCTGTTTAGTTTGGCACCACCAAAACATACATTGCCGACAAACTCCGGTATTTTAATTTTGCCAAGCAGCGCACCATCGGCAGCTAAACAATGCACACCATCAGCAGCGGATGTCCAGATACGACCATCGCGGTCTAGCCGAAAGCCATCAAAGAAACCGGCATCGCACGTCGCTATAACTGCCCCCTCGCCAAGCTTGCCATCATCAGTGACGCTGTGTTTTCGAATGTGGGCAGGCCCGTTTTTTTGATGTGTGCCACCGGTATCAGAAATATATAACGTATTTTGATCAGGCGAGAAGGCAAGGCCGTTAGGTTTAACGTAGTCATCTGCAACGCAGGAGATCTGATAATCGTGCGGATCAATTCGATACACATGGCATGCACCAATCTCGCTAGTGGCACGTTCGCCCTCGTAGTCCATCATGATGCCGTAGGATGGATCACTAAACCAGATAGATCCATCCGACTTTACAACCACATCGTTGGGTGAATTTAGCCGCTTTCCCTTAAAACTCTCTGCAAGCACGGTAATCGATCCGTCGAATTCCGTGCGGCTCACCCTGCGAGTTAGATGCTCGCACGTTACCAGCCTGCCCTGCAGATCTACAGTATTGCCGTTGGAATTGTTGGACGGATTGCGAAACTCCGAGACCGAACTGTCGGTATCGTCAAGGCGCAACATACGATTGTTGGGTATATCAGACCAGACCAGGTAGCGGCCCGCCGCAAACCATGCCGGCCCTTCAGACCAGCGCGCTCCACTCCATAGCCGTTCTACCCTTGCATGGCCAATCAGACAGTCGTTAAACGCTTCTTGCACCACTTCAAAGCCTGTGCCTTCCAGCTCGCCAAATAGTTTCATTCTGTATATTCCGGTGCTATTGCCTGTGTATCTGACCGATGCCGACGAACAGCACCATCAACCAGTAATTCAGCGATACCTGGTTGCCGCTTCGATGTTCCACGAGCAGCGAATACTTGTCAATCTTGCAGGAGCACCCTGCCTGATCTCGTGTTCACTCCGACCAGGCAATTGATAATAAAGTCCCGGTTTGTTCGGATAAACGAACATTGCTCCGGTAGTTCCATGTCCGGAACCCGGTCTCCGGCTTAGCCTGAGGTGGTTTTGATTCGCAACGCACAGCGACAATTAGCAACGCACAGCTACAATTAGAAATGCACAGCTTCACCGGGGCATGCCGATTATCGCCTGGCCGATGCTGAAGGTGACCTGCTTACAGGCTTGTTGATAAGGACGCTGGAAAATACAAAGAGGTTAGAGTATGCGCGGGTGTATAGTGCAGGAAGACAATCTACACGGTGCGGATATTATTCGGGAATCTCTTTACAGCACTATCCATTCATTAGACATTCGTGCCTCGAGATCATCCATCGCAAAGCATCAAATCGAAATTTGATTGTTGAATTCAAGAGTACATTCAGCATAGGCCAGCCCGTCACCGCTCCAGTAGCGCCAGCTGTTGCTGCCCACTGTTTCCGCATAGCCGGGAAAAGCGTTCTCGTACCAGTCTATACTGACAATGTCACCATCCGCTATGGTCCACTCGGCTTGTGGTTGGTCATCTACCAAATAGGAACCATTAGTAAGTAAATGAAACTTGTGTATGTCAGCAAAATGCCCGGGGGTCACATAGGCAATTGGTTGCTGATTGCTGAATTGCGTTGTGATTCGACCACAATTGATCACCTGATCATTCAACAATTCTTTTGAAAATGCCAACTTATGGAGCGTAACCTCTCCAAACAGCCAGCTGTGCGGACCAACGATTGATTCATCTCCGAATAGCCCGTCGTCACTGAAATCATCAGCCAGTCCGGGGCCGTCTACTCGTACGATTTGGTAGCTGGATCGTTGTCCGTACAGTGCGAGATAGTGAATACCCGGCGCATCAGCAATTATTACAATATCATTGGCCTCCCTGGCGATGCCATCGGCTATACGGTTGGCATTGGCATCAAACACTACATAACTCGTCGCGCGTTTCAAGCCATCTTCATTGTCCGTGTAGTCAAATGCCAAAGATGTACTTGTGCGATCAGTCAGGTCAACGGAGTAAAAGTCCACCTCGTCCAGACACAGCACTGAATCTATCTGGCCACCTGCCGGTATCACTGTGGCGGTTGAAAAACTATCATTGTCTTCAAAGCTGTCTTCTATGCACTCTTTTGTATTGGTCACATCTATCTGAAAGACATTGCTTGCATTGTTACTGTAGTCACGCTCTTCTATATATCGGAACGGTTGCCTGTCATCATGTGTCGCAGGCACGGTATCAAATGCATTTTGCCAGTTGGGATTAACCACCAGTCGCGCAGAGTAGTTGCCGGATGGCAGATCTGTCAGGGCACTTCGCGCTGTAAGTGCTACCGCAGAGCCCGTTTGACTGTCGCTATCGCGACGGATATCAAAAAGAGCAATACGATAGCTATCTGCAAAGCTGCCACTCGCCCCCACTTCCAGTGCGACAGACAATTCGTCAAACGGCAGATCGGCACCACCGGTATCAAAAACCTCAAAACGATAGGCAATACTGTTTGACGATGTCATCCCCGCCGTGACTTCCGCATTGCTAATAACCATATCGCTCACGGATAGCGAGTTTGCGTCACCTGCAAGCGATACTGATTCGCTGTAGTCACCGGGCTGCAACGATGACAAGACCGATGACTCAACATTTCCAGGTAGTGCATCCTCGGCAATGGTTGCTACAGAATTGGCACGAGCCAGGTTCTCTGCTGGCGGTGCTAATTTGCCGACGTTTGTATCACTGTCTTCGATGCCGCCACAGGCAACCAGTGCAGAACAAACTATTGCCGTGGCAACTGCGTTGCCACTTAATTTGATCATTCTATTCACGGTGTTAATACCTTGTTGCCGCCCATTCAATGTCTGACGTACCGACCAAATCGGCCTTTACCTTCGACTTCTACACCCAGTGTTTCAAAAACAATTGATGCGGGAACTGCATCCGGGTTGTACCAAAGTTCACTACCGAGATGGATACCACCGACAACATGGTTCTGATCGGGAAATCGCGGGCCGCGTCTGGCAGGGTCAGCACTATTATCATTACCGGTACCATCAATGAGTCGCCAGGCCTCGTAGGCTCTTGCCGCGTTGGTATCCGATTCGCTGGCACCAACCAGGAACAAATCCCGAAATGCCGCCGAACGCATCCATTCGGCCACCTCAGTGTAATTAACAGTAGTGCCAGAGCGCGCCGCATTCGGATCTATGGCAACCAACCCTATATAGAGAAAGCAGTTGTCGCTCAATCCGATAACGCAACGCGGGAGATGTCCATCGCGTGCACCTTCGATTTTGAAGTACACAT
The DNA here is from genome assembly GCA_964409275.1 of uncultured Granulosicoccaceae bacterium. Classification (GTDB taxonomy): domain Bacteria; phylum Pseudomonadota; class Gammaproteobacteria; order Granulosicoccales; family Granulosicoccaceae. Next base: position 43,021 of record CAYPCS010000043.1, read on the forward strand.
CGAATTCACCGCCTTCGTTAAAAGACACCGATCCGATTTTGAAACCACCTGTCCATGAAGACGCGTTACCTTCAAATCTTGGATAATCGAACCATATATTGAGGTTCCACACTTCGGTGAAATTGGAATTTATACCGTTGATCGTATTAACCAGATCACTGCGACCACCCGGTACAAGTGATTGGCCAGATACGTCATGCCAGTAAGAATCCATAAAGACATTCGCGACACCATTTGTAGCGTTACCGGATAAAAGGTCTGCCTTAACTGACACGCGAACATCGAAATCCAGCTCTCCGGCCAGCACGGGCATTCCGGTAGCCGCAGCAACGGATTCCATCTGAAAAACTGGCGAACCACCGTGTCGCATAGCGTTGGTCGACAAACGCGGGGTCGCGCCACACTCTACCCCCCACGATTCAAACCGCCCACCCATAGTACCCACGACCATAGCCGGGTACGATCTAACAAAAGAGTTGCGCTCGCTCGGCGAGTCTTTGCGTGATGTCAAACGGTATGAAAGAGTCACGGGATCTGCTGACTGAATTCGCACACAAGGGTTAGGATCATTACCAAGCAGAGCCGGCACTTCCCAACGCACAAAATCCTGAACCCCGTTGTAGTAAATCAACCTGCCCGGGTTGCTTGCATCCCATTCGCGGCTATCGTAGACATTGTTTGTGTAAAGCGTGTCGTCAAGCTGGAATTTACTGAATGGATTGTGTCCGTCAGGAGTAACAACTGCCTGCACCTCCCCCGTCTTCTTTTCTGCAGCCAGGCAGCTTTTACCATCTTCAAAGCCGAATCCGTCGCCATCCGGGTCCGGATTTGGCCCGACACAGGCAACAGGGTTTCCGGTGTCGGTGTTCGGCGTGCCGTTTTGCACAACAATGCAACTTCTACCGAACTCCCATCCCCATCCGTCACCATCCGGATCAGAACCTGAATCACCACACTCGGGGTGGTCTGTTGTTATTTTCGTTTCCGCAACAAGGCAGGAGCGGTTATTCTCCCAACCATAACCATCGCCATCCGGGTCAAGGTCGGGACTGCTGCATTCCGGAAACTCACTCCCGGTTCCTGCGACCAGGCAGGTACGGTTATTCTCCCACCCATAACCATCGCCATCCGGGTCAAGG
>CAYPCS010000043.1:44259-46063 GCA_964409275.1 uncultured Granulosicoccaceae bacterium
CCATCGCCATCCGGGTCAAGGCTCGGGCTGCTGCATACCGGGAATAAACTTACGGTTCCTGCGACTTTGCAGGTACGATTATTCTCCCAACCATAACCATCGCCATCCGGGTCAAGATTCGGGTTGCTGCATACCGGGAATACACTTTTGGTTTCTGCGACGATGCAGGTACGGTTATTCTCCCAACCATAGCCATCGCCATCCGGATCAAGGTCCGGGCTACTGCATTCAGGAAACACGCTGTGTGTTTCTGCAACAAGACAGGAGCGATTGTGCTCCCAACCCCAGCCGTCCCCGTCTGTATCGAAACTGGCGGCTGAGCATACGGGAATGCTTTCGTCGAGTGAAGCCTCTTGAGCGAAAGCCACTGAACTAATCAGGAAATGCGCCAATGCACCAGTGCATGCCCAATATCCAAACCTGGACCTGGTGCTCATAGCTAACTCTCCCATACCGGAATTACCGTGTTATCCGCTACATAGCCGTATTGATACATATTGTGCGCGCCGGGTTCGTCTAATCGGCCAGACCGCAGGCACAAACCGGAGACAAAGTAATCCTTCAAATTTTTGGCGGCGAAGTTTTCTAAAAACTTAAACGAGAGAGCCACACCTGTCACAATCCAGCAAACTGACAAGGCACGGTCCTTGTTCGTGCACTACACCGCCTTCTGCTGATTCAGAACAGGGAAATACCACAACCACAATTGCTCCCTTCAGACAATTGCTCTAAGCAGTACCCTTGCCATTTTCAAGTAGTTGTCATCTAATCACCGTACTGCTCCCTAAGGCGATCATCCTCCAGGGAGTTGCAAAAGGCCCGGCGCAAAAACCACTACTGGCTGTAGCCAACAAAGAAACACATACATGGCTAATTTCTGGATTGGCGAAATTATCAAGGTAATTGTGTTTTTCACAGTTACGTTCGCACTTGGAAAATGGCTGGTTCAGAAAGGGGTCAAGGTAAACTACACTCGAAAAATATTCCATTTTGTATTTTTCTTTTTTCCGGTAGTTTTGGTATCCGTTTTTCCATTTGAATACTCAATCCAGCTTACCATTCTTAGTGGTATGGTTTTGTTAGCGTGCCTGTGCACAATGTATGAGCCTGTACGAAAAAAATCAGTATTTCTGGCAACGGCTTATTCCGCAATAGACCGCCCTGAGGACCGGCCATTTACACTTATTTGGGTTTCAACTCAACTGGTTGCAACGTATCTGGTGCTCATACTTATGGTTACATGGTTAGCGCAATACGATAAATCAGCCCTGATATCGATCACGTTTCTTATTGCAGGTATTGGCGACGGATTAGCGGAACCGGTTGGCGTTCGGTTCGGAAAGAGGTCGTACAACGTACATGCACTATTTACAAACAGAAAATACACGAGAACCGTTGAAGGAAGTATGTGTGTATTTTTTAGCGGTATACTTGCCGTTTTGCTACATATTGAAGTGTTAAATCAATCTCAACTCATATTAGCACTGCTAATCATTCCTGTTACGATGACGTTGGCAGAAGGTCTTTCCCCACATACATGGGATGGCCCCTTTCTTTATCTGGCAGGTGGCATTTCCACGGTAGCAGTATTAGAGATCTCACAACCCGGAATGGGTGTATAGGTAGAGAGAGGTTGGTGCTTAAAAAAAGAAAAATAGAAGGACATGCTATTTTTTCGCGACAGTTTAGTGCAGATCGTCGGTTAGCCTGACACTTGTTACGCTCATTATATCTCCTCGAACAGATGTATTACCACGTTGTAGTAGCAGGGTTCGGCTAGCAAAAGGAAAGGCAAAACGAAAAC
>CAYPCS010000044.1:0-45502 GCA_964409275.1 uncultured Granulosicoccaceae bacterium
GGAATGGGGTTTAATAGGGAAGGGAGGGTTATTTAGGAAGGGGGTTTAATAAAGAAGGGGTCATACGTCGAGGTTTTTAACGCAGCCATGGCGGCAGCTGCGAAGATAAAGTGTGTGCGAACTTTTGGGTCGGCCTACCTAGATATCCAGTACAAGCTTCCTGGTCAAAGATCGGGAGCAACAGACAGCCACTTTACGGTTGCCGGATTTCTCTTCGTCTGTTTGAACCATATCCCGATGATCCGGTATACCTTCCAGCACGGTGGTGAGGCAATTACCACATACGCCTTGTTCACACGATGTCGGCACCGCAATACCTGCTTCCGTTAATATTTGTAAGGGGGTTTGGTCTGTTGGCACTATAAGGGTTTTACCTGATTTTTTTGCGACCAGGGTAAATGGCTCTCCTGATGGATCAATTTCAGCACCGAAGTGCTCGACGTTAATTTTTGATTCACCAATGCCGGCTTCACGTGCCTCTTCGCAGACGTGCCGCATAAAACCAGTCGGGCCACAGACAAAAAGTTGTGTTTCAGCAGAATGAGTTTTTATAAGTGCGTTAACGTCAAGCTTTTCGCTATCGTCTGCAGTTTTTTCGTCGTCACAATAGATATGCAGTTGATCGCTAAACGGCCAAAGATGGCATTCGGCGCCAAAAGGCATTCGTGTTCGGCTGCGGACGCACACGTGCAATTCGAAATAATATTTAGCGTGATACAACTCCCAGGCCATGGCTAGTAACGGGGTAATCCCGATACCACCGGCGATCAGCAGTGTCACATCAACAGGGGTTGTAAGCGGGAAGTTATTTTTCGGTGCGCTAAATTGAACCGGTTTTCCACTGACAAGGTTCTCGTGTACCCATTTCGATCCACCGCGGGAATCCTGCGCGAGTTGAACCGCGATAGTGTACCTGTCAGGCTGGATTGATTCTGTTAGTGAATACTGGCGAATAGTACCGTTGTCCATCCACAGGCTGATGTGTGCTCCGGCTGCGGCTGCGGGGAAGTGACTACTATCCTGTGGAACTATATCAACGCACATAACGTCCTCGGCAACAGATCGGCAGACTGCGATCTTGCCTTGCAACAGAGGTTCTTCCACTGGTTCAGCGGTTGATGCTACCGCAAATGAAAACACACGAGTTTCCCTCGCAAAGGAGCAGGGCAGTTGTTCATAGGCGCAGATTGTATTGTTCATCTTGACAGTGGGCTCGCCCGTTGAGATCTCGCCAACTCTGCTTAGCATCGCATTGAGAATAGCCTCCATTTCAAGCTGCGCGAGGTGCATGCCAACACACATGTGCACACCACTGCCAAATCCCACGTGGTCTGTGGCGACGCGTGTTATGTCAAACTCATCCGGGTGCGCAAACCGCCGTTCGTCTCTATTCGCGGAAGCGAACAGCATCATTACCCGGCTACCACTGGCAATTGGTACTCCTGCGATGTCAGTGTCTTTACTCGTATGCCGCGAAAAGGATCGAATCGGTGTTCCTAAACGCACCGCTTCGTTTACTGCATTGTTAACGAGCTCCGGGTGATACTTAAGCTGTTCCCACTGATCCGGGTTTTTTGCCAGCTGGTGTATCAATTCTGTGGTGGCAGAAATAGTCGTGTCGAGGCTCGGGTTGATGTAGTCCCGAATCGCAAACGGGGCCAGTTCAGCATCCAGAGTTCCCTGGTCAACCAGCTCGTGGATTCGATGCGTCCAGCTCCCGTGCTTCAGACTGTCACGGGTAGCATCGCGCTGGATGAACTGGCGCATTTCTGCAATCACCGGGAGCGCTGCCTGACCTCTCGGATTTTGTACGCCCAGAACATCGAAAGCAGCTGCTGCCCAATCCAGCATTTTGTCCTGTCCAAACTCTGGCAATCCCACCATGTCGCGAACAATGGTAAACGGTAGAACACGCGCCAGATCTTGCACCGCATCGAAAGATCCACAGGTTAGCAGGTGATCAATCAGGGTGTCCGCGCTATCCTGGACCTGGCTCTTGATAGCGCCAAGTTCTCCAGGCAGCATTGGTTGGGCCATCGCCTTTCTAAGCACAGAATGGCGGTCTCCGTCCGAGGCGACGGTGTTACCGCGCAGGAATTCGCAACCAAATTGATCCGCTGCAGGCTATTGCGGCTGACCAGACACTGACTATTTCGAGCTTGGCGCCTCCCGGCCACGGTCTGAACGCACAGATGTGGCCGAATATGATTAAGATGATCGAAGAAGCCACCGACGGTAAAGTGACTGCAGAAATCAAATACGGGCTTGCTCCACCACCGGCGCAGATGGATTTGGTGCTGGACGGAGCGGCGGACATGACCGTGATTTTTCACGGTTATCAGGCGGGCAGATTTACAGCGACAAAGCTAATCGAGTTGCCTGGTTACGAGGGTGATGCAGAAGCAGCGTCGGTCGCTTACTGGCGCGTGCATGAAAAATATCTCGCCGCTGCCAATGAGCACCGCGGTGTGAAGCTGATTGGTCTGCACACACATGGCCCCGCACAGCTGCACTCGGAAGCGAACGTCGCCAGCTTGAATGAAATTGCCGGCATGAAAATACGGGTTCCCGGCGGTGTAGGATCAGAGGTTGTTTCTGCGCTGGGTGGTACGGGTATAAAGGTTCCGGCTCCCAAGGTGTACGAAACACTGGCTTCAAAAGCAGCTGATGGAGTGGTAATGCCAATGGAGTCACGAGCCGGATTCAAGTTAACGGAGGTTGCTCAAAACGTCTTTGAGGTACCCGGTGGTTTATATCGCGGTTCGTTCGCCTTCCTGATGAGCCAGGAGAAATTTGACAGTTTGCCGGCTGACATTCAACAGGCGCTCAATGAAAAGGTTTTTGGCGAGCCGGTCAGCAGAATGGCGGGAAAGGTGTGGGACGACATCGATGTTAACGGACGAAGTGCGACCGAAGCAGCGGACGGTAATTCGATCAATCAGGCATCGCCGGAAGATCTTTCTGCCTATCAGCCCATCGCGGATAAAATAATTGGTCAAGTGATGGCCGAGGTGGAAAAATCCGGGATTGATGTCGAAGCTGCCAGAGAGATGATTCAGTCAGAGATGGCTGCCAACTAACATCTTGTAAGAGCTTTTCGTTCTGTTCACAGTGACACTGTCCGGGTGATAATCGTGGAAACTGTGATTGTGAGCGGAACGACAAGCTCGGTGAATTTGATAGTTCGAAACTCTCTGCGCGCAGACTCCGGGGCTCTGGTTTGAATAACTTGCTAAAACTTGTTAACAGGTTATCGGAACTACCTCTGCTTCTTGCATCTGTCGTTCTTTTCCTGATGATGGCGATGACGTTTTTCGATGTTGTTATGAGAAGCGCGTTCGATACGCCGGTTGAATCGGCGACTGAACTGATTCGTATCGCCATGGCCATTATCGTGTTTTCGGCGCTGCCTGTTATATCAGGTCGCAACGAGCACATCTCTGTCGATCTGCTGGACGGCTTCTTCAATACCTTCTGGGGTCGGTTTCGCGATGGTGTGTTAGCCATTGTCTGTGGCCTTATGCTGCTTTGGCCGGCACAGCGAGTCTCCGTTCTTGCTGAACGTGCTGCGTCGTATGGTGACGTAACCGAGTATCTCGGTATCCCGCAAACATACATTGCCTGGTTAATCGCAATTTCCACCTTCGTTACTGCTCTGGTGCTGGTTTGCCGAGGCCTGCTGGTTATTTTTTGGCGAACCCCGTTACGTGACTGAAGCACTAATCGGATTTGCAGCTGTATTGATACTGGTTCTGCTTCGCATGCCTATCGCCTTTGCTATGGGGCTAGTGGGTATGTTGGGTTATGCCCATCTCAATAGTACGCGCGGTGCAATTTCCATGGTTGGTCGATTGATAATCGATACCTCACAGAACTATGGTCTGTCGGTGGTACCTCTTTTTATATTGATGGGGCTCTTTGTCAACAAAGGCGGATTAAGCCGTGAGCTCTATCAGGTTTCTTTCGCCTTTCTGGGGCATCTGCGAGGTGGACTGGCAATGGCCACTATTGCCGCCTGCGCAGGGTTTTCTGCTATTTGCGGGTCGTCATTGGCGACGGCTGCAACGATGTCGCGCGTGGCAATGCCACAAATGCGTAAATACCACTATCACGATGGCCTGTCGAGCGCGTCTATTGCCGCCGGAGGCACACTGGGCATATTGATACCTCCTTCAGTGATACTGGTGATCTACGGACTGCTTACCGAAACATCAATCGGGAAGTTGTTCATTGCAGGCGTTATACCCGGATTGATCGGAGTGCTGTTCTATTTGGGTGCGGTACGCTGGACTGTTGCTCGTAACCCCGGGTCAGGTCCCCCTGGAGAACGTACTTCGTGGCGTGGTCGGCTCAGAGCTGTTCGAGATGTATGGGCAGTTTTACTATTGTTCGGTCTGGTGTTCGGCGGTATGTACGGGGTGCTCAATTTCTGGCCCGTGTACCTGACGTTCTCCCCCACTGAAGCGGCTGGCATGGGGGCCGCCGGTGCGTTCATCATTGCTGTTGCTCGCGGTATGCGATTGACAGACACAATGGATGCATTGAAAGAAACCACTCGTACTACAGCCAATCTGTTTAGTGTACTTATTGGTGCATGGATATTTTCGAATTTCGTCAACCTGGCCGGGCTGCCTGACGCGTTAAAGGCGCTGGTAACCGCGAACGACGTTTCTCCCGGTGTTGTTATTTTATCTATATTGCTCGTTTATATGGTACTTGGCTGTGTATTTGAAAGTCTGTCTATGTTGCTGTTAACGGTGCCGATATTTTTCCCGCTGGTTACTTCACTAGGCTTCGACCCGGTCTGGTTCGGGATCGTGGTTGTTGTGGTTACCGAGATAAGTCTGATTACCCCTCCCGTTGGCCTCAATGTGTTTGTGCTCAAGGGGGTGCTTGGCGATGTGCCAACCGGCGTTATCTTTCGTGGTGTTACGCCGTTTTGGGTGGCGGATCTTTTTCGTCTTGCACTACTGGCTTCTGTGCCAGCGCTTACCTTATGGCTGCCACAACTGGTTCGCTGAGCCGGTGTGACCAAGATCAACAGAGAGCTGGTCTGCAACTCGCCTTAATGCAGTGGCTATTTGCCCGCGCTCCGAGTTATCGAATTTCCCGGTCCAGCCTAACTGGGTGATCACCAGGGCCAACCTGCCATCCTCGTCAAAAACGGGAGCAGCAAGCGATGCAATTCGTGGCAATAGCTCACTGTCGACACGCCCCAGCTTGATTGAACGTGTCGTGGCACGAATGTCCTCGATAGTCTGTTGATCGAGGTTTTCCAGGGACAACACCGGATCAATCAATTTATCATGGCCCCATGTAAGAAAAACCTTGCCGCTTGCTGATGTCGCCAGCGGAAGTACGTTGCCTGCTTTGACTTCCACGGTGATTGGCTGAAATCCTTCAAAGTAGCGAATTATTGTTGGGCCGTAGTTACCCCAAACCGAGATAAAAGTTGCCTCGCCCGTTGTATCGCGTAGTTGTCTAGCTGCATTTGAAGCGAGTTCAACCGGTTCTAGCCGTCGCAGTGCCGCCAGACCCATATGCAATGCAAACGAACTTAACTCGTACCTGCCGTCAGCAATTTGATGAATCACCCGGGTCCGCACCAGTGAAACCAGATAGTGATGTATTTTGGAGGCGGGCATGCCGGATATATCGGCGATTTCCTTAACCGCCAGCGCTTTGTCCGATTGGATAAAAATTTGCAGCAACGAGAATGCATGCTCTACTGATTGAACGCCTTTGCGCCTGCCCTCGTCCGCGGTCTTGATACCGGGGCGCGCTGCTGCAGTTGAAGTTTTGTTAGTTACTTTGTTCAAGCCAGGGATTCTGTGTTATCCGGGTAGCGATGCAGTCTATTCTACCTGATTGTCAACGTTGATTGATGATCTGCACCAGGTAGCTTGTTTGAATCAGGGTTACACAAACGTTGAGGTAGGTTGTTCAATCGGCACCAGAATGCACCTCAATGCTATAGTGTAAGTTTGAGTCCCTCATGTGATGCCGTGAATCCCGATGATTCGTAGAAACGTATTGCGTCAGGGCGTAGCTTGTCTGTGGTGAGCTGAACAATGCTGCATTTTCTCTGTGTGGCTCGTTCGATAGCGTGGTTTATTAATTCGGTCCCCAGGCCTCTGCCTCGATACTTTTTATTTATTCTCACTCCTTCTATTAGACATCGCCATGAACCTTTGTGTGTCAGATAGGGAATAAACGTGAGTTGAAGCATTCCGATCAGCTCGCCACCTGCTTCAACGACAATTAGCTCATTGTTTGGATCGGAGTCGATACATTGGAACGCGGAGGAATAACGGGTATCCAGAGGGTGTGAAGCATCTTCTCTCATTGCACCCAGAGGATCATCAGCCAGCAGTTGCACCAGTAGCGGTATGTCACTCTCCAGCGCGTAGCGAAAGTTCAGCTTCATGATGTCAGTCTCAACGGCGAGGCGGTTTGTGCCATCGTCCGGGTTCGTATATCTTCCTGGCCGAAAAGTATCAGTTGTGGAGCGTATAACCGGCAAAAACGTCTTTGGACTGTCAGGCAGTGTTGCTCTCGCTTGCGCGGCAGGAAACCAGTCTGAAAAATCAAAAGCGCTGCCCCGGAAATGGTATCAAACGAGTGTCCGGACTGTTCATTCTCTTTTCAGTTATTCGTCAGCCTGCAGCAGCTATCGATAAGTGGTGCGCCAGATTCGTATTTGTGCATACTGTTGAATCAGGATTCCCGTTTTCACAATTTACACAAGTGGGGGCGCAGCGGGAGATTTCCTCAGTCTACAATTTTTCGGACTAACAGTTTGCGACCAATACTTGGCATCGGCTACAAGATCGGATCGATATTTCTATTTGTCATAATGATGGCAATGGTTAAATTTCTGCATGAAAAGGTGCCTCTCGGTCAGACCATTTTTTTTCGTGCGCTAATCGGATTAGGCGCAGTGGTACTTGTGTACTCTCTGCGCGGTGAATTTCGGCAGACCTTTCGTATCGTGTCGGTAAAAAAGCACCTGGGTTGGGCGCTGAGCTGCGCCTGCGCGATGGTGTTGTGGTTCACTGCGTTGACACTGATACCGTTACCTGAAGCGACTGCGATCGGATTCGTTGTGCCACTGATTACAGTCGCGCTTGCCTGGATGCTTCTCGGTGAACGCGTCAGATTTTTTCGATGGATAGCGGTACTGGTGGGGCTGTTAGGAGTAGGAATAATTATCTGGCCAAGGCTGGGGTTGGGGGCGGACTACGGTTCGAAGGCTGCTTTTGGTGCTGCACTAGCGCTGGGCGCTGCTTCATTATGGGCGCTGGCTCAGGTGTTTCTCCGCCGTTTATCCAAAACTGAAACCAGCGGTTCGGCGGTGATGAGCTTCTCTGTTGCGACAATGGTGCTTGGTTTTGTCACGATATTCAACGGCTGGAGTATCCCGTCGGCCATAGAGTGGGCAGCCATCGTGTTGTGCGGTCTGGCAGGTGGTTTTGGGCAATTGTGCATTGCACAGTCCTTGCGCTACGGCGAGGCATCAACAATGGCGCCTTTCGAATATCTGACCTTTCCGGTAGCAAGCATCGTAGGTGCGTTAGCTTTTAACGAATACCCTCACGATAATGTGTGGCTTGGATTGCCGTTGGTGGTTGCAGCGGGACTCTTTGTGATATACCGGGAGAGACGTCTGAGTCGTCTCGGCGACTCTGCCCGGGTTCCTGGTGTTAGTAATGAGTCGGCCTGATGAAGTCGAAACGCCAGGCAGTGTCGCCTGCGTCATTCACCCATAAGCCGCGGATCGTAGGGATAACGAGTGAGCAGTTCAAATCCGTTTTCGGTCACCAGCACCTGGTCTTCAAGCTTGATGGAAAAATCTCCGCCTTCCGGGCTAACCAGCGCTTCAACACATAGCACCATGCCTGCTTGCAGTTCGTAGTCGTAGGCGCCTTCAACCATTTGATCCGGGTAAGCTACCAGTGGCCATTCATCGCAGAGGCCAACGCCGTGCATCAGACAGCCGTATTTTAATTTCTGGTATTCCGGTTTTAATGTGTGGGCGTTTCGGCTGAGGTCCTGAATGTTTACACCGGGTTTTAGCATTTCCATGTTGGTCATAATGTGTTCATGGGCGTGGCGCATGGCGTCAATCATGTTAGCGGGAGGTTTTTCATCTCCTATCCACCAGCTTCGACTAATGTCTATGCAAATGCCGTAACTACCTATAAGGTCTGTGTCAAAGCTTATAATTTCGTTGTTACGGGTAATACGTTGTCCGCACTCCTGAAACCAGGGGTTGGTTCGAGGGCCTGATGATAGAAGCCGCGTTTCGATCCATTCTCCCCCGCGCCTGATATTTTCGGCATGCAGTACGGCCCATATATCGTTTTCAGATACGTTGCCATCGGGGACTTTGGTACGGGCGAAGTTTTCCATTTTTGCGACTGCGGTTTCGCATGCGAGCGAAGCACAACGCATAGCAAGAATTTCGTCCGGTCCCTTGACCGATCGGCATTTTTCAGTGAGTTCCTCTCCGGGGAATATTTCAAATTCCTGCGCCTCCAGTGCCCGCAAGCCGTCAAGCAAAATTTTATCGACCGCCAGACGTTTGTTGTTGCCACCGTGCTCTTCGACGAGTGCGCGTACTTCTTGCGAGAACGCATCGGCGGCGATATCAGCCTTGTCTCCCCGATCAAAGTAGAATAGATCAGCACCTGATCTCTGCTCTTTGACCAGTGGATTGAATGTAGATAAAAAAGGTGAGTTCTTGTAGTCCCAAATCACCATATAGCCATCGGCACAAACCAGCACTGCCCTGAACGGGTTGTGCGTATTCCATAGTTGCATATTGGTGCTGTCTGTCGCATAGCGAATATTCATCGGATCAAAAGCCAGCACCGCTCCGTAGTCGCGTTCAATCACATGTTGTGTCAAACGTTGCCATCGGTACTCACGCATCTTTGGGAGATCAGGCAGGATCAGTCCGGCCCCGGACCATTCGGAAAACGCCAGTCTGGTCGGGCCGATTTCGATGCGGTTGTCGTCGTTGGGTGAGCCGTCTGCAAGCGTGGCACCCAGTGTCGGGTCAATCTTGCGTTGGTCACGGTAATGCTGTTCGACGGACATTTCGTTCTCCGCTAAGGCGCTTGTTGCAAAAGGAGCTATCTGTTTTTCATGCTTGAGTTTAGCCACAGCGGGCCGCACGAAAATGTGGAAATGATCTGGATTGCGACACTTTACCGAACGTTCACAGAATTGAGCCATACGCGGAATTAGGTGGTAGTCTTGAGCGTCTACAGCGGGATCTGCCTATGACTGAAAAACAATGCGCCATTATTACCGGGTCTGCCACCGGGGTTGGGGCGGCCGTAGCAATAGAGTTGTCGCGTCGCGGTTATCGTGTGCTTGTTAACTACAATAAAAGTGAGGCGGAAGCCGAACAAACCCGTCTTGCCTGTGTTGAAGCCGGTGGCGAGGTGTTGGTGGTACAAGGTGATGTGGCAGATGACAGTGCCTGTTGTGCGATGGTAAACGCTGCATTGCAGTCCTGGGGGCGGCTCGATGTATTGATCAACAATGCCGGGATGACTTCGTTCAGTGGTATTAATAACTGGGACGCACTGGACAACAAAGTATTTTCACGTATTTATGATGTCAATGTGGTTGGTGCGTTTCAGATGGTGCGCGCTGCCCGAGATGCGCTTTGCGAAAATGGAGGCGGCTCGATTGTTAATGTGTCATCGATTGCCGGCTCGCTCGGTGTGGGCTCATCTATCCCCTATATCACATCGAAAGGGGCGCTGAACTCCCTGACGCTGCATCTGGCTCGGCAGTTGGCACCGGAGATTCGGGTCAATGCAGTATGTCCCGGACTGATCACCAGCCGCTGGTTTCGTGACGGTCTGGGTGACGATGGCTTTGAGAAGATAAAAGCGGGCTATGAATCAGCCGTACCGTTGCAGCGATCGTGTACACCGGAAGATGTTGCAGATGCGATTGTCTGGTTTGCCACGGCTGCGTCTGTTATCACCGGGGAATTGTTGTTAATGGATGGTGGAAAGCATCTGGGATAACAGGCATTGTGAAATTTACGTTTAACTATCTGCAGGATCAACCTCTGCTGGACGCTGTGGATCATCCATCACTGGGTGGTAATATCAATGGCCCTTCGTTGATTAAGGTTCCGCAATGGGTGAACTATCCTCAAGGTCGATACTATTTGTATTTCGCACATCATGAAGGTAAGCAGATAAATCTGGCCGTGGCCGACGATCTGGCCGGACCCTGGAGAATTTACCCGCCAGGGACGCTGTCGCTTGCTGATAGTCTCTTTTGTCAATATCCGCCCGAGCCTGCAAATACACATCCGGATGTGCTTTCAGCAATTCGCAATGGCACTGACGGTGACTATCCCCATATTGCATCGCCCGATGTTCATATTGATACTGCTAATAAAAAAATATTGATGTACTACCACGGCCGCAATCCGGACGGTACTCAGCAAACGCGAGTTGCAGAGTCTGTCGATGGTCTTCGGTTCACACCATTAGCTCCTCTGTTGGGTGACTCCTACTTTCGCGTTTTTCAACATAGACAGCATCACTACGCTATCGCCTGGGGCAGCCGGCTGTACCGATCCACTGATGGTGGCCGCAGCTTTGAAGCCGGTCCGAGGCTAACCAGTGACTCTTACCGTCACGGAGCGATACTGGAGATAGACAACGAGCACATACACGTGGTTTGGTCGCGAGCCGGAGATAGCCCTGAGTCGTTACTCATCTCGCCACTGTTGATGAAGAAATCTGGCGGCGACCAACAGGTTGGGGATAGTGACTGGCGTTGCTGGCAGCTGGGAGATTCACGTCAGCTCCATTCACCGAAGCGGTCGTGGGAGGGGGTGAATGAGCCTGACATGCCCTCCAGTTACGGAGGTATTATGACGTCGGTGAATCAATTGAGAGATCCCTGCGTCTATGTGGAAGATGGTAGAATCTATTTGTTGTACAGCATACGGGGTGAGCAGGGGATCGCGATGGGGACGTTGACGATTGAGTAGAGTTTGATTCGTTTTAGTAATTGAAATTTGTAATAGCGAACACGCCACGGCGTAACAATTCCTTAATCTATTTCCGGGAATCTATGGCCAGGGTTGGCTACATCGTGGCGTGCTCGCGTATATAAACTCCTATTCGGCAGACATCTGATTGCCGGTTTTAAGCGTCAGAAAAGCCCAGATCACAAAGACCAGATAGATTACTGCGGCCGACCAGCCAAAAGGCTGCATTGTTCCATTCAGAACCAGAAATACAGAGGTTAACAATCCGACCACGCTCGAGACCAGCGTTCCGGTTAGCACTGCTTTTCTAGCGGGAATGTCCATTATATCCTTGAGCAACCAGACCATAATACCGCTGCCCAGTAGCGACAAACCAAAATAGCGTCCCATTGCGGAAACCTGATCACTTGGTGCTTCGAAATAATAGTTGGCGATTACCGACGGTATCAAGGTATAGCCCAGTCCGTACGCCAGTGATAAAATTGCAACCAGGATGCAGTAATTCCTGTACATGATTTTCTCCTGATATTTAGATATACATCGAATTTCCGGACACAAATACCCAACGTTGCCGCAATATTTGCAGCAGCATCGGTGGACAGTTAAACATCCGGCTTTCAAGAATTCAATACCCGTAAACAGTAGTGGTCGCGTGACAGGCAACTGTCGCGAATGTAAATGCGACTGGCGTTATAGTTCAGGTTCGAGATTTGGTTCGTCGCGGCCCAGCTGTTCCTTGCGAATGGCAACGTAAGCTTCAAGTTCTTCTTTAATAGTAGCGTCCAGAGGCGGAGCCTCAAATTCCTGCAGTATTTTTGGCCATAATTCGGTTGCGCGCCGGGTGGTGTCTTTGCTGCCTGCCTCGACCCAGCTTTCGTGATTTTGCCAGTCACTCAGGAATGGTTGATAGAATGCATCCTTGTATCTGGCCATCGTGTGATCGCAACCGAAGAAGTGTCCTCCAGGTCCCACTTGCTCCATTGCTTCGAGCCCTATTTCATCGAGATCTATTTTTAACGGCTGCAGAAGTTTGGTCATGTGCTGGAGCATTTCACAGTCGGTAATGACTTTCTCGAACGATGCTACCAGACCACCCTCAAGCCAGCCCGCTGTATGATAGATCAGGTTGCCGTGACCCATGACCGAACTCCACAATGCCATTTGGGTTTCGTAGGTGGCTTGTACGTCTACCGCGTTCGACGCGTTGCAGGCGCTGGTACGGTGGGGTAATTTGTAATAGCGGGCGAGCTGGCCTCCTGCCAGATTTGCCAGTGCGTTTTCGGGAGTGCCAAAAGCCGGCGCGCCGGAGCGCATATCAACGTTGGAGGTAAAGCCGCCATAGATAGTCGGTGCGCCCGGCCTTGTCAGTTGCAGTAACGCTATACCGAGTAGTGCTTCTGCATTCTGTTGTACCAGTGCTCCGCCGAGCGTGGCTGGTGTCATTGCGCCCATCAAGGTAAACGGGGTGACCGATACAGCTTGTCCCAGAGCTGCCATCTGCATTGCGCCGTAAGCCATGCTGTCGTCGAGCTTGCGCGGCGAATTAATATTGATGTTGGTCATTGCACTCGGGCTGGCGGCCAGATCGTCAGTGCTTATACCGCGTGCAATGGCACACATCTTAATTGCATCCATTGAGCGGCCAGCCCCGATGCCGGTCGAAAAGAAAGGTTTGTCAGACAGTGTGATGCTGGCCATGAGTGTGTCGAGGTGGCGGGTGTTGACCGGCAGGTCGGTTGGTGCGGTAGCCTGATTGCCAAAGAACGTTATTACATTGAAGTACTGGCCAAATCTGATCAGGTTTTCAAAGTCTGCGATATTGCCCATGCGCCGACCATTGATGCAGTCGTGTACGTTCGGAGGTCCGGATACCATGCCAAAGTTGATCACATTGCCGCCAACCTCTAGCAGGTTGTCCGGATTGCGGGGTGTTATTGTGAACGTTTCAGGAGCACTGGAGATGGTTTCCATCAGCAGGTGCCGGTCAATGCGTACCAGTCCGTCGTCAGCGACATCGGCACCGGCTGCGCGAAACAATGCAAGTGCCTGTTCACCCAGTACCTCGATACCTTGCTCTTCAAGCAGAGTCATTGAGGTGTTGTGGATCAGTTCGATTTGTTCCTCATTCAGCGGTTCAACCGGAGCAAAGCGGTTGCGCAACACCTGTCGCTGGAGCTGGGGCAGCGCAATAGTGGCTGGGCTCTTTCTGGATCTGCGATTTCGTCGACGGCCCTGACTCATGGTGGGGGATGATCCTTTAGCGGCGATATAGTTGATTCAGTACACTGGCTTATACGGTTTGAAGGTTACACGGCGCTAGTTTTGGCGTGAAATAGTTCCATTCGCTGCGATGAGATTGCCACCACCCACGGTTAGCGATTCAAACTGTGTGACTGCGTTTATCCGGGTCAGGCCATTGGCATCAACATCGACAGTTGGCTCATCCAGCTGCAGAATAAGTGAGTTGGTAGTGGCGATATTGAGGTCGAGGCCTTCCAGCAGGCCGCTCGCAAATTCGGTCTGTTGCGCCATTTCGGCGCAGATATAAGGAGCGCCAGCCAGTTGTGTACCTTGTTCAACCAATACGGCAGTAACGCTGCCGGATAAACTGCAAATCAGGGAGTCCTGTTCGTTCACGCCAGCAATGACGATGGTTGTGTTCCACCGGCAAGAACGCGGGGCGTCGTCTGCAAATTGCAATTCCCCTGAATAGGTGCCGAGTACATTCTGCAGGGCGGGCGATTCACATGCCTGGCCGGTCCAGTCCACTGAAACTGGCACCGGCGCAGTAGTGTCTGTTGTCGGGCTTGAAGAGCCCGAGCCACCGCACGCGGTTAGAATAAAGCACACAGTGAATACCGGTGATAGCAAGATCGTCTGCGTTCTGGCGTTGCTGCGTTGTTTCATCTAAAACTCCGGCGGTGTTCGACAGGCCACGCGGAGAATTGCATATACTTCGTTCGCTCGCGATTGCAAGGCAAAAGCGTCGCCTGGAGACGCGAAACATCCAGCGGCCAGAAAGTTATTGTACTGCAATTTTCCGATCTCTAAAAAACGCACCGTAGATACTGCCCAGGATAGTTAAGGCCCCGGCAATCAACAATCCGAGCGCTATAGGTCGGTTGAGAAAGCCGGAAAATTCAAAATGCAGCATCTGCATTGCCTGGGCAAATGTTTGCTCGCCAATTTTCCCAAGG
This sequence comes from uncultured Granulosicoccaceae bacterium, assembly GCA_964409275.1. Taxonomy (GTDB): domain Bacteria; phylum Pseudomonadota; class Gammaproteobacteria; order Granulosicoccales; family Granulosicoccaceae. Next base: position 14,230 of record CAYPCS010000044.1, read on the forward strand.
ATCAGGCCGAGGATAATACCTGCCACCGAGTATCCCGAGCGACGCAGAAAGAACCCGGCTACACCGGCCACAAACATGACAACAACATCGATTGTGAGGCCGCGAACGGCATAGGCGCCTACCGTGGCAAGTAACAGAATCATCGGGGCGAGATACTGAAATGGAATTTTTAACAGGTTAACAATGGTTTTTGCTTCGAGAAAACCGATCAGCAATATAGACAGATTGGCAAAAAACATGGCCGAAAACACCACCCAAACCAGATCCGGACTGTTCAGAAATACCAGCGGACCGGGTTCCATATCGTGCATTTGAAAAACACCAACCATCATTGCAGTAAGTGCACCGCCCGGGAGACCAAGAGCTAGCAGAGGAATCATTGCGGCACCCGTGGCGGCATTATTTGCGGTCTCTGACGAGATGACGCCTTCGATTTTGCCACTGCCAAAACCAGCCCGGTCTTTTGACCAGCGAGCGGCTTCGTTGTAACCCATGAACGCCGCAAGTGTGGCACCGATACCGGGTAAAACTCCGCAGAAAAACCCGATAATGATAGACCGAACGACTGCGATCTTGTGCATCCACAACTCTTTGAAAGTCGGAAAATCAACACTCAATTTGGGTGCGGTATAAGACCCGGTGGCCTTTTTTTCTGCCTGTATAAATATTTCGGATACCGCAAAAAAGCCGAGAATGGTGGGTATGAAGTGAATTCCAGCTGCGAGGTAGGGCATGTTGAAGTTGTAGCGTTCAATGCCGCCAACCGGATCCAGTCCGACCACCGCCACCATTAAGCCGGCCATAATTGACAGCCAGCCCTTCCAGAAGGTTTTGGCGCCGACGGAAGCCGCCACGGCCAGGCCGAAAAAGACCAGTGCAAAAATCTCGGGGGGACCGAACGCCGAGATAGCCCAGTCTGCAATGGCGGCAGTAGCGAACATCATTACAACGCAGGAAACGGTGCCACCGATGGCCGAGCACATTACGGCGGCACCAACTGCCTTGCCGGCCTTGCCCTGCAAGGTCATCGGATAGCCGTCAAATGCGGTAGGAGCGTTTTCCGGAGCCCCCGGAATGTTGAACAATATAGCGGTGATAGCACCGCCATAGACACCGGTGCAGTAGATGACCGAGAACAGCATAATACCGTGCTCAGGGCTCAGGTGTGCGGTGAAAGGCAACAGGATGGCTGCAAGGGTAAGCATGCTTACCCCTGGTATGGCACCGAATAACATGCCGCCGACGACTCCGCCTAGAAATATAAATATTCCAATCGGATCACCAAAAAGGGCAGCAGTGCCGCCCATAAAGTTGTTGAATGTTTCCATTTACGTTGTTGCAGCCTATTGCAGAAGGGTGACAACCCAGTTGCCAAAGTCGTAGAACGGATTAACGTTGCCGACAGGTAGTCCCACATAGAGTAGCGAGACAAAAAATGCGAGCAACAAACCATAGATAAAGGGCATAACCAACGCCATTCGGGATACTCTGCGCTCGCCCATCAGAATCATGATGCCGATGATAAATACCGGTGCCAGAGCGTAGAAGCCCATGTCTTCCATGAGTGCAGCGAAAAATATTGGCAAAGTCATTATGGCGCCAACATGGTTGCGCCAGCCAAACAACAGGTAAAGAACAAACAGGCCAACGGCACAATAGATTTTTATCTGCCCGGCTTCTGCCTGTTCTATCGACATAGCAGCGGCAATTCGTTCTGGTAATACCATGTAAATAAAAGGCAGTAATAGCAGGAAGAACGTACCTGCGTACCAGAGTAATCCACCATAGGTGGTTTCCTGGGCGCTGTCGTCGTGTGCGGCGGCCATTGTGTTGCTGGAAGCCATGTCGCCATTCTTGCGCTGGTCAAGCAACTGACCGAGTGCTGCCACAACGATCAGCAACAGAATTGCCCGGGGCCAGGAGCTGGCACCGTATTTATAGATTTCAATGTCTTTGTTAAATTCGAACGAGTAGTAAAACAAAAACGATGCAAGAACAAGCCAGAAAGCTGCTTCAACTAGATGGCCGGTTTTTAGCCTGTTCATACGTATCCGGTGCCGTCGTGGTGTTAATAGTGTGGAAGGTTAGCCTTGTAAATCGTAGCAGATTCGCGGCCGGAAGTTGGTTCAAGATGTAACGCGGACTTGTATCGAGGCTGCCAGTCACATACCTGACTGAATCAGAGGTCGGTTAGGAAAAACCAGGTTGTGAAAACAAGCCATGAAAAAACGATCGGCGTCTTACGACGCCGATCGCTCATAGTTAAGGCATTGTAGTTGCCGGGCGCGATGCGCTCTATTTCACTTCGAGCCCCATTGCTTTGTAAACATCTCGATACTGGCTAATGGTGGACGTGATCAGTTCTTTGGAGCCGTCGGTGTCTCGATAGCTATCGATCAGATTCATGAACTTGCTGTCATTGTATTTCTGATAGCTTTCGCCGCAATACGCTTTCTGGAAAGCCCACTGCAGCCACTGGACGCGATCATCGGGTGTGCCGGCTTTAACGTAAAAACCACGAAACCGGAACAGTGGTTCGAAATCGAGACCAGCGTCGGTCAGGCTGGGTACATCGGCAAACGCCTCCGGTGCATCCTTCAGGATCGTCAGAATTGGTTTGAACTTGCCCGCATCGAGGAAGTTACGAACGTCGCCTGGTTGCTCGAACAGTGCGTCCACCTGGCCACCGGCAAGAGCGCCGTAGCGGGGCGCGCCTTTATCAAACGAAATCTGCTGGATCTGCATACCGGTTGCATCAGTGATGAACTTCATCGTGACGCGTTCCATTGATCCCTCTTTGGATACGTTGGCGATGGTTGCCTTGCCATCCTGAGCTTTTACCCATGCGACAAATGAATCCCAGTCAGTGTAGCGATCTTCGTCGGTGCGGATGTAGATTTGCGAAAATGTGATCTGTGAGGTAACCAGCGGAATCAAAGCTTCTGCGGGGTTGGGTCGGCTGGAATCGAGAGCATGTGCGCTGGCGGCATCATCTATATGTTCCAGTACTGAGTAGCCGTCGGCCGGTGTTGCCATGTAGGCAGTCATTCCCACGGTGCCGGAGCCACCAGGCTTGTGGTCCCGGTTAATGGAAACGCCAGTCAGTTCGCTGACAGCTTCTGCCATTGCCTGCGCTACCTGGCCAGAGCCGCCAGCCGGGCCGTAAGGGACAACCATGCTCAGGGCACGGGCGGGGAAACCATCCGGTTTTGCCATTTCGGCAGGTAGATCGTCAGTAGCGCAAGCGGCAAATGCGTTGGTAGCAGTAACAGTGGCGACAGCGAGTGCAACCGCACTGTTTGCCAGATATTTTTTTATACTCATTAATCCTCCGGGAGGGTGGGCTGCGCATGGTGTGGAGTCGCGGCATGGCCGCGCTTTTCGCCACCAGGGCATGGGTAGGTACAGGATAGCCCTGTTAGCGGTGAAAAAAGGTACTCCGCACCATCTGCACTGTCAAACCTGTACTGTGCAGCAAGCGGCGTGTTTTTTTGTTACGTCTCATAAAATTTTAAACAAAGGCCGGTAATTCGTGCGGTACAAAACCGCCAGGTGATGAATGGTGATAATTGGCGGTGTTTCTTCGGGTGTGTATGCGCTTCAATCACCCTGACTTGTCTGTTTAAAGCATTTCAAACAAAACAACGCCGACACAAGCCACAATGACCAGCACTTTTAAGACATCGCCAATGATCTGGAATATGCTGCGTTCATCAAGATAGCGAGACAGATTAAACCGGCCTCTGCCAAAGGGCTGGGTTTTTCTGCGGCGTCCCCCGCTCCGCGCTGTATTGGCACCACCTGCAACGACGCGTCTTCCCGGTATTGTGTTAGCAGGTGCTCTGGTAACTGGCGGTTGCAAAGCGCGGTGGCTCGTGTCGTTAGCTGTGCGCTTTTCTTCAATGATGTTATTGCCGGTGCGGATACGTGGCATACGTGGCAGATGATCAGGTTTTTCCGCAAGGGGTCGGCGTTGTGGTTGCATGGTATTCACTTCCTGTGATGTGTCTGGACGGGGACTGCTTAATTCTGTATCTGGTGTCTGTTTTAGCCTGATTTGTTGCTTGTCAGCTTCCGGTTTATCTGTCTCTGGCTGTGCTATTCCCTGTTTTTCCACACCCCTTTCTAGCAATTCTGCAGAGATATTTGAGGTAGCGGTTTCGCGGCTGCGCGAGGTTTCGGGTTTCGTTTGTTGTGCCTGCCGAATCTGCCTGTTTGTTTGATCATTAACGCCTTCAGCAGGCTTGCGTGCGATATTCAGGCGACTGTTTTTAGCTGGTTTGAGAGCAGCTCGTGAAATGTTTGTGGGTCGATTCTCTGGTTGTTCCAGGAGAGGGCCCTGATCATCCACAGCGGAGTTAGCTGCTGGCTTGCTTCGCGACTGCTTATCCACCGTCGCCAGGGTGTGTGCGAGTTGTGCTGACCATTGGCGCTCAAGGTAGGCCGTTACGCTCATAATTTAGTGCTTCTCTCTATGTAGTGGCTTCTGTTGTTTGTGTTGTATAACATCTCGGGCATCGAAATATCACCCCGAAGGTTCGGTTTTGCGCGCTGTGACCTAAACGACAGCAATGAAAAGAGTCCACATTGAGTTCCGGAGTCATTATCATAGGGAAGTCAGCGCGTTGGTGCGCACCGCTTAAAGACCAGGGGAGCAGGTATGGCACGTGGTATAAATAAAGTTATTCTGGTGGGCAATTTGGGCAATGACCCTGATGTTCGCGCAACAGCATCGGGTGCGCGCATTGCCAATATCAGTTTGGCGACTACCGAGTCATGGACAGATAAAACATCCGGGCAAAAGCAGGAGCGCACGGAGTGGCACCGTATTGTATTTTTTAACCGCATGGCGGAAATAGTCGAGCAGTATCTAACCAAAGGTTCGCAAGTCTATGTAGAAGGCAAGCTGCAAACCCGAAAGTGGCAAGATAAAGACGGACAGGATCGTTATACCACCGAGATTGTCGCCAACGACATGCAAATGCTGGGTGGTCGCGGGGGAAGTGGCGCGGGTGCTGATCAAATGCAATCAACGGCGCCGATGGATCCACCAGCCAGAAAACCTGCAAATGCGCCGTCACCTGCCCCGGCAACAGCCGGTGGGCCAGATATTAATTTCGACGACGATATCCCTTTTTAGTGAAGCGTTCAGGCACTACGAATAAGAGCTCGCCATTTGGTACACAGTAAGGCGCAGCTCGCAGAACCGGCTTCCGGGGCTGCAGGCAGGCATTTCATTGTTGATTTCTGGGCTGCCAGGTATCTAACCGATGCGTTGCGAATTGAGTCAGCATTGAAAGAGGCAGCATCTGTAGCGGGTGCGGAATTGCTACACACCCACATGCATCGTTTTTCCGGAGCGGGCGGAGTGACTGGTGTGGCGTTACTGGCAGAGTCACATATAAGTGTGCACACATGGCCGGAGCTGGATTTCGCTGCATTTGACCTTTTTATGTGCAACAGTGCTGACCCTGGACCGGCCCTCGATTTACTTCGCTCAGTGTTTCAACCTGCGCGTGAAGAAGTGCGAATTTTGATCCGCGGCGAGCAAAAACCGGGTCGCTGAGCCACGGCGCATGCCCGGAATGGGTAATCGGCCCCGTGTGCAACCCGTTATTTGGTTTACACCATAACGAACGTGTTCGTTTTTTGCATCGAATGGTATCGATCCACATATAACGATATAAAGATGTCTTTATTTGTTTTGAATAGCTATACTCCGCCCGCATGTAGACAGGGTGCCGTACTGATATGGCTAACTGCACTACCCGTAATCAGAATTCAGCAGAGATAATCGCCCTATGACAAAGGAATACATTTTCACGTCCGAGTCGGTCTCGGAAGGACATCCCGACAAAATGTCTGATCAGGTATCGGACGCCGTTCTGGATGCAATACTTGCGGAAGACAAGCACGCGCGAGTGGCCTGCGAAACGGTATTCAAAACCGGACTTGCGATGATTGCCGGCGAGATTACTACCACGGCCACGCCGGACTATGAGAAGGTGATTCGCGATACCATTCGTGAAATCGGCTACACCGATTCTGCAATGGGCTTTGACTGTGATACCTGTGCGGTAATGACTGCAATCGGGGTGCAATCACCGGACATTAACCAGGGGGTTGATCGCGCCCGGCCTGAAGATCAGGGCGCTGGTGACCAGGGTTTGATGTTCGGCTATGCCACCAACGAAACCAGTGTTCTAATGCCGGCGCCGATTACCTATGCCCATTTGCTGGTGGAAAAACATGCCGAGTATCGCCGCAGCGGCAGTGCCGACTGGTTGCGACCTGATGCAAAAAGCCAGGTGAGCTTCCGCTACACTGACGGCAAAATTGCCGGAATCGACGCCGTAGTGGTATCGACTCAACACGCCGCCGAAATAGAACTTCCGGATCTGCAAAAAGCAATCATGGAAGAAGTCGTTAAACCGGTGCTGGAGCCTACCGGCTGGTTGAACAGCGACACGCAGTATCATATTAACCCGACAGGCGCTTTTGTGGTTGGTGGACCGATGGGTGACGCCGGACTTACGGGGCGAAAAATTATTGTCGATACTTACGGTGGTGCTGCGCGCCATGGCGGAGGTGCGTTCTCCGGTAAAGACCCGTCCAAGGTCGATCGCTCGGCCGCCTACGCAGGGCGCTATGTTGCGAAGAATATTGTGGCCGCCGGCATTGCTGATCGCTGCGAAATTCAGGTGTCATATGCCATTGGCGTGGCAGAGCCCACGTCAATTATGATCGATACCTTTGGCACCGGAAAAATCCCCGATGACAAAATAACCGGGCTGGTCCGGGAGCATTTTGATCTGCGCCCTTATGGCATATTGAAGATGCTCGATTTGCTTAATGCGAATAAAATTAAATACCGAAAAACCGCGGCCTATGGTCATTTTGGTCGTGAGAACGAAGGCTTTACCTGGGAAAACCGCGATAAGGCTGATGCACTTCGCGACGCAGCCGGCATAGGCTGAATACAGAGAGCCATGTGCGGCCCCCAATGCGGCCCAATGCGGCCCAATGCGGCGATAGTCACGCCGCAAACACACAAAACTGTTTTAATTTTTGCTAATCAGGAACAACTCAATGAACGCAGACGCAGCACAGCAACTTGCGGGTGATTTCAAGGTTGCCGACATCACTCTGGCAGAGTGGGGGCATAAGGAAATACGTATCGCAGAAAACGAAATGCCAGGCCTAATGGCTATTCGAGAAGAGTATGCGGGTAAAAAACCACTGGAAGGCGCGCGCATCGTTGGTTGCCTTCACATGACTATTCAAACGGCGGTGCTTATCGAGACGCTGGTTGATCTCGGCGCTACTGTGCGATGGTCGTCGTGTAATATCTTCTCAACGCAGGACCACGCCGCAGCGGCAATTGCCGATCAGGGTATTCCTGTCTTTGCGTGGAAAGGCGAGACCGACGAAGAATTCTGGTGGTGCATCGAGCAGACACTGGCCGGACCCGATGGCTGGAAACCGAATCTGATACTTGATGACGGCGGTGACGTTACCCAGATCATTCACGAGAAATACCCTGAAATGCTGGCCGACATCAAAGGTCTCTCTGAAGAGACTACCACCGGTGTGCATCGCCTCTACGAAATGGCGCGTGAAGGCACGCTGAAGGTTCCAGCCATCAATGTGAACGATTCAGTGACCAAGTCCAAGTTCGACAATCTATATGGCTGTCGAGAGTCGTTGCTTGATGGTATCAAGCGCGCTACAGATGTGATGATTGCAGGCAAGGTTTGTGTTGTGTTGGGCTACGGTGATGTGGGCAAGGGCTGCGCCCAGGCATTCCGTGGTATGGGCGCCACGATTTGCGTGACCGAGATCGATCCCATCTGTGCACTGCAAGCAGCGATGGAAGGTTATCGCGTAGTGACTATGGATGAAATTGCCGATCAGGGCGATATCTTTGTTACCACAACAGGCAACATCGGTGTGATTACTCATGACCACATGGCAGCCATGAAGAACGAAGCGATTGTCTGCAACATCGGTCACTTCGACAGCGAAATCGATGTGGCCAGTTTGAAGCAGTATGAGTGGGACAATATCAAACCACAGGTGGACCACATCACCTTCCCTGACGGCAAGAAAATAACCTTGTTGGCAGAGGGGCGACTGGTGAACCTTGGCTGTGCAACCGGTCATCCGAGTTTTGTGATGTCTGCTTCTTTTGCCAATCAGGTGTTGGCGCAAATCGAGCTATGGGAGCGTGCTGATCAATATGACGTAGCGGTGCATGTACTGCCCAAGCAACTCGATGAAAAGGTAGCCAGGCTGCATCTGGCAAAAATCGGTGCCAACCTGACAGAACTATCCAGTGAGCAGGCGAAGTATCTCAGTCTGGATGTTGACGGGCCATACAAGCCGGATCACTACCGGTACTAGGCAGACGAAAAGTGCAGTTATTTGTCGGGGCACACCAGTTGGTGTGCCTTTTTTGTATTCAGTGTCATGGGGACATACATAACAGGCTTTTGCCGCATTCGAGGGTCCCGTCCGGATCATTGGAACCAGTGCCTGAAAGCGAGTATGCTGCATGATTAACCAGTTCGAAATTTAATCGATGCCACAAAAGGTTTTTGTCAAAACGCACGGCTGTCAGATGAACGAGTACGACTCGGCAAAAATGATAGATGTGCTGGATGAGCGCTTTGGTGCCGAAATAACCGACGATCCTGCGGAGGCTGACATACTGCTGGTAAATACCTGTTCGATCAGGGAAAAAGCACAGGAGAAAGTCTTCTCGCAGCTTGGGCGATGGCGGCCGTTCAAAGAGAAAAAAGAGGAAGTAGTTATCGCCGTGGCGGGTTGTGTTGCCAGTCAGGAGGGCGCGGCTCTGCAAGAGCGTGCGCCTTACGTAGATCTTGTCATTGGGCCACAGACTATTCACCGCCTGGCCGACATGGTAGAAACCACGCGTCGTGAAAAGCGGCCTTTGGTGGACGTCAGTTTTCCTGAAATCGAAAAATTCGACCGATTGCCCGAGCCACGTATGGATGGTCCGACCGCGTTCGTATCGATCATGGAAGGATGTAGTAAATACTGCAGTTTTTGCGTAGTGCCCTACACGCGCGGAGAAGAGATAAGCAGACCGTTTGACGATGTCATTGCCGAAGTAGCAACGCTCGCCGCGCAGGGTGTTCGCGAGGTAAATCTGCTTGGTCAAAACGTCAATGGATACCGCGGCGAAATGCACGATGGCGATGTCGCCGATCTGGCGTTGTTAATATCAGTGGTCGCGTCTGTCGACGGCATAGAGCGAATCCGCTTTACCACTTCCCATCCGATTGAATTTGGTGACCGGTTAATTCAAGCCTATGCAGAGGTACCGGAGCTAGCCGGCTTTCTGCACTTACCCGTACAGTCGGGCTCTGATCGGGTATTAGCTGCAATGAAACGCGGACACACAGCGATCGAATATAAATCGAAAATCCGCAAGCTCAAAGAAGCAAGACCCGGTATATCTGTGTCATCAGATTTTATCATTGGCTTTCCCGGTGAAACGGAATCTGATTTTAATCAGACCATGGATCTAATCACTGAACTGGGGTTTGACCAGTCATTTAGTTTTATCTATAGCGCCCGACCCGGAACTCCGGCAGCGTCACTCGAAGACCCCGTTAAGATGGAAGTAAAAAAACAACGGTTGTCGTTTTTACAAAAAACCATTAACCATCAATCTTATGTGATCAGTGAATCGATGATCGGCAGCGTACAGAGAATATTGGTGGAACGTCTATCGACCCGGGATAGCCGTGAAGTCGCAGGTCGCACAGAAAATATGCGAGTGGTGAATTTTTCCGGTGAGGAAGCGCTGATCGGAAAATTCGTCGATGTAAAAATTACCGAAGCTCGTCCGAATTCACTTCGTGGCGAGTTTATCAAGATAAATGATCCCGCTTTCTAAATTCACCGCAACACATTGATGCAAGGACAACTACAGCTTTGTCTACACTTGAGTTTCAGCTAACGCCAGACGATAACCAGCGCCTGGCGAACCTTTGTGGTCAGTTTGATGAACATCTCAAACAGATAGAGGGTCGGCTAAACGTGGAAATGCAAAATCGTGGTGGTAATTTTCGCGTGACTGGCGATGACAAACTGATACGCAGTGCGTGTAGTGTTGTGCAGAGTTTGTACGACGCGACCAAAAACGAAACACTCACTCCCGAGAAGATTCACCTGTTTTTGCAGGAGGCCGATTTACACGAAGGCGATGATCAATCGACCGATGAGTCAGAAGCTGCCGGGGGTCCCGATATAGCCATGCGCCGAATGCGCATTCGCTGTCGGGGCAAAAACCAAAAGCGTTACGTGCAGAGCATACGGGATTACGATCTAAGTTTCGGCATTGGACCGGCCGGTACCGGCAAAACCTACCTCGCAGTTGCCTGTGCGGTGGAAGCGCTGGAGCGTGAAAAGGTTCGTCGTCTGGTGTTAGTGAGGCCTGCTGTGGAAGCAGGCGAAAGGCTTGGTTTTTTGCCCGGTGATCTCACCCAGAAAGTCGATCCCTACCTGCGCCCGATATACGATGCGCTCTACGAGTTTTTAGGTTTCGAGCGCGTAGCCAAGCTTATAGAAAAAAATGTTATCGAGATTGCCCCTCTCGCCTATATGCGTGGGAGAACCCTGAATCATGCCTGTGTGATTATGGATGAGGCGCAAAATACAACCGTCGAACAGATGAAAATGTTTCTGACCAGAATAGGGTTTGGATCGAACGCGATTGTGACCGGCGATGTCACACAAATCGATTTACCGAAACATGTATTGTCCGGGCTCAAGCATGTCCGGGGGGTTCTGGACGGAGTTGAGGGCATCGGGTTCTGCGAATTCAAGGCTCGGGATGTGGTCAGACATCCTCTGGTACAGCGGATAGTCGGCGCTTACGACGATGCAGAAAAGCGCGCGGAACAGGCCGGCAAATCGCAGGCCGGCAAATCGTCGTGAAACCAGTCTGCCTGTTCCACCAGCGTGAAACGCAGCAGCCAGACATGCCACACGCGGCAACACCCGGCAGCGGGCAAACAACCGCTGTTGAACTACAATGGCGAGTAGATGAGAGAGGAAAGTACCCGAAAGATACCGAGCTTCACGAGTGGGCAAAGGTAGCGCTACCGGTAGAAATTGCCGAGAAGCAAAGTGTGGTCACTATCTGTATCGTCGACTCTGCGGAAATGCGCGCGGCAAACAACCACTGGCGCGGCCAGGATAAAACCACCAATGTGCTGTCGTTTCCGGCCGATTTTCCGCCGGAAACCGGTCTATCATATCTTGGTGATATTCTTGTGTGTGCAGAGGTCATGGAAAAGGAGTGCGCGGTGCAGGGGAAGTCTCAATCGGCGCACTGGGCTCACATAATTATTCATGGTCTTTTGCACTTACAGGGATACGATCACATAGACCCCACAGATGCGGCAAACATGGAGCAACTGGAAACTGAAATTCTTGCCAAACTCGGATACACCGATCCCTACATTTCAGGGCACGGTGTATCCAGCATTACCGAGGTAGATTAAAACTGATGTCGCAGGAGTCAGCCGAGCAAGCAAAATCAATTGTCGAGCGCATTCGTAGTGCGTTTAACGGTGACGATGAACCTCGTGATCTGGATGAGCTAAAAACAGTGCTACGCGAAGCCGCGGATCGCGACATCGTCAGTGGCGATACAATGACCATGCTAGACGGCGTGTTTGATGTTGCTGCGATGCGTGTGCGGGATATCATGATACCGCGGGCGCAAATGGTAGTGGTTGAGATCGACCAGAACCTCGATGAAATTCTGCCTGTGATTATTGAATCCGGCCACTCGAGGTTTCCGGTAATAGGGGACAGTCGCGATGTTGTTATCGGCGTTCTTCTCGCCAAGGACTTGCTGAGGTTTTCGGGACCGGGCAAGGAAGAGGTGTTTGATTTAAAGGGATTTATTAGAGAGCCGGTGTTCACGCCGGAAAGCAAGCAATTGAATGTGCTGCTCACCGAATTTCGCTCTAACCACAATCACATGGCCATAGTGGTTGACGAATATGGTGGCGTTGCCGGACTGGTGACCATTGAAGACGTACTGGAGGAAATCGTCGGAGAAATAGATGACGAGCACGATGCCGAAGAGGACGCCAATATTCGCAAAGAGGAAGATGAGTCCGGCTACATTATTAAGGCGCTAACCCCCATCGAGGAATTTAATACCGAGTTAGACGCAACCTTGCCGGATGACGAGTTTGATACTATTGGCGGCCTGGTTATGCATCAGATAGGGCATATGCCCCACCCGGGCGAGCTTACGAAAATTGATCGATTCAACATTAAGGTGCTGTCGGCTGAATCGCGACGTATTCATTTATTGCAAGTGACTACCGAAGAAGAAACGGCAGAGTAGTTTCTGCTCCTGCGTCTTCAGTCTAATGCATTTATTTAATCAACAACGCGTTAGTGGTATACCTTCATCGTTAGTCGGTGTTCTCGCGTTAAGCCTTTTGTGTGGTGCATTGAGTGTCCTTGCCTTTGCTCCGTTTGGCGTATGGCCTCTTTTTTATCTGACCCTCGGCTATTTTTTTGTGCTGGTGTACTGTGCGTCAGGCGGTACCCGCAGTTTTTTCATTGGCTATTTTTTCGGCATTGGACTGTTTGGTGGCGGGGTGTACTGGGTCTACTACAGTTTGCATTTGTTTGGTGCAGCCGTAGCACCGCTGGCAGCGCTTGGTGCAGCAGTTTTTGTCCTTGGCCTGTCTGTGTTCCCCGGTTTTTTTGCGCGCCTGGCGTGGCGATTTCGAACTGCTGAAATATCATGGTTTTTGTTAGCCGCACCAGCGCTGTGGTTATTGACAGAATGGGTGCGCAGTTGGCTGTTTACCGGTTTTCCATGGCTCAGCATTGGCTATACGACTATCCACTCACCGTTGGCGGGATATGCACCCGTAGGCGGTATGTTTCTAAATTCCCTGTTGCTGGCGCTGTGTGGCGGTGCGTTGGGGTACGTTTTTTTCTCGCGAAAAGTGAGGTCGGTTGTAGTGGCGGTTCTCGTCATCGCTTCAATCACTCTCGGTGGAATAGTGTTGCAACAACAGAGCTGGACTCTACCGAGCGGTGATCCGGTAAAGGTCAGGATGGTGCAGGGCAATATAGCTCAGGAACTTAAATTCCTGCCAAATCTGCTCGAAGATTCCCTGCAGACTTACTCATCATTGAGCTTTGCAGACACCGCGGCTACGGATACCGGTCTATCGGCAGGCGAGACGGACTCAACTGACATAAAACCAATACAGACTGATACCACCGCGTCGATCGGCAATGCCCCTGATCTTGTGGTTTGGCCCGAGAGCGCCATCCCTGTTTTTTTCTCCGACGTTGATGAGTGGGCTACTGATCTTGCAGCACAAGCCAGCGCTCGCGGGACTGCCATTATGAGTGGTGGCTTTCTGGCCAATAGCGATTACTCCGAGTACTACAATTCTATAAAAGTACTCGGAGGTAACGAAGATCAGGTTTACACCAAAAGGCATCTGGTTCCATTTGGGGAGTTCATTCCATTCAGGGATATATTGAGTTTGTTATCGGAGCTAATTCTGATCCCGATGTCTGATCTCACCGCGGGAAGTGGCCCGATCAAGCCGATCGAGGTGAAAGGAATCAACTATGGCATGTCAATCTGTTTCGAGGACGTGTTTGGCGGTGAAATGAGAGCGCTGTTCCCGGACACGAACGTACTGATCAATATTAGCAACGATGCCTGGTTCGGCGATTCAAGCGCGCCACATCAACACCAGGAAATGGCGGCGATGCGAGCGCTGGAGTTTGAACGCCCCATGTTGAGAGTGACCAACACCGGCGTCTCGTCACATATCTCGGCGCGTGGCGAAGTTATCGTGCAAGGCCCGCAATTTGAGGCAACGGCTATCGATGTTATGGTGACCCCGAGAACCGGTGTCACACCTTTCGTCACTCTTGGTCACTGGCCCGCAGTTTGTCTGGCGTTGTTTATGATGTTGCTCAATGCGATTGTTCTATCCCGATGGAAGCGGAGTGACAGAGTGGAATAGCAGATTGGCGAATCCTGACGAATGTTTCGGGCCAGGAGTCTTCGTGCGGGAATAGGGTAGGGACTTCGATCCATGGTATCTTGTTTTCCGCGAAGCTCACTACCCGTTGATGGTGGTAAATGACTAAGAAAACGCGCTTGTTTGACTGTCACCTTGAAGCAGGTGGCAAGATGGTGGAATTTGCCTCCTGGCAGCTACCCGTTCATTACGGTTCATTGGTTAACGAGCACATGGCAGTGCGGCAGGCTGCCGGGGTATTTGATGTTTCCCATATGACGATAGTCGATATAACCGGTGAAGGCGCGATCGACTATCTGCGTAGGCTGTTGTGTAGTGATGTTGCCACACTGCACAACGCCGGGGCGGCGCTCTACAGCTGCATGTTAAACGAACAAGGCGGCATCATTGATGACCTTATCGTGTACTTCCTCGGGAAGGAGCGCTATCGCATAATTGTTAATGCAGCAACGCGAGACAGTGACCTTTTGTGGATGAACCACCAGGCGGGTGAATACAAGGTACAGATAACCGAGCAGCCGCAACTCGCCATGGTAGCAGTTCAAGGTCCGCAATCAGTCGCTTTGGTCAATTCTCTCCTGTCAAACGAACTAGCGAGCATGAGTTGCAAACTCAATCGCTATGAGGCATGTGAGGCGGATGACTGGTTTGTTGCGGCGACTGGTTATACCGGTGAAAACGGCTATGAGATCGCGCTGCCCGAATCAGAAGTAGAAAACTTTTGGCAATCGCTGCTGGAATCCGGGGTCACACCGTGTGGGCTCGGAGCGCGTGACACTCTCCGGCTTGAAGCGGGTATGAACCTGTACGGCATTGATATGGACGAAAGTAATTCTCCGCTAACGTCGGGATTGGGCTGGACGGTTGGCTGGCAGCCGAAAGGGCGCGATTTTATCGGTAGAGCTGCGCTTGAAAAAGAGCGTCTTGAAGGTCCTGCGAAAAAAATGACAGGATTGGTACTGGATGGAAAGGGCGTGTTGCGCGGGGGCCAGTTATTGTATAAAGACAATCATCCCGTCGGGGTTATCACCAGCGGTACTTTTTCACCAACTTTGAAAGAGTCTATTGCTTTCGCCCGTGTCGATGCGGATTTAAGCGGTGATTGTGAGGTTCAAATACGTCGCAACCGTTTGCCGGTTCGACAGGTTAAGCGTATTTTTATACGGCATGGCCAGCCGGTGCATTGAGAAAGCAACATTAATTTGCTTTTCGCGATAGCAAGTGCCACGGCTGTAAAGTAAAACTAGAGAAGATTGACGGTCTGGAGCGTGACGATGAATGTACCGAATGACTTGAAATACACGGAGTCTCACGAGTGGGCTCGACTCAATGATGATGGTACTGTGACTATCGGAATCACGGACCATGCACAGGAGCAACTGGGTGATCTGGTGTTTGTGGAAACACCGGAGATAGATGCAGAAGTAGATGCGCAGGACGCCGTTGCGGTGGTGGAGTCGGTCAAAGCGGCGTCTGATATCTATGCCCCGATTGCCGGTTCCATATCTGATGCTAACGGAGCACTTGCCGATGATCCGGAGTTGGTAAACACCGATCCATACGGCGATGGCTGGTTGTATGTGTTAGCGCCGTCAGACGGGACAGAATTTGAGCAATTAATGGACGGTGAAGCATATGAGGCTTTTGTCGGCTCACAAAGCTGATTCTAAGTGCGGTCTCTGACCTGCTGTTTTCTCGCCACACTGATCTCATGGCGTTTGGAAAACGTCGTTGCTCTTTACAACGTCCGTACTATGCTTCTGACCGCACGATTATCACAAATGCGATCGGTAATCTGGAGTAACGATGCCTATGAATCGGTTAGAACACCGGTTGTCGAAAGTCACTGACCAGTTTCAGTCTCGCCACATTGCACCATCATTGGCTGATGTCACCGCCATGCTGGAAGAAATCGGGGTCGATTCACTGGATGCTCTCATTCGCCAGGTAGTGCCCGACAACATTCGCGATACTACCCCGTTGGCGATTGATACGGCTGTTAGCGAACGTGATGCACTTGAGGAACTGCGTGCGATTGGTGCGAAGAACACCCGTCTAAAATCAATGATCGGCCAGGGCTATTACGGCACATTTACTCCACCGGTTATTCAGCGCAATGTGCTTGAAAACCCGGCATGGTACACCGCTTATACGCCCTATCAACCCGAGATATCGCAGGGACGCCTGGAGGTGTTGTTCAACTTTCAAACGCTTGTATGTGAGTTAACGGGAATGCCGATAGCCAACGCCTCTATGCTCGATGAAGCGACGGCGGCCGCGGAAGCAATGACGATGAGTCACCGTATCATGCGCGGTAAGCGCGGGCGAATTCTGGTGTCTACACATTGTCATCCACAAACGCTGGATGTAGTAACGACCAGGGCGGCTCCGCTATCTATAGAAGTGATACCTGTCGATGAAGACAACGCAATAGAATTTGGCGTAGACGATTTCGCGTTATTGTTACAGTGCCCTGATACCAAAGGGGTGTTACGCGACTATAAAGATCTGATTGCAAATGCCCATGCCGCCGGCTTGCTCGTCATCATGGTTACCGATCTGTTGGCGCTTACGCTGGTTAAACCACCTGGTGAGATCGGTGCAGACATAGTCGTTGGAAGTGCCCAGCGATTTGGTGTACCTATAGGGTTTGGTGGTCCCCATGCGGCTTTTTTTGCAACAACAGAGAAACACAAACGCAGTATGCCTGGACGATTGGTCGGGTTGTCTATCGACAACCATGGCAATCCGGCATATCGGCTCGCGCTGCAAACGCGTGAGCAGCACATTCGCCGTGAGAAGGCGACATCGAATATTTGCACCGCGCAGGCCCTGCTGGCGATTATTGCAACTTTTTATGCCAGCTATCACGGTCCGCTCGGTCTGCGCAAAATTGCCTTGCGTATACACATGCTAACCTCGTTAGTGTGCGATGCGTTAAAGGCTGCAGGTTTTACCGTAAACAGTACGAACTTCTTTGACACTCTTACCGTGACCTCAACCGGACAAGCGCGGGCATGGCTAAAGAAAGCAGAATCGGCGGGGCTGAATCTGCGCTATCACGACGATGACACAGTAGGCATCTCTCTCGATGAAACCTGCGATGTGCAGGACGTACAGCGATTGCTAACAGTGTTTGAAATTCGCTTTGATACTGACAGCACTGCTTTGGAAGGTGATGTTGAACCAGCACCTGTACTTGCGCCTGAATTACAACGCCAAAGCGAATACCTCTCGCAAGCTGTGTTTCATCACTATCAGTCTGAAACTCAAATGATGCGCTATATGCAGGCACTGGCGGATCGTGACATTGCACTCAACCGGGCGATGATTCCATTGGGATCCTGTACTATGAAGTTGAATGCGGCAGCAGAAATGGCTGCGGTTAGCTGGCCCGAATTTAGTGAAATCCATCCTTTTTCTCCTGCTCACCAGACGAAAGGTTATGCAAGGCTAATTAGCGATATTGAACAGATGCTTTGTGCCTGTACCGGCTACGATGCCGTGTCAGTTCAGCCGAACGCAGGAAGTCAGGGAGAGTACGCCGGGCTCCTTGCGATAAAGCGTTATCATGAAAGCCGCGGTGATGTGCACAGAAACGTTTGTTTGATCCCGCAGTCTGCGCACGGTACTAACCCGGCCAGCGCCCAAATGTGTGGCCTGCAAGTAGTGGTGGTTTCCTGTGACGATAGTGGCAACATTGATCTGCAGGACCTCGATTTAAAAATCGCAACGTATGGTGATTCTATAGCTGCCATTATGATTACTTACCCTTCAACTCACGGTGTATTTGAAGCGCAGGTGTCAAAGGTTTGTGAGAAGGTACATGAGGCGGGTGGTCAGGTTTACATCGATGGCGCCAACCTTAATGCCATGGTTGGCGTCGCAAGCCCGGGTAAGTTCGGGGGTGATGTATCGCACCTCAATTTACATAAAACCTTTTGTATTCCCCATGGCGGCGGCGGTCCCGGTGTGGGCCCCGTTGGTGTCCGTAGTCATCTGGCGCCCTTTCTACCGGGCCATCGCATTACGGGTGATGCAAACGGGGCCGTCAGCGCTGCGCCGTGGGGCAGTGCCTTAATTCTCACAATAACGTGGATGTATATTCGTATGATGGGACCAGAGGGCTTACGGCAGGCAACGCAGCACGCTATTCTGGGGGCCAACTATATCGCCAGCAAGCTATCGAAACATTATGAGGTATTGTATACCGGTGAGAATGGTTACGTGGCGCACGAGTGTATTCTGGATACCAGAGCCCTTAAGGATAAAGGCGGAGTAACTGTTGACGATATCGCCAAGCGGCTAATTGACTATGGGTTTCATGCGCCTACGATGTCATTCCCTGTTGCGGGAACGCTAATGATCGAACCAACTGAAAGCGAGCCGTTGCGAGAGCTTGATCGCTTCTGCGACGCAATGACCGGAATTTATCAGGAGTACCAGGAAGTCGTATCCGGCAGGTTTCCGGCAGATGATAACCCTTTAGGCAATGCACCGCACACCGCACTGGCTGTAATGGATGATGTGTGGGATCACCCCTATTCTCGAAAGCAGGCAGCGTTTCCGGCGGCCGTGGCGGCAGACAGTAACAAATACTGGTCACCCGTTGGCAGAGTCGACAATGCTCACGGTGACAAGAATCTGATATGTTCGTGCCCGCCAATGCAGGCTTTTATGGAAGAGGATACCTGATCCCACAATCTATAATTATATAAATTGCCTGAAAACCCGTGTCGCCTCCAGGGTGAGATGCCGTCCACCTCATGAATTATTCGGGCTAGAGCTTGAGTTTAATTCCGATAGAACCCAGTGATTCTATTTCCGCATGTAAGTCTGTAACGGTAAGCGGGTGGTTTGTGATCCAGGCTTTCGGCAGTTTCAGACGTATTGATTTATGGTCAAACTGCACGACATTTAAGGGTGGCATGCTATCAGCGCCGCGGGTGCGATGAAGCAGTACTGACAATCGCAACAGCGCCAGCAGATAGGGATATTTTAATTGATCGTCGCTGCCAAGACCTGCAGTGACGTCAAGATTTATCTGCCGCCGGTGATTGCGCACAAGTGACGCCAACATCGCCTGGTCCTTGCGAGAAAACCCGAGAATGTCGGCGCTGCGTAGCAGGTAGTCACCATGCTTGTGGTATTGCGCACGTGAAACCGAAAGACCGATTTCGTGCAACTGTGAGGCCCACATCAGATTGGCCAGATCGTGTTTCTTGCCAAATCCCCAGGGCTTTCGGGCTTCGGAAAAAAGCAATGCAGAAGTGGCGCTTACGCGGGATGCCTGATCTACATCAATCTGAAAGCGCCGATGCAGATCCGAAATAGCATTTTGACGCACGTGTTCACTGTGCTGTCCTGCAACCAGATCAACAATCACACCCTCTCGCAGTGCTGAATGCGAAACGCTCATGAATTCTATATTCAGCGATCTGAAGGTTGCCAGCAACACCGCCAGGCCACCGAGAATCACCGCCACTCGATCATCGCTGACAGAGCCGGCGTCGGATATCACACCAATGCCTTTTTTGGAAATTTGTTTGATCAGCTTTTCAAGGCTGGCAGCAGGAATGCCCCGATCGCTCAGCCCCAGCGCTATCAATATTCGTTCTGTGGCTTTTATAGTGCCGGAAGAGCCAACGCAATGATCCCACCCGTGCTCAAGATATTTGCCTTTGATCGATTGTGTTTCGAGCTGGCACTGACTCACTGCGTTGTCAAACTGGCGTGGCAGATTCGTGTTTTTTTGAAACCATTGGCGTGTCGCACTGACACAGCCCATATCAGTACTTTCCATGAGCAATGGGCTGGTTGCTGTTCCGGCTATGATCTCGGTGCTGCCACCGCCGATATCGATCACGAGACGTTTTTTATTATCGTGAATTCCGTAGGTGACGCCTGAAAAAATAAGCCTTGCCTCTTCGCGCCCCGAGATAATTTCAATCGGCACGCCAAGTATTTCCTCTGCGGCCTTGTTAAAAATTCTAGCGTTTTGCGCCCGTCGCATCGTGTTGGTGCCCACTGCCCTGATCTGCTCTGCAGGTACACCGCGCAGCCTTTGTTGAAACATGGCCAGGCACTCCAGTGACCGGGCCATGGTGGCGGGTTCTATATTATTGTCGGCGTCCAGGCCTGCACCAAGGCGTATTGGTTTGCGCAGCTTGTCGATCATCTGCAAATGCGCCTGACTGACACCCGCAACAGCCATATGGAAACTGTTTGAGCCAAGATCGATCGCGGCGTAGGTTTTGGTTGGTGTTATTTCATGGCTCATCGTGCTGAATCAGTTGCTGCGGAAGCCATCGCTGCATTTGTAAATATACAGGCTGGCCGCACTAGCGTTGTTACTCTGTGGTTGGTGGATGCTAATCGCTTTTGACGCGGCGTAGCCCGTAAGCGCGCGTATTACGATTATGGTTTGCAACCCAGAGTGACTCGGTCTCGTGATTCAAGGTCTTTCCCGGTTCTAACTTGCACTAACCCTGCGTTGCGCATCAGTTGACGAGTAGCGCTCCCCTGACTTGCACCATGTTCGACAAGTAGCCAGCCGTTATTCATCAGGTGAGCAGAGCAACCTGCGACGATAACTGCGATATCCGCCATGCCCTCGTCACCGGCACGCAAGGCGCTGATCGGCTCGTATTGTAGGCCGCCGGATTGCAGGTGTGGATCGTCTTCTGCAATATATGGCGGGTTGGTCACGATCAGTCGGTAGTCGTCGCGATCTATAGCGTCATACCAGCTCGATTTAAAAAATCGCACATCGACCTCATTGGCGAGCGCATTCGATCGGGCAACGTCGAGTGCGCCTTCGTATAGATCAACCGCATCGATATCACACTGTGGATGTTCGCTGGCGATGCTAATCGCTATAACTCCGCTTCCGGTGCCTAGATCAAGTACCGGACCTGGTTGCCGGTGCAGCAATTCAACCGCAAGCTCGACGATAAGCTCGGTTTCGGGGCGGGGCACCAGGGTGTCATGCGTTACCCGAAAAGGCATTGACCAGAATTCCCGAACTCCGGTCAGATAGGCCACAGGAACACCGCTGACGCGCTGCTGAAGCAAACTTAAAAAACAGGTTTGTTGCGCTTCATCCGGTATCTTTTCGGGCCAGGTATAGAGATGCGTGCGATTGGTATCCAGGCTGTGAGCCAACAGTAATTCTGTATCGAGGCGTGCAGTGTCGGAGTGCGGTTTTAGCGTCGCACTGCCCGTAACCAGCAGTTCAGCGATAGACGGCAAACCGGAAGAGGGCGAACCGGGAATATTCAGTCACCGAGTTCTGCGAGCATGTCGGCCTGATGTTCGGCAAGCAGCGGATCTATAATCTGTTCCAGTGATCCGTTGACTACTTCTTCAAGTTTGTAGAGCGTCAGATTGATGCGGTGATCAGTGACACGGCCCTGGGGGAAATTATAGGTCCGAATGCGCTCCGAGCGATCACCGCTGCCGACCTGCAGCCTTCGGGATTCTGATTCCTCGGCGTGTTGCTTATCGACCTCATCGTTAACCAGCCGTGCCTGCAGCAAAGACATTGCCCGAGCGCGATTCTTGTGTTGTGAGCGCTGATCCTGACATTCAACCACGATGCCAGTGGGCAGGTGAGTCAGACGGATGGCAGAGTCGGTTTTATTGATGTGCTGGCCTCCCGCACCGCTGGCGCGGAAGGTGTCGACGCGCAGATCGGCAGGGTTGATCACCACTTCTTCAAGCTGCTCTGCCTCGGGCAATATAGCCACAGTAGCCGCCGATGTGTGAACGCGGCCCTGAGATTCTGTCTCTGGAACCCGTTGTACCCGGTGCGCTCCCGACTCGAATTTTAGCCGTGAAAAAACACCATTGCCTTCCAGCCGCGCGACAACCTCTTTGTAACCACCGTGCTCACCCTCCCGTTCGGTGATGAGCTCGACCCGCCATTTTTGCGATTCTGCATAGCGCGAGTACATTTTGAACAAGTCACCGGCAAATATGGCGGCTTCATCGCCACCGGTACCGGCGCGAATTTCCAGAAACACGTTGTTTTCGTCGCGCGGGTCACGCGGCAACAGGAGCTTTTGCAGATCAAGCGTCAGTGTTTCAATTTTCGCTTCGGCTTCACTGATTTCCTCTTTCGCCATCTCGCGTATTTCGGGATCAGGATCACTGGCCATTTCCACGCCGCTCTCCAGATCAGCACTGGTGGCGTTGTACTGCGCATAGCTCGATACCACGGGTTCCAGCTGTGAATATTCTCTGGATAATTCACGAAAACGATTTTGATCAGAAATAGTATCCGGATCGCCCAGCAATGCCGCAATTTCTTCGTGGCGCTCGGACAGGGCGTCGAGTTTTGCTTTTATTGAGGATTTCACTAGGTTTTGTCTTGATCTTTTTTAAGGTCAAACAGCTGACGGGCCGCTTCGATGATTTCGGTGTCACCAGAGGCGCTGGCAGCGCGCAGTTGGGTTGACGGTTGATGCAGCCATTTGTTGGTGTAGGTGTGCGCGAAGTATTTCAGTGCCTTTTCCGGTGAATCGCCTCGCTTGAGCATCGCCAGTGCGTTTTCAAGCGTCTGTTGCTGCAACGCCGTCGCCTGCGAGCGTAGCTCGGCAATGGTGCTGCCGGCGTCCATGCCACGAAGCTTTCGCATAAAACTGGTTGCCTGATGATCGATAATCGATTCGGCTTTTTTGGCGGCCTCCTGGCGTGCACGCATGCCCTGATCAACAATCTGCGTCAGATCGTCCACCGTGTAAAGAAAGACATCGGAAAGATCTCCCACCTGGGACTCAATATCGCGGGGAACGGCAATATCGATCATCGCCATAGGTTGGTGTTTGCGTGCCTTTAGTGCTTGCTCGACAGCACCCTTGCCGAGAATCGGCAACTGCGACGCCGTGGAGGATATAGTGATGTCCGCCTGTGGCAGCAGGCTGGGGATATCACTCAGTGTGGTGGCAATTCCCTGATACTGTTTCGCGAGCTGTTCGGCACGGGCGAGTGTCCGGTTGGCGATGATCACTTTGCCGATTCCGGACGCCTGCAGATGTTGCAGCGTCAGCTCGACGGTTTCACCGGCGCCGATTAGCAACGCGGTATGGTCGCCGAGGTCGCCAAATATCTGTTTCGCCAGAGACACTGCGGCAAATGCCACAGATACCGGGCTCGAGCCTATTTCGGTATCGGTGCGGACCTGTTTTGCGGCGCTGAAAGCCGACTGAAAAAGCAGAGACAGGTTTTTGCCCAGCGAACCGGAATTGTCGGCATCCCGGTAGGCCTGCTTTATTTGGCCAAGTATTTGCGGCTCACCCAGGACCATAGAATCCAGCCCACTGCAGACCCTCATCAAATGATGTGCGGCATCGTGATCGTAGTGAGTAAACAGAAACGGCGAAAATGTCTCACTGGGTGCTTCGTGATAGTCGTGCAACCATTTCACCAGGTCCGGGGTCAGAGTATTGTCCATCCCGCAATAGATTTCAGTTCGGTTGCAGGTGGAGACAATGGTTGCCTCGGGTACACTGAGGTCATCTCGCAGGGTTTGCAACGCCTCACCGATACGTTCGGGGGCAAAAGTTACCCGTTCCCGAACTTCGACAGGTGCAGTGCGATGATTTAGGCCAATAGCGACAAGAGACATACGTAGATGGTACCAAATCTGCGCTTATGAGCCCGCATTTTGGTGCTTATTCGTCCTGAATTTCAGAGATGATTTGCAAGTGTTGTGCACGGGGTGGCCCGCAATAGCCGGAGAGCATTGTGACCATTGGCAAATATGGGGTTGTCAGGGTCACCGCAATGTAAAAATTGGTAACTTGGCGTTTGCCGTACTTGCATGTTTTTATGTAAGGCAGCAGCTATTATAGGTTGAACAGCAGGTTTGGATATCAAAGGCGGTGCATTAGTTTTGAAAACGATGACAATTTCGGTAGTGATGGCGTCGGTGCTGGGTGCCTGTAGCACTCTGACCAATGCGCAATCGACAAACCAGGGCACTGATCCTGCCGCGACCGCAGTGGCCCAGAACGAGGCTCACTCCCTTGGCCAGGCAACAGGCATTGGTCAGAAGCGGCGTGCGTCTCAACTGAGCGTCCGGCAGGAGGCCGACCTCGTCTACAAAATTCTGGCTGCCGAGTTTGCCGGCAGACGCGGCAGAGTCGATATAGCCGCGGAAAATTACTACGAAGCTGCCACCGTCACCGATGATCCCCGGGTAGCCGAACGCGCTGCGAAACTCGCCATGTACAGCCGTGACTGGGTGCGTGCGGACAAAGCAGTGGATCTTTGGGTGCAACTGACCCCGGCAAGTATTGAAGGTTGGCAACACAAAGCCCAGATAGCAATGCAGCGCCAGGACGTAGAAGGCACCACCACTGCGCTTGAGCGGGTCGTCGATCTGTCTGAAGGTGAGCCGTCAGCGGTCATTCCCGGTGTAGTTAACTCGGTGTTGCGGCAGGCTGATGCAGAGCTTGGTTCCGAGGTATTGTCGCGACTTGGCCAGCGTTTTCCCGACAGTGCAGACACGCAATACGGCATAGGCCGTTTTGCTATGTCGCGTGGTAACCAGGAAACCGCTCTGGCCGCCTTTGAGCGCGCGCTGGAAATTGATCCGGACAACACAGATGCCGTTCTCGCGCGTGCCAGGTTGCAGCTAGAGATGGGCGTCGGTGACGATGCACTGGTACCGGTTGAACAATATCTTCAACGCAACACCGATGACGTCAACGGCGATCTGGGCTTCGTGCGCATACTGGTCGAGTCCGGTAAATACGAGCGCGCGACAACGCAGTTCGAGAGCATTGCCACGAAGTACCCGTCAAATGCCGATGCCTTGTTTACCATCGGCCTGCTGGCACTTGAAATTAAACGCGTAAAGCAGGCGGAAGACTACCTGTTGAAAGTGGTTGCTCTCGGCAAGCATGAAGCGGACGCCAACTATTATCTCGGTCGAATTTCTGACAGCCGCAAGGACTATCGTCAGGCCATTGATCGCTACACGATGGTCGAGGAAGGCGACAATTTTTTTGATGCGCAGATTCGCGCAGCAGAGCTATACGGGCTGGTGGATGAGATAGACAAAGGCAGAGAGCTTATTGCCAACCTTCGATCTATATCCGGAGAGCAGGCCATTCAGGTTGAGCTTGTTTCCGCAGAGAGCCGGCTGCTGAACAGCAACGATCTACACAGTGAGTCTCTGCAGCTGTTGACGGACGCACTGGAAAAGTATGAAGACGACGCCACGTTGCTGTATGCACGTGCACTGGTTGCCGAACGTCTGGATCAACGCGAGGTATTCGAGGCAGACTTGACCAAAGTCATTGCAGCGCAACCGGAGAATGGCTATGCCTTGAACGCGCTCGGCTATTTTCTGGCAGATCGAAACGAACGGCTTGATGAAGCCGAGGGGTATCTGGATCGGGCCTACAAGTTGATGCCCGATGATGCCGCCATCGTAGACAGCCTGGGGTGGCTGTACTATCGGCAGAGCAAGTTCGAAAAATCTATAGAGCTATTGCGCAAGGCGCATAGTTTACTCCCGGATGCAGAGATTGCCGCTCACCTGGGTGAGGTGTTGTGGGTGTCCGGAGATCAGGACAGCGCAACCAAAGTATGGGAAGAAGCGTTGCGTGATTCACCAGAGCACGATCTGCTGAACAGCACTATGAAAAAGTACACTCGTTGAAATTTATTCCATTGGCAGTACGTGCCAGCCGCAGACTGACAGTGCCGGTCATACTGCTGGTTCTGTCAGGCTGTCCAACCAACCCGCCGGTTGTAGAACCGCTAACCGCTTCAGAAATTGCGGCACGCGAGGCGCGCCTGGTGGCGTTTACTTCGTGGCGTGCGCTTGGCTCGCTTTCTGTCGATTCAGCAGAGCAGGGGTCAATCAATGCCTCCTTTGCATGGGATTCCCGACCCCAAGAGTTCGATATAAAACTGTTTGGGCCTCTGGGGGTACAAACGGTCCGGCTAATTGAAAACCAGTCCGGGGCGCGTTTGCTCAGTCGCAATAACCCGGAAGCCAATGGTCCTTCCGCGCAGACCCTGTTGCTGGAAGCGCTCGGGGTGCAAATACCCCTGCGCAGCATGCAGCGCTGGGTGGTGGGGTTGCAGGGGACTGCCGACGACGTACAGCGAGATGTTGCCGGTCGAATCACACAGATGGTAGTCGAGGATGAAGACCGGCGGCGCTGGGATGTGGTTTATAATCGCTACATGAAAGTCGACAACCTTGATTTACCAAAATCAATCGATGTGAGTGGCAACGGACTGGCGATAAAACTTGAGTTAAGAAAATGGATAAAGCTCGATGTGCGCCCTGAGAACCGTCTGCAGATTCCCGCCACCACCGCTTCTGTAACTCCAGCTACCATAGCCCGATAAAAGCCCGGATGCGTTGGCCATCACCTGCCAAATTGAATTTGTTTTTGCATATTGTCGGCAGACGCGCCGATGGCTACCACTTGTTGCAAACTGTTTTTCAGCTGATCGATCTATGCGATGAGCTCGAGTTTGAAGCCCGCACTGATGGCAAAATCCGGCTTACCTCGCAGATAGCAGATGTGGCTGAAACCGACAATCTGGTTTGGCGTGCGGCAGCTCTGTTGCAACGCACGGTCACAGAAGTGCAGGGCGTCGCACCGGGTATCAGTATCACCTTACACAAGCGTTTACCGATGGGAGGTGGACTCGGCGGTGGCAGCTCCAATGCAGCGACTGCGCTGGTCGCGCTGAACAGCATTTGGGGCGCGGGCCTCAGTCGAACGCAACTCGCAGCACTGGGCTTGCAACTCGGCGCCGATGTGCCGGTTTTTGTTCAGGGTTACACGGCGTGGGGGGAAGGGGTTGGTGAAAACCTGCAGCCGCTAGAAATGCCTGCGCACTGGTTTGTAGTGGTGCACCCGGGTGTGTCTGTAAGTACGGCAGAGCTGTTTTCACATTCAGAATTGACACGTGATTCTTCACCCATCACAATAGCCGGCTTTCGTGCAGGTGAAGCCGTCTGCAACGCATTCCAGAATCTGGTGTGCCGGCAGCAACCACAAGTTGCCAGTGCCTTGAAGATGCTGGCAGAGTGTGCTGCAGAGTGTGGTGTAACCGGTTCAGGTGGTAGCCAGGTTTTTGGTTCCGGGTTTGCCATTGGCAATGTCGCAATGACAGGGACCGGCTCATGTATCTTCCTTACCTGTGAGGATGAACAAGCGGCACGATCTGTGCGGCGATCTGTAGCGAAAAGAGCGAGCGGCTCGAGCGGGCACTGTGACAATATGTGCGCGTACGTTGCCAGGGGACTTAACCAGTCACCGCTCAACAATACTGCGGCGAGCTATCGCCCGCAGTTATCAAGTTAGACGATTGGGGCGTAGCCAAGTGGTTAAGGCACCGGGTTTTGATCTCGGCATGCGTAGGTTCGAATCCTACCGCCCCAGCCATCTTCAAAACAGAGTCAGGCAGGTCGCTGGTGTCGGAATCGAATATGATGGTTTTTTCTGGCAATGCTAATCCGGCACTTGCGCAGAAAATAGTAAATCAACTCCGAATGCCTCTGGGTAAAGCTTCTGTTTCCCAGTTTTCTGACAGTGAAACCGCTGTAGAAATTCTTGAAAATGTGCGTGGTCGGGATATCTTTCTGATCCAGACAACCTGCAGCCCAACCAATCACAACCTGATGGAAATGCTGGTGATGGTCGATGCGTTCAGGCGTGCATCGGTAGATCGGATCACCGCGGTGATGCCCTATTTCGGCTATGCACGCCAGGACCGTCGGGTGCGTTCTGCGAGAGTTGCCATCTCTGCAAAACTGGTCGCCAATATGATTGCCGTTGCCGGAGTGGACCGGGTACTGACGGTAGACGTTCATGCCGAGCAGATACAGGGCTTTTTCGATATACCGGTCGACAACGTTTATGCCTCACCCTTGCTGCTGGGTGATATCTGGCGTCAGAAACACCAGAATCTGATTGTAGTGTCTCCGGATGTCGGTGGTGTAGTGCGCGCACGCGCCGTTGCCAAACAACTGGACGATGCCGACCTTGCCATTATCGACAAACGGCGGCCGCAGGCAAACATGGCTCAGGTGATGCACATCATCGGTGACGTCAGCGGCAAGACCTGCGTCATTATCGACGACATGGTCGATACAGCAGGTACCCTGTGCAAAGCAGCAGATGCATTGAAAGAGCACGGTGCCGGTGCGGTGGTGGCCTATGCAACCCATGCCGTACTCTCGGGCCAGGCCATAAAGAACCTGGTTGACTCGCAAATCGATGAACTGGTCGTCACAGACACCATACCGATGTCAGCCGAAGTAGAGGCATGCAGTAAAATTCGCCAGTTGTCGGTTGCGAATATGTTGGCCGAAACCATTCGGCGTATCCACGAAGAAGAATCCGTTAGCTCCATTTATATGGACTGACCGGGCGGCATTTGCAGTTCAGTACAAACTGGCTATACCGCCAGACTTTGTTATACTGATCGGCTGAGCATCGATTTGGTCGCGATTCGATGCCGGATAACCGATCCATCACGTTATATCTGACAATCTAAAGGAAATTCCATGAGCCTCAACTTCACATTGAGCGCGGAAGTACGCAGTGACTATGGTAAAGGTGCGAGCCGCCGACTGCGTCGAGCTGAAAAGTTTCCGGGCATCATTTACGGGGGCGGTGCTAACCCCACCCCGATCTCGCTGAACCACAATGAAGTGATGAACAACCTTCAACACGAAGCGTTTTTCTCGCACATTCTGACCCTGGAAATCGGTGGTAAGCCGGAACAGGCAATCATCAAGGACATTCAGCGCCATCCCTACAAGCAACAGATTCTGCATATTGATTTTCTGCGTATTGTTGCCGGCGAGGCAATCACCGTGAGAGTGCCACTGCACTACACCAACGAAGAAAATTGCATTGGCGTGAAGCAGGATGGCGGCGTCATTAACCGCATCGAAACTGACATAAGCGTCAGCTGCCTGCCGAAAGATCTGCCAGAGTACATTGAAGTAGATCTGCTGGAACTGGCAATGGGTGCCTCTTTGCACCTGTCTGATGTCAAATTGCCAGAGGGAGTCACTTCAACCGATCTGGCGCACGGTGACGACGATCATGATCGCGCTATTGTTGCTGTGCATGCGACTCGCGCCACCACGGAAGAAACAGACGAAGATACCGGTGAAGAGCCGGCAGCTGGTGACGAGGATGGAAAGGATGACGAGGGCGGTGATTCCTGATAGCCAGAGCCATTCCTGCATTATACCGATAACAACTCCAGGGTGAGGTTGGCGCCATGTCTGCCTTCAAACTGATTGTTGGTCTCGGCAATCCTGGTAGCAAGTATGAAGAAACCCGCCATAACGCGGGTTTCTTCTTGTTAGATGATCTTGCCCGGGCTCACAACGCCACGTTTCAGTCCGAAAAAAAATTCCACGGTGAAGCCGCTCGCTGTTTGATTGGCAGTCGTGATGTCAGGTTGTTAAAGCCCGCTACGTTTATGAATTTGAGTGGTGAGTCTGTGCAAGCCATGGCGAGTTTTTTTCGTATAGAGCCTGATGAAATTCTGGTCGCTCACGATGAACTCGATTTGCCACCGGGCACCGTGCGCTTGAAGAAAGGCGGCGGGCACGGTGGCCATAACGGTTTGCGCGATATTATTCAGCATCTTGGTAAGGATTTTTGGCGTATCAGGCTGGGCATCGGGCATCCGGGTAACGCAAAGCAGGTTGCCTCGTTTGTACTTAAACGCGCACCGTCTTCGGAGGCGGAACTGCTGACTAAAGCGATTGATGAAGTGATCGTCCAGGTGCCGGATATAGTGGCTGGAGACACAGCAAAAGCCATGAATGCACTGCATAAAAAGCCGCCGAAAAAAACGCCAGCTAACACTGAAAAAAATAATGCTGATTCCGCCAGTAGTCACCAAAAAAAAGATGACGCTGGTAGCACCGGCAATGGATCAGAGGTAAAAAAGCAATGATCAACCACCACAGCTTCCGGGGCTTTTGCCATGGGATTTAAATGCGGCATCGTCGGCTTGCCTAATGTAGGCAAGTCCACCCTGTTTAATGCCTTGACCAGGGCTGAAATTGCCGCGGAGAACTATCCGTTCTGCACCATCGAACCCAACGTGGGCATTGTTCCGGTACCGGATCCACGTCTTGATCTGATTGCAGAAATAGCCAACCCGCAAAAAATTCTGCCCACCACAATGGAATTTGTAGACATTGCCGGTCTGGTCGAAGGTGCATCAAAAGGGGAAGGGCTGGGCAATAAATTTCTGGCTAATATTCGCGAGACCGATGCCATCGCACACGTAGTTCGCTGCTTCGAAAACGAAGATGTTGTGCATGTTGCGGGAAAGGTGAATCCGGTATCCGATATCGAGGTAATAAACACCGAGTTGTTGCTCGCAGACATGGATACTGCCGAGAAGGCAGTTTACCGCGTGGGTAAAAATGCAAAGTCGGGTAACAAAGCAGCTATTGCCGAAAAAGCGCTGATGGAAAAGGTCGTGGCGCACATTGATGCCGGCAATCCTGTGCGCACCATGGACATCGGAGAGAATGACTGGCCTGTGATCAGACAGATGCACCTTCTGACCTCAAAGCCCGTCATGTACATCGCCAATGTTGATGAAGACGGTTTTGAAGGCAACGCCCTGCTGCAGCAAGTGCAGCAATATGCGAGCAGCGAAGGCGCCGGGGTGGTAGCGGTCTGTGCCGCAATAGAAGCGGAAATAGCGCAACTGGAAGATGAAGATAAAAAAGAGTTTCTCGACGAGCTCGGCCTCGACGAACCGGGCCTTAACCGGGTGATCCGTGCCGGTTATGAGTTACTTGATTTGCAAACGTTTTTCACTGCCGGTGAAAAAGAGGTACGCGCCTGGACTGTACGCCAGGGAGCCACCGCGCCCCAGGGAGCAGGGCGAATTCACACCGATTTTGAAAAAGGCTTTATCAGAGCTGAAGTCGTCGGCTACGACGATTTTATTGGCTGCAAAGGCGAGCAGGGTGCGAAAGATGCAGGGAAATGGCGACTGGAAGGCAAAGAATATTTAATGGTCGAGGGAGACGTGGTGCATTTCCGCTTCAACGTGTGATCAATCCCCGCACCGTTGCTTGACAGCAACCGATCAACTATCCAGAATACGCGATTGAATTTGGCTATGTAGCTCAGTTGGTTAGAGCACAGCATTCATAATGCTGGGGTCGGTGG
>CAYPCS010000045.1:0-45414 GCA_964409275.1 uncultured Granulosicoccaceae bacterium
AAATCTCACGCACCTGGATGATCCTCGCTACGCCCCTGTTTCTGGATGGGCACTAGTTAGTTGCCGTGGCCTGCAGTTGCAGCACGCTGCTGCTTCTGATTGAGGATAAACGGGCGCCACACCTGCTGATCTGGCAAACTCTCCCTGGTGTTTTAATTACATAAGGGTCGGGTATGGCAAATGTACTGCTGCAGGGGCGAATTGCTGCGGACCAGGAAAGCTATTTCAGGCAGTGCGCTGATGATCAATGGCAGATCAATGTATGGGATCCGGCACGCCATGAGAATGATGAATTCATACCAATGGCAGAAACGGCAGACGTTATTGTAGGTGGCAATATACCGCTGGACCAATGGCCACCTGTTCCGCGTTTAAAGCTATTCCAGATTCCATGGACCGGTTACAACTTCACATCACCGGCGCGGATGCCTGAGGGTGTACCTGTCGCCAATTGCTTTGAACATGAAACCGCAATTGCCGAGTATGTGTTGCTCGCCATACTTGAGTGGCAGATTGGTTTGCGCAAGATGGACCAAAGATTTCGCCGCTCCGGTTGGGACGGATTGTTTCCAGGTGGCGGGACTTTTCATCAGGAAGTCAAAGGTACAACGCTGGGTATTGTGGGTTACGGGCATATAGGCGAAGAAGTAGCTCGCAGGGCAGCGGCGTTCGGGATACGAACCATCGGAACCAGGCGACGATCAATGCCTGTTCCGCCAGAACTCGACTGGCTGGGTGGTGAGGCTGAACTACCCGTGTTGCTCGCAGAGAGCGATTTTGTCTTGATAGCCTGCGATCTCAACGATGCGACTGCGGATTTAATCAACGAGAAGACCCTTGCTCTGATGAAAATCAGCGGGGTATTGATAAATGTCTCGCGCGGTGGGGTAGTGAATGAGCAAGCCCTGTACAGCGCACTTGAGGCGCACACGATCGGAGGTGCCGTCATTGATGTCTGGTATAACTACAACCAGACGGGTAAGCCGGAGGTTTGGCCTTCTAATTTGCCATTTGAGTCGCTCGATAACGTAATACTCAGTGGCCATGAGAGTGGCTGGACCGAGCAGCTCCTGCATCGTCGCTGGGGAGTAGTAGCGAGTAATGTACAACGTGTTATGCAGGGCGAAGACGCGCAAAATATAGTATTCACCGGGGCTGCAAAATCGTCGTGAGCCGGTTGTGCAGGAGCACGTAAAGACAAACGGTCTGAATGAACTGACAGGGTTATCATAGATATGGAGATCGAACACGCAACAACTATGAAGGCTGCTTGCTACCATAATTACGGTGGGCCGGAAAAACTTGCTATACGTGAGATTGCTGTGCCGGAAGCAGGGACAGGAGAAGTTTTAATACGCGTTCATTCGTCTACCGTCAATCGCACAGACTGCGGTTTTCTGCGCGGAAAGCCGTTTATTGTGCGGTTTTTTAGCGGCTTATTGAAGCCGAAATCAACCGTCCTGGGATGCGAGTTTTCAGGGGAAATAGTTAAACTGGGCGAAGGTGTAGATTCGTTCACCCGAGGTGATCGAGTGGTGGTGTTTAAAGACGATGACTACGGCTTTGGTGGTCACGCTGAATACGCGACAATGTCAACGGATGGCATGATAGGCCATGTACCAGAACATTTTTCTTATTCAGAAGCGGCACCTGCCCTTGAAGGGGCCCACTATGCGTTGCATTACATGCGCGCCGCCCGGGTGGCTTCGGGTCATTCAGTGCTGGTAAACGGGGCGACCGGTGCCATTGGTTCGGCGGCCGTGCAGCTAATCAAGCAAACGGGTGCTACCGTGGTAGGGGTTTGCGCCACGCAGCATATAGAGCAGGTTGAAGCGCTGGGCGCTGATCGGGTGATCGATTATACGCGCGAAGATTTTACCGAGTGTGGTGACAAGTTTGATCTCGTGTTTGATGCAGTAGGTAAAAGTCACTTCTTTAAATGTCGCAAGATATTGGCCAGTCACGGCGTGTATGCATCAACAGAGTTAGGTCCCTGTTGGCAAAATCCGTTGCTCGCAATTTGGTCGAAAGTATTCGGTAAAAGGAAAGTGTTGTTTCCTGTTCCGGTAAACCTGAAGTCCGATGCCGAGTACCTGTGTAATTTAATGGCCGAGCAAAAGTACCGGCCTTTAATTGATTGCGCCTGGCCGCTTGAGTCGATTGCAGAGGCCTCCACTTATGTAGAAACCGGAATGAAGACTGGCAACGTTGTGATTAACATCAACTGATGTCCCGGGCGTTGCAAGCCAGGCTTTGCAACGCTATATATCGGGTTCCTGTCGTTTAACCAGTTGATGGCTATCTTCGTTGTAACCCCTTTGCCAGTAGCCACTGCAGTATCTGTCAACCTTTGCAATTGCGCGTTCATTGGCGAGATAACTGCGTATTGATCTAACACCGTTAGATTCACCTGCGACCCACACAAAAGGCTTGCCATCGCGCCATGGCACGTTTTTAAAGGCTCGTACTAACGGCTGTTGGTCATCGGTCTCCGGTTCTTGATGAGGCTTCGGATTGATCACCCACTCTATTTCCAGGCCAGCCGGTTTTTTGAACGCATGCTTGTCCTCCGGTGTGAGTATTTCCAGCAGCACCAGACCATTGGCATTCTGCGGTAATGTTGCTGCAATGGCCTTGATCGCCGGTATGGCGGACATGTCTCCCGCCAATAGAAACCAGTCGGCGTCCAGGTTTACAGGGCGTAGCTGTCCGGGACCGGCGATGGCCATCTCGTCACCGGGTTCTGCGGCTATCGCCCACGCTGTGGCCGGGCCCGGATTGTCGTGTAAAGCAAACTCCACATCCAGCTGCTTGTCTGCTTCTCTGTATTCGAGAACAGTGTATGTTCGCTTCAGCGGTTTTATTCCAGTACCGGCCAGTGAATCCCGATACGATTCCGCGCTTTGTCCCGGATTTGGCATCAGTAGCTTGATGTTGGCAGATTCATAGCCGCCTGGAAAACCGCTAAGCTCGTCGCCACCAAAAATAATCCGCAACAGATTTGGCGACGTATTCTCCTTGCGTAGTATCCTGGCGATTCGGGGTGGTTTTTTTTGTCGCATTATTTTCCTGTTGAGTAGTATTCCGGCTGATCAAGGCTAAAACTGCCGGTGTTTCCGGTTACCAGGCAGACAGCAATAAGGTTTACGGGCTTGCCGGCGAGTGACAAAACGTGATTGAGTGGGTCAGAGAGTGCGATGTGTTTATTATAATCCAGCCTGCACCGGAAGCATTAGCGCTGGCAATTAAGGTCTTCAGGAGAACACTGCACAATGAAAACGCTGGCAATCTGTACCTTACTGGTGTCCCTGCTATCCGGTTGTGATTCAGTACTGGACTGCCTTGACGATGATGGCCCGGTATTCAACAAGTCATTTCTGAACGTCGCTGTTCTCAATGAAGTCTATACCGATTCGATACAGGTTAGTGTGCGCAATGAGCCACGTGATGATCGTTTTGAGTACCGCTTTGTACTGTCCGGAAATTTGCCACAAGGACTATCCTATCGCACCAATGGACGAAATTTTTTCATAGACGGTACACCAACCGAGTCCGGCCTGTTTCCGCTGAGCCTGTTTGTAGAAGTTGACGACGGCCTGGACGCCATAGACAGTGGATTGTGTTTTCGGTCGCGTTCAACAGACTATCGTCTGAATGTGCAGGAGGTATAGCAGTCGATGAGTACTGTCAGGGTCATGGAATCGCATGACTATCACGGGCCAGTCTGTCCCCGCTGTCCCCTGTCCCGCCGATACAATAAAATCGGCTACCCGGCGTAGTTTTTATCTATAGCCAGTCCAATTTCCCGATAGGGGTCATTAAATAGTGCGACGAGGTTGGGGTGGCGTTCCAGTACATCGCTACTGCCGGTCAAACGTTGCGGATACAGGCATCCGTCTTCCCAAACGGGTATGTCGTCCAGATAAATCGTAGGGTCGACTACATGCAACGATATCTCTCCTGGAGCGTAGTCTCCGCACGTGTGGAAATGCAGGAGGCGAGGGTTGCCAAATGCACTGGCTGACCAACGCAACAAGTCAAGTGTCGCATCGTTTTCAAAGCCACACCCTGGATGCATACCCGCATGCCATGAATGCACTACCCATGGCTCTATGCCAAACTGACCGGCAACATGCTTATAGTGTTCTTCTACCCGTTTGATTTCCGCCGGGTCGCCCTCGAAGTGACTTATGCGCGAGCCGACGACACAGGCAGTCACAACTTCCTGCAGTGGCAAACAATAGGGCTCATAAAAGCGGGAGCCGGTGCCCAGTAAAAACTGGCTCATCGCAATACGCCCCGAGAAGCCTTGCATCGGCACTGGTTTGGGTATCAGCATTGGAAATCGTTTGAGCGTCACTTCATCGTTTGCTCCCTGCGTCCAGACTGGACAGCCCTCGTAATTGGTGCCGCGAGGGCAGGTGACGCGAATATGTCGGGCGTTGTGAAAAGCCGAGTCGATCATATTCTTGATTTCGCACAAACCGTGGTAGCAGGCTGTGCCAAATGCAGAGTTGAGTGAATCGCGATTAAGGGTGTAGCACATGGTTGCCGGAGGCATTTTTTTGTTATCCGAGAACCGGATTTGATCGCCGACGCGTGAGAAAAATACCACGTGATCAAAGCCCTGCAGTGTTTGCATGAGCGAGTCTGTGTCTTCAGGGCTTTCTACGGTGGAGCCTAGCTCGGTTTCGTAGACCGTCATACCGAGTGCCCGGCCGGCCTGCGCCGCAAGTGCGGGAGTATCTTCATCGTAAAAATTGTTGCCGCGTGGTTCGCTGACAATAAGCAGGCGTTCACCTGCACGGCCTCCGACGCATTCACGCAGGAGCGTTAAAGCGCCGATCGAGATATCCCCGGGGCTGAGGTTAGTCACGATTGCGGTACGGTGCTACAAGTTGCAACCCACATCATTACTGCCTTCCTTTATTGAAGCTACTGCCGGTGTGGTGTATCAAACAAAGGCTGCATATGAGAGCCTGCCATTTGCTTCGCAACAAAACGCCGCTCGCAGACAATGGCCCGTGTCTAACAGTGCAGACTTCTTCAAGAGCTGCAACGCAGCGGCCGGGCTACATGCCCGTTCATGTGCGGCATTTTGTTTGATACATCACACAGATGTTGTTAATCGCCAGATGAATAATAACCTACGGTATCACCTTCGGTGGTGACGCCAAGCCCGTTGAGTAGACGATTGACGTAATTGAAATAGCCAATAATCTGGTTTGCTTCGAGAATTTCGCCATCTGTGAGCCCCGCGGATTTCAGTGAGGTAATATCGCTTTGCTGCATGGTGGCCGGTGCTGTCGTGAGCTTTTGTGCATATTGCAGGAGAGCGAGTTCAGCACCCTCAAAAACCGCTTCCGGTACAGTGCGATGCAAAGCGTCTTCGATGGCATCTGCACGAGCCTCATCATTGATTAGATGTCGGGCATTGGCCCAATGGTTTGCCAGCGAGTAAGGACACTTGTTAAGAATCGAGACATAGGACGAGATGGTTTCCTGAAGCCAGGCCGGTAAGGTATTCGCGTCGTCATGAAGTGCAGCTCGATAGAGTGTTACATGGCCCCTCATGGTGTTTGGTCGCAGTGAGTGTACTCGCATAACGTTGTCCACAGTGCCATGCGGAGTGCGAGCCAGTTTTAAGGTGTCAAGCAGATGCGCGTCTGCATCTTCATCGCTTATCATCTCAATCCATGCGCTCATAATTCCAGACTCGCGGTGTGTGACGGGTTCATTGCAGCAATGTTGTTGGCGATCATCGGCTCTCTGCCTGCACAGAAAGGAAAACCAGCTGTGGTGCCAGTATTTCACCGAAACCGTGAATTAACTCTGCATCTATGCTCAGGCAATCACCGGCCGCAAGCAGTAGTTGCTGTTTACCGTATAGATAGTTCGCTTTCCCGCTAATCACATATAGAAATACTACGCCATGACCAATGTAGCGCGGGGGCAGAGCATCCTGCCGTTTGATAGTGACCATATGTGCTTCAAAATTTATGTCCCGACGGCGGTGGGAAGCCAGATTCAGGTAGTGGTGTATGTGGTCGTCAACTATCCGAGTCGAGCTGATGCCCGTACCTTTCTTAACGTGAGTAAAATCTGTTTTGGTCGCACCTGTGTCGCGAAACAAACTAACCAGTGGAACATCAAGCGCGGATGCGAGTGACGTCATGGTTGATATTGAAGGAGAGACCTGTCCGTTTTCGACCCGGCTGATCATCGCCGCAGAAACACCGGCTGTCTGGGCAAGCTGACGTGCCGACAATTTACGGCTCTCACGCAGATCACGCAGCGAAGAGCCGATTGCCTGATCGATGTTGTTGTCAGGAGTATCGGAAGATTTATTAACGAGGGTATCCACTGGTCCTTATCCCTTCGATTCTTCCGTCGTGCTCGCTGGTGTAAGCATTGTGTCTTTTTTTCGATAAGAGAAGGCTTTTTCAAAACGCCACGTTAGATAATCACCGCAACTCACCGGTGGTTCACGGGGAATGTGGTGTGGGCCATAGATATCTCTTGAGTCGATCATGGTGTCGGGATCAGGATCAAACGCCAGTACCAGTGACAATCGCTCTGCACCTGAGCTGTTCACGACGCGGTGCGGGGTGGACTTGTAGGCGCCGTCGGTCCAGCGCCGTAGCAGATCGCCCACATTGACCACAAGTGTGTCCGCCACAGGCGGTGCATGAATCCAGTCGCCATTCGCGTGTTGCACCTGTAAGCCGCCGACGTGGTCCTGGCAGAGCACTGTCAGTACGCCGAAGTCGGTGTGAGGTGCGACACCAAATTGCTCATCGCCACAAGTGTATGGCTGGGCCGGATAGTAGACAAACGATGCCCGGCTGAGAGGTCGCACGCAGGTTTGAAGAAAAAAATTGTCGGGCAAATCGAGGCCCAGCGCGAATCCGCGCATCAGTTGGCGGGCTACCTCGTGGGCGTGATCAAAATAACTTCGGGCATGATCTTTCAGTGTCGGCAGAAACGCAGGCCATTGATTGGCGCCACGAAGCGGATGGTCACCTGGAACCGGTTCGTCCTCGTGTTGGCCACCCCATATAAAAGATTCTTTCAGATCGGTTTTGCTGTCGTCCTGCATCCTGGCGCCACCCTGTGCCAGGTAGCCGCGATGACATCGGGAAATTCGTACGGATGATTTTTGTGTTTCAGAGGCTCGAAAAAACTGGTATGCCGAATCCCTGGCCGACTCAATAATCGACGGCGGAATTCCATGGCCCTTGATATAGATAAATCCAAGGTTCTGGCTGGCGGCATGCAGCGCTGCAGCTACCTTGCGCGCGTTGAGGCCATTGCCCAGTTCTGTGATGTCGACGACCGGGATGTCATCAGCATCCATAGTTCTTGCCGTCGCGTAAGTCATGTTCGCGCTTCAGTTATGTTGGATAATTGCATTATATGCAAATGATTTATTGAAAAGCAATTGTGTCAGATTCCTGCCGCTCGTTAAGTTACATTATCCGGTTATGCAGGATTCTCGCTGGTTTGTCCGTGGATAGTTCGAATTCCAGTGTCGATTGTCAGCCCCTGGTGCCCGCCCCGACGTAATTGAAATATCATCTCATGGCCCCAAATTTAATGGCGGCGGGTAGAAAAACCGGCTATATGCCTGTGTACAATGGGTTATTAAAAAGTCGTTTTCAGTGATAGCTGAAACGCCGGACATTCAAAGTATTGGCTCTCCGTTGTTTAACCACGGGTGCCAGCAAGGTGGGTTAGCCTGTAAGTTCATGAAAATTCCAAAGAGAATTAAACCGCTGGTAGAGGACGGCCTGGTAGACGATGTTCTTCGGCCTCTCATGAGCGGTAAGGAAGCAACGGTATACGTTGTGCGCTGTGGTGACGAAATCCGCTGTGCGAAAGTTTATAAAGAGGCAAGCAAGCGAAGCTTTAAGCAGGCGGTTCAGTATCAGGAGGGGCGCAAGGGACGCAACAGTCGCCGTGCAAGAGCGATCGAGAAGGGGTCCAGATACGGCAGGCAACAACAAGAGGAAGAGTGGCATACGGCCGAGGTTGATGCGCTCTACAAACTCGCAGACGCCGGTGTTCGGGTGCCGACCCCGTTTGGCTGCTTTGATGGTGTGTTGTTGATGGAACTCATCACTGATGAGCAGGGGGAGGTTGCACCCAGGCTCAACGATGTATCCATGGATGCAGCACAGGCCAAAGAAGACCACGCCACGGTAATGACTTACGTTATGCGAATGCTGTGTGCCGGTCTTGTTCACGGCGATTTGTCCGAGTTTAACGTGCTTGTCAATGAAGACGGCCCGATCATCATTGACCTGCCGCAGGCGGTCGATGCAGCGGCCAACAATCACGCCAAAAGTATGCTCGAGCGCGATGTGCAAAATATGACGAACTACTACGGACAATTCGCACCTGAATTGCTGCACAGTAGATATGCGGATGAAATCTGGTCGCACTATGAAAAGGGTAAATTGCACCCGGATCTCGAACTGACCGGCCGTTTTCGAAAGGTAGAAAAAGCCGCTGATGTTGACGCAGTCATGTTGCAGATCAAGGATGCCTACGCGGAAAAACTGGCGCGTGATGAACGCATGCGTGGCGACGACCAGGAAGTAAATTAAAGCGACATCTTCCTGTCCTGTAACCTGTCGCCGAATCAACATGACAGGACCTTAACCTTCGTTTTCTGTCCAAAAAAGTATGACGCACTGCTCAGAGTGAGTGGAACTGTGTCCCTAATATGCCGCCTTCTGTGAACAAACCGAGGGTAGCCCAACTTGCAACACTTAACCGGGACGCGAATAGCGTCGTGCTGTTTTAATCTATGTATGTCCGTATTCTTCTGCGTGGCATTGGCAATCACTGGCGGAAGTAACGCACTGGCGCAATCAACAGACGCCTGTATTGATTCAGATGGAGACGGCTGGGGCTGGGATGGTTCGCAAACCTGCCTTGTCACAACACAATCGCCAGCAGCATCCTCTGCAGCTTCCGAAGCGTTATCGGCGACCGAAAGCTGTGATGACCCGGACGGTGACGGGTGGGGTTGGGACGGGTCACAAACCTGTATAGCAAGCAGTAGTTCATCCGGTTCTCCATCAGATAGCAGTGGCGCTTCCGGTCAAACCGGCTCAGCCTGCGTTGATGATGATGGCGATGGCTGGGGCTGGAACGGTGTTGAATCCTGTGAGGTTGGTACCAATCAGGAGAGTACAGCCAGTGAGAGCGCGGACAGTGGAGCGTCTGTGCCGGTGGCACCAGCCGTTGTTCCTCAGAGTGGCGGGCAGGCTCAAAGTAACGGGCAGGTATCGCTTGGCGGACAATACAATCGCAATCGCGACCTGATAGCGCTTCATTTCGATTTTGCGCCCGACCCGGATGATGCGCACGCTGCTGCGGCCGCTCGAGTGGTGCAGGATCAACTGGGCCTGGCGGTGCAGGTTGTCGCCGGTACCTACGGTGTATGGAGTGCTGATCGCTATGATAGTCGGTCAGTGGGAGTGATGAATGCTATGTGGGGCGGCAACTGGCTGGATGCGCATAACAATCGCAGCTCGTCTGTGGAACAAGCGATGAATCGGTGGGTAGGAACAATGGCGGCCGGAGGTGATGTATGGATTGCTGAAGGCGGGCCATCTGACTTCAGCGCCATGGTAGTCGAGAGAATTAATCAACAGTTTCCCGAGTTCAATACTCGCAACCGGATTCATCTGGTGCAACACAGTGTCTGGAACGAAGATCACTCGCTGGCGTCACGTCTGGATTATGTCAGGGCTAACACTCGCTACATCAAGATAGAAGATGGCAACGAGCCAAATAGCACTGCTGACTTTCGTGAGGCCAGCCAGTCATTCGTTAATCAAGCGACCAGCAGTCAATATGCCGGTGTCTGGAATGCAGCGTTTGCATATCTAAGTCCTGGTGAAAAACTGGATTTTTCAGATGCGGTAGAACTGATGCATATTCTGGGTATTAATCGTAACCAGATAGCTAATGCCGAAGACTTTGCCCGTGTTTTTCTAAATTGATGGCAGGGGCTGACACTGCTGACAGCGCATCATACAGGTGGTGTTACTGTACCAGGTGCTTGTGTTGTCGAGGTTCCTGAAAGACCGCTCATCATCTGGCCCCGCCTTCACAGTAACATCATGTGGCAGGCGGGGCGAAGGGCGGGGTGAGTTGTCCGAAGAGAGATTTTTAGTCTGTGAGATGTAACTAATGAGTTTGTTTCGTTATTGGCAACACGTGATTCGCGATGCTCGTTTACACCGACCTGAGTATCGATACCTGATACGGTTGCTGGATGTGAGCAGGGCGCTTGTGCTGCTGTCAATCACAGGTGCGTATGTCTACGGGCTTTGGCACATAATCTATGGCGCGCCTGCGGTTCTGACTCACGTTAGCGAGCCTGCGTCGCTGGTTGCCGGTGTGGATTCGAACGAAGAACAGCCATTGGTAAAGCGGTTGTCCCTGAATCAAAAAGCAATTCGCGATCAGGCGACAAAGGATTCAGCCGTTTTTGATAAATCGCAATCTTTCGTTTTGTCTGCTGCTTCCTCTAACAATGCTCTCGTAGTCAGTTCGGTTTCAAAGGGTTATTTAGCAACTGATTCCGGGTCGATAAGGAGTACGGACAATAGCAATTCACCCGTTACTACCGCTGTTTTGAAGTCTGTGTCCAGATCGAAAGAAATACGACAAATCAGGAAGCAAGCCGAGTCTTCCGGGAATCTTCAACCCGATACCATGGCAGATCCTCTGTAGGTTTCGCTGTTCGTGCGTCACTCTGGAAGTAGCAACGGCTGACGTCAATCGTTGTAGATACCTGAGTTGGCACTTGTGTTGGTTTTTTGTTTACGTGGCAAAACAGCAATAACTATTTTTTAGTAACAGGTTTTGGTTCACAGTGGTTAAGTATTCTTAACAGTTCCGCTGGAATTTTCCTGGTCCATGCTATCAATCAGCACATTACGCGATGAAATTCATTTCGCGCGCGTTAACAACGAAGAACTGCGAAATTTATTTCGTGTTATTGATTTCCTGAAGTGGATAATCACGCTCGCACTGGCAGCTGCGTTTATTTTCGGAATCTGGTTTATCTTGTACGGGTACCAAACACCTCGTGGTGCAACGGAACCGCGTGTGTCCGGTAGTCAGCCTATCCAACAGAAAAGTGATAGTGCCCGTGTCGCTCTGCAGCCATCTGAACAAAAGCCTCTGCAGGCCATCGACAGATTAACTAATGGAAAGACAACGCAAGAAGGTTCATCCAGGCTTGCGCAGGCATTGCCAGCGTCAACGTCCAGTGTCAATTCAGGCTGGCAAACAACACCCGTAATTGAACAGGTGGCAGAAGCGGAATTAGTCGGCACAAACCCCCTTGCAAGTGATGTGGTCGTGTATCGAGTCGAGTCGGCGCCATTGCCGGTGCCGATTCGGGCAAGCGACGCGATCGATATTGCGCCTGTAGAAAAACCAAAGTCTGTACAACCATTTCAAGTCACAAGCCCGATTGCAGGCCTTGAATCGTTAGAACAAAATCGGGCGGCAGTGCAGACCGCTGAAACTAATCCACAAACGGATAAGCCGGATTCTGATGTAACTGGCCAGCCAATGGTAGCGGAGAGTCTGCAAGCCCCTGATGAGGGTGTTGTGCTTGACGGCAGTGTACCGGCAATATTTCAGGAACCTTCGCAAACAGGCGCTGTTGGTCAAGCTGGCAGTGAAATTCAGGCTAGCAGAGTTATTGCAGCAGTTGCCACTGACGTCAATGCCTCGAGTCCTCCATTGCGTCGAGAGCGCGAAGTGACAGCTGCTGTTGAATCGGGGCCGAATGCGGAGTTTACGGCGACATCTCCCGGTGACTTGATCACTGCTACTCTTCACGATGAAACATGGTTACGGCAACAACCTTCTGACAATTATTTTATTCAGATCAGCTCGACCCGGAATAAACCGTTTCTGGTACGGTTTGCTGCGCTGCTGCCACTGGAGATGCAAAGGGCTTTGTATCTATTCCGGGTTGATCAATCAGGGGAGCGGATATATGTCCTGTGTGCAGGCAGCTTTTCTTCCAGACAGGAAGCTGCAGTTGCGCTGTCAGCTTTGCCGGCAAAGTTACGAAAGTATGGTGCGTTTCCACGCCGGTTCAGTGCGGCGCAGCTTGAAATAGAACAAGTCAGGACGGCGCTGCGAACCGCAGACAGTCAGTAAATACCGATCGTCCGTACGGCATAAAGAAATTTTATTGCAACCGGGGGTCTGTATGTATCTGGGAATTGATCTTGGCACATCGGGCATCAAGTTGTTGCTCATTGATAGTGCGCAGAAGATTGTTGCATCATCGTTTGCATCGCTCACTGTGTCACGACCACACCATGGCTGGAGTGAGCAGTCTCCTGCAGAATGGATTGACGCTACGGAAACTGCCCTCGCACAATTAAAGCAAAGCAGCCCGGAATCTTTAGGCAAGGTTAAAGGGATCGGATTGTCCGGCCAGATGCACGGCGCGACATTGATCGATGCATCAGACAAGGTGTTGAGGCCGTGTATTTTATGGAACGATACCCGCGCACATGTGGAAGCCGCCTCGCTAAACGACAATCCGTTGTTTGAAAAAACCTGCGGAAATATTATATTCCCGGGTTTTACTGCACCAAAGCTGCGATGGTGTGAAAGACACGAGCCCGATACCTTTCGGAAAGTAGCAAAGGTGCTGCTGCCTAAAGACTATCTGAGGCTCTGGCTAACCGGTGACAGTATTTCCGAGATGTCTGATGCGTCAGGCACCGGATGGTTAAATATTGGCGATAGAGCCTGGTCAGTCGAATTGCTGGATACCTGTAATTTAACGCTTGAGCAAATGCCACGGCTTATAGAGGGTACTCAGGCAGGCGGGCTACTTAGAACCGAACTCGCCGAGCGTTTTGGTTTGCAAAAAGACGTGGTTGTAGCTGGTGGTGCCGGAGATAACGCTGCATCCGCGTGTGGACTTGGAACTGTAATACCAGGTGCTGCTTTTGCATCTATCGGAACGTCCGGTGTGTTGTTTGTCAGCAATGAACAGTTCAAGCCAAACGCCGCCAGCGCGGTACACGCGTTTTGCCATGCGTTACCACAGGTCTGGCATCAGATGGGTGTTATTCTATCGGCCACAGACTCTCTCAACTGGTTTGCCAACCTCACAGGGCAAGCTGCACCCCAGCTCACCAGTCAGTTAGGCAAGGTATTAAAGCCGCCTTCATCGCTCACCTTTTTACCTTACCTTTCGGGTGAACGCACCCCACATAACGATGCCCATATAAGAGGTGTATTTAGCGGGCTTACCACGTCGTCAGATCAGGCCGGTATGACACAGGCAATTCTGGAGGGAGTGTGTTTTGCATTTCGCGATAATCTGCAGGCACTACAATCTGCAGGCACCGAGGTGGCGCGATTAACCGCGGTGGGAGGCGGGTCGCAATCGAACTACTGGTT
The DNA here is from genome assembly GCA_964409275.1 of uncultured Granulosicoccaceae bacterium. Taxonomy (GTDB): domain Bacteria; phylum Pseudomonadota; class Gammaproteobacteria; order Granulosicoccales; family Granulosicoccaceae. The sequence continues at coordinate 13,465 of CAYPCS010000045.1, forward strand.
ACGGATATTGGCAACCGTGTTGAACCGGCCGGTTGATGTTCTCGATGATGGCGAGTTTGGTGCCGCCTTCGGAGCGGCGCGTCTAGGTTTGATTGCGGCGGAGGGAGCGAGCCCGATACAGATCTGCAGTTCGCCACCGGTATCGACAACGATAGAGCCTGCGCAGCCATTGATTGAAAGCTATGACGGTGCCTATGAGCGCTATCGGACACTCTATCCTGCACTTAAGCCACTGGCAGCTGAGGGCTGAGTAGTGGCATCGTACGCGAAAGTTGAGCGACCTAAGAATCAGGTGATCGATATGAGCCAGGTGATCGATGCCGGGTGCCGGGTAACCTCCGGATTACGCTCTCTGTTAGCAATCACGATATTAGCCACCATGGTTTTACCGGTTAGCTCTATTGCTGATTGCGTTGTGGTGATGCACGGGCTTGCCAGGTCAGCCAGTGCGATGAAACCTGTTGTGAAACCACTGCAAAAAGCCGGTTATAACGTGGTGAATGTGGACTATCCCTCTACCAGCAAGCCTGTGGCTCAACTGGCTCCTCTGGCTGTGGCCGGGTTGGGAATCTCACAGTGTCCGGATAACGATACTGTGCACTTTGTTACCCACTCAATGGGGGGAATCCTTGTTCGCTACTTTCTGCAAGATAATGTGGTGCCAAACCTCGGGAAAGTAGTGATGATAGCGCCGCCTAATCAGGGTAGCGAAGTGGTGGATCGCCTGCGACATGTGCCGGGGTATAACCTCATCAACGGTCCTGCCGGGCAGCAACTGGGCACTGATGACAACAGCGTACCCGGTCAGCTCGGTCCGGTGGATTTTACCCTCGGTGTGATCGCCGGGACAAAATCAATTAACCCGCTATTCTCGATATTTCTACCCTCGCCAAATGACGGCACCGTAGCAATGGAAAGTACTAAAGTTGCCGGTATGGACGATTTTATTGCTTTGCATAGAACCCATACTTTTATCATGCGTGCCGACGATGTCATTCATCAGGTGCTCTACTTTCTAAAGCACAGCCGCTTTGATCACAACGTGAGTGGCAATAGCCGGAGTGATTAAACTGTTTTAGTCAGGTACTGCTATGCAAAACCGGCTGCAAACGTTTGTTTAACTGGTTCAGTCTTTGCGCCAATGCTAATCATTGGTATTGACGATGACGTGTTGCAGCAGCGCCACCAGCTTTTCCCGGGCATTATCACCGGCACCGGAAATTGCAGTCATATCCTGTTTGGTCCCCAGTTCAAACAGGTGTTCAACCCGTTCATGTCCTGCTGCCGTGCCGGTTACCTGTATCTGCGGAGGTTCGCCTGTGGCTTTGCAAAGGTCTTGCTCCTGCATTGATAGCAGCATGTCCGCCAGAGACACCGGGTCTATAAATGTTCTTGCAGCCAGTTCGGACAGACTGTGACTCATTTTGCCGTGCAGTGATGCCAGTATCCGCCACTCGGGGATAGTCAACCCGCTGTTGCGCACCGCGTGATGAAATTGATCCGCCATCTGGTGATAGGCACGAGACAGGTTATAGATCAGCAACTCATCGATTGGACCACCGGCGCCATCCAGGGTGACAGTGTCATTGGAGGAAGGTGGGCGCAGCGTACTTGCTGTGGCGTAAGAGCCGCCACTGAACACCAGGCTTTCAGTATTTTCCCGTTGAATATTTTCAACCCGCCCGACAATAATCCAGTGGTCACCACCTTCGTAGCAGGCCCATGCGCTGCAGTCGAAGCGGCTTGCGGTACCCGGGATAACGGGTACATCGTTCTGATCCCTGAAGTATGGTGTATCGCTAAACTTGTCGGCACCACTGCTGGCAAACAAATTCGACAGCTTTACCTGATTGCTTGAAAGTACGTGAACGGCAAAATGTTTGGCCGTTCGGAAAATCTCTGCTGAAAGCGCGTTTTTAGTGACACTCCACAGGATCAGTGGCGGTTCCATGGAGACGGAATTGAAACTTGATGCCGTCATTCCTGCCGGGTCACCCCTGGGATCTGCCGCTGTTACAATAGTGACTCCGGTCGCGAACGTAGAAAGCGCGTCTCTGAGTTCTCTCGACGTAAACAGCGGTTTTTCCATGGTAGCTCCGTTTGAAGCGGCGATGCACTAGCGCTAACCCGGCGTACCGGAGGCCAGCAGCTGATCCACCCTGTCAGTGAGAGAATCTTTGGCATAAATGTCGTAGTAGGCAGAGGCCATTAGCGCCGGGGGACCGAAAAAGAATCTTTCGTACAGGGCCTGTCGATTGCCGAAACCGGAAATGGCGACATCGTGGGCAAGCCTGTACAAGGCCACGCGGTCCCGTGATTCCAGGTTAGCCAGTTGAAAATACTGCTCTACATCTGCTGCCATCGCGTTTGAGAAATCCGCCTCGGCAGGCGTAGCCATTAGTGAGGATGATCCGATGAGTTGCAGAATTTCGACCATGCGCGGATACATTTTCGGGAACATATTGCGTGATGTATCCAGTGGTCCGCGCAAAGGTATAAAGTTGCCATGTTGATCTTCATGCGCTTGCGCCTCGGCTGAAAATAACATTGCCCTGACTGCCTCGGTCATTTGCATCACTTCTGCGATTAATCCCTTGGTGTAAAGATCCTTGTCCCTACCGGTCGCTTTGGCGATCGAGCACATCAACCCCACCATAAACTCTGACTTGGCCAGTTTGCCGCAGGCGACCTGATGTGCCATGTGGACCACCGCGTTGGTTGCACCAAACGCCTGATTGCACAGTTCTGGCTGGCCGTACATAAAAACGCGGTGCCACGGAACCAGCACATTTTCAAACACCACCACGGCATCCATTTCTTCATAGCGTGAAGCAAGCGGTGCATCAAAGTTTGATTTGCCATGATCATAAGTGTCACGACAGATGAGTTTTAATCCGGGTGTAGCTATGGGAATAGCGAAGGCGAAGGCGAACGGTATATTCTCGTCTGACGCGCGCAACACCGTTGAGGGAAACACTTCAATCTCATCGGCCAGCGGGCCGAGTGTTGCCAGTAAACGTGCGCCGTTGACGATAATACCTTCATCGGTTTCCTCAACGACCTGCAAGGCAACTTTGTCGGAAAATTTACCCGTAGCCGCCTGCGCATGATTAAAGGTTGGATTGACCAGTGTGTGCGTCAGAACCTTATCGTTGGTGCGAGCGTAGTTGTAGAAATCGACCATATTGCCAGCCATTGCATCCCCGCCTGGTCCTTTGGTTCCCTGTTTAAGAAAGCCGGTAGCAGCGGAAAAGGCCATAAGTGAGGCATTTTTGTAATCGGGGGTGCGGCCAAACATGCCGTTAGACCACTTGGCCCATTCATAATAGGCACGGCCACGAGCCTTGATATCGTCTATTGATTTTGGAACCTTGTAAGCCATGCCGCAGCGCAGCCCGTCCGCCTCTTCATAAGTGACAATATCTCTGAATTCATCAGTGTGTTGCCGGTCAAGAAAAGACGCCAGTGTGGATGCGCCGCGAGCAATGCCGGGTTCACTGGTGACATCATCTACCTTTTTGCCGAGGGTCCAGATTTCACGCTGGTCTTGCAGTCCTGCCAGGTACTCGGCACCGCTGCGTATGCCATTGCCGAGTGACGATGCGTCTTTAATAACCACTGACTGTGCTTTTGACATATCTTATTGCCCGAATTGCTTATTAGGTATGTAGGTTATTTTGCCTGGCCTTGTGCGCCAGTGTCCGGATCTGATTCCGCGGTTTGCATTTTGCCGATAATTTTTTTCAATGTTTTTTCAAGCGCCGCCCACTCGCGGTCACTGATTGTATTGCGAATGCGCTGCTGGATTTCTACCACACCCGGGGTTACATCGTTTTGCAAGGCGCGTCCACTTGCGCTGGCCACCACGTATACCTGTCGCCGGTCATCGACGGATCGGACTCGCGACACCAGCCCTTTTTTTTCCAGGCGATCAATGATGCTGACAAGGCTTGGAGGCGACAGCAAGGTGCGCTCTGACAATTGCGAAGATGTGACGTTGCGGCTGTTCCAAATCACTCGCAGCACTCTCCATTGCTGTTCGGTGAGTTTGTGACGGGCAAATAATTCCCGGTACGTTGGCATTACCGCATCGAGGGTGCGATTCAGGATCATTGGCAATGAGTCGTCAAACGGCTGCATTCTAATTCACTAATTAATAGTTAATGTATGAATTAAATACCATTGCCGCAGAACTTACAAGCGAGGTTTGCAAATCTGCGACTTTCAACTGCGATTCTGTCCTTACTTGAAACCAGCGGCCGCTGTGTTCAACGGCTAGTCGCTGTCGTTCTCGTTAGCAGTTGTATTCCTGCCAACTGCGTCGCTGCTAATTGCCCGGAGTGTTTGCTGCAATACGGACTGCAGCAGTTCCATTTCGCGTTCGTTCGGGCTGGATTTCATGATCATCTGTCGCATCGCAAAAAAGGCGTTCCAGTTTTTCGTCGACAGATCAAAATTCAGGGCTTCAAGCCACTGGCGCATCAGCTGATCGGGAATTTTTATTTCACTACCAGGTTGTGCCGCGGGCAAGTCGCGGGGCAATTGAGATAGCACAAGTAATACGGCATGCGAAAGGTTCAGGCTTTTCAGTGGTCCTGGTATGTCGAGCGTTGCAGTGCGGTGTGCCCACATCAGGTCTTCACGGGACATACCGTGGTCTTCTGCACCGAAGAGCAGTGATACCGGTCTGGCATCAGCGAGTGCGCTCCATTGAAGAAGTTCCGTGAATGGTTGTGACGGGCGGCGTCTGCCTTCGCGGCGACTAAACGCGATGCGCGTGCCATCGGGTTCATCTCTTGCGTAGTGATCCCACGAGGTGTAGGTAATGCAGTCGGTGAGAGGTTGTTGCCCTTGTGCAGCGCCCTGTCTGGCATCCACATCGAGTTCGCACTGCGGGTCTAGAAGTACCAGTCGCCGCTGACCAAAGTTGCTCATCGCGCGAGCTACCATGCCTATATTGCGCGGGTACTTGGGCCGAACCAGCACGACGGTGAACTCTTTACCGACACTGGCCGATGATTCATCGCCGTCATTTTTGTGATCAGCGACCGTCACGGTTGTGGTTGCCGGCAATCAATTCTCTTGCTAAATAATTTGTCTCTCACCGTCAGGACCCGGCTGCCCCGTATCCACCGGGGGTAGGGGTTTGCACGATAACAGCCTCACCGGCTTTGAGGGTGGTTTGTGCACAGCCGTCCAGTGTTTCAAAGACACCTTCCAGTCGTCTTACTTGCGTAGAGCCGGTTTGCCCGGGTTCGCCACCGGCAATCCCCTGAGGTGCGACGCTTCGGTGCGATGACAATATTGCACAGTCCATCTCTTGCAAAAAACGTATTGTGCGAATGGTGCCGCTGCCGCCATTCCATTTTCCTTTACCTCCCGAGCCCTTTCCGTCAGCGCCTCGGTTGATGTGAAAATCTTCCAGCAGCACCGGAAAACGATACTCCAGAACTTCGGGGTCAGTGAGGCGCGAGTTGGTCATATGCACTTGTATTGCGTCGGTACCGTGAAAGCCCGGACCGGCTGGTGACCCCGAGCAGATGGTTTCATAGTATTGATATTCATCATTGCCAAACGTCAGGTTGTTCATGGTGCCTTGCGTGTTAGCCATTTTGCCAAGCGCCGCCAGCAATGTATTGGTGACGTGCTGGCTCGTCTCGACATTGCCTGCAACCACAGCAGCCGGGTATACGGGTTTTAGCATGCAGCCGTCCGGCACAACGATGTTGATCGGCTTGAGGCAGCCAGCGTTCATTGGAATGTCGCCATCGACCAGCAGGCGAAAACTGTAGAGCACTGCGGCCTGGGTAACAGGCGCCGGTGCATTAAAATTAGATGGCTGCTGTGCAGAGGTACCGGTAAAGTCGACGGTCGCCTCGCGTTTTTCCCGATCAACCGATATTCTTATTCTTATTATTGCACCCTGGTCCGTTGTGCAAGTGGCTTCGGCATCGTGCAGTACGTCAATGGCCCGCCGCACACTTTCTTCCGCGTTATCCTGTACATGTTGCATATAGGCCTGCACCACGTCGAGACCAAAGTGGTTGATGATACGACGCAACTCGTGCACGCCTTTTTCATTGGCGGCAACACTTGCCTTTATATCGGCAACATTCTGATGAACATTGCGCACCGGCCAGGGGTGATCTGTTAGCACGTCGATAAGCGCCTGCTCGCGAAAGTCACCCCGTTCAACCAGCAGGAAATTGTCAAACAACACACCTTCTTCGTCGACGTTAGTGGCCAGAGGTGTCATCGAGCCAGGCGCTGTGCCGCCAACGTCTGCATGGTGTCCACGCGAGGCGACATAAAACAACAGAGTTTCCTGTGAATCGTCGAACACCGGGGTAACCACGGTTATGTCTGGTAGATGCGTGCCACCATTGTAAGGTGCGTTCAGCGCATACACATCCCCGGGGCGAATGTTGCCCTGGTTCAATTTGATGATCGTTTCAACGGACTTGTCCATTGAGCCAAGATGCACCGGCATGTGCGGCGCGTTTGCCACCAGGCTTCCGTGTTGATCAAAAACCGCACAGGAGAAATCTACCCGCTCCTTGATGTTGACTGAATAGGCGGTGTTCTGCAGGGTAACGCCCATCTGTTCGGCGATAGACATGAACAGGTTGTTGAACACCTCGAGCATTACCGGGTCGGCGTCGGTGCCAACAGTTTTGTCACGTGCCAGTGGTACAATGCGTTTTATCACGATATGGTTGTACCCGGTGACCCGTGCTTGCCAGCCAGGCTCGACAATAATCGTTTGGTGTGGTTCAACAATTAGCGAAGGACCGTTGATTAACTGGCCCGCGACCAGTGCTTCGCGTCGGTGGTATATAGATGCATCGTGCCAGGCGCCGTCGGTATAGATTCGCGTGGCGGCATCAGCATCCACCTGACCAGTGAAGTCTTCGGTGTGCACCTCATCTATTTTTGCGCCGCCGCCCACGGCTTCCACTTCTACGGCTTCAACAACGATCGTTTTATCGGCAAAGATAAAGCCGAATTGTTTCCTGTGCTGCTGGTTAAATGCGCTGCACGTATCGGCTATCGAAGCAAAGGTAACAGGCAGTGAAGTGTCAGTGCCGTCATAGCGTAAATGCAGCCGCTGATGCAGTTCGATATCAGCGGAATCCACACCTTGTGCGAGCACTTCGCCGGTAACGATCTCACCGAGGGTTGCGAGCGTCGATTGCAATTCGGTCTGTAGTTCATTCGTTAACGGTTTAATCACAGCCTGGCTGCGGTTGGCGCGGATGTTGGCAAGCCCCATGCCATAGGCTGACAGTATTCCAGAATGCGGATGAATCAACACGCGGGTCATCCCCAATGCGTCCGCGACCATACAAGCGTGCTGTCCGCCGGCACCGCCAAAGCAGGTTAAGGCGTAGTCGGTGATGTCGTAGCCGCGCTGTACCGATATTTTCTTTATTGCGTTAGCCATGTTTTCAACGGCAATGGCTAGAAACCCGCTGGCGACTTGCTCTGCAGTTCTGCCGTCACCAATTGAGCTGGCAAGCCTGTTGAAGCGTTGCTCAACAATGTCGCTATCGAGCCGTTGATCCTGATTGTCTCCAAAGATCGCCGGAAAATACTCCGGCTGGAGCTTGCCGGTCATCACGTTTGCATCGGTAACACACAGCGGTCCGTCGCGACCATAACAGGCAGGGCCCGGATTGGCGGCAGCGGAGTCGGGACCAACACGAAACCGGCTGCCATCGTAGTGAAGTATAGATCCGCCACCAGCTGCCACTGTATGGATCAACATCATTGGTGCCTGTACGCGAACACCGGCTACCACGGTCTCAAAGGTGCGTTCCAGTTCACCGTCAAAATGCGATACATCGGTTGATGTGCCTCCCATATCAAAGCCGATAATGCGATCAAAACCCGCCATTCGACTGGTCTCTACAGCGCCGACAACACCGCCGGCCGGACCTGACAAAATGGCATCTTTACCCTGAAATAAATCGGCTTGCGTTAATCCGCCGGACGACATCATAAACATCAGGCGGGTTTTGCTCGAAGACTGCTGTACGCCTAGTTCAGAGGCAACTTGCTCAACGTAACGCTTTAAAATGGGAGACAGGTAGGCATCGACGACAGCGGTATCGCCGCGGCCGATCAATTTCATCAGGCCGGAGACTTTATGGCTAACTGATATTTGCGTAAACCCTGCGCGCCTGGCAAGTGCTTCGATAAGTAGCTCATGGCGCGGCCACGCGTAGGCGTGCATGCAGACGATCGCCACGGAATCAATGCCCGAATCCCGCAGCTCTTGCAACCGGGTGGCAATGCGAACTTCATCAGGCGTTACTTCGACGGTACCATCGGCACGAACCCGTTCGTCGACTTCAACGACACTTGCGTAGAGTAATTCGGGTTTGATGATTTGTCGCGCAAAGATATCGGAGCGTGCCTGATGACCAATCTCCAGCGCATCGCGAAATCCCTTGGTGGTAATGAGTGCGGTAGCATCGCCTTTGCGCTCGAGCAGCGCATTGGTGGCGACAGTGGTACCCATTTTTACCGATGCTATTTTTTCAGCTGAAACCGGCGCACCCGAGTCGGTTCCCATCAATTCGCGGATGCCCTGTATAGCGGCGTCCCGGTAGGCTTGCGGGTTTTCTGACAGCAGTTTGTGGGCAACGATGTTACCACTCGGGTTTCGCGCCACGATATCGGTGAACGTGCCACCTCGATCAATCCAGAAATCCCATTGGCCATGCGGCATGCTTTTTCACCGGGTTAAATATGCCGGCTCATTGTATAACAATCAAACGGGGGGTATAACAATCAAACGGGGGGATACAACAATCGACCAGGATGGGGGATAGGCAGTGCAGACCCGCGCTAGCCGGTTTCCGGTCGATGTACCACCCCAGGGCTCGCGAACCAGATGGTGGATCGCGAGCCACCGGGCTGCTTTGCGGCTAACTGCTTGCCGGCTAAATTTCCTTGTTACTCATTTGACTGGCAATGTAGTCGGCCTGTCGTATAGCGAGTGTCACAATGGTCAGTGTCGGGTTTTCTGCCGCACCGGTAGTGAACTGGCTGCCGTCAGAGATAAACAGGTTTTTGATGTCGTGGCTTTGTCCGAATTTGTTCACGACACCGTCGTCAGCACTGGCACTCATGCGATTGGTGCCCAGGTTGTGTGTGGACGGATAGGGTGGGGTAGGGTAGGTCTGTGTAGCCCCGACCGCATCATAGACAGCTGACCCCTGCTGATAGGCGTGTTTGCGCATAGCGATATCGTTCGGGTGGTCATCAAAGTGGACATTCGCAACCGGCATGCCATGCTGATCTTTGGCGTCGGCCAGTGTTATGGCGTTGCTTTCCTGTGGCATGTCTTCACCTACCAGCCACATACCTGCCATGTTTTCATACATGTCCATTGCCGCTGTAAACTCGCGTCCCCAGGCACCGGGGTTTAAAAATGCTGCCATAAAAGGTACCCCGAGTGACAGGGTTTCCATCTCATAGCCGCCGGCGAACCCGCGACTGGTATCGTGACGGGATTCATCAGTGATTATTCCGGCCATTGTAGTGCCACGATACATATTGACCGGCTTGTCGAACACTGCATATACACTTCCGGTCATGTGACGCATGTAGTTTTTACCAACCTGGCCTGATGAATTGGCCAGACCGTCCGGGAACATAGACGAAGCCGAATTCAGCAACAGACGCGGGCTTTCAATAGAATTGCCGGCTACGCATACCGCACGGGCTTTTTGTAAATGTTGATTGCCGTCTTTGTCAGCATACAACACACCGGATACGTTGCCTTTGTCGTCGTGTTCGATCTTAAGCACATGGGCGTGCTCGCGCACTTCCAGATGCCCGGTCGCTTCACCCAGAGGTATTTCGGTGTAGGCACTGGACCACTTGGCTCCCATTTTACAGCCCTGGAAACAAAAACCGATTTGCTGACACGAAGCGCGATCTTTACGCGGTTCAGAGTTAATAGCCATGCGCCCGGTATGACAGTCCTTGTAGCCCAGCTTGTCTGCGCCCGCTTTCATTACCTTAAAGTTGTTGTTACCGGGTAAGCCTGGAATACCGTTGGTACGTGTAACTCCCAGTTTATCTTCAGCTTTGGCGTACCACGGTTCAAGGTCCTGCAAAGTAAGCGGCCAGTCCATGAGGCTCGCGCCTTCTATTTCGCCATAGGTTGTCTTTGCCCGAAATTCATGTTCCTGTATACGCAATGATGCACCGGCCCAGTGAGTGGTCGATCCGCCAACCGCTTTAACTATCCACGCGGGCAGGTTGCTGAAGTCGTTGGCCACTCGCCACGAACCGGAGGTGGTACGCATGTCAGTCCATGCCAGTTGACCGAAACTGGCCCATTCGTCGTTGATATAGTCGCCAGGCAGGTGACGCCCGCCCGCTTCGAGAGCGACCACGTCAATCCCCTTTTGTGCCAGTTCATTGGCAAGAGTACCGCCACCGGCGCCAGTACCGATGACTACGGTTACGCTGTTATCACTAAGTTCGTATGGAGATGTCATTTGAATATTTCCTTCAGGTTAAATATTGCAGAGATTATCTGGTGCATAACGCCGGGCTATAACCAGTTGATGTCGTCAAAGCCTCTGCTGATGTAACCTCCTTTTTCAAATGAAGCACCTTCGTATCCGAGTAACTCCCACACGGCAGGCTGATTGTACAAACCCGTTACCAGTCCACCCCTGACTGACTGAAAAAATTCTTCTGATTGCATGCTCTTGAGTATCGCGAGGCGATCAACCTCCCAGCCGGTGGCGAGGTAGCTATCGTGGCCTCCCTTGATTGCCATCGCATCCAGAGATGCAACGCCTTCTTCAATCATGGTTTTGTATTTGTCGTCTTCAGAGGAGCGTTCATCGTGGCCCTTGATCGCGGTGGCATAGAGATCATCGCTAAAGCGATCATGTGGATAAATATCTCGGGCCATTTGTACCAGAGTGGCCATGGTCTCGGGCTTTAGTGATTTGACTTCCATCGCCCAGGCGGCGTTGCTCGAGGCCAGGAAGCCGGTTCCGGCCACCATGCCGGCACTCAGGGCGATGCTGCGCTTTAACAAAGCCCGTCTCGATAGTGCGGGCGACGGCAAATCGATTTTCGATATATTCATTCTTTTTTCCTCCAAAGAAAAAGTGGGTACAGCGTGGTCAACGATGGACTACTGACCAAATCTGCCATGGCGTTGCAGTACCTCGATTTGGTAGCCGTCCGGGTCCTGGATGAAAAAGAACCGGGCCATTAAGGCACCTTCTCGATGAAACTCGACTATATCCCTTGGGTTGAGCCCTTGTGACTTTATGCGCTCGTATTCCGAGTCCAGGTTGTCAACACAGACTGCCAAATGTCCGTAGCCGTTGCCGAGATCGTAGGGTTCTTTCTGGTCTTTGTTGATGGTGAGTTCGACTTCAAAGTCGCTTTCTTCGTTGCGAAGATAAACAAGGGTAAAGGTGTCGAAGTCGTAGCGGTCGGTGATATCGAGGTTGAAGGCGTTCTTGTAGAAACTACAGGAGCGTGCCTCCTCCAATACTCTAATCATGGTGTGAATGGCTTTTGCCATGATGAACTCCTTCCTGCGGGATGGAACTCCATTTTAGGAAGGATCTGTGTCGCCGGGTGTTATTTGAATACTACCTGCGATAAATGAGTGCAGGCAGCGATATCGTCTGCATTACATTGGCTGGAAGACCGGCTGCAAAAATGCCGCGGGTTCCGCCAACCGGGTGCGTACCCGGATAACTATGGCCGAAAAGTTATACTGCAGTATTGTCAAACCTGCGGGTGGGTAACTTCAGGGCTTAAAGCGAAGCAATATCCCGCGTAGTACCTGTATTCAGGCAGGGTGGTGATCTGGTCTCGGAGGTTGGGACGGCCCTCGTTACCGAATGATCGGGAGTGGTTGCTTTCTCCAGATGAACAAGGCATGTGCAGCGTAACAAGGATGTGAAGTTTTGAACTTCTCCGTATTTTGCCATGACCTCGGAGTGCAGCTTCGAGACAAACTGAGGGGTGGAGAGGCTCTCGGCTTCGGCAATATTGTCGAGGATTCGCCAGAATGTGCTTTCCAGCCTGATGCTGGTGCTTTGCCCGTTCAGTCGCAACGAGCGAGTAAACGACTCGTAGTTCTCACGTGGCTGGCCTGCGAAAAGCTGGCACATGGTTGTTCCTCCGGGTAGTGTTAAACAGGCGGTCCGAAACCTGACTGCTGTGGCCCGGGATAATTCGGGCCCACACTCGACTACGAGGATATCATGAATACAGGTTGGTAGCCCGTGATCCGGGGGCCTGTGGGGAAATCATCCGTAGCCGATCAATCCTGTATATGAGTTGACATCAATACTTTTGCCTGCGGTTGCGGTATTTTGAAGCGTGTGTGTAACTGTTGCTTATCTGACACTATTTTATGTGGCCAAAGACAGACCTTACCTTGCTACTCGTACTGGTGGCGCTTTTTGTTTTTCATTCTCCGTTTACCCGTTGGTGGTCAAGTCTCGGGCTACCCTGGTATACGGTGTTTGTGCTCTGGTTTTTTATCATTGCACTGATCGCTGCGAACGCGGTTCTGGCGCGCAATCGCGACCGGGGGGCAAGTGATGGGGATTGAGCCCTGGCTGCTGTTTGCGGTGGCGCTGGCATACCTCGGTTTGCTGTTTCTCATCGCCTATCTGGCAGACAACGGATATATCCCTGCAAAGCTTGTGGAACACCCGGTGGTTTATGCATTGTCGCTGGGTGTGTACGCCACTTCCTGGACCTTTTATGGAAGTGTCGGGTTGGCGAACAGTAGCGGCCTTGCGTTTCTGACAATTTATCTGGGGGTCACAGCAGCGTTTTTACTGGGCCCCTTTATACTGCGGCCAATTCTGCGACTATGCAGAGACTATCAGTTATCTTCGGTGGCAGATCTGCTGGCCTTTCGCTATGGAGGCCGGGCGACCGGTTTCGCGGTTACCGTTTTTATGCTGTTTGGTATCCTGCCTTATATCTCGCTACAAATTCACGCGGTCACGCGATCCATTCAGGTGCTCGCACGTGAAGCAGCGCCGAATCTGCTGGCTTTTTTGTTCTGCTTCATTGTGGTTGTCTTTGCCGTGTTGTTCGGTGCCAGACACCTTACACCACGAGAGAAACACTCCGGCCTTGTAGTCGCGATTGCGTTTGAGTCGGCAGTAAAACTTATAGCCTTGATGATTGCAGGTTTGTTTGCGGTAACCGGTGTGTTTGGCGGATTTGATGAAATGCAGCAGTGGCTGCAGAGCAATCCCGCAGAACTGGAAGCAATGTATGAACCGGTGAGTACGTCGCTTTGGAGTACCTTGTTATTGCTCGCATTTGGTGCAGCCTTTCTGTTACCGCGTCAATACCATATGACATTTGTCGAGAATCAAAAACCCGCATCGCTTAACACGGCTTTCTGGTTGTTTCCGCTCTATTTATTGTTGCTGAATTTACCTATCTTCCCGATTCTTTGGGCGGGCAAGCAATTGCAACTGTCAACATCGGCTGATTTCTATGTGCTTGGAGTTGCCATGTCACTGGATAAAGGATGGCTTGCGCTGCTTGTTTATGTAGGTGGCTTGTCGGCAGCCAGTGCGATGATGATCGTTACCACACTGGCACTGGCGTATATGTGTCTGAATCAGTTGTTGCTGCCACTAAGTATCTCGACCAATAACCCGGATACTAATCTGTACAGCCGTCTGTTGTGGAGTAAACGCATCATTATTGCTGCCATTATTGCGGCTGGTTATGGCTTTTATATTGTGATCGAATTGCATGAAGGTCTTGCGAGTCTAGGGCTAATTTCATTCGTCGCAGCGATTCAGCTATTGCCCGGTGTTATTGGACTGTTGTTCTGGACGCGCGCTACCCAGGCCGGTTTTCTTCTCGGTTTAACGGGTGGGGCAGCGGTATGGTTTGTACTTTTAGTGTTGCCGTTGCTGGTTGATGCAGCGTCTATTAGCAGTGTGGAGAAGCTTACCGGAAACCTCGGGTTTGCCGACGCCGATGTCTGGAGTGTCTCCACTTTTTGCTCGCTTACCGTTAACTGTTTTTTGTATGTGATCGGGTCGATGTTGACTCGACCAAGCGCTGAAGAGCAGGAGGCCGCACAAGCCTGTGTGTCGGACGCGTTGCGACCATTGTCCGGTCTTGTCAATGCACAATCCGTTGCCGACTACACCACACAGATGGAAAAACTACTCGGGCGGGAAGCTGCCGAGCAAGAGGTGCAGCGCGCATTGAATGAACTAAACATGACCGAGACACGGGTGAACACCGCGGACTTGAGATTGCTTCATGAGCGTCTGGAGCGCAATTTGTCCGGTTTGCTGGGCCCCACGGTTGCCCGGCTGGCGTTGCGTGGCAACCTGGCGCTTAACCAGCCCGTCGATCTGGCATTGACGGAAAGCCTGCGGGCAATGGAAACGCGGTTGCAGACTTCGCGTTTACAAATGCGTGGCATGACGCGCGAGCTCGATGATTTGCGGCTGTATCTTCGCGGCGTCCTTCACGAGATACCGCTGGGTGTTTGTTCAATTGGTCCACACGGTGAAATATTGATCTGGAATCAGGCGATACAGACAATCTCCGGGATTGGAGAAAGTTATGCTCGCCAAAGCAAGTTGCAGGATCTGCCAGCGCCCTGGGATGAGCTGTTGGCAGAGTTTTCCGCATCCTCTGAACGTCATTTGTTCAAGTTGCAAACCACAGTCGGAGACATCAACAAAACATTTAACTTTCACAAATCTCATGTCAGCACCCCGGGTGGTCGTACTGAACAAACTACCGGTCAGGTCATACTTGTTGAAGATCGAACCAATATTGATCTGCTCGAAACCGAGCTGGCCCACAGCGAACGCCTGGCATCAATTGGTCGCCTGGCTGCCGGTGTTGCTCATGAAATAGGCAATCCGCTAACCGGCATCGCAAGCATCGCACAAAATCTTGAATTTGATCTTGAGAAGATCAATGCCCGGGAAAACTCGACTGACATACTCGCTCAGGTAGATCGAATAAATGCGATCGTTAAATCTTTGCTAACATTCGCACGTAATGAACCTACCGGTGGCGATGACCGCGAACAAATAGATCTGGCCGATAGCATTAACCAGGCAATACAGCTGGTAAGTCTGGCCGAGCAGGCGAAGAACCTGCAGTTTGATGTCGCGATTAACTCAGCACTTATAGTGCATGCCAATGCCCGTCAAATGGTTCAGGTGTTCGTCAACCTGTTGAGTAATGCCTGTGATGTGTCAAAGTCAGGCGACCGGATCATCATTACCGGTGAATCCGTCGATAATCGTATTGTGGTGACTATTCGTGATTTCGGACCCGGCATTCCAGTCGAAGATCAAAACCGTGTGTTTGAGCCTTTCTATACAACCAAAGCGGTGGGGCAAGGCACCGGTCTTGGTCTGTCTCTGGTGTACAGTATGATTAATGAGCATGCAGGCAAGATTTCTATCGACAGCAAGGTGACAGATGGCAGCTGCTTCGAATTGAGTTTACCGGCGACTGATGCGACCCTGGTTGCCGCCTCGTGAATCGTGTTCTTGTTATTGAAGATGAAGACATCATCCGAAAACAGATCACTCTGTTACTGGAGCGCCATAACTATGAAGTAACGGGCGTCGGCAACGTTGATGAAGCGTGTGCCAATCACCCGCAATCCTTTGATGTCATTCTTGCGGATATACGTTTGCCCGGTGCTGATGGCACAGAGATTATTCACCATAGTGAACAGGTGCCGGTGATACTGATGACAAGCTATGCCAGTGTCAGATCAGCGGTTGAGTCGATGAAACTTGGCGCGGTGAATTACATTAGCAAGCCGTTTGATCACGAGGAGTTGTTGTTGGTGATCGCCCGATCGCTTCATGAGAACAGAATCTCTGCACAGAATGCGGCGATGAAAAAAGACCTTGAACGGGTGTTTCCACGCTGCGAGATATCGGTCGAAAATCCTTCGATGAAGGCAGTCGTTGATCAACTCGCGGCACTGCCAGTCAGTGATCTCCATGTATTTCTCGAAGGCGAGCGAGGTACCGGCAAAGAATTGCTTGCACGATATTGCCACGATTCCGGTGAGCGTGCGGTCGGTCCGCTGGTATTTGCAGACTTGCCGATGTATCCGGAGAATGAAATTGACGCGATGTTGTTTGGATCGCGAAGGCTGGACAGCGACGTAGCACCGGCATCCGGGCATGGCTTGTTGCAATCCGCGCATGCCGGCACTCTGGTGTTGCGCAACGTACTTTCAATGCCACTTGATGCGCAGCGCAAATTAATCGAACTTACCTCCGCCAGGACACAGAGGCACGGCCGTATGCACAATGTGCGAATCATCGCGCTTGCATCGCAAAGCCTGGACACAAGCGTAAAGGCCGGCCATCTGGATAGCGGGTTTGCGGCGCTTTTTGCGCAGCACAGTTACCTGATTTTACCTCTGAAAAACCGGCGTGAGGATCAGCTGCCACTCGCCAGACACTATCTGGATCTTTTTGTGAAACGCTACCGCAAGCGCAAGATATCGTTTTCCGGCGAGGCACTCAATGCGTTGCAGGCGTATCAGTGGCCTGGCAACATAACCGAATTAAAGAGTGTCGTTGAGCGCGCGGTGCTGATGGTGGAGACTGATGAGATAAAGCCCGCGCATCTTGGAATCGGTGTGATAGACGGAACGGTCAAACAGGTGCCGTTCGATCTCAGCCTCGATGCCTACTTCAGGTATTTTGTGCTGAACTTCCAGGAACAGTTTTCCGAGACTGAACTGGCCAGCAAGCTTGGCATCAGTCGCAAGGCGCTGTGGGAAAGACGCCAGAAAATGGATTTACCCCGAGCCTGAGAGTGAAAGTCCCTTCCCGCATGGTTCACCCGGTGTCATCAATCCCGATTGTGATTGGCTGGATATCAACTAGAGTTAGCTCTGTTGTTACTTGTGAAGAATTTTCCCGTTACTTTTCGTAACAAAACACAGGCAATGTATCAAAATTGAAGCCGGTAATATTTTTCCTTGAATTAAGTTATTGATATTATTCAATAAATCTCGTTTGGACGGCAACGATTCTAATCACTATGATGGGCGGGTCGATTATCGGGCAACACTGCCGGACGAAGACGCTCCACAGGTACTCGCCTGTGGTTTTCTACAATAGGGGCTCACGCACCCGGAGGAGATCACGACTTATGACAGAAAAAATTCTAGATGGTCAGCTATCGCGTCGCAAGGTATTGAAAGCCAGCGCGGCGACAACCGCACTTGGCGTAGCGCCAATGTTCTTTCATCGCAATGCCAACGCGTATATGAATGAACCCAAGGGCAGCAGCGTAACGCTCGGTTTCAACGTACCTCAAACTGGCCCGTATGCCAACGAAGGCGCAGATGAACTGCTGGCTTACGAACTGGCGGTTGAACACCTCAATGGTGGTGGCGACGGTGGCATGCTCAACACCTTTTCATCCAAGGAGTTGAAAGGCGACGGTATCCTCGGCAAGAAGGTGGTCTACGTTACTGGTGACACACAAACCAAGTCAGACGCTGCTCGCGCCTCTGCCAAGTCCATGATTGAGAAAGACGGTGCAATCATGATCACTGGTGGCTCATCCTCCGGTGTGGCAATTGCCGTTCAGGGCCTGTGTCAGGAAGCCGGAGTTATCTTCATGGCGGGCTTGACGCACTCGAACGACACCACCGGAAAAGACAAGAAAGCCAATGGCTTCCGTCATTTCTTTAATGGCTTCATGTCCGGTGCCGCGCTCGCTCCTGTACTTGAGAAAATGTACGGCGGTGACCGGGTTGCCTATCACCTGACTGCCGACTACACCTGGGGCTGGACTCAGGAAGAGTCGATTGCTGCTGCGACTGAAGCCAAAGGCTGGAAAACAGTAGAGAAGGTGCGTACTCCGCTCGCTTCTACTGATTTCTCATCCTATATCGCTCCTGTATTGAATTCAGGTGCCGATGTACTGGTTCTGAATCACTACGGCGGTAACATGGTTAACTCACTGACCAATGCAGTAGAGTTTGGTTTGCGCGATAAAGTAGTCAACGGCAAGAACTTCGAGATCGTTGTACCGCTTTATTCACGCTTAATGGCTCAAGGTGCCGGTACTAACGTTAAAGGCATTTTTGGTTCAACTAACTGGCACTGGTCGCTGCAGGACGAAGGCTCAAAGGCATTTGTTAAATCTTTCGGTACCAAGTATGAGAAGCCACCAAGTCAGGCCGCACATACTACCTACGTACAGACGCTGCTTTATGCAGATGCCTGTCAGCGTGCCGGTACGTTTGACCCCTGTGGTGTAGCCGCATCGCTTGAAGGTTTCGACTTCGATGGTTTGGGCAATGGTCCTACCACCTATCGTGCCGAAGACCATCAGTGCTTTAAAGACGTACTGGTTGTGAAAGGTAAAGATAACCCGAGTGGTGAGTTTGACCTCCTCGAGGTTGTTGAAGTCACACCACGCGCACAGGTGGAATACCCTGTGGATCACCCGATGTTTGCAGGCGGTGATCTGGGTAAGTGTAACTCGGGCGCTTAACAGCACCGTTGACTGCAGGCTAGCCCGTACCGGGCTAGCCTTTTCTCTCTCATACTAACGCTGGACATGGGTCGATGGACGCCATTCTTCTTCAAATATTGAATGGGCTCGATAAGGGCAGCGCCTACGCGCTCATTGCTCTCGGCCTGACCCTGATTTTTGGCACGCTGGGTGTCGTCAATTTTGCCCACGGTGCGCTGTTTATGATCGGTGCTTTTTGTGCCGTGACCCTGAATAAAATATTTGCACTATCGTCGATCACGGTCGACCCGGACAAAACCGATTTTCTCGGCAATCCGCTGAAAGTTAAAACACCTTATATTGAAAAATGGCTGGGTGATTTTGGCACCACAATGATGGAGTGGTCGGTACCGCTGGCGATACTGTTTTCGATACCGGTGATGCTTTTCATTGGCTACGTAATGGAACGCGGGTTGATTCGGCATTTCTATAAACGCCCGCACGCAGATCAGATACTGGTGACCTTCGGGCTCGCTATTGTGTTGCAGGAGATTGTCAAAGCGTTTTATGGCGCTAATCCGATACAGACACCTGCTCCGTCCGCGTTTGTCGGCACACTGGATATTGGTGTGATGATAGGCTTTGCGCAAAATGCCATTACCTATCCTTACTGGCGGCTGGTGTATTTCTGTTTTGCCTGTCTGGTTATTTTCGCGGTCTTTGCGTTTCTCCGGTTTACCACGTTCGGCATGGTGGTTCGTGCGGGTATGGCTGACCGCGAGACGGTCGGCTTGCTGGGTATCAATATCAACAAGAAATTCACCATCATGTTCGGCATTGCCGCGTGTGTCGCCGGTATGGCCGGGGTGATGTACACGCCGATCAATTCGCCCAACTACCACATGGGAATGGACTTTCTGGTGCTGTCTTTTGTGGTCGTAGTGGTAGGGGGTATGGGTTCCTTGCCCGGGGCAATACTGGCGGGTTTTTTACTCGGCATTCTCGAGAGCTTCGCTTCGATGAATGAAGTAAAACAATTTTTCGAATCGATTTACATACCATCCATCGACCAGGTCGTGATCTATCTTGTCGCGGTGATTGTGCTACTTGTGCGTCCGCGAGGACTGATGGGGCGCAAGGGTGTGATGGAGGAATAACCATGATTACCACAAACAAATACAGCGATATCGGTCTGCTTCTGTTCTTTATATTTCTGGTGATTGCGGGGCCAATACTTGTTGCGCCCGTTGGTGCGAGCTACCCCGATTTACTGCAGAAGTTTGCTATCTTTGGCATTTTTGCCATCGGTTTCAATATCCTGTTCGGACTTACCGGGTATTTATCTTTCGGCCATGCCGCGTTTCTCGGGGTGGGCTCGTATGCGGCGGTCTGGATGTTCAAACTGCTGAGTTACAACGTGTTGCCGGCGTTGATTTTGTCGGTCATTGTCGCCGGTGTGTTCTCCGTGGTGATCGGCTACATTTCGCTGAGGCGTTCCGGTATCTATTTCTCCATACTAACGCTGGCCTTCGCGCAGATGATGTTCAATATCGCGTACTCCGTGGCAACGCCAATAACCAACGGAGAAACCGGACTGCAAATCTACAATGACGATCCCCAGTGGTTGCAGGCTGCCGACAGCCCTCTAACCACAAATCTGTTCGGGCTGAAAATGAACCAGGTATTCTGGCGGCCGGAATTCCTGGGGTTCGAGGCGCAGTTTAATGTGGGCTACTACTTTTGCGCATTCTTTCTGATCATTGCTTTTTACCTCGCGTTGCGTATCAACCGCTCACCCTTTGGAATGATGTTGCGAGCCATAAAGACGAACCAGAATCGGCTCAACTATACCGGTGTATCAACGCGGCCCTACATGCTCGCAGCGTTTGTTATTTCCGGTATGTATGCCGGGCTTGCCGGTGGCTTGTGGGCTTGTATGGATCCGTTGGCAGGTGCCGAGCGAATGCAGTGGACGGCGTCCGGTGAGGTGGTCTTGATGACAATTCTTGGAGGGGCAGGGACTATGCTGGGTCCTGTACTCGGCGCCGGCTTTATCAAATATTTTGAAGCGATCTTCTCAAAGATAAACGATCAGGTCTTACAGAGCTTTTTTTCATTCCTGCCGGACGGCATTGAGAGTTTCGTGGTTACTGTTCTGCACCCGTTCGTTGGCAGCGGCTGGCATTTAACACTTGGTGTACTGTTTATGTTGATTGTGATCTTTATGCCGGGTGGATTGATCGGTGGTATTAGCCGTGTTGGCCGGCTGTTCGTCGGGCGCAAGTCCGGCAGTGCTCGCAACACTGCACGGCAGCAGGGGTAATTTGATCATGAGTATTCTTGAAGTGCAGGGCGTCAACAAAAGGTTTGGCGGACTGCAGGCGCTGAACGACGTTAATCTCAATGTGGAAGATGGTGGCGTTCACGCGATCATCGGTCCCAACGGTGCGGGTAAATCAACGCTGCTTAACTGCTTTGTGGGGCGCCTGACTCCTGATACCGGCAGCGTAATGTTCAACGGCCAGAGTCTTCTCGGGATCAAACCGCACGAGATCAATCAGGCCGGTGTGTCGAGAGTATTCCAGACCCCGGAAATTTTTACCGATCTGACTGTGCTTGAGAACGTAATGATACCGGCTCTCGCACATCGTGACGGGGCCTTTAGGCTCAATCCAATGCACAGGCTTCGCCACGAGCGCGACATTCAACAAAAAGCCGTTGATGTGCTTGAGGATATTGGTCTTGCAGACAACCTCGAAATGACCGCCGCGTCAATGTCACGCGGGGATAAACGTCGTCTCGAAATGGCAATGGGTCTGGTGCAGGATCCAAAACTCCTGTTGCTGGATGAACCTACAGCAGGCATGAGTCGGGCGGATACTAACAATACCATCGATGTGTTACGGCACATCAGTGATACACGCGGAATAACTATGGTGATAATCGAGCATGACATGCACGTCGTGTTTAGTCTGGCGGACCGTATAAGCGTACTCGCACAAGGCGGGGTTATCGCTGAAGATGTGCCATCGAACATTAAAGGTAATCCCAGGGTACAGGAAGCTTACCTCGGAGGAGCGCATTGAGCACCACGTCTAATACGGCCACTGCTGTTGGCTCGAATCCGTACTTTTCCTGTCGCGATATACATGCCTACTATGGCGAGAGTTACATAGTTCAGGGTGTGAGTTTTGACGTCGCCGAAGGTGAGATCCTCGCACTGCTCGGACGTAACGGGGCCGGTAAGACATCGACGCTTCGCACTATTGCGCGCATGGATGATCCGCAGTTAACGCAAGGCGAAATTCTGCTTGCGGGGCACTCCCTGCACAATATGGAAAGCCACGAAGCGGCAATTGCAGGAGTGGGTATGGTACCTGAGGACCGGCGAATTATTCCGGGTCTTACGGTGGAAGAAAATATCAAGCTTGCGCAGATTGTCGAACCGGTGGGTTGGTCAATCGAACAGATTTATGAATTGTTTCCACGTCTAGGCGAACGCCGCAAGCAGGAAGGGGTTACGCTTTCCGGAGGTGAGCAACAGATGCTGGCAATTGGCCGCGCGTTATCCAGAGACATTAAACTGCTGCTGCTTGATGAGCCGTACGAAGGGCTTGCCCCGGTTATTGTGCAAGAGATCGAAAAAACCCTGCACTACATTCGCGAGCAAGGCATGACCACAATCATTGTTGAGCAAAACGCAGTGGCTGCTTTGCAACTGGCTGACAAAGCGGTAATTCTCGATACCGGCGAACTCGTGTTTGAAGGCTCCGCCAAAGAAGTGCTGGACAACGAACAGTTGCGTCATGAGTATCTTGCGATTTAGAAGATAGTAGATAGTATTGCGTGGCTATATATTGGCCTCCTCTGTTTTTTTCCTGATCCCCTGGTCCTTTTTATCCCCTGTTTCCGTACTGTCCAGCTGCCATTCGCTGCTTGTGTTTTGAAGAAGTGCTTTTGTGAACTGGCTAACTGAATTGTGCGACAGTCAATGGACGTAGGTGCGCTCAGCGCGGCGGTAACCATGCAATTCACAGACGATTTTCTCGTGTAGCGCGCTTCTACATCAGGTAAGTCTTTTGGCGATACTTTCTGTGTAACGCTGCGTCAAGCGCTCTATGTTTCAACCTTCTTACGCTTTTTCTGTTTTGCGCGCTTACGCTCTTTTGCCTTTTTTGATTTCTTCGACGTGTTGTTTTTCCTGGTGTTGGCTTTGTTGGTTTTTGCTTTATCAGCGCGGGCTTTGCGGAGTGTTGCGATCTCATAGCAAGTCTCGTCCGACAAGCCGCTTTGTGCTTCACCAATGACTGTTCTAATCTGAATACAACCAGCTTCAAGTGTGGGATAGTTTCGAATCGACAGCGTGATGCTGTTGTCGTCCAGCGCAGTTAGAAAATCACCGTTGTGCCACACTTCATAGTAGTGATCTGCAGTTGAGAACGGGTTGAGGTCCTGT
Organism: uncultured Granulosicoccaceae bacterium; assembly: GCA_964409275.1. GTDB lineage: Bacteria > Pseudomonadota > Gammaproteobacteria > Granulosicoccales > Granulosicoccaceae. The sequence continues at coordinate 36,434 of CAYPCS010000045.1, forward strand.
GTTTCCTGCCAACTAATTTCTATTTCACTGGTGGATGAAGTTGAAGACGTTGTTGAGTGTCCGTCAGATGATGAGGTGGCCGTTTCTGTTGCCGTTGTCGTTGTGTAAGAAACGGGTGTGTCTGCGGGTGGTGGCGCTGTTCCAAGAATTGCCAAAAGCAGACTGTCAAGTAAGAGACGCATTGGACAGTTGATACCGTGTTATATATAGCGTTAAAAGCTAACACGGTGCAAAAACAAATTCTCATGAGAAATCGGGCCCGAGCATGTGTTTGATTCAGGGCCGTATCAAATATTTTCAATTGCGCAACGACTTCTATAAATGTACTTCTTAAGGTGCGATTTATTTTCCTGCAGTAAAGAAAGTAGTAGCGAAGCCTGCCCGTTTGTCTTCAAGAGCGTATATTTTCGGTGTTCGGATCGTCGCTCAAGATAGTGTGGTGTGCGTCACAAAAATCTAGAAACCGGAAGCACATACGTGCTGTCTTTAATTGCGTTTCAAAAACGAATCATAGTGTAATAGCAAACACCGAATGTCAGGAATATTAGCACTTGCTGCCTACTCTGCAGTAATAGCGCTTTCTGAATGCTGCTGGCTGGTATCAGGCCGGTCTATATCCGGACAGGTGATAGCCAGACAGGTGATAGTGAGTCACGTGACAGCGAAAATTCTGCCCGGGTTCAATATATTATTTGGATCCAGTGTTTGTTTTAACAGTTTCATTAGCGCGATCTCTTCATCAGTGCGTGAAAGCGATAAATATTCTGTTTTAAGCTTGCCGATGCCGTGCTCTGCGGAAACGGAACCGCTATAGGTTCCGGTGAGTTCGTGTACTGAATTCTTCAGTGCCTTAAACTCACCGTCATGGTAGTCACCAATCACGACATGAAGATTGCTGTCCCCTATGTGGCCAAACAGCAGCATGGTTACGTGCGAGTAGTCATTGTGGATAAGCAACTTAAGTTGCTCTGCAAAATTATTCATCTGCCCGATCGGGATACTGACGTCGAAGTTGATCACGGGTTTGTTAGAGGTGAACGGACCGATGGCGTGACGCAAACTCCAGATATTATCTGCTTGTGAATCGCTCTGGGCGATGACTACGTCTTCGATCAATTCACGCTCAAGCAGGTCGGAGAGGAAATTCTCCATTAATTCGGAGTCGCGTTGCTGGTGATTTCCACATAATTCGAGAATCGCATAAGCCCCGTGCTTTGCATCGAAGGGTGGATTGAAGCTTTCAACAGTCGGTGCGACATTGTCGTAGTAGCTGTCCCACATGACTTCATACGAGTTGACCAGGCCGACCAGGCTTGACTGTATTTCTTTAAGTACACTGACCGATTGGGAAAAACCGGCAAAGGCAATTAACGCAGTGCAGCGTGATAACGGTTTCGGAAACAACCGAATCACTACTTTGGTCACAATGCCGAGGGTACCCTCCGCGCCAATAAACAAATGTTTCAGGTCATAACCGGCATTATTTTTTAGCATCTTGTTGAGCGACGTTACGATTGTGCCGTCTGGCAGCACGACTTCCAGCCCCAGTACCAGGGCGCGAGTCATACCGTAGCGAATAACCTGCACGCCGCCGGCGTTTGTCGATACATTGCCACCGATGGTGGCGGTACCGCGCGAGCCGATATCCATTGGAAACACCAGCCCCTTTTCCCGGGCCGCCTCCTGGATGGTTTGCAACGGGGTGCCTGATTGCACGGTCATTGTGAGCGCTTGCTCATCAATCTCTTCAATGCCGTTGAGTCGTTCCAGAGAAATCGCTACCTCTCCGCTGGAGGGAGTGGCGCCTCCGGCAAGCCCGGTGAGACCGCCTTGCACGACCACAGGCTGATGTGCGTGATGGCAGGCTTTTAAAATATCCGCCACCTCGCTGGTCGTTGACGGACAGTAAACTGCGTCCGGTTTGCAACGCTTTACAAACGTATTGTCTGTCTCGTATCGCTCGGAGATGTCACCTTCAGTCAACACCTGAACCAGACTGCCAGGCTTGCCGAGGTCCTCTTCGGAAAGTGCCATATTTTTTAGCCCTTTGAAGCGCATATAGAGCGCGGTAGATATCGTTATCCGTCAAGTATAACGTGGTTGCGGTTTTTGCGTTTACACTGTCAGCCAGCTTTATAACCGCAAGAACTCTAAACCGGGGTAAGCATATGACACTCTATTCACTGGGCGATGAAAAAACACCGAATATCTCCGACAGCGCATGGGTGGCGCCAGGAGCAGTTCTGATTGGCGAGGTCACCTTACTGGCGAACAGCAGTGTCTGGTTTGGCGCGGTGATACGGGCCGAAAATGACAAGGTGCTGATTGGCGAGGGCAGCAACGTTCAGGATGGCAGCGTTATTCATGTCGATCCCGGCTATCCGCTGACACTGCATCGCAACGTCACTATTGGCCACAAGGTAATGCTGCACGGCTGCACGGTAAACGAACAAAGTCTCATCGGTATCGGGAGTATATTGCTAAATGGTTGCGTCATCGGCAAACAGTCCATTGTCGGGGCCAATACGTTAATTCCCGAAGGCAGAGAGTTTCCTGATGGCGTCATGATTCTGGGGTCACCCGGCAAGGTAGTGCGCGAGCTGACTGACGAGGAACGCGAAGGCCTGCTGCGGCCAGCTCAACACTATCAGGAAAATTCTGTGCGGTATCGCGATGGTCTAAAGCAGTTGTAATAATTTAGCAAGACGGGTGACGGCGAGCACAGCGCAAAACACGTGGTTACGGAAATCAAAGGATGTGTAAGTGACGAACAAAATAATGTGGGCGCCGTTGTACTGGCCTGATAATCATCAAATCGAACTGGATAGCGTCGGGGACAAATGTGAGGCGGTTCTGACAGAGTCTCTGGAAGAAATCACCGAGCAGCAGTGGCGCTCGGCCGATGCGTTGGTCAGCTTAATGGATGTGCCTGAGCCGTATCGAAGCAAAGCAAATAAATGTCGCCTGTTTGTTACACCGAAAGTGGGCTTTGACAATATAGATATAGAGGCGTGGGCAGACCGCGGCGTTCCGGTGTGCAACGTCCCCGACTATGGCACGATGGAAGTAGCCGACCATGCAATGGCAATGTGCCTGTCACTGCTGAGAGGCATAACCTTCCACACGATTGAGTTAAAAAAGAGCTTTGCCGAGAACTGGAAACCTGTGAGTTACCCTTACAGCAGGAGAATGTCCGGGTGCGTCTTCGGCATTGTTGGTATTGGTCGCATTGGAATGGCGACTGCGCTGCGGGCAAAGGCGTTTGGGATGGATGTGTGTTTTTACGATCCCTACGTTGAGAACGGCCGTGAAAAGGCCCTGGGTATTCGCAGGGTAGAAAGCCTCGAGGGTCTTTTGGGTCAATGCGATGTCGTTAGCCTGCACCTGCCGCTTACTACAGAGACTCAACAGATCATTAATGCGGAAGTACTACAGCACAGCAAGCCCGGGTTAATGTTGATTAACACCGCGCGCGGCCCCGTGATTGATCTGGACGCGCTCTACGATGCACTAAAAAGCAATGTCGTGCAGGCGGCTGCGCTCGATGTGCTACCGGAAGAGAAACCGGTGAATGAAGATCATCCTTTGATAAAGGCCTGGTCGGCGAATGAGGAGTGGATCAATCATCGGCTACTGCTGACACCTCACTCTGCGTTTTACACACCGGAGAGTATCTATGATATGCGCTTCTCGGGTGGCGCTAATGCCGCTAAATACCTGACTGGCGGTGAACTCCGCAATTGCGTCAACGTACATCTATTGCCAAACTGACTATTGCCTGCAATCAATGCTGGTGGTGCTAGGTGATGCAGGCCGGTGCTGCCCGAGGTATCAGGTGGTGAATTCCTCAATTACCGAACGCTCGAATTTGAATCGCTGCCCGGTCTCACTGATGCCTATAATCGGATATTTGCGGTTGTTGGGTTTGAAGCCTGCCAGTTGAAATTGTCTGCCGTTTACCTGAAAGCTTCGCAGGTAGTCTTTTTTCGTGAGGTTGTACATATCGGCAAGGGCCTCGAATTCAAGGCGTTGCGGGTCAACTCCGTCGGGCAACGGCTCTTCAAAGGTAAGCGTGAATTCGCAGGTGTAATCACTATAGCGTCCCTTTATCTTTGAAACTGACAGCCCGTGTGCAGCGGCGAGAGTCTGTGTGTGATCGCGCAGTTTTTCCCGAAATTCTGCCACTGACTGTGCGTTAAATGCGGGTTCCGGAGCGGTGTTGACAGAATCATCAGCAGCGAAAAGATCAGCCGTTTTGTTGATCGGTTTGTTAGCCCTGATTTCGAGTTTGCCGAGCGTCTCATCCTTGCGTCCGCGAATCCACAGGCTGGACCAGTCACGGTTAGGTCGCTTCATATATGACCGATATACTTCGCCGCTATCGCGGTTCACAAGCACCCAGGGGGCAGCAGGCTGAATCACTTCATCGTCGTAGCAGGCGTGCGGTCTGGCACCTATTTCTACACAGATAGACTTCCAGCGATCATCGTGGCCGCAATTTACCCCGTGGCGCTCCCATGCGAGCGCGTGTGCTACCTCGTGCAGGATAGTGTCCTTCACTTCGGCGCTTGAATTCAATTCGCACAGTGGTCGGCTCAGGCTAATGTGTTTTTTGTCGAACTGGCACATGCCGAATCTGCGCCGCGCGTTGTCCAGATCGCCAGTCCAGTCGGTTAAACCGTGCTCGGCAAGCGATTGCCGGAGAAGCTCAAGTGCCACTGAAATTTTCATGAGTAGTTGTCGTCGAGCTTTGTGCGAGGGCTAAATATTACACGAATGACTGCATAGAATCTGGTTGAATAAGCGCCGAAATTCTTCCAACGGCCCAGTCTATCGGGAGTGTTTAATTTCTGTTCCTGTTGGATCATATTTAGCACAGACCACAGCCCTTGCCTCCCCCCATTCGATTGCCCAATCCGTTAAATCTGACATTATTTAATAAAACGTGCTTTCTCCGGAATGGCCACGTTCAGATTGACTCTGTGCAGCGGTAACTTGTGTTGGGTAATTAATCTGTTTATTGTATGTATATACAGTATTCAGGTTGAAGGATCGCAATTTGACCCCTGCACAATTCAGATTCATCGTAACCATGCTGCGGACAATCAAGGGGTGCATTGAACAGTCTGCAACTACCGGTAAAGAAGTCCGGGAGGTAGTTGGCTACAAGCACCTCGACCATAGTCAGCGGATCACGCTAACCGTAGTGACCGATCCGGATGCAGGATTTCCTGCGCCGCTGCAAACTCACGGTGTACTGCCGTCGCTGGAAGAGAAGGTCGGGCCGCCATCCAGTGCGCCGCTGGTGCCGAAACGGCGAAATCAACACGGGCGTTCAGGCAAAGTGTTTGGATAGCCCGATCTGAAAGCTTCCGGAGCCTTGTTGATAGAAATCAGCCTGATAAGGCCGCGGAGTTGTCCACGCACAAGATAGTGGGGAGTAAAGCCAGGGTGATACAGGCACTTGCGGGGGCAGGGTGTGTAGCGGATTGCCAAAGCTGTCAGGAGCCTGCGCAGCAGCAGTGATTCTGTTGCGCAGGCTTCTGGCCGAAGTAGCCGCGGATATGGTTGTTACGCCAGCGCTGAGTTAAACAGTTCCACAGTGCGTTCCCAGGCAAGCTTTGCTGCCGCCTCGTTGTATCTGGGAGTTGAGTTGTTATGAAAGCCGTGACGGGTGCTTTCGTAAACATGGCGTTCGAACTTTTTGCCATTATCGAGCAAGGCCTTTTCAAAATCGGGCCACATCGCGTTTATGCGTTTGTCGTCTTCGGCGGATTGAACAATCAGCGGTGCGCTTATTTTTGCTACGTCGGCCGCAGCCGGGGCCGCGCCATAGAAGGGTACACCGGCGTGGAGATCGTCGCCCATTTCTACCGCGAGGAAATTGGTCGTGCCACCCCCCCAGCAGAAGCCGGTGGCGCCGAGCTTGCCGGTGGATCCTTCATGGTTCTTCACGTAGGCGGCGCTGTTTAGAAAGTCCTGTTTTAACTGCGTCTGATCCAGGCTCTTTTGCAGCACCTTGCCATCGTCGTCGTTGCCAGGGTAGCCACCGACAGGTGATAGTCCGTCCGGTGCAAGGGCTAAAAAGCCTGCGGCCGCGAATCGACGAGCGACGTCTTCTATGTAGGGGTTTAACCCGCGATTCTCGTGAATGACAAGCACTGCGGGGTGGGGGCCGTCGGTCGAAGGGCTAACCAGATAGCCGCGCATTTCACCGGATGTGCCGCCCGGTGAATCGTAATCTACATAAGTGGCTTTGATGCGTTCATCGGTAAACGATATTTCGTGCGCTTCAGCATAGCGAGGCAACAAGGCTTGCGCCATCGCCAGGCCCGAACCGCCAATGATGGTGATCGCACCGGCTTTTTGCAGAAAGGTGCGCCTGTCCATTTCAGTGTGGCAATACTCATCGTACAAATCGTAAATTCGCTGATCAATTTCCTGTTGTTCGCTCAACGCTGAGTGCTCCTGTTTTGTCATTGATGTGGAAAGAGAGCGGGTTTTTATTCACGGTTAGAACCATGATTTTTACCACGGTATTTGGCAGTTCGCTGGCCAGTATCTGGCCATTGCCCCGCCGCACCACATGGCAGCGTCGGGCAGCTAATGCACCGGTGAGTAAAAAAATTCGGCGTACTGGTAAAGTTGCTCGTTACCGTTTGAGTCCAACCCGTTTCTGCTGACCAGTGTAATCACTAAAAGTGCAATAAAAAACGAGAATCCCGATCTCAGGACGGATTGATGTCGGATTTGTTGTCCTTGTCCATAATCAGTTGCAGGTTGGTCTGCGAATTGACAATTGCCCGTCTGGCGATAACAGCAATACAAACGATCGCTACAGCGATACAACTAAAAACCAGCATTCAGGAATTCCTGTATTTTTTTTAAGATAGAGTTTAAGGGGCGCTTCGTAACTTCATGACTACAACTATCGTAGCGAATACGTGCGTTATGCCGTGAGCTGCGTTTTGGCAACATGTACCATGTACCGTATGACCACGGTGAAGCGGCAGCGTAGTGTTTTGCACTTGCGGAACAACCCGCTAACGGCCGGCTTTCGGCGGCGCTTGAGTCGCATGGAAGCGTAAAATTTAAACTATTGTAACGCCGCTGACCATGATGGATAAAAGACTATACGGTGCGTGAACACAACCGTGTGTTTGCCGGTTTTGCCAGACTTGCTTTTCGCCTACAGGATCGGACTGACCCATGTCGCTATTTACCCATCAGGATTTTGATTCGCACGAGCAGGTTCTGTTTGTTACTGACAAATCCAGCGGCTTAAGGTCAATCATTGCAATTCATTCGTCGGTTCTGGGTCCGGCGGCCGGGGGGTGTCGTATGTACCCCTACCAGTCTACCGACGATGCGCTTACCGATGTGCTGCGACTATCGCGTGGAATGAGTTACAAGAACTCGGTGGCTGGTCTGCCACTTGGTGGCGGAAAGTCCGTGATTATTGCGGATCCGGATAATGAAAATAAAAACGAGTTGCTAAAGGCTTTCGCACGGCAGATTCAACGGCTGCAGGGACAATACTGGACCGCAATTGACATTGGGGTGGGGCCAAAGGATGCGGATGTGATGGCGGAACACTGTGATTATATTTTTGCACGCGCCAGTCAGTATGATCCGGGATTCAACCCGTCGTCCTTTACCGCGCTGGGAGGGTTCACCGGAATTCGCGCGGCATTGTCCTGTGCTCGGGGTTCTGACGAAGTTGCGGGCCTGCGGGTCGCCATCCAGGGCCTGGGCGCTACGGGATCTGACCTCGCAGGCAGGTTGCATAGTGCGGGCGCCAGCCTGGTGGTTGCCGATGTTCAGGCGCAGCGTGTCAGGGACGTAGTCGAGCGTTACGGGGCGGTAGCCGTTTCCCCTGAAACTATCCACGCCCAGGACGTAGATGTCTTTTCGCCCTGCGCGATGGGCGGAGTGCTAAACAGCAGCAGTATCCCGGAGATTAAAGCCCGGATTATATGCGGTCTTGCCAACAATCAATTGGCGAATGATTCAATGGGCCGTGTGTTAGCGGAGCGCTCTATCACCTACGTACCCGACTACGTGGTCAATGCAGGCGGGATGATGGGTGCGTCCACCGTTATCTTTGACAAGCCGTCCCGAGAGGCCTCGGAGAAGCGTATTCGCGGTCTTTACGATACCATTCGCACGATATTAAATACTGCCGACAGCGAGAACCGTCCTGCCTCCGAGGTCGCGGACGAGATTGCGCTCAGGCGAATAGCCAGGCATCACGGTTGAAGTTTGCCATTCGCTCATCAACGCGGCTTAAGGTCAAACGACCATCAAATGATGGTCGTTCAAAGCTGATCGTCAAATAGCAGTTACCGGTTGTCTTTATCCGCCAACTTCCACTACCACCAGCGCGATTTCCCACTCACTCACGTCACTGCCGGTCTGCTGCAACCACAAGGTGTAGTCACCTGCTTCCAGTGCGCCGCTAAAGCCTTGCGCGCCGTCGCCAGCACCCACCAGTGCAAGAATGTCAGTTCCGGTTTCGGCGGCACCAAAATGAGAATAGCCGAGTAGATTTTGAACATTGGTGTTGGTTGCGGGTTCAGTGAAAACACTGCCGGACTGAATGCCGACGAACATCACCGGGTCGACGGACTCGTAACTGTCCACTTCAAGTGCACTGATTTGCATGCCCTGGGGCACATTTACGGTAATGTATTCAACGTCCGGTGCAACGGTTGAGGCCGATATGCGATTCCTTCCCGCATCGAGCTGCAGGGGCAGCGGATTGTTCGGGTCGTCTGTAATATCACCGTCGACCGCTTCCGATGCAAGAGATCTGTCCTCAACCGTTTGCGCTGTGCTGCTGCTATCACTGCTTGAGCTGCACGCAGAGAGACACAATGCCGCAATTACAGTGGCAGCGACAGGAGCGACTTTTGGAAGAATCAATTTCATATGCAGTATTCCATATTGGCTGGTTGAGTTGCAGGATGATAAACAGTTGA
>CAYPCS010000046.1:0-42484 GCA_964409275.1 uncultured Granulosicoccaceae bacterium
CGTTTCTATGGTCCGCTCACCGCAGTAGTAGTGCCGCCCGCCGCCGGGCAGGAGACTAAAGCGATCGTTGGGTCACAGCACCGTGGCCACGGGAATAGCGATCAGGCTGACGAGCCACCTTGCCTTTGCGCTCGAGATTTCTAAACCACAAATCGTGATGCTGTTCGGCCCACTCCGCCGTCACATAGCCGGTCGACATACCCTGGAACGCGCCTTCAGTACCAGCCGTACCAATATAGATGTGACCAATCGCAATTGCCATCCATATCAGGCCTGCAATCACATGATATTGATTAGCATCCTGCATCAGGTTACGTGTCAGCACGAGAGGAATGTACTCCATCATCTGCGGAAAACTGGGTGCAACCAGCGCAAGCCCTGTAATCACCACTGCCAGACCAAACGTACAGATAACCCAGAACCATACTTTTTCACCGAAGTTTACGCGCCCGGCACTGGGGTGCTTATTACCAATTAAACCACCACCAGCCTTTATCCAGCGCCAGTCTCCCCGGCCAGGGAAATTAAACCAGATCCACATAACAATCATTAGCACGATGCCAACGCTCAGTACCGGTCCCATCACATTGTGTAATTGCATAGCCAGTTGAGACCACGAGGCAAAGGCTGCCTTGCCGCCATCAATGTTGCCCAACAGCGGCAGCAATAGCGATCGACCCAGTAATATACTCATACCGGTGATCGCTAAAATAATAAACGAAATGGCAGTGGTCCAGTGCACCAGCCGTTCAAACCACGACCAGCGTTTCACCAGTACACCTGACGGACGTCGCTGCAGCCGGTTTTTACCGTGCAGAAGATGATAAAGCACCACCAGTGCTAACATGCCAGCGACAATCCAGGGCAACTTTGTAAACACCGGGCCTTTGCGGAAATTTGCCCAGTCTGTGCCCGCTGGATTAATCAACACCCCGGTTTCAGCCCCTTTAATAGAGCTGTAACCACCTACTCCGCCTTTTACCGCTCGCCAGTAGTTAGCGCGCGGGTTGCTCTCACCTGCCGCCTCCTGGGCGTTAGCACCGTCGATCGCGTTAATCAAAAACCCGGTAAAAGGTGCGGCCAGAGAGGCCACCATGATGAACGCAAAACTCCAAACCGCTATTCTCTTGCGCCGCTTGATGCGCGCCGGATCCGATTTTTTTCGCATGTCATTTCCCGCCATAAATCATGTGTTTTATATTCTGCCCTGAATCAGGTCGAAGCGATCGCTCAACGGCCCTGCTCTATCTGCAGCCGGTGTAGCAAGCAACTGATCTGCTGCGCCCTTGTACTCGTAACCTTCCGCTTCAAAGTTAGCCGGAGTATTCGGTGTGGCATCACAGGCAGTCAGCAGGATCGCAGCACACGCTACAACCCCCACACTCATCCAGCCCTCGGTTTTTAATCTCATCTATTTATCCCCCCGGAATTCGAACGTACTGCGAAGAGTTGAAACAAATCGGGCGGCCACAAGGACCGCCCGATTTGTCATTGCAATGCACAACGGGCGCTAGCCCTTATACGCCGTATCCCAACCCCAGGTGGAAGCGCGACCACCGCGAAGCGTTACCCGCTCGCGATAGATGTCTGCCACTTTGTCGCCGTCGCCGGCAATGAGCGCTTTGGTCGAGCACATCTCGGCACACAAAGGCAGCTTACCTTCAGCGATTCGATTGCGACCATACTTTTCGTATTCGGCATTGGACAGATCATCGGCTGGACCACCGGCGCAAAAGGTACATTTGTCCATTTTACCGCGAGCACCAAAAGCCGATTGCTTCGGATACTGTGGTGCGCCGAAGGGGCAGGCATAAAAACAGTAGCCGCAACCAATGCAGAGGTCTTTATCGTGCAGCACGATGCCGTCGTCTGTGGTGTAGAAGCAATCTACCGGACATACCGCCTGACAAGGTGCGTCAGTGCAATGCATGCAAGCAACCGAAATCGACCGCTCCTGGCCAATTTCACCGTCACCCATGGTTACTACACGACGACGATTGACACCCCAGGGCACCTCGTGCTCGTTTTTACACGCCGTTACACAGCCGTTGCACTCAATACAACGCTCGGCATCACAAAGAAATTTCATTCTAGCCATGACTGTTTCTCCTAAGCCGCTACTATTTTGCAGAGTGAGACTTTTGATTCCTGCATCTGTGTGACGGAATCATAGCCATAAGTAAAAGCCGTGTTGGCCGCTTCCCCTCGTACGTAGGGAGCAGTTCCCTCGGGGTATTTGTCGAGAAGATCCTCACCCTCGAAATGTCCACCGAAGTGGAATGGAGTAAATACCACTCCCCTGCCAACCCGCGCAGTGACCATGGCCTTGACCTTGATTTTGCCGCCTTCCGGACTTTCCAGCCAAACCATCTGTTCGTCTTCTATCGCTGCATCGTTTGCGTCTGCCGGGTTAATCTCAACGAACATGTCTTGCTGCAATTCAGCCAGCCACGGATTTGATCGAGACTCTTCACCACCTCCTTCGTACTCCACCAGACGTCCACTTGTGTGGATTAGCGGAAATTCTTTGGAGTGATCAGTTGCCTGAATCGACCCGTAGCGCGTTGGCAGACGGTAGAAAGACTTTCGATCTTCATACGTGGGGTAATCTGCCACCAAATCATAGCGGTTTGTGTACAACGGTTCGCGATGAATCGGTACCGGATCAGGGAATGTCCAGACCACGGCGCGAGCCTTGGCGTTGCCGAACGGAGCGCAACCGTGCTCTATTGCTACTCGCTGGATACCACCCGACTTGTCAGTCTTCCAGTTTTTGCCTTCTGCCACGGTCTTTTCTTCATCGGTGAGATCATCCCACCAGCCAAGCGATTTGAGTGCGTCGGCACTGAACTCGGGATAGCCGTCTTCGAGCTCTGACCCCACCGGGTAGGAACCATCGGCAAGCAGGCTGACACCATCCCGCTCCACACCGAATCTGGCACGGAAACACAGGCCACCTTCAGCCACCGGCTTGTTGGTGTCGTAAAGCAGCGGTGTGCCAGGGTGTGCCATTTCAGCGGTTCCCCAACAGGGCCACGGCAGACCGTAGTACTCGCCGTCAAGCGGACCACCTTCGGCTTTCAGTGTCGTTGTGTTAAAGGTGCCACGATGCTCCTTGTGTGCCTTAAGGCGCTCGGGGCTTTGACCGGTATAGCCGATAGTCCACATGCCCTTATTGAATTCACGGGTGATATCCTCAATCAGAGGTTCATCGTTATTCACCGCAATGTTTTTACAAAACTCACCGGCGAAACCAAATTTGTCCGCCAGTTTGTACATGATGGTGTGATCGGGCAGTGACTCGAACAGAGGCTCGATAACTTTCTCACGCCATTGCAACGAACGATTCGAGGCAGTTACCGATCCATAGGTTTCAAACTGCGTGGTGGCAGGCAATATATACACACCGTCCTGACGATCAGGCAACACGGCCGAATGCGTTGGATAGGGATCGATGATGACCATCAAATCCAGCTTTTCCATCGCTTCTTTCATCTCCGGCCCACGCGTTTGACTGTTGGGAGCATGACCCCAAAGCACCATGGCCCGGATGTTGTCCTTTTGCGCGATATTGCCCTTGTCTTCCAGTACACCGTCTATCCAGCGCGAAACAGGCATACCCTTGGTATTCATCGGACTAACCGGTTTGCCTTTGGCTTCTTCATAGCTACCGGAGTCAAATCGCGTCTGTACCCATTCGTAATCGAGGTCCCAGACACTTGACCAATGCTTCCAGGAACCGGCAGACAAGCCGTAATAACCTGGCAATGAGTGCGAAAGAATGCAGAAGTCAGTGGCGCCCTGAACGTTGTCGTGGCCGCGAAAGATGTTTGCACCGCCACCGGATACACCCATGTTACCCAACGCAAGTTGCATAACGCAGTAGGCGCGTGTGTTGTTATTTCCGATAGTGTGCTGAGTACCGCCCATGCACCAGACAATTGTGCCCGGCCGATTTTCAGCCATTGTTTGCGCAGCTTCTTTAACCACAGCCTCGGGTACACCGCTGACGCGTTCTACTTCCGCGGGATTCCACTTGGCTACCTCTTCCTTGATTTCCTCAATGCCGTACACCCGCTGGTTGATGAATTCTTCGTCTTCCCAGCCGTTCTCGAACACATGCCAGAGGATGCCCCAAATCAGAGGGACATCAGAGCCGGGACGAAAACGAACAAACTGGTCAGCGTGCGCCGCAGTTCTTGTGTAGCGAGGATCACAGACGATCAGCTTGGAACCGTTTTCCTTGGCCCGCAGGATATGTTGCATTGCAACAGGATGGGCCTCGGCAGCATTCGAACCGATGAAAAACATCGCTTTCGAGTTGTGCATATCGTTGTAGGAGTTGGTCATCGCGCCGTAACCCCAGGTATTTGCTACCCCGGCAACAGTTGTCGAGTGACAGATACGTGCTTGATGATCAACATTGTTCGTGCCCCACATCGCCGCAAACTTGCGGAACATATAGGACTGTTCATTGTTAAATTTTGCCGATCCGAGCCAGTAGACAGAATCGGGACCAGACTCTTCCCTGATACTCATCATCTGATCACCGATATCGTTTATCGCTTCTTCCCAGCTTACTTTCTTCCATTTGCCGCCGGTGAGCTTCATCGGGTACTTGACCCGTTTTTCGCCATGCCCGTGCTCTCGAACCGATGCGCCTTTAGCGCAATGGGCTCCGAGGTTCAGAGGCGAATCGTAGTCCGGTTCCTGACCGGTCCAGACACCGTCCTGTATCTCTGCAACGACGCCGCAGCCCACAGAGCAATGAGTACAAACCGAGAGCTTGATTTCGGTTTCAGCAGATTCCTTTGGTGAATTTTCGGCAGCGCGAACTTTGCTGATCATTGCCGGAGCCGCAATACTGGCTATCGCCGCGCCTCCCGCAGACACGCCGGAATGTTGTAAAAATGTTCGACGATTCACGGCTCGCCCGAACAGGCCAATGCCGTTGCTGTCGCCTTGCCCGGCGTCCGCAGCCGTTGTAATTTTCTTTCTGAGTTTCATGATATTTCCCCCGCCTGGAGTGGTTTCAGCCGAACTAGAATCGCGCGCGATCGTAGTAATTGCGGATGTAGTCGTTTTCCTCATACCCTTTGTCAACTGGAGAAGCTTTGACTGTAACGGGCGCTTCTTCCGCTGCAGCGATAGCAGCCCCGGGTGCGACGATAGCAGCGCCACCGGCAACCGTGGCACCTTTCAAAAAGGATCGCCGGTCAGTTTTTATAAACCTGGTTTTCTTTGTCATACCTTCCTCCAATACTGTTTTGATCTTCGTGGCAGAGCAGCGTCCTGCCCTGCCTGTTTGGTTACTTCCTGTCTGCTACTGCGGTTAACCTGCAAGACAGCAGTCACACTGTCATTGCCAAATAAGTCTTTTCAACCTCAATGAAGGTCTGCCCAAGGTGCGCCACGGCACGATAAAAGTCCGCACGACCTGAATCCTCGATGGCGCGAAAGAAATCTTCCGCCCAGGGACCGATGTGCTCATTGAAAAAGGCCTTTTCTGTGCCGAGATCGATTTCATCTGCCACAATTATAGCTGCCATTGCCTGACACAGCGAGGCTATATGATCTTCGGATTCTGTTACCCCTTCACTGCGCTCAAAGCCAAGACGCCGAAGATCAGCGCGCAAGGAACTGAGCGGTTTTTCCATCAGAAACCCGGTGAGGTGCCATGAGCCATACGGCACCACTATCCCGCGGCCTATGCCGATGAAAAGATCGTGATATTCGTCGTCGATTTGTTGTCGGGAATTTTGATGTGCCGCCGCACCAAGCATGGTCCACGCGATTTCGAGAGCACTTTCGGGCTGGTCCGGCACAGGGAGCTTTCGAAGCGCTTCAACGTGCTCATCAGATGCAGGGGCGGCAAGCAGTGCACCCAGTGTGGTGTAGAAATTAGCACGATCGATGTCAGCTTCTCGAGCCGCGATTTCGTTCTCGGTGCTGATTTTGATGGCTCCCTGATGAGAGACGCCTCGAGCCGGGCCATCGCTGCTTGCTGGATCAACCTGCATACTTGTATTTTTGCTCCTCTAGTTGCCTAGTTTGCTCCACGACAACGACTTCTTCAACTACTTATTTGTGGCAACTTCTGAATTCTTGCCAGTTACTCAGGCTTCGTCGCGATCTTTCAGGATTTATGCACATCGATCCCGGACTCATCTTCGAAGATATCCTTCACCCGGCAATCCTCACACATTTTAAGCCGCCGCAACGACTTGCCATCCGAAAACATCCAGTGATCGGCAAGCTTCGTTTGCATACGACCAATTATAGTTTGAGTGGCAAATGGTGTGTTACAAACGATACAGTTAAACGGGGCCTCTTCATTAACAATGCGAGGTTTTAGCGCCGCTTCGCTGTCATAGAGAAAGCGATTTTCAAGACTAACGGCATTTTCCGGGCATGCCTGCTCGCACAAACCACACTGCAGGCAATTGCTCTCGATAAACTTGAGTTGGGGCAGAGTCTCTCCGTCCTGCAATGCCCGGGCGGGACAAACGGTGACACAGGCAAGGCAAAGCGTGCAGGCATCCTGATCAACGATCACCTGGCCAAACGGTGCGCCCGCTGGCAAATCAACAGTGCTAACCTCTGAAACGGCGGGTGCATGTTCGCGCAAATGATCAAGCGCCATGCGCGTGGTTTGCCGCTTGTTGTTAAAAGTATCGAAACTGGCTGCCGGAATCTGTGGCCAATCCAGTGCCGCAAGCTGATTTAGCGAATCAGCGCTCACTTTGTCCATGAGTTGCAACCGACTAACGGGCTGCTGTAGCCCCATGCCGTCAAGAATCGTCGCAGCAGTTTGTAGCTGCGCCTCCAGCCCGCGCCGCATGCTGGTGCCCGCTGCAGGGGCGTCGATGATCACAGCAGATACGCCGTACGCCAGTGCGCAAGTCCAGCCATCGATACCTATGCTGGCTACTTCCTCAACCGCAAGTGGCATCACCGCAGCGGATAAATCGGCCTCGAACTCTGCCAGCCGCCGCGCACCCTGCTCTGCATCGTGAAGATATATCAGTGTTTGTTGATTGCCAGCCTCTCTGCGCCCGGCAAGCAAGCTCGCCAGTTGCGACATCGCATCTGCAGGGCCTGGATAAGCGTAGCGGATAGCGCCGCTCGGGCAATTGCTGGCACAACTCCCGCAGCCCTGACACAAATACGGCTCTATCGATACACCATCGCCATCCGATGTAATGGCGCCGGTTCCACACACATCCAGACAGCGGCTGCAGGCAGTAATGCCGCTGCGCGAGTGTGCACATATCGATGCATCATACTCAAAATACTTTGGCTTCTCGAAGTCGCCCTCGAGTTCCTGCATTTCGTCCAGTGCGCGCTGCAGTTTGTCACTGTCCGTACCAGGTGCGAAATAGCCGAAAGGCGGGACTTCAACATCGATCAGCGGTTTTTCAGATAAATCAAGCACCACGTCAAATCCACCTAAAAGGGATACACCGGCGACTTTGGCGAGTGACCCCGGAGCCGCGGAATCTCCAATCGAGCAATCAAACGCACCAAGGTAACCCTTAAGGTCGATCATATTCGCGGTGATGACTTTCAACCCGTCTTCGGTTGCCTCTTTATTCACCCCGCTGGCGGCGCTGTCCGGCACAAAGAGCGTTATTCCTGTCGTTTCAAGCCTGTGCGCGATGTCGATTCCACGCTCGAGTGAAGCGATAATCAGACAGTGTCCACGAGATTGGTAGGCGACAAGCGAAGTCGCCACAATCGAATTTGAGGTCTTAAAATTTATCGCCTCGGCATCACCCTGCGTCATGCACCATCGCCCTTGAGTTGATCGTTCCTGTTAACTGCCTGGTCGGCAGTCTGGATAATTGCCGGTTGCTGATCAACCGATTGGCTGGCTCCACCATCCTTGTTTTTTTGAGTGGAAGCCGGATTTTTGCCTGTAGATCTTTCGGTCAGCGTTAACTCGTGCTCGTTTTCATCGGTACTATCGCGCTGCTGCGTGGTATTTGCTTCTCCGGCACCGGCTTCGTCAATGGTCCCGGCATCTTCGGTCACGCCCTGGCCATCTATGTCCTGTTCTTCCTCGTTTTGATCTTCTTCCTCTTCAAGCCGCTGCTGCTCGTCCTCATTTGCAGCCTCCTGATCCAGCCGTGCCTGTTCCTCCTCAAGCTTTGCGAGACGGGCTTTTTCCTTGCGGCGTTCGTGGTATCTCATGTCTGAGGTGATGGTGTCACCAAGAGGCTCAAAACTGGTGAAGTCATCGTCGTAATCGTCTAGCCCGTCGCGCGCCGCAAACTTACCACTGAAAAACAGGCGTTTTAACGCCATATTGCGCAACTGTTTGCTGACGCCCTCAGAAAAAAACGGGCTGTAATCACTCTCTGCATTTAGTGTTTCCAGTGGCGGCATGTCTTCATCGGTCAGAATACGCTCTGGTTCCGGGCCGTTTTCTTCAGATGTTGCTATGCCATCCGTATTTGAACCATTTTCTGCACCGGTATGGACAAGCGAGTGACTCTCGTCGAGCGGTTGTTCAGGAGAATGGTCGAGGGAAGGCTCTGAATCATGCGCTTCTCTCTGCTCGTGCTTGCGCCGTGACCAGCGACCAAGAAATCCGCGATCGGCAGTATCTGTCTGGCTATCGATTTTGGGGTCGTCTGGCAAACGCTTCATTGCTCTCCTCCTCGCTATGCCATTGCTTGCGTTTTCGCTTGTGTCTTTTCTCCGGTGCGTAATTTTCCAGTACAAAACGCTCCAGAGACTGATATACGACTGCCGGCATCGGGGCGGTTAGAACCGTGTCATCAGCTTCATGGTAGGCCATCGCCTCATCGTAATCAGCGGTCACCAACACCGGCTCAAATTCATCCTCCGCTCCACTCTGATCGCCCTGACAAACGACAAAGATCTCCTGTTGTTCGCCCACCAGTGAGTGCCAATAGCTTTCACCACCATCCCGAAAAAAAGACAAGCTCAGGCCGGTCCAAAGGTAGCGCCGAAGGCTTTCTGTATCGTCAACGAGCGTTCGAACCCGGGCATTGTCATCGCCCTCTCCGCGGATCAGCAGTTCCGCCAACGTCCAGACAGAAGTACGAAAACCGCTTTTCAGTATGCGGTATTGAACCTCAAGCAGCACACCAACGTTAAATGATGGTGCGCTTCGTCGCTCAACGAGTAAGTCACTCACAATTACCAATGATCCTGTTGATTTTTCCGGTTCCTGCCAATTTACAATTCACACTTGCCGCTTTGCAGCATCAAACTACACCTGTCCAGAAACACGAGCGCAGAAGAGCCACGTATTTTACTGACCAATGAAATTCGTAAGAGATCGCGTGCCCCGCGTAGCTTACGTCGCGCTTGTTTCCGGACGGCACTGGACGAGGCATCGTGCAGAGTATCCCGTTCAATTGCAAACCGGCCAGCCAACAATACAACGAATCGCATTGGGAAACCGGCCCTGGGACTCATATGTTTACCATGTGAGACAAGCATATGACCAAACGGCGAACCGGGGTTATGATAGCCAGAACGGGCAACCAGCAGAACCACAGGATCTATCTTGGGCGAGACAAACTCCAGCACGAACTATCGGCCACAAATGAGTCAATCCGGCTTGCGGCCCACTCATCCGGTTGCCGTGGTCAATGAATACGGCGAGAAGACCGAGCAGCACATTCCGGGCGAGTTTCCGCTAACCATTCGGGTGGACGACACCGAAATTGTCACATTGATGACTCTTGGCTCCCAGCCCGAGGCGCTGACCCTTGGCTACGTCAGAAATCAAAAACTGATTGAAGATATCACGGAGATCAAGGCTATAAATGTTGATTGGGATCGCGAACTGGTCGTTGTGGAAACACATGCCGGTGACGGAATAGAGGACTGGCAGGAAAAACTCAATCGAAAAATTGTAACCAGCGGTTGTGGTCAGGGCACTATTTTCAGCTGCACCATCGACAAACTCTATGAAGTTGAACTGCCGACAGCGCACATCAAACAATCTCAACTTTATGAATTGATCCGTGAGGTTGGCAAGCTAAACGATATTTACCGCAGTGCCGGGGCAGTACACGGCTGTGGCTTGTGCGAAGGCACTAAATCGTTGATCCATGTAGAAGACGTCGGGCGGCACAATGCAGCCGATGCCGTATCGGGCCATATGTGGCTTGAGGGTATAACCGGTGACAACAAAATTTTTTATACCACCGGAAGACTCACATCGGAAATCGTAATGAAAACCGCTTTCATGGGTATACCCGCTCTGGTCTCAAGATCCGGTGTTACTCACATGGGCCTGGAGCTTGCCGAACACCTGGGCCTCACCATGATTGCCCGGGCCAAAGGCAAACACTTTATGGTGTACCACGGCGCAGAGAATATAGAATTTGATGCAGTGCCTCCACAGCGCCTTACACCACCGCCAACTAAAGGCATGATCGATCTGAAAACAACCTGAGTCCTGCAGGCGCGTTGATGCGAATTGCCGCATCTTAGGTGCGCAGGATCACCACAGTAACCCCGGTTGCCATATGCTACCGGGCAATACGGAACTACCATGGTTCACATTGACATAGCCAAGCGTGTCTACGATCACACCTTCAAACTTGATCCGATCATTCGCAGCATTCTCGATACGGATGTCTACAAGTTACTTATGTTGCAGACTATCTGGTATGAGTGGCGTGATATACCAGTTACTTTTTCATTGATTAACCGCAGCAAAGAAGTACTGCTCGCCGATGAAATAGATGAGTTCGAGCTACGTGAACAACTTAACCACGCACGCACAGTAAAACTCACGAAAAAAGAAAACATATGGCTCGCAGGTAACACCTTTTACGGCAAGGAACGTCTATTTAGAGCGGACTTTTTGCAATGGTTAAAAAACTATCAGCTGCCTGACTTCGAGCTTTCCAAAGATAACGGTCAATACAAAATAGAAATACACGGAAGCTGGGCAGACGTTTCCCTTTGGGAAATACCGTTACTGGCTATCATCAGTGAATTGCGATCACGCAGCGCCATGCGAGGTATGGGCCGCTTTGAAGTAGACGTGACCTATGCGCGCGCCAAGGCAAAAATGTGGGAGAAAGTTATTCGGCTGGCAAAACTGCCCAATCTTAAAATTGCCGACTTTGGCACTCGCCGCAGACACAGTTTTCTATGGCAAAGATGGTGCGTGGATGCACTCAAGGAAGGCCTAGGCGACAATTTTATCGGCACCAGCAATATACTGCTCGCTATGGATCATGATCTGGAGGCAATCGGGACTAACGCACACGAGTTACCCATGGTCGCCGCTGCGTTAGCTGAGGACGATGAGGCACTCGCGCAATCCCCGTACAGAGTGCTTGAGAGTTGGCAAAAAATCTATGAAGGCAATCTTCTGATTGCACTGCCGGATGCCTATGGCACCTCACGCTTTCTTAAAGGCGCCCCCGCCTGGCTGGCCAACTGGAGTGGCTTTCGAATTGACTCCAAAGAACCGATAGAGGGTGGCGAAGAAATGATTCGCTGGTGGAAAAAAATGGGCTGCGACCCAACAGAAAAGCTGGTTATATTTTCCGACGGTCTCGATATAGAAACCATCGAATCTACTTATCACCACTTTGATGGCAGAGTACGTATGAGTTTCGGTTGGGGCACCAACCTCACAAACGATTTTCGCGACTGCGCACCTTACATCAACAACAATCTCAAAGCGTTTTCTGTGGTTTGCAAAGTAACTCAGGCCAACGGCAAACCGACTGTCAAACTATCTGACAATCTGGCCAAAGCCACTGGCCCCAAAGCAGAGCTTGAGCGATACCTGCGTGTCTTTGGCAACGAACATTTAACAACGTCGGAAGTGTTTGTCTAGACAACCGGTATTCAGCTATCGGCACCAGTGTTAGTGTGGTTGCGATTTTACCCGGACATGCCGCCACTTGCGTTCAATGCGGCTGATAACAGGCGCCAGCAACATAAGCACCAGCGCGCTAATCCAGATGAAATAACCAGGGGCAAGGTTTACTCCCTGCCTCATCATCGCTTGAAAACCGGTGTAGGATGCAGCGATCATAAACAGAATACTGACCCACCAGAAACCCCTGAGCGAAGTTATTCTGGTAGGGGCAAACACCAGCATTGCCCAAAAAATAAAAACAAAGTTTGCAGCGACTGCAAGCAGCGCTATAAAGCTCACTATTTTGTTGGAACCTTCACCAAACAATCCCGCGGTAGCGTGCCGAATGGTAAAGAAAAAGGTTTCTATTCCGGTAAGTGGCTTGTCGTCACCAATCATCACCGTCACCGTAAAAAGCGAGGTGATGAATAGCAACATAGCAATACTGAATAGAATTTTTCCGAACATGTGTTACCCGAACACCGGCAAAACCAGCTTGTCCATGTCAGGGTGAAATAAGAAAATCTGCAACTGACGACTCCAGACGTTTCCGGGTATTAAAACCTAGCGGCACTCCAGTTTCAAAATTTAGACTACCTGACGCCATTTGCTATGGCTCGACAGACCGCAAGCATTGCGAACGACGGTGGCAAAAAACAAGCGACATTCACACTGTGTTGCGCGCGGCCCCTTTCAATTGGGAATCAGCTTTTGGATCTTGTGGCAATC
The DNA here is from genome assembly GCA_964409275.1 of uncultured Granulosicoccaceae bacterium. Taxonomy (GTDB): domain Bacteria; phylum Pseudomonadota; class Gammaproteobacteria; order Granulosicoccales; family Granulosicoccaceae. Next base: position 12,596 of record CAYPCS010000046.1, read on the forward strand.
CAGCCTTGAATGGCATCAGCAATCTCCGCTGGTGAATCTTCCTGAATAAAATGAGAGCCAGCCACTGTTACTTCCTGCTGGTTTTTCCATCGACGACAGCTTTCCCGCGTGGCGCCGGTCAGTATCGCACCCGGCTCCGCATTTATAAATAATTTGGGTAAGTCGTTAGCGGCCATCCAGGCTGCGTATTGCTTGACAATAGCAACCACCTCTTCGGGTTGTCCGCCGAGCGGTATTTGCCGCGGCCAGCTAAGTGTCGGTCGCCGACTTTCTCCAGCTTGTTCAAACGGTCGACGATATTCAGCCATTTCTTCATCTTCAAGTGTTCTGAGGATTGAACCTGGCAACACCCGCTCTACAAAAATGTTCTTGTTCAACACCATATCCTCTCCGTTCTCGGAGCGAAAGCCTTCGAAAACAGCCCGTGCATCACTATTCCATTCATCCCACTCCATCGATTTAACGATACCTTCCATGTAAGCGATTCCCTCGACTCGCTCCGGGTTTCTGTGCGCCCAGTCAAAACCAAGTGCGGAGCCCCAGTCGTGCACCACAAGGGTTACCGGTTGATCTGGCAGTATATGATCCAGCAGCTCATCCAGGTACTGCCGATGCTCAATAAAGCTATAGCTCTCCTCATGCGAATTCGGCAGCTTGGCACTATCTCCCATTCCAATCAGATCGGGGGCAAGGCAACGATAACGGTCACTCAACGGCCTCATTATGTTCCGCCACAGATATGAGGAGGTTGGGTTACCGTGCAAAAACAGCAAGGTGGTCTCTGCAGACTCAACCGGTTTCATTTCAACCCAGGCCATCACTAATGCGTTTATCAACGTTGTTTGTTTCTGGTCCTGCCAGCGCGACATTTCTCCTCCCGGGAATTAAAACCATTGAGCGGAATACGCTAACGCTTACGCCACTAACGCGCAACCAGATTCACGACAGGTTTTACCGACATGCGCCGGGGATGAACCGCAGCAGGCTCCGGGTGGTTTGGAGGGTTTTGCAGGGGGTAAAAAAGGTTACAGGCGGGCAGCCTTGGATCGACGAACCTTCGGCAGCTTGCGGTTTGTTCCGCGCCCCGGTGCTGCTCTTTAAAAGTGGAGACTATTGTCTGCGAGCTGTGTCTCGCAGGTGAGCAATTGCAACACTCCTGGATGGTTGCGTTTGAACCTTACAACTATCGACCAAATTTTAGCTGAAACAGGCGTTTTTCCTCGTTCAGTTGCACCACTTTCGGATCCTGCTCGAGGGTTGCGATGTACTCACTCCAGCTGTTTTTAGACTGTCGCCAGATTGCGTCGGAAACGACCGGTTTCACATTTTCTGTGACTGTCAGGGGTACGCTTTTATCGGTGTTTTGCACCAGACCCGCCGCCACAATCGAAATCGCCCCCACAACAATACAGGCGTTTCGAAATCGTTTATTGTCAGGCGAAGCGACGCCCACTGCACGAGTGGCATTACGTGTTATCGCTTCATCGAGTTCCGCTGGCAGTGTTGGGGTTTGTGCCTCAAATGACGTGAAGATGTCCTGATCACTGACGCGATTGAAACTGATGACTTCTCCCATCAGCGTAGCTCGTCAGATCCTGCCGGCAACGATAACTTCATCATTAACACGCCTCGGGTACGTTGTCGCGCAAGGCAGCGAGTGCTTCCTTGTGAAGTCTGGTCACCGAACTTCGGGCAATATCCAAAAATGCTGCAATGTCCGCAAACTCCATACGAAAACAATATCGCAGCAATACAATCTCGCGGTGATCTTCCGGCATGCCCTCCAGTCTGTTCAACAACTCAACTTCTTCAGAGCCTGATCCCGACTTGCCTTTGCGATCAGGCAAACTCACGACATTGGATGTTAGATCTGCAATATTGTGCAGTTTTTCAGGCTTTTCGCCGGTTTGAATTCCGGGTTGCGTCGGGTGCAGGCGAATATGATCGTACAAGCGAGCCCAGGCAACGTGGTGCAACCAGTCCGAAAAACGCATTTCGACGTTGAACCGGGACCGACCCCGTACCACGGTCATCCAGACATCCTGAAACAGCTCTGAAGCCAGCTCCATATTACCGTTGGTACCGAAATAGAAAAATCGGAAAACCGATGATTTGTGGCGCTTGTACAGCAACTCGAAGCCTTCGCTCTCACCAGCAGCGTACGACAGCATTAGCGCGCTGTCTGCATTCTGGAGGCTTTTTGTCTTCATTATCGCCATGGCAGTTGACTGTCTGTGTTGTTCGAAAAATCCGCTCGAATTGCAGTATCTTCTGGCCGTTCTCTCGTCGCTTAATGATACCCGGAGCAACTGTGTTCCGAATAAGTGCAACCCGAATCTGTCCCACCACTCTTGCAAACCTCTGGCCAACGTGTCGCATCCTCTCTACCAGTGCAATTTGCCTGGCGGACTGCAAGAAAAAAGGCACAAAGTGTTAACTCAAGTCAATGTATTGACAAATTGGTCAAAGAGGCCGGATTTCGGTACATTGCAGACGTCGGCAACTGTCGCCACTGCAACCGAGAGAACTCCTCCATGTCCCGCACGCTTTTCGTACTTTTCGCTGCCCTCAGCTTGACACTGACTGGTTGCCAGTCCATCAACCTGCCCGGGGATTCGTTCGCCTTGTACGGATCGAGCTACCACGGCAAAGAATCTCTGCCAGCGTATTTCACAAACCATTATCAGGTGTATCAGAGTTCTGGCCACGAATTCCGTGGCTACCGATTGAAAAATCGTCACTGGCACTTCTAGACCACCACAATCTCAATCCGTGTGAAATTATCACTATTTCAGGAGTAAAAGCGCCGGACGGGGAAGTAGCAACTGCAGAACTTCAATTCAGAGCTGGTTAAGAAACCCGCTGATACCCTGCACTTACCGATGTTGTGCACTTCCCCGTTTCGGCGAGGCCGCTATCCCACCAACAGCGCCTCGCCGCGTTTTAACCGATTTCTGTTATACCCGGCGCTTAACTGAAAGCCCGCGAAACCTCCAGCCCTTCTCGCCTGATGAACTAGCCGGGCAGCCTGGTCTGCGGATGCAGGCAGCAGCACCCGAAGGAAAATACAGTGCCGCAGCGGCGTTACCGCTATTGAAAAGTCCTATCCGGTAAAACCTGTCTTTCCGTCGTTGTGCAACCGTACCCCATGACCTGGTGTAGTGAAACATTCAAACGCCACAAATGAGTCGATCGGTAAAAGTGTTTCATTTTTATAGTAAAATCTCGTGTTTGCATCAATTAGCTAATTACTTAAGGAGAACTTTACACTTTTATCGACGCCCCTTCGGGAGCTTGCCATTTGTTCCACAGCTGCGTTGCAACTCTTGAAAAGGGGGAAGCCATTGCCTGCGAGCTGCGCCTTGCTGTGAAAAAAATGACCAACTCTCAATCGCAGCGTTTGAACGTTTCACTACACTAGCGATTGCCGGAATTCTGTAAAAACTCCTGATCAATTGTGGGCAACGGTTCATCATTGATCGCCGCTTCGAAGGTTTTAAGTCGTTTCTGTATCGACAACAGTTCGACGATGGTCGGCCATGCGCGCACCAGATACTGAAACGAACTGCTAACCTGACCAAATGCCGTAAGAATCTGTTGCAAAATACCGAACGTTATCGTCCCGGCAACAATGGTTGGAATCAAAATAAAATAGCCAAATATATTATCGGCCTGTAAATACAACATGCGGGCGACATTAAAATACATGTAATGGAAATACAGCTTAAAATAGTTCTTTCGAACGTTGGCAAACAATTCCTTTGCCGTTGGGGGCTGGGCTGCCTCTGCGTTATCTTCACCAAACACCAGTTCTTTTCGATACGCCGCTTCCACACGTTGATTTCGAAACTCTAGCCCGGGCAATTTCACACCGACAATCGCAAGCAATAATGTACCGAAAATCGACCAGAAGATTGCGGCTGAAAATAACGGCGCCGGAATCTCACCAATGAACGGTAATTCGGTGACATACTGAGAAAGCGAATACAGCAGTGGCAAGAACGCAAACAGTGTCATCACTGCATCTACAGCATCGACCCCGAGATCCTCAACTATGCGCGCAAATCGCATGGTATCTTCCTGCACACGTTGAGATGCACCCTCAATATGCCTGACCTCTGACCACTTTGACATGTAATAGTCGTTCATCGCTGTTCGCCATCTAAAGACGTAGTGGCTTACAAAAAACCGGGTGAACACAAAGACGAAAATAGACAAAAAGGCGATTTGTCCAAATACAAGTATGAGTGAATACAATTCAGCGGAAGTCACACTACCGGGCTCGCTAAGTGCTTCTTGTACCGAGTCGAAAAAGGGACGTCGCCAATTGTTAATGGCAACAGCAATCTGCACCGAAAAATACGTTGAAAACAAAATAAGCGCGGACCCCAGTACCGACCACCACTGCCAGCGATGGGGTGATTTGACGAACCAGTAAATGGCAAACACTACAACAAAAAACCAGAAGTAGATGTAAAACCAGATAAAGGACGCTGTTACAAAATATCCCAGACCGATGATCGGTTCACTATCCTCTGCCGTCGTGATGTCAAACCCGAATACCGCCGCCAGGCTCTCACCCACCGTGTACCAGATCAGTGCTGCAATCGCTGACCATGCGAGCGCAGACAGAAAAAACAACCGCGGGTTGGGAAAGAAAGATTTGAACAAGCGACTAATCCTTGGGCTGTAAACTTAATAGTACGAAGTATTCTAGAAGAGTTGGGCCTGTCTGCCTCAATGGCATGCTATAGCTGTGCTACCGGACTCCTGGAGCAATCAGCAGTCCGCTCGAAAACACACATGTCCCATCAACTAAAGCCGAACCCGCACACATTACACCGGCAAAACAGCCAAACCAAATAGCGTTAACATTGTGGAGCAGTAACCTTAAGGGCATCTACACGACTGCCGCTATCACTGTCAGAAAAACAACAGTCCCGGTGCCAGTTGCATAACGGGCTTGGAGATATTTGAATGAGTTTGCCCCTTCGCAGCCAACCCGAAGCTGATCGCCGTTTCCGACTTATTACGCGCAGTGATTTTGACGGACTAGTGTGTGCAGTGCTGCTCAAACACCTCGGTCTGCTCGATGATATTAAATTCGTCCATCCCAAAGATATGCAGGATGGAAAAATCGAAATTACCGAAAACGACATCACGACAAACGTTCCATACGTTTCCGGCTGCCACCTCGCCTTCGACCACCATTTGAGCGAAACGATCCGCAACGGTGCGCACGATAACCACATCATCGACGCAGACGCTCCTTCTGCCGCACGTGTTGTCTACGAGTATTACGGAGGAGCAGACAGTTTTCCCGCCTCCTGGGTAGAGATGATGGAAGCGGTAGACCAGGCAGACTCCGCTCAGTACGTCCGCAGTGAAGTGCTCGAACCAACTAACTGGACGCTGCTTAACTATCTCATGGACGCTCGCACCGGCCTGGGTCGTTTTCGGGATTTTCGAATCTCAAACTATGAGTTGATGATGCAGTTGATTGACTGCTGCTCAGAGTTCGAAATACAGGAGATTCTGCAATTTCCGGATGTAATGGAAAGAATCGAGCTGTACGAGCAGATGAAAAACAAAGCCAAAGAACAGATCAAACGCTGTGCAACGGTTCACGACAACCTGGTCGTTCTCGATTTACGCGAGGAAGAACTGATTTTCCCGACCAACCGCTTCATGGTTTATGCACTGTTCCCCGAATGCAATATTTCTATCCATAAGTTGTGGGGCTTGCAAAAGCAGAACGTTGTGTTTGCCGTTGGAAAATCCATTTTAAAACGCGATTCGAAAACCAACGTTGGCGAACTGTGCTTGCGCTATGGCGGCGGCGGCCACATGGCAGCAGGAACCTGCCAGATCGATCACGATCGTGCCGACCAGGTTCACAAAGAACTAATCACGCAGATAAACGAAGACGGTTGATCGCAAGGGGTGCGGCGACCCTGTTCGCCGCACCGCTTTACTTTGCGTCGGCCGATTCAAAGCTCATCGCCAGATCCGGCCTCACGCTTAAATTCCTGTGTTGACAGCCCTGTCCACAGTGTCGAATTCAAAGCGCCTTTAAGACCGGCTTTCGCCACCCTTGCCACTCAGTCCTGCTAAACTACGCCACTCTCGATTGGCCCCATATCACGCAGACTGATGTCATGAGCAAACAACTGAAAAACCGCCGCGGATTCACCACCAGAACGATTCACGCGGGGCAGTCCCCGGATCCATCTACCGGCGCGATCATGCCGCCGATCTACGCTACCTCTACCTACGTGCAATCGAGCCCTGGTGTGCACCAGGGATATGAATACAGTCGTTCACAAAATCCGACTCGTATGGCGTATGAACGCTGCATTGCCGATCTCGAAAGTGGCAATCGCGGGTTCGCGTTTGCGTCTGGCATGGCTTCACTGGCTACACTGCTCGATCACTTCAACCCGGGTGATCACATTATTGCAATGGATGACTTGTACGGCGGCTCCTATCGCTTGTTTGAAAACGTCAGACGCCGCTCGCAGGGCCTCGATTTTTCGTTGGTCGATTTATCAGACGTGTCACAACTGGAATCAGCAATTACCTCAAAAACGCGAATGATCTGGGTCGAAACTCCTACAAATCCCCTGTTAAAACTGTCTGATCTCGAACAAATAGCCTCGATCGGAAAATCCAGAGGAATTTTGTGTTGTTGCGACAATACGTTCGCAAGCCCCTGGGTACAAAGGCCACTCGAATTCGGATTTGATCTGGTAATGCATTCCGCCACCAAATATTTAAACGGCCACAGCGACATGGTAGGTGGTGTACTGGTGGTTGGCGACAACCTCGAGCTCGAAGAGAGTCTCGCCTTCCTGCAAAACTCGGTGGGTGGAGTTCAGGGCCCGTTCGACAGCTTTCTGGCCCTGCGTGGGCTGAAAACACTCGCACTGCGTATGCAGCGCCATTGCGAAAGTGCGCAACAGGTTGCAGCACGGCTCGAAGCGCACAGCGGTATTGAAAAAGTTTACTACCCGGGACTTAAAAGCCACCCGCAACACGAACTGGCAGGGCGCCAGATGGACGGACCGGGCGGGATGGTCACCGCTGTGTTAAAAGGCGGGCTGCCCGCCGCTACTAAATTTCTTGAAAAGGTGGAAATTTTCTCGCTGGCCGAAAGCCTCGGCGGTGTAGAAAGTCTGATTGAGCATCCGGCAATCATGACTCACGCCTCTATACCGGCTGATAAAAGAGCAGCTCTCGGCATCGACGACGGTCTGGTAAGACTGTCCGTGGGTATCGAAGATATAGACGACCTGCTGGCAGATGTGGAGCAGGCGCTCGCCTAGTCTGCGCTCGCCGGGTTTCGACTCAGTGACGTGAGAGCCTCTCTATAGTCCTACGTTGTTTAGCTCCAGCACTCTCTCTGCACGGTAGCTGGAGCGTACCAGCGGCCCGGCCACTACCTCCAGAAAACCGCGCCCAAGACCCTGATCCCGGTAATGATTAAATTCATCGGGGGTCACATAGCGCTGTATTTCAAGATGATTTGGCGTTGGGCGCAGATACTGGCCCATAGTGAGTATGTCGACACCAGCCACCCGCAAATCGTCCATCGTTTGCAGTATTTCAGTGTCTGTCTCACCGAGACCGAGCATCAGACTGGTCTTGGTCAAAACATCCGGCCGGTGTTTTTTAGCGTAATCCAGTACCCCGAGTGTTTGCTCATAACCGGCGCGAATATCGCGGACCGGATGCGTCAGCCTCCGCACTGTTTCAACATTCTGGGCAAATACTTCCAGCCCGGAGTCCACTACCAGAGCAACCAGTTCTTCGCGACCGTCGAAATCCGGTGTCAGTGCTTCTACCCCCGTTTGTGGTCGCAGACTTTTTATCGCCCTGACGCAGGCCGCATAATGCGCGGCGCCGCCATCGGCTAGATCATCCCGATCAACCGAGGTAATCACAACGTATTTCAGGTCCATTAGCTCAACAGAACGCGCGGTATTTTCTGGCTCATCGGGATCCAGCCAGCCATTCGGATTTCCGGTATCCACCGAGCAAAACCGGCAGGCCCTGGTACACACAGACCCCATCACCATGATTGTGGCAGTGCCGGCGGTCCAGCACTCACCGATATTCGGGCACCTCGATTCTTCACAGACTGTGGCCAGGCGATGTTCCCTTACGTTGTCGCGGACCGCATTAAATTTCGGCCCGCCCGGCAATTGTGCACGCAGCCAGGAAGGTTTACGCAGAGGCTGTTTCTGATCGGTTGCATGGTTCTTATCCGAAGAGCCCGGGACCGGTTCTGCCAGCGCTGCTGTTTTTCCTGCCTTAATACCGTCCTTGATCGCCTTAAAGCCTTCAGTTGTCTGGTATTTCTGCCCCGATGTTACCACCGGGATGCGCGCTACCTTTTCCCGTGCACTGTTTTTTTCAGTCACTTCATTGGCCTCCAGGGGAAAGTTTATCGACGAGCAAGCCGGATAACTCAACAGCCGCTTGCTCAATACTCAGGTTGCTACACCAGTCTGACACTTGCGAAACCGACAGCCCTTTATAACCGCAGGGATTAATACGACTAAACGGCTCCAGATCCATCGACACATTTAGTGCCAGACCGTGGAAAGTGCAGCCTCGTCTGACCCGCAGACCGAGTGCAGCTATTTTCTGTTCGCCCACATAAACACCCGGCGCATCTCGACGATTGGCAGCACTAACACCACGCGATGCGAGCAATTCGATAACAGCATTCTCAAGGAGCTCTACCATTCCGCGCACTCCGAGTGACTGACGGCGCAGATTAACCATCGTGTACAACACCAGTTGGCCCGGACCATGATAGGTGACCTGTCCGCCACGGTCAGATTGCACCACTTCTATCTCACCGGCATCCAGCACATGTACATAGTCGCCCGCCTGCCCCACAGTATAGACCGGCTCATGTTGCAGAACCCACAATTCATCCGCGGTGTGGTCATCGCGTGAATCGGTAAAAGCGCGCATCCGGTCTGCGACAGGCTGGTACGGCTGCAGGCCGAGATCACGTACGATGATTGATTCTTTCATGGTATGAACATGAAACCGATGGCCGCCAGGTTCAAGTGGCAGATAGAGTTCATGCCACGACGAGCCGAAAAAACCACACGCTGTTAGTGGCTATAACACCCAGACTGTGCGTTCACTGGCGCTGACTTCTGCAAACACCCTGTCGAGTTGCGCCTGATCGGTCGAGACAAAAGATACTGTTACGGACAGATAAACACCGTTGCGGCTCGCCCGTGTACGGTGAGAAATCTCGTTTTCATCACCGACAATGCCCCGCACAAGGCCAAGCACATATTCCACAAATCGCCCGTCGTCCTTGCCCACAGCTTTAATCGAAAAGGTACCTGGAAAGTGCTGTACTGGCCTGTCCTGATCCAATGCAAGCCGCCTACCTCAGCATTCGCCTGAGGGAATCTGCGCTGCGGGTAAAAAATCCGCCGCGCTCTACCGGTCCAACCGCCACCAGCGGCAGTTGAGCCACAACTTTGTCATTCACCCGATAGTTAACCATCCCCAGTTTTTGTCCGGTTTCGATTGGTGCTACCAGATCAGGGCTCACTTCAAAGTCACGCTCAAGCGCCTGTTTTTCGCCAGCCTTCAGAGTGACATAGTGTTCCTCCGGCACTGCCATACCCACATTCTCTGCGGAACCACCCCATACTTTTACATCGCCGAGCTTTTCGCCGGTTTTGGCCAATTTAACAGTTTCATAGAATCTGAAACCATAGTTAAGGGCTCGCAGACTTTCGGTGCCACGTTGCTGCTCGTTACGAGCGCCGAGCAACACACTGATCAACCGCATGTCTCCTCGTTGCGCAGACGCCACCAGACAATAACCGGCAGCCATCGTATGGCCGGTCTTTATTCCGTCGACAGTTGGATCGTGCAGTAGCAGTGTGTTTCGGTTCTTCTGCGTAATATCGTTGTGAGTAAACTCTTCTACCGAGTACAACCGATAGTGATCCGGATGATCACGAATAACCGCGCGCGCCAGAATCGCCAGATCTCGAGCAGTGCTGTAGTGTTCTTCCACACCCCCCGGTGGAGGTAATCCGGTTGAATTGGCGAAGTGAGTATTCGACATTTTCATGCGTCTCGCCATTTCATTCATCATCGACACGAAGCCCTCTTCACTTCCACCGATGTGCTCGGCAAGTGCAACGCTTGCATCATTACCCGATTGCACCACCAGCCCATACATGAGGTCACGCACAGTGACCTGCGAGCCGGCTTCGAGAAACGTTCGGGATCCGATGGCCTTGTAAGCGTTGTGGCTTATCGGAACGAGATCGTCGGGCTTCAAGCCGCCATGGCGAATCTGGAAAGACACTATATACGCGGTCATCATTTTAGTTAGACTTGCGGGCTCCAATCGCAAGTCAGCGTCTTTTTCAGCGATCACTTTACCGGTATGAAAATCCACCAGCAGGTAGCTCTTGGCAGCAAGCCCTGGTGGCGCCGGCACAGGTAGTGGCTCGTTCTGCGCCATTACAGACGAAAATAAAAATAGCGTTGAAACCAACAATAAAACGGCAGCGCGTAGACCGGTCACAGTGTTCCTGATGATGATGTAAATACAGACTAACGGGGTGTTGCTTGCTGCGAAAAGCAGCAACTACAGTTTATTAACCCGGACGGAATAGTTCTCGATGCCCGCTTCGTTCAGCTTTGACGACACCTGTTGTGCGTGCTGATTCTGAATGATCGGACCAACGGTCACCCGATACATCTGCGAGTCTTTAAGCGGCTTGACATGAACCTCCTCTTCCGGAATCGCAAGTACTACATCGACAGCCATTCGTTCTGCATCGCCCACATCCGCGTACACACCAGCCTGTATGTAGTAGCCACTATCTGACTTTGCCGCTGGCGCCTTCTGCGCAACTGCACTAGCCCCATTGTTATCGCCATCAGCGTTATCGCCATCACCGGTAACTGGCGCAATTGCCTTTAGATCTACGGGCACCGAACTGTCAGGCTTCGCCGCTGCCAGCACGGTGTCATCGCTGGCAGAGCCATCGCGAACAGGCATATTCTCTGGCGGGAATATATCCGCCGGTCCCTCTGCCAGCAAAGTGCCATCTGTCAACGGCTCCATTGCCTTGATATCAGTCTTTTCTGTCTTCGCAACAGCGGCGGGATCAGTCTCTTCTCTTACGGTTGCCACGGGCACAACCACGACCGGCAATCCTTTTACCTCCTGACTGGATTTCGCGCTTGCCGCAGCGGCAGACTCCTGTAGTGATTTTTTATCCGAACCTTTCTTTACAGCATCTTCATCGTGAAACGCCGCCTCAATAGCCACCAGATCGCCGTCTGCAGGTCCGGTCTGCGCTGTCTCGGGTTTTACGTTTGCAGACTGCGCATTGGCCTGCGGTACCGCAGTTTGAGATTCACTTGCCGGTGCTACAGCGGGCTCGTTAGCCGCCGCCAGTTTGCTTTCAGCGGTTTCCGCTATTCCGTAGTCGAAATCTATATTCATGGAGTTCCCCGGTCCGCTCATCACCACCAGTTCTTCCGGGGTTAGCGCCCGTATTTCAACCATAGCGGTACCGTCGTTTACCATGCCAAGCTCCAGTGCGGAAGCAAAGGACATGTCAATAATACGGTCACCCGAAAACGGCCCGCGGTCGTTGATTTTAACGATCACAGACTTACCATTATCTATGTGCGTAACACGCGCATAGGTCGGCAAAGGCAACGTCTTGTGAGCGGCTGTCATTTGGTACATATCATAGATTTCACCATTTGACGTGGTCCGGCCATGAAAATTGGGGCCGTACCAGGAGGCTAGCCCGCGGGCAGAGTAGCCGTCATTACTGTCAAGCGTATAGTAACGCTGGCCTCTCACGACATAGGATTCCATATTGCCGCGTTTGCTTTTCCGCACGCGCAAACCTGAAGCATCCGGCTTCCCGGACCGCGTATCTTCACTGACCGCCACGGTTTCACTGTTGTCGCTAATGAAGAGATCAGCAACACTCGTTTCAGCCGAGCGCGATGAAGTGTCGGTCGGTAGCAGAGAGCAGCCAGCCAACATTCCGCTAGCCAGACCAGCCATAATAACTTTGCAGTATTTCATTCACATTCCTGTTACCGCGAGCAAGCACTAGCGCTCACGCATGCGTGATCGGATTTCCTGACTGAGCTGGTGCACAGCCATGGCGTACAGGTTGCTGTGGTTGTAACGCGTAATAACATAGAAGTTATGATGCGCAATCCAGTACTCAGCCCCTTGTTCAGCCTGCAACTTTAATAAGGTATATTTGCCGCTGCCTTTACGTTTTGGATAGATGCCGGCAGCATTCATCTGTTTAAGGCTGTGAACCGGTTTGGGGCTGTCTTTAACCAGGTCCTTTGCAGACGACCGGTAATTCGCCTTTTCAGCGACAATCTGTCCGTTATTCCAGCCATGACGGCGAAAGTAGTTGGCGACACTACCGACCACATCATCAATGCTGTTCCAGAGATCGCGCTCGCCGTCACCATCAAAGTCGACCGCATAGTTGCGATAGCTGCTGGAGATAAACTGCGGCATACCAAATGCACCGGCGTAAGACCCTTCAAGAGTGCGGTAATCAAAACCGTTTTCCTGCAACAGCAATAAAAACTGTTCCAGCTCGGAGCGAAAAAACTTGCCGCGTCGGGGATAGTCAAAAGCCAGAGTGGTCAGGGCAGACAGCGCCGGAAATCCTCCACTGATGCGACCATAAAAAGTTTCCACCCCAATAATTGCAACGATAATCGAGGCTGGCACTCCGTAGCGGAACTGCGCCCGTTCAAGCACATTTTTATGCTCTTGCCAGAATTTCACTCCGGCATCGATCCGCTCTGATGTCAGAAAAATGCGTCGATAGCCGCTCCATTCCAATCGCTTTTCGGCAGGTTTCTGAATTAGCTCCAGCGCCCTTTCATTACGAACAGCATAGGTGAACACTTCCCGCAACCAGGCCGCATCCATACCATGTTGTTTAACCATGTTGGCAATAAACGGCTCGGTCTCGGGGTGTTTGCTGTAGTCACCAAAAACGCATCCAGCCCACAACAATGACAACGCCATACCGATGCGCCTCATTGATTTTCCCGTTACCCCGTTTCGATGTCTATTCATCCAGCCGCTTCCAGCAATTCAAGCTGATGAATGATGCTTACTTTCGCCAGGTGATTCCAGCGGAGTTAGATAACGAGAGACAGGTTTTCTGATTGGTAACCGATATGATCGATTCCGGTCGCCCGCGCGATACCGAATGTCACCAGGGAAAACAACGTGACAATAAAAAAGGCGGCCCGATGTCTCCATCGAAGCCGCCTTTCTGAACCGAAAAAAAACACTATTCGGGTAACGCTTGCTCCGTCCTCACTCTAGCAGGTACATCTCAAACAGAGCATCAGGCAGTTACAACAAAGGTGCAATAACCAGTGACACAATCGCCATCACATTGATGAGAATATTCATGGCAGGTCCCGAGGTATCCTTGAAGGGATCGCCTACGGTATCACCAACAACTACTGCCGCATGGGTTTCAGTACCCTTGCCACCGAGGTTGCCTTTTTCAACATATTTTTTTGCGTTATCCCAGGCGCCACCGGCGTTAGCCATCATCAGTGCCATCATCACACAACCGATAAGCGCGCCTGCTAAAAAGCCGCCAAGCGCCTCTGGCCCAAGACCAAAACCCATTACCGGTGGTGCACCAACCGCAAGGATACCGGGCAGGATCATTCGTTTAAGCGCCGCTGTGGTTGCAATCGAAACACAGCGTTCGTTGTCCGGCTTGCCCGTACCCTCAAGCAGGCCCGGAATTTCGCGAAACTGTCGACGAATTTCCTTGATCATGTCAAACGCTGCAGCGCCCACTGCACGCATTGTTATCGCACTGACCAGGAAAGGAAATACACCACCAATGAACATTCCAACCAGTACAACGGGGTTGCCAATATCGAGGGCAAACTCGGGATGCTTAGACTTTACCGTTTGGATAAACGCTGCGATGATCGCCAGCGCCGCCAGACCGGCCGCACCGATTGCAAATCCCTTACCGATCGCCGCAGTGGTGTTGCCTACTTCATCCAGACCGTCGGTGATTTTGCGTGTGTCTTCACCGAGGCCGGCCATTTCAGCAATACCACCAGCGTTGTCTGCCACAGGACCGTAGGCGTCAATCGCCATGGTGATACCAACAGTGGCCAACATGCCGACTGCTGCGATACCCACACCGTACAGACCAACAAGACTGCTGGCGGTAAAAATGATTACACAAAGAGTCAACACAGGAACAACCACTGACTCCATGCCGGTAGCAAGTCCGGAAATCATAACAGTCGCAGGACCGGTTTCACCAGACTGGGCAATATCTCTAACAGGCTTTCCGCCCGTGTAATACTCGGTGACCAGACCGATGACCATACCGCCTACCGCTCCGGCAACCACACACCACCAGACCGCCATAGACACACCGCTTATTAGCGCAACCACCAGCGCTGCGATTATAAAAAGTATGGTCGCCCCGATGGTGCCATAGCGCAGCGCTTTCTCAGGGGACTTGTCTGACATTTTCTTCACCAGGAATATGCCAATGATGGAGCACACCAGACCGACACTTGCCAATGCCAGTGGCAGAAAACTCAACGTGGCAGGATCAGAGCCTTCGCCTACAGCCGCAAGCTCGGCGACTGTCATGGTGGTTGCAATGGCGATCGTTGCAATCATACTGCCGCAGTAAGATTCAAAAATGTCCGAACCCATGCCGGCAATATCACCAACGTTGTCGCCAACGTTATCTGCTATCACACCAGGATTGCGTGGGTCATCTTCGGGAATACCCGCTTCAATTTTACCGACGAGATCAGCGCCAACATCAGCACTCTTGGTGAATATTCCGCCACCGACGCGCGAGAACAGCGCAACCAGTGAGGCACCCATACCGAACCCGTGGATCGCATGGGCGTGATCAGTACCCCAAAAAAAGTACAGCAAGCCCAGACCGAGCAGACCCGCTGCCGCTACGGTCAAACCCATAATTGAACCGCCGAAAAACGCCACGGTGAGAGCCTCAGACGCACCATGTTCTGCCGCTGCGACAGTGGTACGAACGTTTGCACGCGTCGCTGTGTACATTCCAAACCAGCCTGCCGAGGCCGAAAAAATTGCCCCCACCAAAAAAGCAATAGCCGTGTGATTGGTTTCGAACGCGTAAAACAGGATGGCCGAAACAATGACCACAAATGCAGCAAGGATGGAGTATTCACGTCGCAAAAACGCCATGGCCCCCTTTTGTATCTCAACAGCGATCTCTGCCGCCTTGCCGTCTCCGGCTGGATACTTCAATACTAGCGTGTATACATACACAGCCGTGGCAAGACCCGCCAGGCCGAGTAGTACCGGAAAAAATTCCATCAGCGATGTTCCCCTTCGTTTTAGTTGAATTATTTTATGGCAGGCGGATTTTGCCTCAGCCAGTCACTCTGGCACAACCACCATTGTTAGTTTAGTTTGTTATTCAGGCAATTCAGCATCGATATAGCGCAGCACACCGAAGTCTCGAAACATTCAGACCGTTGCACTATTTGCATTGTCGATCCGTTTCACCGAAACCTTCTCAGGCAACTGCCAGTTAACTGGCGCTTTGCCGTGCCTGGTCAGATATTGATTGGCACTCGAAAAGTGCCTGCATCCGGTAAACCCTCTGACAGACAGTGGCGATGGATGGGCGCTGGTGAGAACACAGTGCTTTTGCGAGTCGATAATTTGTCCCTTGCGCTTCGCATAACCTCCCCACAGCATAAACACTGTGTTCTCCAGACGAGAAGACAAGACTTCTATCACCCTGTCGGTAAATTGCTCCCACCCCTTGCCCTGATGTGAAGCGGCCTGCCCGTGTTCAACGGTTAACACACTATTCAGCAGAAATACTCCCTGATCTGCCCAGGCCTCAAGATAGCCGTGACTCACAGGCTCGATGGAGAGATCCGATTTCAGTTCTTTGTATATGTTGCGCAGAGACGGTGGCACAGCTACACCGGGCAGCACCGAAAAACACATTCCATGCGCCTGACCAGGACCGTGGTAGGGATCCTGACCGAGTATCACAACCTTGATCTGCTCAAAAGGTGTTCGATTGAAGGCCTCGAACCACTGCGACGGTCCCGGATAAATAACCGCTCCGGACTCCGCACGAGCGAGCAGAAAAGCGCGCAGCTGCTTCATATAAGGCAGCTCAAACTGATCCGAGAGCTGATTTTTCCAGCCATCCTCCAGGCGAATTCTTTCTGTTGTCATGAGTTTGTTTGTTCTCGCCACGAAATAAAATCACATACCGCGTTTAGCAATCTCCGGGGAGATCAGCGCTTGCTTGCCGGTCAGGCAACACTCTGCTGAAATTGCGCGAAACACTGATAGCCGCCACAGGACTGCCAAAACCCGCCAGATACCGAACGGACAAAAATCCAAACGGATAAACCCGAACAGGCAAACCCGGATGAATTGACACGTTCAATGGATGTCCGCCAGCGGCAATCCTCGCTATGCTTGCAACCCTTCAAACTACCGCTTCGTGTTCACCCGGTGAGATTCCTTTTCTCTAGCTTCGCAGTTGCCGCAGCATTGCAATCGTCGATTGTATTCGCCCAGGAGTATTGTGCCACAGGCCAGTACCACACGGCACCGGTGTACCCGGATGAATCTCTCGGCGAGCGGATTGAGTTGTCCGCCGACAGCGCCAGCAGTGACCCGGCTAACCCTGACCGGATACAGCTGGATGGCACTATCTCAATTCGCCATCGCGACGGAGGGTTGCTGGCAGAAAATGCCCTGTTCGACTCGGTGAGTAAAATCGCTACGGTCGATGGAGACATGACCTACGAATCCGCCGGACTGACTGTTCACAGCAGTGATGCGCAAATAAATGTTGCAGACGGCACTTTTCGACTCGGCGCGTCCGGTTATGAAGTCGACAACGGAGAAGTTATCTCGCAGGGCCAGGCCGACGGCATACGCCGCGACACTCAAGGCAGATTGAGATTAAACAACGCCACCTACAGCAGTTGCCCTCCCGGTGACAACGGCTGGAGGCTGCGTGCCGGCAGCATCAAACTTGACCCGGACAAAGGTATTGGCACCGCTCGCGATGTCAGTTTGCGTTTCAAGGACGTGCCGTTGCTCTACGCACCGGTGTTCAGTTTTCCGATAAGCAATCAGCGTAAAACCGGGCTGCTGGCACCCCGGTTCGATCAAAACGAACAAACCGGATTCGAGTACCGGCAACCTTTTTACTGGAACATTAGGCCCAACTGGGATGCGACGTTTGTTCTGCGCTCAATGAGTGATCGCGGATTTCAGCTGCAGACAGAGCTACGCCACTTGAACCGCGTGGGCACCTGGACGCTGAATCATGAAAATATCAGCAACGACAATCGATTTAACAACGCCAGTCGCCGCTTTAGCCGCTTTCGACACAGCGGCAGACTGGGCCGTCGCTGGTCCACAGACGTAGATGTCAGCTCGGTCAGCGACCGTGACTATTTCGAAGATCTCGGCGACACACTAAACATTGCAAGCATCACCCACTTGCAACGCCGTGGAGATCTGGTCTATACCGCGGAAAATTATCGCTTTCGAACACGCCTGCTGAGTTACCAAACGGTTGATTCCAATATTCTGCCGGACCAGCTCCCGTACCAGCAGCTGCCGCAGCTAACGCTTGAGTACCGGATGCCTATCAGACGCTCGGGTTTCGAAGCGACTATTGATTCAGAGCTGGTGTACTTTGAACGCGATAACTCGGTAACCGGCACCCGCCTCGATATCCACCCGCGAATCGAATGGAACATCAATCGCTCGGCCTGGTTCACCTCACTGGCATCCAGCTGGCGCGCCACTCGCTACGACCTGAGCAATGTTGCCGCTGAAGATCGGGAGCAGTTTCGCGACGTTCCCCAGTTCTCCGCTGACGCCGGGCTATATTTTGAGCAAACCAACCCGGGTGATCGCAGCATACTGACGCTGGAGCCGAGGCTGTTCTATCTATACTCGGCCCGCCGCGATCAGAGCAGCATACCCATTTTCGATACCGGCGCACTCGATTTCAACTTCTCCCAGCTATTTCGCGAAAACCGCTTCTCCGGTGCAGATCGAATTAACGACGCCAATCAGCTCAGTCTGGCGTTGAGTTCAAGACTAATCAACCCGGACGGACGCGAGAGATACAGCGCCAGTGTGGGCCAGATTCTGTATTTTGCAGATCGCGAAGTCACACTACCTGGCGGAACCATTAGCGATGCGACCAGCTCTGATATTATTGCCGAGCTACAAACCGAGATTACGCGGCACTGGAGCGGCGGATTAAATCTGCAGTGGAACCCGAATGACGGCAACACCCAGAGATCGTCTGCACAAATCTCGTATCGAAGCGAACCTGGCAAGCTGATCAACTTTGGCCATCGGTTTTTGCAAGACGATGGCGAGTTTCTCAACGCATCGTTTGCCTGGCCGGTAAGTGACCGATGGCGTCTGGCCAGCGGCTGGAAGTACTCACTCGATGACAGCACCAGCATTGAAGTGGTCGTCGGGCTCGAATACGACAGTTGCTGCTGGGCATTTAGAACCGCAGCGAGGCGATTTATTACCGATGATGGTGATGACACCACGACCAATTACTTTTTCCAACTGGTACTGAAAGGGTTGGCACCCGTCGGACAAAATGTTACCGAAGTGCTGCGCGAGGCAATTGGCGGTTATACCTCCGACAACGACTAACACGCCAGCCCGATTACTACATTGACAAAAACTGATCCCGCGTCAGCCAGGCATGAGTAGAGCATGACAAAAGTGATTCACCGAATTTTCACCACACTGCTGGGCGCGTTTCTGCTCACGTTGCCGGGACAGGCTTTGGCCGAGGAAGTCGAACTCGACAGCATAGTCGCTATCGTTAACAACGATATTGTTCTGGCCAGTGACTTCATCTCCGAGCGCGCTACATTGTTACGGCAAAACCCGCCGAACATGCCCTCTGGCGACGAGCTCGATAAAATCGTCCTTGAGCGACTCATCACTCAGTCACTTCAGTTACAGGAAGCTGAGGCGCGGGGCATCCGCATCGATGACTCAAACCTGCAACGTGCGCTTGAGGACATGGCGCGCAACAACAGAATGACCGTTGCCGAAATGCGTGAAACACTCAATCGCGATGGCGTTAACTTCCTCGAATTCCGCGAGAATATTCGCAAGGAATTACTGATCTCCACTCTGACCCGACGCGAAGTGGAATCAAGGTTGCGAGTGTCCGATGCAGAAGTCGAAGAAGTGATGTCGACCTCGGCTGCTCCTGCAGGGTTTCGCTATGAACTCAACCATATACTGGTCAAGCTGCCACAACAGTCGGCTCCCGGGCTCGAGAGTGCCGCTTTAAAACTCGCACAGGAAATCGCAAGCGACGCTCGCGATGGCATCCAGTTTCCTCGTTTACTCGAAAAGTATCGAAGCCAAAACGCGGATATCGAAGGAAGTAACCTTGGCTCCAGAACGCTTGAGGAAATGCCCCAGTTATTTTCCACCGCCGTGCAGGGCATGCAGGACGGAGACATCAGTGAACCTCTGCGCAGCGTTGCCGGTTTCCATGTATTGAAACTGGAGGGTCGAAGTTCGCTGGAGCAAAGCATCGCTAAACGAGTGCGCGCGCGCCACATTCTTTCAAGCACTCGCGCCGGACTCAGCTCCGAAGTCGCGAAACAACGCATCACCGATATCTATAACCGTTTATCGGAAGGCGCAGACTTTGCCAATCTGGCCCGACAACAGTCCGATGATCGAGGCACTGCAGACAAAGGCGGCGACCTCGGCTGGTTTACGCGCGGTGAAATGGTGCGACGGTTTGAAGAAATTGCATTTTCACTGCCGCCAAACCGCCTTTCCGAACCATTTCAAACTGAATTCGGCTGGCACATTTTGGAAGTAACAGAACAGGACATCGACGAAAATCCGCGTAGCAGTCTGGAGAACAAGGCGCGAGAAGATCTCATGCGTAAAAAAGCCGAGGAGAGGTATCAGGTCTGGCTGTCGCAACTTCGCAGCCGGTCATACGTAGAGCTGCGCGGTTTTGCCAAAAGCCTGCAGTGACAGCGAAACCACGGATTGCCATTACTACCGGTGAGCCCGCCGGTATAGGCCCTGATCTCTGTGCCGCCTTAACGCCGCACGATGACGCCACACTGATTATCGTCGGCGACGCACAACTGCTACAGAAACGCGCCCTCGCGTTAGGACTGGACACACCCGTCTATAGTGATGGCACCGCTATTCAACTGCATCCGGTTAACCTGTCGCACGAGGCCACCGCAGGCGTGCTTGATTCCGGCAACGCCGGGTATGTACTCGATACTATTCGAACAGCTGCGCTGGGGTGCAAAGACGGCCGGTTCGATGCGATGGTTACAGCACCGGTGCACAAAGGGGTCATCAACGACGCGGGCATTCCGTTTACCGGACATACCGAGTACATCGCCGCGTTCTTTAACGCAAACCCTGTGATGGTACTGGCGGCTGACAGCCTTCGCGTTGCGCTCGCCACCACACACCTGCCACTTGCCGAAGTGCCGGCAGCTATAAATCACGATTCCATTGTCACCACCCTGAAGATTCTGCAACAGGATCTAGTCAGCCGATTCCAGCTCGCAACGCCGAGAATACTGGTCTGCGGACTCAACCCTCACGCCGGCGAGTCCGGCCACCTGGGCCACGAGGAAATCGATATTATTAGTCCGGCTATCGCGACTGCAAAAGCACAGGGAATTGATGTAACCGGACCCTTGCCGGCCGATACGCTGTTTACTCCGCGCCACCTGAAAAATGCCGATATCGTACTGGCCATGTATCACGACCAGGGATTGCCTGTGCTTAAATTCGCAGGCTTCGGCAACGCTGTGAACATCACCTTTGGCCTGCCGATCATAAGAACTTCGGTTGATCACGGTACGGCTCTGGATTTGGCAGCGAGCGGTGCTGCCGACGGAGGAAGCCTGCAAGCGGCAATCAACATGGCCATCACACTGGCGAAGAAGGCAAACACACCCCAATGATTTTAAACTTCCAGCACGCGTGAATAAACCCGGACGTGGCAAAGTGCGCGCTCGCAAACGATTTGGTCAGAACTTTCTGGTCGATGAACACATCATTGATAAAATTGTTAGCCGCTTTACCAACACACACCTGCCAGTGGTCGAGATAGGCCCGGGCCGCGGCGCACTTACAGAGGGACTTCTAAAAACCGGAGCGCAATTGACCGCTCTGGAACTGGATCGCGATCTGATTCCCGTTCTACAAAAACAGTTCGGCCACTATGAAAATTTCAACCTCAGGCAAGCAGACGCGCTGTCGTTTGATTTCAGATCGCTGAGTGAAGAATCACCGATAAGACTGGTCGGTAACCTGCCCTACAACATTGCCACCCCGCTGATCTTTCGCTTACTGGAAGACACATCGTACATCGCCGATATGCATTTCATGCTGCAGTGGGAAGTAGTCGCCCGTCTGAGTGCCCGCTGCGGTGACAAGCATTATGGTCAGCTTTCCCTGGTGGTTCAAAACCTGTGCGAGTCCACCACATTGCTTGAAGTGCCTGCCGGTGCTTTTGTACCGGCGCCAAAGGTAAAGTCCGGTGTGATAAAGCTCAGCCCACGCGCGAGTCCGGTGGTGCCTGCAGAACTGCACGCTGACTTCAACAGCCTGGTTAAAAGCGCTTTCGCACAACGGCGCAAGACACTCGCGAATAACCTGAAAGGAATACTCGATGATTCCGGTATCCGCGAAGCGGGGGTAGATCCGGGACTTCGTGCTGAAGCACTGGATATTCACCAGTTCGCGCAACTCACTACCACATGGGTCAATATCAGGGGTCAGGAACCCGAGGCGTAGTGAAAGCCGCTGTGGAATGCCCATTCCAGCAACAACATGAGGTACTAAAGCGGGTAAAATAGTGGCGTGAGCAAATCTGCAAATACCAGCAGCCATGTGAATCTCCGGCTTTATTTGCGATTCAACCTTTAAAACCGCCGCAACGGCACCCACTTAGCGCGGTTATGTCCAACTCAAATGCCGCATCGCACTCCGGAAAACTGTAGAAATTCTATGTCAGACTCGCCAGACAACGACGACAACCTTCCAGCGGATCACGCGGACACTATAAAAGTTGAAGTCGCCACGCGTTACCTGGAGGGAGACTCGGATCCCGAGGACGACCGGTTTGTCTTCGCCTATACCATCACCATTATTAATCAGGGAGAAGTACCGGCCAGACTAATGACACGTCACTGGATTATCACTCATGGTGATGGACGCACTCAGGAAGTGCGCGGGGACGGTGTGGTTGGCAAGCAACCGTGGATAAAACCGGGCGAGGGCTATCAGTACACCAGCGGAACGATACTGGAGACGCCGATGGGCACGATGGGAGGCAGCTATCAAATGGAGACTGACGACGGGCTTGAATTCAATGCCTCTATTCCGGAGTTCCTGCTCGCCACGCCGCGAACACTTCACTAGTCCCGCTGGCAGGTGCATGACGACATACGCTATTGGAGATGTGCAAGGCTGTTATAGCCAACTGCGCCAGTTGCTCGACAACATTAAATTTGATCCCGCTACAGACACCCTTTGGTTTGTTGGCGATCTGGTCAATCGCGGTCCCGACTCGCTGCTCACACTGCGCTTCGTGAAGTCACTGGGCAAGTCAGCCATCAGCGTGCTTGGCAATCACGACATCCATTTGCTTGCTGTCTACTATGGCTTGCGCCCACGGGCTAAAGATCCCACGCTACACCAGGTCCTTGATGCCATTGATATAGAAGAACTGATTGCATGGCTGCAGCAGCTTCCGTTAATGCACACGGCTGACGGCTTTACTATGGTGCATGCCGGTATCCACCCGCGCTGGTCACTAGAGACCGCCACTGATCTGGCCCGCGAACTGGAATCCGGAATTTCTGCTATCAGTGTGCAATCAGACTTGCAAGCTCTGTACGGCAAGAGCAGCGGAAACTGGGACGACAACAGAAACCCAGACGATCGGTTGCGATTCGCACTGAATTGTTTTACCCGTATACGCTACTGCGATGAACAATCCGCGCCTGACTTTACCTGCAGTGAACCGCCTGGCAACCAACCCGCCAATCTGATTCCCTGGTACGACGTACCAGACCGGTTAATGGCAGAGCAGCCAGTTATCTTTGGTCACTGGGCATCGTTGGGGTTACACAAGGCACACCCGGTGTACGCGCTGGATAGTGGCTGTGTTTGGGGCAACGCACTCACAGCGATGCGCCTTGATAACCTGCAAACCTTTAGCGTTAGTTGCAAAGCCTGAAGCTGATTAGTTGCCAAGCCTGAATCGGTATTAATTAGTGTCCATCCAGAAACAGGGGCGTTTACTTCACGCTTCCGCATCTATGGATTTTTTTGATTTGTTGTCGAGCACAAAATAAGTATAGCGATAACCTCCTTGCGAAGTTTCATCGTGAGCTTCGCGAGACACTTCATTCCAGTGACTTTGGTTAAAACTGTCAAGCCAGGTATCGCCATCGGCAAACTCGTGATCAACAATAGTCAGGTATAGTCGCTCGGTATACGGCATCGCCAGTGCACAAAGCGATGCACCACCTATCACCATCATTTCATCTCCGGGGTGTTTCCTCGCCGCGGCAAACGCGTCTGCCAGGGAATGCACAGTCTCGACCTGATCGGCAGCCCATGCCTTATCGCGGCTAAGCACTATCGAATGGCGCCCGGGCAACGGGCGACCGATAGATTCATACGTCACTCTGCCCATAATCACAGGTTTGCCCATGGTCACATTTTTAAAATACTGAAGGTCTGACGGAATATGCCAGGGCATGCCTTTTTCCTTACCTATTAATTTCGCCCTGTCCATCGCCATTACCATCGAAATACGCATTCTTTTTTCTCCGAAACAAGTACCAATGCTGCCCGTCGGCTAACTCGACCAGACATTCGCGATAATTATGCTTTAAGAATAAGGTAGTTGTAACTATAAGCTGCATTCAATTCTACGAGAAGCCGCTCGAATGATCTGATTGAACAACGCTGCACAGTCGACAAAAATCATCTATTCGGTCAAATGCGGCTAGATGTTAGAGCGCCCCTTACAATTACAAACTTTCCATAATTCCAGGGTTTTGATTAAAAATCCAGCAAATCCGCCGATGTTGCTGCACAACAGGTTAAAGGCAAGGTTGCCGATTCCTGAGTATCCATTAGGGGGACAGCATGAACTTAAAAAGAAACGTAATTCACACTATAGCCGTACTCGTGATAGTGCAGTTGGCAGGCTGCTCCAGCGGACCTCCACCAAAGCAGGAACTCACACTGACGCAATCTTCAATTCGCAATGCGGAGGCAGCAGGCGCGGTTAGCTATGCTCCAAAACCATACCGTGAAGCGCAACAAAAAGTTGAAGTCGCAGAAGCCTACATAGAAAAGAAAAAATACGACAAGGCAAAGCGCTTGTTGATTTCGGCAACTGCCGACGCTGAACTTGCCGAGGCGACCGCCGAAGCAGAAAAATCAAAACTTGCACACAGTGAATTGCAGGAAAGTGTTGATCTAATGAAAAAGGAGATAGCGAGAGTTCAAGACAACTAGTCGCTGACATCTACGCCTGGAGATTATGATGAAAAACCAACACAAGTTTCTAAAAACCACTGCTATCACCGCCGGTGTGCTTCTGCTAACCGCTGGCTGCGCTTCCAAACAACCCAACCCGGCACTTGACTCGGCACGTGCGACTTACGAACGAGTCAGTCAGGCCACTCTGGTCAATCAATACTCGACTGACGATCTCAATGTCGCCAAGCGCAAGCTGGACTACGCAGAAAAAGCGTGGCGCGACAAGAAAGACGCTGAGACTATCGAGCAACATGCCTATGTCGCTGAACAATACGCATTGATCGCAGAGCAGCGTTCACAACTACTTCAGCATCAAGATAAAATCGAAAACGCAAAGCTCGAGCGCACTGAAGTACAGATGGCGTTACGCGCGTCCGAAGCCAGTACCGCAAAATCCGAAGCAGAAGAGCTGGCAGCGCAGACAGCGTTGCTAAAGAAAGAAGTCGAGGATCGTGAAGCAAAACTGCAACAGCAACTGGCTGAGCTCGAAGAGCTAAAAGCACTTCAGGCAAAAAGCACTGACCGCGGCATGGTACTCACTCTCGGCGATGTGTTGTTTGATACCGGCGAGTCAACTCTTCGCGCTGGCGCCTATCAAAATGTTAGTCGCGTTGCGCAGTTCATGCAGAACTACCCCGAGCGATCTTTGTTGATCGAAGGTCATACTGACAACACCGGCGACTATGACTTCAACTACAACCTGTCAGTGCAACGCGCAAACGCAGTTCGCTCAGCGCTCGCCGAGCACGGCATTGCAGCCGCACGCATCGTTGCAAAAGGGTTGGGCGAAAACTCACCGGTTGCAAGTAACAACAGCGAGTCCGGCAGACAGCGAAATCGTCGTGTCGATCTGATCTTTGATCACGTTGCAAAGGCTCAGTTTACCGAGACCACCACTGTTATCAGTGAAATAGACGAGTAGTACTCCAGACAGAGCGGCGGATTTTTTTCCGCCGCTTACTCTTTAACCTGCCGAAGTTCCTGCAGACGCTCCTGCAAATAGCTGTCCGCGGTATAGCGATCAGACAGGCGCACCTGAGGTCGCGGGTGCAGGAATAGTGGCAGAGAGATACGTGACCGGTTTTGTGTACTGCCCTGCGGGTTCACTACACGGTGAGTGGTAGAGGGAAAGTAGCCACCAGACACCTCCTGCAACATATCACCGATATTGACAATCAGATTGCCAAAATCACAGGGCACATCCAGCCACGACCCATCGGTTTTTTTAACCTGCAGACCGGGTTCATTGGCTGCCGGCAACACAGTCAACAAATTTATATCTTCATGTGCGCTAGCACGGATGGCATCGGGTTGTTCATCGCCCTGCAATGGCGGATAGTGCAACACCCGCAAAAGCGATTGCTCACTGCCTTCCATCATCGTTGGCAACGACTCACTATAACGCGCCTTTACCTCCACCGGACTGTGGTCCTCTACCCAGGAAAGTAGCTCCGACGCAAGCTCACTGGCCTGTCGGTAATACTGAACAAGATCGTCACGCAATTCTGCCGGACACTGACCCCAGGGATAAAAATGAAAATACTCTTTGATATCCCGCACCAGCCGACCCTTGGCTGCTTCTGCCTCCTGAGGCGGAAAGTAACCATCGTACTTTTCAGGGTTAAACCGAAAATCATGTTTGCTGCCACCCGTGAAAAAATCTAGCCAGGAGGTATAGATATTGTCCACACTCGACTGCATCAACGGATGGTTAGTCAGCACTCCGAATCCCGTTGTCCGCAGTGACTCTACAAAACGGGCCGGTGCTTCAGAATCCTGGTAATCGACGGTTTCAAGCATCATTGTTCCGCGCAGACGCGCTGATCAGAGTTATATGCGTTACCCGGCAACCGTATGGCATCACCACATCGCTGCCGGCGCGAATTTTTTATTTGAAGTCTATACAGCAACGTCTCCGGCAATATGCGCATGAGACCGGTAATCCACGATATTCAGGTGTTCCATTTGATAGTCAAACAGTGAGCCCACATTTTCATCCACCTCCAGCTGCGGGAACGGCAACGGAGTTCGACTGATCTGGGTGCGCGCTTGCTCAAGATGATTTAGATAGAGATGTACATCCATACCGAACCAGACAATTTCACCAGCTTTGTGCCCTGTTTGCCGGGCAATCAGATGGGTCACCAGGGCAAGGTTGGCAATGTTCCAGGCCAGCCCCAGAAATGTATCTGCGCTGCGCTGCACCATGCCACCGCTCAATGTTCCATCGCCTTGATTGACATAGAACTGATAGTGCTTGTGGCAAGGCGGCAACGCCATCTGCCCAAGCTCGGCCACGTTCCAGCCGTCCCAAAGAATTCGTCGTGAGGTCGGGTTGGTTTTCAAATCATCAAGCACTTGCTGCACCTGATCGATGGTTCGCCCGTCGCTCGCAGTCCAGCTTCTCCACTGCTTGCCATACACAGGGCCAAGCTGGCCCCACTGACTGGCAAAATCTTCATCCGCTAACACTTTTTCTTCGAATTCTGTCTGACTGATTTCAGTTCCGGTGGTTTGCCGATAATGTTGCAATGGCCAGGCGGTCCAGATTCTCACGCCTTGCTGCAATAACTCCCGAATGTTGTCACCACCACCAAGCATCCACAGCATCTCTTTGAATGCCGTTTTCCAAAGCACTTTTTTCGTTGTAAACAGCGGAAAACCCTGGCGCAGATCAAACCGCATCTGATGCCCGAATGTTGCCCGTGTACCTACTCCGGTTCGATCAACTCTTTCATCGCCCTGCTCTATCAGCAGTTTTAGCAGATCCAGATACTGTTGCTCTGGATGTATGCCCGATGCATGGCTCATTCAGCGGACGCTGCTGTTGGTGCGAACTTGTTACGACGATAGGCGACCCAGATCAAAAACGCCCCGATCACAATCATGGGAATGCACAATTGCTGGCCACGTGTCATCCAGTTAAACGCCACAAACAACAGGTGGTCGTCCGGCTCGCGAAAAAATTCGACAAAGAAGCGTAACACTCCATAGACCAGCAAAAACATACCGGACACCGCCATTGTTGGCCGCGGCTTACGCGAATAAATCCACAACACCAGAAACAGAACAATACCCTCAAGCACAAACTGATAGAGCTGCGAAGGATGGCGAGGCAGCACTCCGGCACGCTCGAACGGAAACACCATTCCCCACGGAACATCGGTGACTCTTCCCCACAGTTCACCATTAATGAAATTACCCAGGCGTCCGGCACCCAGCCCGATTGAGACAACCGGCGCTACCAGATCACCGATTTGAAAAAACGTGTGACCGGTCTTGCGTGCGAAAAACCAGATCGCGACAAGGACGCCAAGAAACCCTCCATGGAACGACATACCGCCCTGCCAAATTTTGACGATCATCATCGGGTTTTCGATAAAAGCGGCGAAGTTGTAGAAGAAGATATAACCCAGTCTTCCACCCAGAATGACACCGATCGCCGCGTAAAATACCAGGTCCGCCAGATCGTCCTTGTTCAGTGTTGAATTTAACCGGCGCGTATGAACCTTTATCAGAAGCCACGCCGCCGCAAAGCCGAGCAGGTACATCAGCCCGTACCAGTGCACCGTAACCGGACCCAGAGAAAAAGCGACCGGGTCAATATTGGGATATTCAAGCATTGCAGGTTTCCACGGGGTTTACTTTCAGCGCATCCAAACCAGGCTGGCTCGACACCAGTGTATATGGCACTGGATCGTCACCGACATGAGCAGGTGATTATAGTCTGATTAGACAGCCATAGCATCGACAGGGTGACACAGCTACCTACCGCGTTTCATCGGCACCGCAGATTCAATCCAGGTGGGTAAATCAACGAAGAAATACGGGCCCTGACCCTGGCAGCTGCTCCTCATACCGGAATACCGGGTGCAGCTTCAACGAAGCAGCCTGGCAAACACTGCTTTGAGGTATTCGGTTTCCGGAATAGCAGCATGAACGGGATGATCTCGCCCCTGATGACCACGCGCGACCACCTGCACCGTAAATCCGTTTTTACGACCACCTTGCAATACCGCACGTTGTAACTCGCTGTCCGTCAGATGATGGGAACAGGAACCGGACACCAGCATGCCATCGGGCTGCAATATGGCGGCTGCCAGTGAGTTAATGCTGCGATATTTTTCCACACCTTTGCGCTTGTCTTTGGCACGCTGGATAAACGCCGGTGGATCGAGCACCACCACATCAAATTTCTCTCCGGCATCGCGCAACAGACGAAGCTGGTCGCTGACATCCCCTTTTATTCCGCTCCAGCGATCCGCAAAACCGTTCAGTGCTGCATTTTGTCGGGCGCCGTCAAGCGCTGGTGCAGAACTGTCAATCGCTACAACCTCACTGGCACCGCCAGCCAGGGCGTTGATACCCCAGCCACCAAGATAACAATATGCATCGAGGACTCGTTTGCCAGCGCTGAATTGCTGCAGCTGCTGACGATTGTCTCTGTGATCATAGAACCAGCCGGTTTTCTGGCCGGTCTTCAGCGGTATCTCGTAACGCAGTCCATTCTCGATTATTTCAGTGGTGTCCGGCACCTCGCCCCACAACAGCGCTTCCGCGGGCTCGAGTCCTTCCTGAGAACGGGTGGAACTGGTGTTGCGAAGAAAAACCCCTTTGGGCTGCAGTAACTCCACCAGTACTTCAACAATCTCGTCTTTGAGTTGATCCATACCCCAGGTATTGGTTTGTACAATCAGATAATCACCATAGCGATCAACCACCAGCCCGGGAAGCCAGTCGCCCTCACCATGAACCAGTCGATAACAGGGGATCGAAAACATCCTCTGGCGCAATTCCAGTGCCGAGGCAAGACGCCGCCGAAGTAACGGTGTACCCAGCATTTCACCCGTTCGATAACTGTACAGACGCGCACAGATCAACGAGCGTGGATTCACGCACACCATACCCACCGGTTTGCCCCGACTGGAATACACAGGCACCTGCTCTCCAGGTGAAAATCCGGCGAAGGGGGATTTGGCAGTATCGACTTCATTGCTGTAGACCCAGAGGTGGCCTGCCTGCAATCGCCTCTCTTCGCCTTTTTTCAGTACCAGTGCGCGCGACTCTTGATCGCTCGACAGTTTTGCGGCTGGTGAGCTTGCGCCAGGTGCATCAGCAACAGCGGGAGCGGACACTTGAGGTTTTTCCGACACGGACATCCTGTTTAACAACACTGGTTAACAACA
>CAYPCS010000046.1:42584-43690 GCA_964409275.1 uncultured Granulosicoccaceae bacterium
TAACAACACCGGGGTACGTAAAAGCCAGGGGAGACAAACCGTTTTAGTTTGCCTGAGCGGCTGCGACTCAAAACAGCGGTCGCGCAATATACCACGAATCGACGCGCACCCGAGGCCAGACGCCAACTCACGGTGCATTTCCCTGCAGGGTCGTTTAATCTGTAGGCGATTGAGTGCTGTAGCCGTCAAAGCGTCCTGTATTAACCAACTGTCGCGCGGCGCCGTAAACCGTATGCGCTTGTAAAGCTGCTTTATAAGATCTGTGCACGAAGATGTATTCGATTGATCGCAGCTGTACGCCTTAATCGCTGTAATACGCTAATCGTTGTAACACGCTACCGGGCCAAAAATTCTGGCCATTCCAATTCGCCGGGGGAAGATCATGACCGACCAAACCAAATTTTTATTAACGGAAAGAGACATTCCAAAGAGCTGGTACAACCTACAGGCGGATTTGCCATCACCCCTGGCGCCACCGCTGCACCCTGGCACCGGTCAACCCATTGGCCCGGATGATCTGGCACCGCTGTTTCCGATGGAGCTGATCATGCAGGAGGTATCGCAAGAGCGCGATATCGACATACCGGGTCCGGTCAGAGATGCCTATTGTCAATGGCGACCAACCCCGCTTTACCGCGCCCATCGTCTGGAAAAGGCACTCGATACACCGGCCAAAATTTACTACAAATACGAAGGCGTCAGCCCGTCCGGTAGCCACAAGCCAAATACCTCCGTGCCGCAAGCCTTCTACAATATGAATGAAGGCGTCAAAAAACTCAGTACCGAAACCGGTGCCGGCCAGTGGGGATCGTCGCTGGCTTATGCTGCGGCCCTGTTCGATTTGCAGGTTCAGGTTTTTATGGTGAAGGTGAGCTTCAAGCAAAAACCCTATCGCAAAGCAATGATGGAAGCCTATGGCGCCACTTGTGTAGCGAGTCCAAGTGACACCACTCAGGCTGGTAAGGCCATCCTCGAAAAAACGCCGGACAGTACTGGCAGCCTCGGTATCGCAATCAGTGAAGCAGTTGAAGTTGCCGCCACCAATGACGACACCAAATACGCTCTTGGCAGCGTTCTCAATCACGTATTGATGCACCAGACCATTG
>CAYPCS010000047.1:0-42804 GCA_964409275.1 uncultured Granulosicoccaceae bacterium
AATTTTCCACACGGATCATCGACGACGGTCGCAAAGCGACGGATTCCCATATGGTTACCTTCAACGTCAGCGGCGAAGATTTCACCACGCGCTTCCTGCAAACGTCGCTTTAAAACAGTTGGTGCTAACCATTTGGTTTCCTGACCTCTGCGACGTACCGTTTCGAAAAACCCCTCGACATAGAATCGGGTTTTCACCTCGCTCCACTCCAAACGACTTAAATACAGTCGGGAAAGTACATCGAATTCATACAGGGACCGGCGAAAGCCAACATTCGCACGAATGACAACTGCGGGGTTTGGGTGTTCTGTTTTTGAGTGCCACAATAGCTCGTGTCCGGCAACTACAACGACTTCCGCAGATGCTCCATGTCGACTTGAAAGCTCACGCATGATGCTGTCAAGCTTCGCCAGATAGGTCTCCGACATTGGAACATTACGTTCCAGCCGAAAGTTGCGAACGCAGTATTTCTCACTGGTTCGAAACAGATAACCCCAGTCAGATAGCGATTTGACAATCCGGTTTAGTGTAGACGGGGACAATCCGCAGTCACGGGCAATATCAACTTGCTTGACTGGCCCGGGCCCCGCCGCCATAAGATACTCCAGCACTTGCAGTGTCCTTTCTGAAGGGTTCATGGCGAGCACATGGGTGGCAAAATTCCAATATTGAAATTTTACGTTATCATATTGGAAATTTACGGTCAAACCACAAAGAGTCGGCGGGCTTGTCCGGGCTAGTGGGCTGCGCGAAAAGTTCGGTAACACATTTCTTCACCACAGCCGCCATTGCTGCGTTGGAAAAATTCGACGCAGGCCCTGCTATGCCTGCATTTTTCCGTCTTGCCCTGACGTCTTTGGCTGTGAAATGTTTGTCACCGAACTTTCCGCACAGCCCACTAGTAACTGCGGACTCGCGGTTCGGTTCTATCTTCAGCTTCCGCCATGGCATCAAGCAGGACACCTTTTAGTGTTCGGCGTATTTGCAGATGTTCTGAATCATGAAACAAGTTGTTTAACTCTTCGGGGTCGATAGCCAGATTATAGAGTTCCCCGTCCCGTTTCCCGCCGGTGGCAGGCTCACCGTGCCACACAATCAGTTTCCAGTGCTCATAGCGAAGCATTGTTGTCATGATTAACGGGTCGGTTGTGAAGCCTGAGTATCGATATTCGCTGAGCGCCCATTTACGCCAGTTTTTTTCTGCGTTTGCTTTTTTCGAATTGTTCCCCGGTGGCTCGGTTAGCTCCAGAAGCGAACTGCCCTGCACACCCCTTCCCGCAGCGCAACCTGCACCGTCCAGAAACGTGGCCGACAAATCTATCCATTGCACCAGCTGCCCGATTTCAGTTGCCGGCCTGATTCTCGCGGGCCACCGCATGATCAACGGAACACGAGTGAGATCGTCATACAGTTGCGGGCCTTTCAGTAGCTGCTGATGGTTACCCAGCATCTCGCCATGATCAGACGTAAAAACAACCAGTGTATTGTCCGCCAGGCCAGCACGCTCAAGCGCCTCCAGCATACGACCCGTTTCATAGTCTATGAGTGCAATCATGGCCCAGTATTGTGCGCGAATCTCACGAATTTCATCGTCTGTGTAATCCTGAAAACCTGGCGCGGTACCGCTATAGCTTTTTTTAGAGCAAGCCTCCTGCTCCGGTGGCTTGTTCTGTAACTCACCGGGCCTCGTAACGGGTGGCGCAATGGCATTCGCATCGATCTTGTCGCGAAATTCCTGCGGTGCACCGAACGGGTGATGCGGGTCGAAAAAGTTGGCTGCCAGAAAAAAGGGTTGATCGTGCTCACGCGGATGCTTTATGAAATCGATAGCACGCTCGGCCACCCAATGCGAATAGTGCGCCTCCACTGGCACTCGATCTACAGGCGTGCCTGCTCTGGCACGATTGCCAAACTCGGTGTTCTCGTTTGCTCCCTTGTCTGGAAATATCTGTGAATAGAGTTCCGGACAGGTTTTTCGCATCCAGCGGTGATAGTCGTTTTCCAGCGCACGATGATTAGGCCCGTGAGCCCACTCAAAAACCCGGTAACCATCATCGCGACGAGGCTCGGTATGCCATGTATCACAAGGATACAGGTGCTGTTTACCAATCATGCCGCAGTCATAACCAGAGTCTGCAAGCGTGCGGGTAAACATGTGTTGATTCGCAGGCAATGGCACACCGTTAGCATAGAGCCCGTGACTGGCTACATATTTCCCGGTAAGCAGCGAGGCACGTGAAGGACTGCAAACCGGATTTTGCACATAGCAATTTCTAAACAAGGCGCCCTGCTGCGCCAACCTGTCGAGATTGGGGGTGTGAGCCCACGAGGCACCGGTACAGCGCAGACTGTCGCCGCGTTGCTGGTCAGTGCATATAAACAATATATTCGGGCGGCGCCCCATATTAGCCATCGTTTCGGGTTCTTAAAATTGAGCAATACGAGGTTCAGTACGATCCTCTAATGCACACCGTGCATCAATAAAAAAATCTATCATTTTTTCAAGGTCGTCTGCGCGGTCATTATACTTTGACAGATCATTTTCTTCACCCGGATCTGCCAGCAGATCAAACAGCCGGTACGTGATCGGGTCTCCACGTTGCAGATTGCCATGGTGTATCACCAGCTTCATATTGTTTACCCGCAACGATGTTTGCCAGATGCGTCGCGTGTTTTCAGAGTCTGGCGAATCGGTTGCACACACCCTGAGCCGGGACATTGCCCAGTTTCGGAACGGTGTAGCGCCATTGAGCACAGGCACTAACGATATGCCTTGCATGCGGGGTTTTGGTGGCACAGCGGCAATTTCAAGGATAGTCGGTGCAATATCAATTATAGAAACCGGCGCATCGATCAAGCGGGGTAACTGATCGGGTACTCGCACCAGTAGTGGTATGTTGATAGCGCTTTCGGACATTGCATTAGCAGTGCTGCCGGTGCCTCGCGCTGCAGTCACAATAACAACGGTGTCTGCTTGAAGCGAACTGTCATTCAGATACTCCAGTATACGGCCCAACGCTTCATCTGCCTGCTGTAACGAACGTGTATTCAACGCTTCGACATCAGGTTCCCGGGCTGACCGCGCTCCCATGGTCGCACCTGTAGAAAACGCGGCAACACCAAAAAACGGTTTGTCCGCTGATGCCATCAATTCACAGCTGCGCAAACCCACCCAAAAATTAAAACCCAGTTCATCCGGGAGCGAAGCGATGGCTGCAATCTGCTCTGGCGGGATTGAGGTATTGTCGGGGTCCGCCTGTACCGGAAATATTTGCGCGTATATTTCCGGCGCTGTTTCCTGAAGCCAGTTTAAATACGCATTCTGCCGCGAACGGTGTAATGGCCCGTGCGCCCAATCAATATGACTAAATTCATCCGGACGACTATGTTCAGTTGTCCAGTTCGCCACACCTGCCATTTGCCTGCGACCCACAAGCCAGGTTGTATAGCCGGCATGCGTCAGGTGTTGAGGTAACGTTAACTCGCTAGACGGTAGCGTAACACCGTTGCTCCAGACCCCATGTACCGATGGGTCGAGCCCGGTAAACAGGCTTGCGCGCGCCGGACTACTTTCGGGACAGCTGGTGTACGCAGACGAGAACACAACGCTTTGCGTTCGCAGCTTCACTACTACCGGGGTAGCGGTTACTGAATTTGAGGCACCAATGGAAGAAGCGATGTGAGTAGCTGATAGCGAATCAAAAACGCATAGCAGGATGTTTGGGCGGCTTACACTCGGCATTGCTAAATCCCGAACCGCAGAGGCGATAACACTGATGACAGATGATTCAT
This sequence comes from uncultured Granulosicoccaceae bacterium, assembly GCA_964409275.1. Classification (GTDB taxonomy): domain Bacteria; phylum Pseudomonadota; class Gammaproteobacteria; order Granulosicoccales; family Granulosicoccaceae. The sequence goes on from CAYPCS010000047.1 coordinate 3,793, forward strand.
GTTTCGATCTACTTTTTCTATCTACTTTGGCTTTTATCTATTTTTAACGCGGCAAAATCTGTTTTTCTTTTCCTGTTTTTTCGAACATGCATCGCGATGACAACTCTACACAATAGTGTGAGGAAAGCGGGAAAAACCCGATTATAACGATTCGCAATAGTCATCACGAATTTGTATCAAGTGCTTTGATATGCAGCAATTCGGTAATAATACAGCTAGCGGGAATTTTCCGGCCATCAATTGTTCAGAACAGGAGTACAGCATTTGAATTGATTGAATAAACCAAGACAACTTCGCTTTTTAACCGGGAGGTGCCCAATGACACTGTCTATTCCATATGCACGCAATATTCGAACAGCACTGCTACCCGCGCTGGTACTAGCCACGATGGTAACCACCGGCTGCGCAACTGTGGCATCTAATCAGAGTTCGTCAACGAGTCAGCAGGCTGCAAACCCTGACGGGCCAAACGTCTCTACGGTGCTGGAATCACCGGAATCGCACCAAAAAAGCAGTGTGCGCTGGGGGGGCACTGTAGTCGCAGTTGAGAACCGCGAGAACGCGACCTGGATAGAGGTGGTTGAGCGGCCGCTTAACAGAGAAGGGCGTCCCGTTGATTCACGGTTGTCAAACGGGAGGTTTCTGGCAATAGTACCGGAGTTTCTCGATCCGGCAGACTACCGCAGCGGACGAGCTATAACGGTCTCCGGCAGTATTGATGGAAGCGATACGCGAAAAATTGGTGACGCCGCTTATGATTATCCGAAAGTGGTAGTAGCCGACCATCAGCTGTGGACATCGACCAGCACTCGACTCGCTCGCTATTCACCGGTTCGCAGCAAATTTTCAATCGGTTTCGGACACCGCGGCGGATTTGGTTTTAGATCGCGATTCGGCTTTCACGGGCATCGTGGATTTCGCAGCCGTGGCCATTTTCGCGGGCGGCATTGATGCCCGACTGTATTAGCAGATGACATCGAGTATCTGTTAGTACCCGTCAGGATTCCGGCGGCAGATCCTGTCGCCGGGTTGATTCCTCATGATCTGGTACGGCGGATTCGGTTATCTCTTCGCCGTCTACCCGGCATCAGTGCAGATCGGTACTACAAGTGCCAGAACAAATGCACGACGAGGTTAGCGGCAACCAATACGACTTCGTGTCGATCGCTATTACCCCTCAATTGATAGCATCAACGACCAGACAGTAGATTGTCGACTTTTTCCAGACAATCAATCTGCAACAGAGTTTCGGTGTCGAGGGTTTTGCCCAACTCCGCTTCCAGCGCCATCAACAATCGCATGTGACCGAGACTGTCCCACTGGTCTACCTCACCGATTGCTGCATCATCCGGTATATCTTCAACTGGCATCTGAAATACTTCGGCCAGCAGGTTTTTAGCGCGGATCACTCGCTTTCCATTCATGTTTTAGCAATCCAAACAACACCTGATCCCTTCGACTACCATCGGGAGCCTTCAGTTGCTGCCGTCGAATACCTTCGACTTTGAATTGTTGAGCGCGATAGTTATAGATTGAAGCGAAATTTCGGGCGTCCACTTTACCAATTACTTTTATCGAATCTGTGTGTTCGAAAATGGAATTGATAATTGCTCTACGCACTTCCAGAACAACGCCTTTACCCCAGAAAGATTTGTCGCCGATAATAGTGTTGGTTTGCGTCACCAGAGATGAACTCTGTTTGATTGTCATGAAACCAATATGTTTCGTTGAGGCGCGGCAAAAAATACCAAGGCTAAGATTGTCGGTATAATTAAACTTCACCTCGTAGGCTATTAGTTCCCTCTTTCCCCAGTTGCGCACTGGCATGCATAGACCATCCTGAATTTCCTCATCGTTCCACCAGGAAAGATAGGTATCGTTTAAGTCACCCAGATGATGGGACCGAATCAAAAAACGCTCTGTCTCAAACGCAAAAGGCTTACCGGACTGCAAGTTTTCTATATCCCCCGACCTGGTCGGTTGCCTGTCTTCAGTGTGGCCGGTTTTACCGAACGACTCATTGTAATTGTACTATGAACGCCGGGCAGTGAGGTCATCACTCCGGTATGTATGTTTCTCATGGCTGATGTCTGGTGGCTCAATTCTGGTGGCTAAATGAGGCATGTAATCGATAATTTTAGTAGCAGTGCCAGATTCATGCACATAGATAATGCTAATGTGCTCGTTTATGATTCCTTCCGATCATCACACCAGGAATCACATCGAAATCAACTTATGATATTTATCATATATTTTTCATGAGGTTATGTTCATTTTGCACCGCTATTGCCGTACAAGCCAGTTCTGAAAACTAGAACGTTGCCGGCAATTTTACCGGGCCGAACTGCTGCCTGGGCCACGATTGTGATATGCCTGGCCCGTAACAACAAAGAAAATGCGAACCTTGGCACATCGTTACCTTGCATACAATCTGATTTTCAGTAGCGATCTGGAATGTCCGGAATTGCCATTGGTTGTTCATCTCGCAGCCGATCGTCAGCAGGACAAAGCCGACGTCCACATCCGCTACGGACAGGTGCCGGAAGTACTGAATAACCCGACCCGCACGGGCGGTAGCTACCAGGCTAACCCGGACCAGTTTCTGCTTTCGGTAAAAGATGTTGGCCGTTATCTGGTACAACACGGCAACGAGATTATCATTGAACCCGCAACTGCGGCCGAACCAAATGATGTCAGAGTTTTTATGCTCGGTTCGGCATTTGGTGCACTGCTACACCAGCGACAAACCCTCGTGATCCATGCAGGTGCCGTGCACACAGACAAAGGCGCGGTGCTGTTTGCCGGCCCGTCAGGTATCGGCAAAAGTACCCTGCTCAGCGAAATGCTGTGCCGCGGATATCCGATGATGGTTGACGATGTGTGTGCCGTTGTCCTTGACCAGAACAACCAGCCTCAGGTTTTACCCGGTTACCCGCGCACGCGGTTGTGGGCTGACTCCGCTGAAAAGCTCAATATTTGTACTGAAAATCTAGTCAGAACCCGCCCTCAAATGGAGAAATTCGAGCGTCAGTTGCCGGGCCAGTTCTGGTCTGAACCGGCACCACTCAGACATATCTATACGCTCAACACCAACGACGATACCAGCTTATCGGTGACCCGGCTTCCAGCGATTAGCACCTTTAGTACCATACTACTCAACACCTATCGCCGGATATTCCTTGATGGTCTGGAAATGCGACAGCCGCATTTTGAACTGGCGTCTGCAGTAGCTTGTTCTGTCGGTGTATCCCGGGTAGTTAGACCCTCCGGTACATTTCAATTGAACGAACTGGCAGACCTTATCGAGGAAGATCTAGCGGCATGAGCGGCAATATTTTCTGGCTGGCGTCTTACCCTAAATCCGGCAATACGTGGATGCGGGTTCTATTGACCAACTATTTACGCAATACCGATACTCCGGCAGATATCAACAGTCTCGACGCTGGCCCGATTGCCAGCGCCAGGCAAATTTTTGACGACAACGTCGGTGTGGAGGCCAGTGATCTCACCCAGGATGAAATCGAGAGATACCGGCCTTATGTATATGAAAAAATCTCGGACGAAGCCACTGAGCCATTGTTTTTGAAAGTTCATGACGCCTACACCGAAACGTGCGAGGGTAAGCCGATCATTTCAAAAAAGGCGACGGCCGGCGTGCTGTACCTGGTCCGTAACCCACTCGATGTGAGCGTTAGTTTTGCACATCACGGCGCGAGTTCAATTGAAAAGACTGTCGAGAAAATGGGTGATCCCGCATACGCGTTTGTTGATAACCCCAAACGGTTACACAATCAGTTGCGTCAGAGACTGTTATGCTGGAGTGGTCACGTGCGTAGCTGGGTGCACGAACCAGACTTGCCAGTAATGATCGTTCGCTATGAAGACATGGTAGCTGATACTATTTCCACTTTCACCGAGGTGATCCGCTTTTGTGGTCTCGACGACAATCCGCAGCGAATTGCCAGAGCGGTTGAATTTTCCGGATTCAGGCAACTGCAATCTCAGGAGAAAGAACACGGTTTCGGCGAGAAAATGCCATTGGCAAAATCATTCTTTCGCAGCGGTAGTACAGGATCATGGAGTAGCGAACTAAACGCTGAACTTGTTACACAATTGCTCTCCGATCACTCGGAAGTGATGACTGAACTCAACTACCCCACCGATCAATTGACACGAATGAACACCGTTTCGGAAGACTATCAACTAAAGACCTAAATCATGACCACTACCCTGACACTTGAGACCCAACTGACCGCAAGAACGGATCTCCTCGCCACCAATCTCAGCGACACAGAACTTGTAATGATGAATATAGATGCCGGTAAATACTACGGGCTTGAAGATGTGGCCAAAGTCATTTGGGACTACCTTACAGAATCACGAAGCGTCGGCGAGGTTTGCACAGAGGTACAATCCCGCTTCGATATAGAGCGGGAAACAGCAGAGCAGGATACCATCAGCTTTCTCACTGAACTGCTGGATGAAGGACTGGTTCAGCAACAAACAACAGTTACGGCTCAAACCTGATAACGGGCAATACTGTGCCAATTCACAAAAAAAACTCCATAGCAACCCGCCTGGTCAATCTGGCACGTCGCCCGGCGGGCGACAAGTGGCTACTCGTAAAAGTTTACCTGCTACTTGGCATTTCCAGGTTCGCGATAAATGTGTTTTCATTTCCAAGGCTGGAAAAATACCTCGGCGCACGTCTGACCGAGACGCCAGACAACATAGCGGATTACCAATTGCAGCTTGCGAACAAGATGCGCTGGGCAATCAGCACTGCCAGCCAATGCACACCATGGAACAGCAATTGTTTTCCACAGGCCCTGACCGCCAAGATATTGCTTCGCCGTGCCGGCATTCCTACAACGTTATACATGGGAGTGGCATTCAAAACCGGAGGATCAGAATTACAAGGGCATGCATGGCTTCGTTGCGGTCCGCTCAATGTCACGGGCGGGGATAACAATGACGAGTTTGGCGCGGTGGCCTCGTTCGGTGAGTAAGCTTCTGCCCCGTTACATAAACGCTTATCCATAGCCGCAATATTTTAATATGTTCATTGGACTGTTCAACCCGGTTAAGGACGATTGCCCGCTATTGCAGACACCGGCTGCACAGCTACATAAAGCGCTGGATCCTTACCAAATCGCTGATAAAACAGGAAGCCGGGAATTTCCGGGCGCCAGATTGCATCAGGCACTGACGTGGAACACACCCGAATCAAAACTTGAATCTGCGCCTACAATATGTGCGAACACCGGTCGGGGGATCTGCGCATGGGTGAGACTGGATAACCGTAAGGACCTGGGCACCAAACTATCAATAAACAGTAAACAGCTGGAGGAAACCACTGACCCGCAGCTACTTCTGGCCGCTTATCATCGATGGGGCGAACGCTGCGTAGAACATTTACTTGGCGACTTCAGTTTTTGCATATACGAACCCGACCAACAGTCCGTGTTTGCTGCCCGAGATCCGTTAGGGGTAAAACCTCTCTATTATTATCATCAGGACAACCTGGTTGTTATAACGAGTGGCGCGAGAGTTTTCCACGCTGTTAACGGATTGAAACTGGAGCCACGGGAGGAGTGGTTAGCGCTCTACACGTTACGACAATCAATGAGTTTTACCGATACTTGCTGGGCACAAGTAAAAAAACTGGCACCTGGCCATACGCTGAAACTGACCCGCGGAAAATCGCTACATCTGGCGCAGTACTTTAGCTGGATCGATAATCCACCACAGACCTTCGCTCGCGACGACCACTACCTGGAAAGCTATCGACTGGTTCTTGAAGAAGCGATGAAATGCCGGCTACGGACTGCGTATTCTCTGGGCACCGAGACAAGCGGTGGCATAGACTCTTCCACTGTTACCGGCTATGCCGCAAAATTTCGAAATCCGGACATTGGTGAGTTGCACACTTTCGGTCACGCGTATTGTGACGACGAACCCGCCTACATTCTTGAAACCAGTCGCCTGCACAATATTGCCAATAACCACATAGTTACCGGCACTCTCTCAAACAGTGACATGGTGGCCCGCAGCCTGACAATACTCGGCTATCCGGAGGAGCACGGCAACGGCAGTGGTCACGAACACTTCTATCGAGATTGTGAGCAATTCGGAATCAGAACATTGCTATCAGGTTTTGGCGGCGACGAAGTAGTAACTAACCCAGGAATGTTGTTGTTCAGGGAACTGCTCGACCATGGTCAATATGCAACACTTTGGCGAAATTTACCCGGGTCCCTGATCGGGCGCACCGCCAGACTGTTCAAGCGAATGCACACTGACAGAAAAGGGGCTACAGTTACTTCATCCCTGACACGGGCTTTTGCCGAACGTTGGCCACTGTATGTCTTGAGGAGCGATATTGTAGAGCGTTACAAAATACAGGATCAATATATGCAGCAGGCACGTTTTGATGCAGATTATCGTCGCATTAACGACTTTGTACTTCATAACAGACTAGGCGCATTCGTTTCAACCCGCTTTGACAACTGCACTCTGATGGCAGCAGCACGCAAGGTGGAATATCGCTGGCCATTGCTAGACACAAGGTTGGTACAGCAATATCTGTCCACACCGTCAATCGAAAAGTATGGTGCCGGATATGGTCGCTATCTGCACCGGCGTGCTATTGAGGGAATCGTACCGCCCAAGGTGCAATGGAAACTGCTTAAAGACATGGGTGAACCTGCAACCACCCAAAAACCGGACACCGCAAAACTAAACCGGCTTAACGGCCTGGCCACAGATCTGCACCCTGCGCTGGAACCACTATTCGACTTATCCCGGTTAAAAACAACCCTGTCGAGTATTGGTTCACTGCAAAATAATCGAAGCCGACGGATAACTGTTACGAGCCATCTCAGCGCGATAGATACTCTTAATACCTGGCTCAACAGATACCATTCGTAAGCGCGATATGTTCGGCCCGCAATCAAACTCGTGGCAGAAATTATCGACCCGTGCGGTACAATTATTTTGGTATCGACAACTACCGTATGGCCTGTTGAGCGTGCACTACCTTCGGCGAAGCCTTTCACCTGCCGTGCAACACCACCGACGGCTTGCGGGAGCTGCATTACCGGTACTTCCCCGATGGTTATTCTGGCTGTGTAACACCTTGCTCACCTGTCGATGGTTATTCTATTACGCATGGCGCCATTCATTCAGAGCGGTAAGAAAATTTGGCCCTGCAGTTGCGAGATCTACTGGAACAGGATTATTCACCCAGTATAGAAATGTGCTTGCACTGGCACTCGCTTACACAATTCCTCCGGTGTCGTATTACCAATACAGATTATACGCACCAGGTCAAAGAGAGCGAATCTGGCACTACATCTACATTCATGAATTACCTGTATTTCACCTGATGCGTGATAGACCGGGGGCAAGCGAAGAACGATTGATTCTTGCCGACAAATACCAGTTCGCAAGCGAAATGACAGCGCTTGGCAGTGCGATCGCACAAGGCTCCCTGCTCCATGCCGGCAGCTCCATAGACGATCTGCCCGTTACTGATCTTTGGCCTTTGTTCTGCAAACCCCGAACCGCCAATCAGTCATACGGTGCCTTCAAACTGGAACTGGAATCACCACGAAATATCCGCCTGCATACCATAAGTGGAATTACGCGAACCGGAATTGAAGCGGAACATTTTATAAATAAACATCTGGCACGGCAGGATTACCTTGTGCAGCCGTGCTACCAGCACCATCCGGACTTTAGTATTTTAAACCCGTTAGACAACGAGGCAGTCACCGCGCGTATCATCAGCTACCGCGAGGATCAACGCACAACCACCTACTGTGCCTACATTGAAGTTCCACACAAAGTCAGCCAGCAAAAACGCTACTTCTGCATCCAGATCAATCCGTCAGACGGAATATTGATACCGGAGAGCCTCAACCGGCAACCACTGCTCGATCCGGATGACTACAAATCTCTGCAGCAGGCAGCAAAGCATTTCCAGATGCCACACTGGCAGACAGCGCTACAGACAATTGATGTCGCACATACTCGCTTTAGTAAAATACACGCTATTGCCTGGGATCTTATTCTGGCGGAAGACGGACCGGTGCTACTGGAGGGAAACAGCAACTGGCAAATCGATCTGCCACAACAGTTTTGTGGTGGTTTTTTAGCTGAAAAAAAATGATCGCTACTCCATTCGATCTCTCTTCGCTCGGATCAATCTATAGCGTTGACGATGACCACTACCTGACTGCTGACCAGTTAAGAGAAGCAATTCACGACCGTGTTGCCTGTTTTGCCGGTCACGACCTGGGACCTGGCAAACGCATACTACTTGCCAGGCGTGGAAACGCCGACTTTTTCATAGATCTGTTCGCGGCATGGTCACTGGGCGCCTGTGCTATTTGCTGCAATAACAACGCAACGACTGCCGAACACAAAAACCTGGTATCCTTTACCGAACCACATCTGATCATCACAGCAGCAGAGCCACCGGTCAGCGATACAACAAAAAAAAGTAGATCACAGGTAGCTAACAATATCTCTTCGAAGGATGCGGCGTTAATTTTGTTCACGTCAGGATCAATTGGTGAACCAAAAGCGGTGGTTCTTGGCTTCGGCTCAATTGCAGCACGACTCCGGCTTAACAGACAACATGCCGCATCTGGTGCTTTCAGGAAAGCGTTGTGTGTACTGCCCGTTCATTTTGGTCACGGACTCATTGGCAACTGCCTTACCCCGTTGCTCAATGGCGGTGACCTGATTCTTGCACCCGCAACAGATATCAGGCGCGCAGCAACTCTGGGCGCATTGATCAGTGATCACAAGATCACTTTCACCAGTGCTGTTCCCGCCTTCTGGAAGATGGCAGTTAAATTGTCAACTCCCCCTGCCAGTAGTACGCTGCGACAGGTGAGTGTAGGATCGGCACCTGTTAGTGCCTCTCTACTTACTGCTATATCGCAGTGGGCAGGTATTAGTGATGTACGAAATATGTATGGCACCACTGAAAACGGCAACTGGGTTGCAGGTTCCAGTATAATTGATCGCCCCGCAGAGGACGGTCTGATCGGAACGATGTGGGGTGGCGAGGCTGCAATACTCAGTGAAGGTAAAGTTATCGAGCAAGGTTGCGGCGAACTGTTGATAAAATCAGAATCTATGATGGATGGCTACTATAATCGCCCCGATCTGACCAGGGCCGCTTTCGTCGAGTGCTGGTATCGGACCGGTGATCTCGGCTCTATCGATGCAGACGGGCTTATGCGTCTTACCGGTCGACTTGGAAATGAAATAAACAGGGCGGGTATAAAAATATCACCCGAGGTAGTTGAAACGTTACTGGAATCTCACCCGCAGATTTCCGAAGCATGTACTTTTGGCCTTGCTGATGAACTGTCCGGAGAGATTGTCGCTGCGGCGCTGCACTGCGAAGCAGGTTTTCAGCCTGACATTGCCACATTGCGCGAGTATTGCCAGAGCCTGGTTCGGCGCGAGTATGTACCCGAACGCTGGTATTTTCTAGAGAGAATCCCCAGAACAGATCGTGGAAAAGTTGACAGACAGCAGGTAAAACTTATCTGTCAGAAAATTGAAAAATCGTGAACATCAGCTGATGCACAGACACAAAAAACACTAACAGGACGGGCCTACCGGATTCACCGCCCTCTTACCTTAAGCCATCATCTTACCATCGATAAACCTTCGCAGTAACGCTGTCGCGCAGCCAGCTATAGATCGATATCGCTTGTACCGCCGGTTTGAAATTCTACGATGGTCCTTTGGTCCCTCCTTCAGGATTCATCGGCCTTTCAGAGTTTAAACCGGTTTTGCCGTCTGCAACGTCCGACCCCAGAACCTGTAATTCGGGTTTGTTGTATTCCTTTCTGATTGTTGTATCCGGCGTTTCATTGCGGGTGGTATTGCCAGAGTGTTGAATATCATTGCTGCTTTTCTTTGTCATCTTTATTCCCGTTCTTTTTTGCTCGTCAATATTCTGGTTCACTTCAATTACAATTGATCACGCCCTGAATCTCAAGCAACGTGCTAATTGAAAAATGGCAATAACCGGCATCTTGATAATAGCTGAAATAACGCAGGAGAAAGTGGCCAAAAACAAGATCAATACATCAGTAACAAATGCACAATGACCTCCTGTTCTGTAAGAGTAAGATAACTGGCTTGACAAATCAAAATATTACCGAAACCCGGAAACTTCCCGCGAGATATCAGGTAAATCCTAAAGACAACCTCAACGACGAGATGCATCTTGCAACAACCGGGAGCGACGGGGGGGCGACCGGGCCGCCGCTGCCCCTTAGGAAGCACCTAAGACGTATGGGACTACACTCACAACGCTGGAAAACGCAAGTAACCGCCGGCAGTGCCAGCGCGACTGATCGAGAGTTCAAATTGAACAGCACAGAACAATTGGCGGGTCCTGTTCAGCGTGGGCTGGTAGTGTTACGCTGTCTTCACGATATAGTCTGACGGAACGAACGTTTATGCGGCGAATAATACTTCTTCCTCTGATGGCATTGTTCTGCTCTTCCCCGGTTGTGGCCATGAATCGAATTGACGGGCAACGCCCTGATGCACCGGAACTGGCAGCTTATGGCGACTACGCGGTTGGCGTGCAGACCATTGAGGTGGTCAACGCAGACCAGATCAATATTCTCGCAATAACAAAAGATGCCGAAATACCGCGTGCTGATCGGCCGTTAACGCTCGAGGTCTTTTATCCAGCGCAAGCAACTGACAGCAGCACTCCATTACGCGCATTTATGCGCGACGGCAAAACCGAGGTGGAACTGCACGGAAAGTCAGCCCGTGATGCCGCAATCGACACGAGCGCGGCTCCCTACCCTCTGGTGATTGTCTCCCATGGTTATCCGGGCAATCGCTACCTGTTAAGTCACCTGGCGGAAAATCTGGCGTCCAAAGGCTACGTAGTTGCCTCTATAGATCACACAGATTCAACTTACCGGGACCAGGCAGCTTTTGGCTCGACGCTGGTCAATCGTTCGCTGGATCAGTTATTCGTACTTAATGAAATGCAACGTCTTGGAGACGCTGCAGATTCATTTCTGAATGGTTTGGTTGATACTGATAACAGCGCAATAATTGGCTATTCGATGGGTGGATATGGCGCGGTTATTAGCGCCGGCGGCGGAGTCACTCAAGCGGCAACAGAACTGGAATGGGGCGCGCCTGCCAACACGCTCGCGGCTCATCTTGCCGGTAGCGATAGCCATAAACAGCTGTTCGATGATCGCATCAAGGCGGTTGTCGCGATTGCACCCTGGGGTATGACTCGGGGGTTTTGGGATGCCGAAGGGTTGAAGGGAGTCGCCATTCCCACCCTGTATGTCGCTGGCAGCGCGGACGATGTATCCGGCTATGAAAATGGCGTTCGTGCTATTTGGCAGCACAGTACCGGTGCTGACCGGCACTTGCTGACTTTCGACCACGCTAATCATAACGCTGCAGCACCGTATCCGGCACCGGCCGAATCAATGCAAATGAATGAGGATCTCGGCTTTGCACCCTTTGAGCACTATGCCGACGCTGTATGGGATACCACTCGAATGAATAACATCCTGCAGCACTTCACAACTGCTTTTATCGCCAAACAGGTTCGCAACGATGAATCGATGAGCGACTATCTCGATCTGGTACCAAACTCAAATGACGCCGTCTGGGCCACAGAAGAAGACGGTAGCCTGAAAGCAGAACACAACTACTGGAAGGGATTTCAGAACCGTACCGCCAAAGGTCTCAGACTGGAGTTTCTGCCTGCCGGGGAATAGTGGGGGTGTAGCTTTTTGTCAACTGATTTTCTCCATTAAGAAGTTTTTCAGTTTCTGCCCTCCAGTATCTAAAGTTTGCTCTCTAACTACCGAGAAACCAAACCGCTCATAGAATGGTTTTGCAGTCTTGCTGACCTCTGAGTAATAGCGAGTAATACCCGTTGCTTCCCCCGTAGTAAATATGTGTTCCATCAATGCCCTGCCTATACCTTGCCTTTGATATTCATGATGGCAAAAGAAATGATCAATTAACCCGCTGGATTGCAGATCCGCATAACCTGCGGCCACTCCATCTATTTCAGCAATGAAAGGACTAATACCTCTCATTCGCTTTTCCCACAGCTTCTGATCTTGTGCATCAGAAGCCCAGGCTTCAACCTCAACCCGGGAATAATCACGTATATTGACATTTCTAATTGTATTGTAAAATATCTCCCACAGGCTACCTGCGTCACCCTCAACATAATCGCGAACTGTAATCATGTAAGCACCTCTGGCTACAACTTTGGTTGAATCAAATCCCACATATTTCCCGACACATCAACAAACACAGCAACAGTTCCGTAGGGTTCATTACGTGGCTCACCGCGCACAAATTTCACACCGCGAGACCGATAGATTTCGTAGTCGCGCCAAAAATCATCCGTGTATAAAAACATAAAAACTCTGTCACCGGCCTGCGCACCAATCTGTCTGGCCTGAATTTCGTTTGAAGGTTGCGCGAGCAAAATGCCGCTTTCTTTCGAACGCGGAGGAGCAACCACTACCCAGCGCTTTGGCGTCGACGGATTCAGTGATTGCTGCGTAGCCGAATCTTCCACTAGAGTAAAACCAAGAACACTAACAAAAAATTCTATCGCCTTGTCATAATCCTCAACCAACAATGAAGTCAGCGCTATATGTTGTTGCAAAGCAGATGCTCCTCTTATACCCGGCTTTGATTCATGCAGTTAATGCCCACCGGGCGACACCCCTGATTGTAGTTTTGTATCAACAAGAGACCATTCGATTAACGTTCTGGCAGGGGAACAAGCGCTGTTCTACCTGTGTTCGTTAGCACCCAACAGTCGCGGCCTTCAAATACGACGGTGGTTAGCTGATTGCCGTAACCTGCACCCGTATCAATATTTACCCGATTGCCAAAGTGGCGGGCCACTGCAACCGGCGTATGCCCATGTACGACCAGGAACGGATGTGTTCGAGTGTCTTCCAGAAACACCTGCCGTATCCACAGTAAATCGTCCTTGTTCTGCTGCTTTAGCGGCACACCGGGTTTGATTCCGGCATGCACAAAAAGCAGCTCTTCTTCCTGATGTGAATACGCCAGCGAATCCAGAAAATCGATGTGTGCGCGAGGCACAGCGTTGCGAGCCCGTGTATGAATATCGAGTACAATGTCATCGTCAGCTATCTGTACTCCGTAGTCAGCCAGTGTCTGCCTGCCACCAAGGCGTTGGTGCAACCAGTGATACCCGAGTTTCATTCGCACATGTTCCCGTGGATAGTCTTCCATGAACATGGAGAACATTTGATCGTGGTTGCCGGTCAGGCAAACCCAGTTCCGGTGTGCGGCAACACCCTTCATTAAAAACTCGATTACTGCTTTGCTGTCCGGACCCCGATCAACGTAATCGCCCAGGAAAACAATGCGGGCATCTGACCCTCCATCTCTTTCAATCCTGTCGATGGCATCCCTGAGCATATCCAGCTCACCATGAATATCACCGATGGCGTAAATACGGTTGCTCATTTTCGCCTTTAGTTAAGCATATAGAACGACACTGACGGTCATCAGTTCTGTCTTTCAAGCGCAAGCCTGACGCCCAGCCCTATCAGGGTTAGCCCGCTTACCCGGTATATAGCCAGCAAGCCGGCAGGCTTTCGCCTGAACCAGTTTGATAGATGCCCGGAAAAGTAACCGGCGGGCCCCTTGATGACAAAGGTGAGTGCTGCGAAACAGGCTCCCAATATAAAAATGGCGGCTGTTGGTTTGTCTGCACCAGGCAACACAAACTGCGGTAGAAATGCAAAATAGAAAATAGCAATTTTGGGGTTCGCTACGTTTGAAAACACACCATCGCAGTAAAGCTTCCAGGTTGAGCGCCTTGCACTATCTTTTGTGTGCAAATCAGTACTATTGAGCCTCAAGAGTGACACGCCCAGATAGAGCAGATACAACGCTCCCGCTATTTTCATTGCGAAAAACAGCACTTCCGATGCCATCACAATCGCGCCAACCCCGAGTGTGGCAAGTACGGTATGCAACAGTAAACCGGTACTAACTCCCGCAGCGGTGGCCACGCCGGCAAACGCTCCCTGCGAAATGGATCTGGACATTACCAACACCATATCCTGCCCGGGTGTCAGAATTACAGCAACCGATGCAATCACAAATAGCAACCAGCTAATATCGGTGATCAATAAAACTCTCCGCTAGTGGTAACCACTCAAGTAATCGTTTGACCGCCGTCAATGACAATTTGCTGTCCGGTCATATACTGGCCAGCGCTCGATGCTAAAAACACTGCGGCGCCGGAAATTTCATCCGGCTCGCCTATTCGCCTCATTGGTGTGGTTGCAAGTGCCGCTTTCAGATTGTCCGGGTTCTCCCAAAGCGCTTTGGCAAAGTCGGTTTTTATCAGGCCGGGAGCTATGCAATTGATACGAACATTGTGCGCTCCATACTCCACCGCCAAATTACGAGCGAGCTGAAAGTCTGCCGCTTTGGATATACAGTACGCACCGATTATCGGTGAACCCTTGATACCACCGATCGACGAAACAATGATTATTGCACCGTCTTTGCGTTCAATCATCTGCGGCGAAACCATTCCGATCAACTGGTTATTCGCCACTACATTGTTATGTAGAATTTTCGTAAACGCCGCATCTTCAATATCTGCAAGCGGACCGTAGTAGGGATTGGAGGCCGCATTGCACACCAACACGTGTATATCACCCAGAGCGCTGCTAGTTTCATCAACCAGGTTTTGCAGGTTTTCTTTGGAAGAAATATTGGCTGCGATCGCGATGGCCGTACCATCGCCATGTTTGGCATTAATTTCAGCGGCGACTGTTTCACACGCGTCCAGCTTGCGTGATGAAATAACCACCCGGGCTCCATGTGCTGCCATTTGCTCCGCAATCGACTTTCCAATACCCCGCGAAGAGCCAGTAATGACTGCTGTTTTACCTTTCAGGTTAAAAAGATTCATGCAATCAGTCCTTGTCAGCCGCGTAGCCTGCAAAATCTTTCCCGCTGGCGGCAACCTCCTTTAACAACCCTGATGGTTTCCAGTGCATCCCTCCCGGTCCTTGGGCGAACTCGCCAATTTTACCGGCAACTACGTCGAGGCCGACGGTTTCAGCATACTTCATCGGACCGCCACGCCAGCGCGGATAGCCATACCCATAGTTATAAACGACATCAATATCGCCGGCACTCGCAGCAACTCCTTCTTCAAGTACATGCGCTCCCTCATTTGCCAATGCATATTGAGTGCGCTCAATGATTTCTGCATCAGTTATTTCACGGGTGTTAATGCCTCGCTCGCGTCGCACATCGTCTAACATGCGTAGTGCCTCGGGGTTTGCTGTGCGGGCTCGAGTCTCCGGATCATAACTATAGAATCCGGATCCGGTTTTTTGGCCGAGATGCCCGGCTTCCACCAACCGATCAGCAACGGTATAAATCTGTGCTTCGCTTTCTGAAAGATCCTGATCCGCCCTCGATTTGTAACCAACATCAAGTCCGGCCAGATCACTGACGGCGAACACACCCATCGCCCAGCCAAAATCAGTCAACGCCTTGTCTACCTGTTCCGGAGATGCACCCTCCAGCACCAACAGGTTTGCCTGCCGTATATAGGGTGTGAGTAGTCGATTGCCGATAAAGCCGTGCCCGACTCTACTGACAGCGGCCTGTTTACGGGTTTTTTTTGCGATATCGAGAATAGTAAGTAATACGTCATCAGCGGTTTTTTCAGCGTGTACTATCTCAAGCAATTTCATGATATTTGCCGGTGAAAAGTAGTGCATGCCAAGCACATCCTGCGGCCGTGAGGTAACAGCAGCGATATCGTCGACGTTGAGATAGGAGGTATTGGTCGCGAGTATGGCACCGGGTTTCGCAATTTTGTCGAGCGTACGAAACACCTCACGCTTAACCTCCATTGTCTCGAATACTGCTTCGATAATTAAATCGCAATCAGCCAGATCATCATACGAGGTTGTACGGGTATAGCGCGCCATTCGTTCGGCAACCTGCGCTGCAGTAGTGCGACCGCTCTTCACGCCACGCATCCAGTTTTTTTCAATGACGCCAAGCCCGCGATCCAGCGCGTCATCGGACATTTCCAGCAGTACCACCGGGTAACCGGCTTCGATATAAGTCATGGATATACCGCCACCCATGGTTCCGGCACCGATAACACCGACCTTTTTAATCTCCCTTAGTGCACCCGACATACCACCGGGTGGCTTAGCCGCAGCACGCTCGGCAAAAAAGATGTGGCGCAGAGCAGCAGACTGATCTGACTGAACCAGTTCCATGAACGTGGCACGTTCTTTTTTGAGGCCGTCGGCAAAGGGCAGCGTGTAGGCGTTGCGAACGCATTCCGCAGCCTTTACTGGCGCAATGGCACCTTTAGCCTGCTTCATCACCAGTTGCATAGCGGTGTCGAAAGCGGTTGAGGTTTCGTCATTCCAGTCGAGTGTCACCTGCGATAGCCGACGATCACCTAGCGGTTTGTCTTTTACCTTCTGCGCAAATTCAACCGCGTGGTCCACGGTATCTTTCCCGGCCACCTCATCAACAAGACCCAGGGATTTCGCTGCCTCTCCTCCAACCGGACGGCCTGACGATACAAATTTAACGGACTCTGTAACATCGACAATAGCCCGTGGCCCCCGCTGGGTACCAGCAGCACCAGGCAACAGTCCCAGATTCACCTCAGGCAGCCCGACTCTGGAATTCACACTCGCCACCCGATAGTGACAAGCAAGCGCGGTTTCCAGCCCGCCACCGAGCGTGTTGCCCTCAACTGCAGCCACCACGGGTATATCGGTTGCTTCTATGATGTTGCACACTTCAGGCAACAACGGGTCGAGCGGCGGTTTGCCAAACTCGCGTATATCAGCGCCCGCGATAAAAGTACCACCTCGCCCGGCCAGCACAATAGCTTGTGCGCCGCCCTTCATCGCCTCGCTTAAACAATCGACAATTCCACTGCGTACATGATGAGATAACGCATTTACCGGCGGATTATCAATCCACATTACGGCAATTTTTTCACGCCATTCAATTGAAACCGATTGAGTCATGTTGCATTTTCCTGATTAAGTCGGTGGTGGTGCCGGGCGAGTGTTGCCAGTGCACAGGCTCTCTTTCGACGGTGTCTGAGTTCAACCTGTCACCGCGGTGAACGGGAAATTACCGCCGGTGCCACTCTTTAGCTTTAAAGCGCCGGGTCAAACTTCGTTGAAACGCACGGTCACACGATCACGGTGCCATTCGCCCGTTCATTTTTGCACACTGGCGGATTGGTTAACAGTCTCGTGACTTGCTGCTGAAAAGGATGAAAAACCGGCCTGGTGCAGATCATGAAGTACTCGCACGAAAACCACGGCTTCTGCACAATTGCTGCGCAATTAACTGTTACTATTTTTATCTCAACCACTACTACGGCACCGATACCTATCCCTATTTGCAGCGTTGCGTAAAAGGCGAAGTCGATGCAGCCGGGGGCGGACCCGGTACACAAAGGCAAGCCAGACCTCGATAGCCATGTTGAATCTCCGATATTCCGGTCCGGCAGTAGTTGTAACGTACCTGCAAACAGGAAGTGTACTACCCAAAGGGGTGATAACCGCTACCTGAACTCTAAACGGGATTCTACAACCCCTTGCAAACCAATACGCGCTTCTATAGCTTGCAGTGTTAGCCCGTCGGCGATGAACGTTAGTACCAGCAACAGACCGGCGAGCATTAACCGGTATTTTCCGTCACTGCCAGGTAATACAAAAAGGAGTTAAAGAAATGTCAGTACTTACTATCACCATTATTGTCATTGTTGCCGCTCTGCACCTCTACTTTATGTGGTTTGAAATGTTTCGCTGGACAACGCGCGGCCCGAAAATTTTCAGAAACTTTCCCGAAGAACTGTTTGAACCCAGCAAAACACTGGCAGCCAACCAGGGCCTGTATAACGGCTTTTTGGCAGCCGGCCTGCTTTGGTCTGTTTTTATTACGGACCCGACCTGGCAACGCAACGTCGCGTTATGTTTTCTGTTATTTGTTGCGATCGCAGGAATTTATGGCGGCTTTTCTGCAGCCAGGAAAATTTTTATCGTACAGGGTATACCAGCTATCGCAGGATTGATTAGCCTGTTTGCGAGTTAGCGGTTCATCCGGTATATAGCCACCGGTTAAGCGCGACTGTCTGTGTTCATGCGTTCAGGGCCACAGGTTCACAGAATGGCACGTTATTGAAGGCATAGAAGTTCTGAATGGACTACTAGATTATTTTGTGCATATCCGTGTTTTTGGTGTGGCCGAATTTCTCGATCACCTTCCGTCTGAGTTTTCGCATACCACCCAGCCAGCGATCGTAGTCACCCGCTTTAAATTGTATGTAGCCGGCTACTTCCGGATGCGGCAGGATGAGAAACTTTTCTTCCCCAATCCCCTGCACGACAACCTCGGCCAATTGATCGGCACTAATCACTCCGGGGACGTGATCAGCATTGTCGTCCTCGCTATAGCCCAGCAATGGTGTCGCAACAAACTGCGGACAGATAACCGACACGCGGATTCCATCATCGCGATGGTTAATATTTAGCGATTCTGCAAACCCTACCGCAGCATGCTTGGTGGTTGAGTAGGCGGCGTCGCCTATCTGGCTAAGTAAACCGGCTGCCGAGGCCATGTTTACCAGATAGCCTTCACCACGCTTGATCATGCCGGGCAGTACCGCACGCGCTGCATAAACATGGGACATCACATGCACATCCCAACAGGTTTGCCAGGCTTCGTTACTGGCTGACGCGCTGTGGTCCGGTTCACCAAGAAACAGTCCGGCGTTGGAGCAAAAGAGATCCACCGCGCCATAGTGCTGTTCGGTTTCGGCAACCAGGTTTTGCACATCGCTCTCTTTAGATACATCGCACCGGACAGCAATTCCGCCAATCGTGTTAGCAGTTGCCTGAGCCGCATCCTCCAGCAGATCGGCCACCACTACGCGCGCGCCTTCGCTGGCAAATTTCACACATAGCGCCTTTCCTATACCGCGGGCTCCACCGGTTACCACCACTGTTTTATTTGCAAGCTTCATTACGCACCTTTTTATGGTTACAACGCTAACGAGTTCCTCGCTGCACGTTGCCCTGTGCATCCGCCAGGTGAAATCAGGCGTAGCAGGCCTGACGCTACCGGAGCCCGACGCCGGGCGCACTCATTATAGACACACCGCTATGCATCTAATACGGATGGATAAACACTCAAACATTGACCTGCGCTTGTCGGTGCAGGCTTCAGCTGTGTAAACCACGGGGCGTTACAGAGCGACGCTTTGTGCTGATAACTTGATATCGAGCTGCAGGCTACCCTCATTAATCATCCAGCGCCTCAGCGTATAGCTGCGAGTACCGCTGCTGTGCATCGGATCTGCATCAGCCAATGCACGGGCAGCTTCCAGTGATTCGGCCCGGTACACAATCAGGCCGTTGCCTTCCATGTTGTCGCCACTCAGATCTGACAGCGGCCCGGCGAACGCCAGTGCACCACGCTGTTCCTGCTCAGCCTGATATTTGAGATGAGCTGGCAAATGCGTCGGTATGTCTTCGGCCTTAAGAGGCGTGCTCTCGACCACGTACAACTCCAGAGCCAGTGATCCTCTTTCCTTTGCCGCTTTCTTGTAGTCTACCCATGCCACCATTTTATTCTCCTCCGTAACGGTCGAAAAAATCGATATTTATTGACATTATCACATTAAATCGCCAAAATTTCGCTACTAATCTGGAGGAAGTATGAGACTAATTGTTGGCCATCACGCCGGACAATCGGCATCCCGCAACGCGGTTTTTGCAGAACTGAAATCAGCCGGCAGCGATACCCCGAGTGAAGCGGTAAACCTCACAACACTCGATCCCTCCATTGGCTCAGACTTGTCTGCTCTGGTGGTAGACCCGGATGCAAAATCACGTGTTGCCAGCCTCATTGAGGGTGCTCCGCGAATCAACACATCAGATATTGTCACTGCCATGCCGTTGGCCGCCCCGGGAAAAATTATTTGTTTGGGCCTCAACTACGTGGACCATATAAAAGAGGGCGGCTACGACATACCCGAGTACCCGGCTTTATTTATGCGCGGTATTAACTCCATGATGGCGGCAGGCGAACCGATGATTCGGCCCACCTGTTCAGAGCAACTCGACTACGAAGTGGAACTCATGGTTATCGTCGGCAAAGGCGGTAAACATATCAGCGAGGACAACGCTCTCGATCACGTGTTCGGCTATAGCGTTTTCAACGATGGTTCTGTGAGAAATTACCAGCGCAAAACCCACCAGTGGACCCCGGGCAAGAATTTCGACGCCACTGGTCCGGTCGGCCCTGTTGTCGTCACCCCGGATGAACTGCCACCGGGTGCCAGCGGACTAAAGATTGAATCACGGGTAGGCGATGAGATCCTGCAATCTGCTAATACATCCGAGATGCTATGGCCGGTCACTAAAACCATCGCCACCATCTCTGAATACGCGACTTTGGTCCCTGGAGACATGATCGCCATGGGTACCCCGCCAGGTGTCGGTCACGCGCGTACACCGCAGCGTTGGTTAAGGCCAGGGGAGACAATAGAGGTCGAAATTGAAGGCATCGGCATCTGTGCCAACCCGATTGTCGCCGAGGAAGACCTGGCCTGACAAACTGCTGTAAAGGCAGAAACACGAGATCCCCGAATTATGACCGAAGAAACGCAATTGCTAGCGGCAAAACAACAGGCGCAGGAACAGGTCCGGGATTTGCGTCGGCGCAAACCGCGGCTGGACGCTGATTCTATTGACGTAATACTCCGGGATGCGCGGTCACACTACGCATGGACAGACAAACCGGTGTCAGAGGAAACCCTGCAGGAACTCTACGACATCACTGCTAACGGGCCGACCAGCATGAATACCTGCCCGGCGCGATTCTTCTTCGTTACCTCTGACGAGGCCAAACAGCGCCTGGCAAAAGCGCTCAAAGACAAAAACATCGAAAAAATGATGTCCGCACCGCTCACCGCAATTATTGCCTATGACCCGGCATTCTGGACGGAGCTGCCTTATCTATTCCCGCACGAAGACCGGCGCGGCTTTTTTAAAGGCAAGGATGAGCATTGTGAAAGCACCGCGTTTCGCAATTCGAGCCTGCAGGGCGCCTACTTCATGATTGCCGCCCGCGCTCTGGGGCTCGATGTCGGAGCGATGTCGGGCTTTTCAAACGAAATTGTCGATCAGGAATTTTTTCAGGAGTCCGGCTTACGATCAAACTTTCTGTGCAACATTGGCTATGCTGATGAAAGCGCGCTTTTTCATAAATTACCGCGATTTACTTTTGATCAGGCTTGCTCGTACCTCTAACCGATTTCTGTCGGCCCTGTACAAGCTAAATCCGGCTCAATTGTGAAAACTGTGCTTGCGGCCAAAATCAGTACCCGCCACGCTCTGACAAAGCGGTTAGACTGCGCGCCACGAAAGACAAATCATCCAGGATGCTTTGGCAAGCATCCCCGGGCGCTACGGAAACTGCCACATCGCTGGTTCGCCAGCAAACTAGTCATCACGCACACCCTGGAGGAAATTACATGAAGCTACAGAATCGCTACACGCTCCCTGCACTGACACTGGCTGCGATGTTTGCCATGCCGGTCAATGCCGCAGAAAAAATCAAAGCTGTGGTCATTGACGGTTATCCCGCTAAAGCGATGTGGGTTAAGGAATTCACCAACTTCTTTATCCCCGAAGTTGACAAGCGGCTCGCCGAGGCTGGCGAGTACGAAATGGACTGGCAGGAAAGCTACGGGGGCTCAATTGTCAAACCTAAAGGTGTCCTCGAGGGCATCAAACTCGGACTCGGTGATATAGGTATCGTCACCACCATCTTTCACTCATCAAAACTACCCAGCCAGGCCTTGTCAGCCGTGACACCGTTCATTGCCGCCGATTCACGTGCTGTAGCCAAAGCGGTGGACGAAATTGCCCGCGAATTTCCCACTATGCAGAAGGAGTTCGAGAAGCAAAACCAGGTCTACCTTGCCACCGGCGTAGTGCTGGATACCTATCAAATGCTAAGCAGCCAGCCGGTAAAATCGCTGGCTGATATTGAGGGCGGCAAGGTAGCCGGCGCCGGCATGAATTTGCGCTACCTTGAAGGAATCAAGGATGCTGTTGGAGTGCGTGGCGGGCTGACCGATTTTTACAGCATGCTGCAGACCGGTCTCGTCGATCATGCGATGCTGTGGCCAGAGGCAGCGAAGACGTTCAAAATCGCTGAAGTCGCGCCGTTCATGCTCAAAGCGGATATCGGAGCGGTGAACTCCAAGACTGTTACAGTCAACGCGGACTACTGGAAAAAGCTGCCCGACTCAGTGAAAGAAGTATTGCAGGAAGTAGCCGTCGCCTACCGCGATCATGTCGCAAGCGTTGCCATGGACCGGGCCACTGCCAGCCGCGAAGCCTATGTCGCATCCGGGGGAGCAGTGGTTGAAGTGGCCACAGAGGATCGGGCCGCCTGGGCTAATGCAATGCCGAATATCGCTGTTGAATGGGCCGGTAAGCTCGATGCCAAAGGGGAGCCAGGCACAGACATGCTCAAAGCCTATATCGCCAAGCTCAGAGACGCGGGTTTCGAACCGGTACGAGACTGGGCGGCCGAACTCTAGTCTGGTGTTGCAACAAACCGGTATGTCCATAACTACAGGTTCTGCCGGGTGAGCCCCGGCGTTCTGTTGCGCCCGTTTACTCGCGGTGCGCATGGAGTTGCGATGATCGCCAACGCACTGGGCACGCTCGTGGTGCTCGCGCTGGTGATCGTCGTCAACTTTGACGTTGTTGCACGCGGTGTGTTTCACGCACCGTTTATGGGTGCTGTGGAAATTGTGCAATTCTCCATGGTGCTGATTGTATTTTTGCAACTGCCGGATGTCGTGCGGGCCGGTCGGTTAACTCGCTCTGACGGATTTTTATTGCTGACCAAAAAGCGCTTCCCGCGATTTGCCTCATTCCTGAGCCGTGGTATCGATTTTATTGCAGCGATATTCATGACCCTGATGGCAATTGCTATATGGCCGGAGTTTGTCGAGATGCTGGAAACCCGGGACTTCTTCGGTGTTCCCGGAGTATTTACCGCTCCATGGTGGCCGATCAAGCTGGTCATTTTTCTGAGCGCTTTACTCTGTGCGGTGGTGTTTGCACTCAAGGTGCTGAACACATCTGACCAATCCACTGGTAGCCCGGGCACAGGCACATCGAATGACAATGTCACCGTAAAAAAGGCGCCAATCGAGTGAGTCCGTTTGAAATTGGTTTTGCGTCGGTTGCCGCCATCATCGTGCTTATCTACCTGGGTATGTATATCGCGGTAGCGCTTGGAGTGGTGTCGTTTGTCTCTATCTGGCTGATGAGAGACAACTTTGATCTGGCGATGAACCTGCTTAAAATTGCGCTAAGTGACAGCGTGATGGAATACACGTTTGCGACGGTTCCGCTATTTACGTTTATGGGCTTAATCGTTTCCAAAGCCGGCATGGGCAGCGACATCTACGATGTAATGAATGCCGGTTTTCGCAAGGTTAAGGGTGGAATCGGTATGGCAACCGTTGGCGCAAACGCGGTCTTCGCAGCAGTAACCGGGTCCTCGATAGCTTCCGCTTCTGTTTTTTCAACTGTCGCTGTTCCGCAGATGCTTCGCTATAACTACAACCCGAGATTCGCGGTCGGTGTTGTTGCGGGTTCGTCTGTGCTGGGTATGATCATTCCACCCTCGGCCATGCTTATTATCTACTCATTCGTCGCCGAGCAATCGGTTGGTGATATGTTTTTGGCTGGTATCGTACCGGGTATATTGCTGGCTATAGCCTATATCTTTGCCATTTGGCTTGCAGGAAAAATCACCCCGGGCTTTATCGGCGGTACCGAAAATACCGAACAAAGCCCAATGCCGTTGCCGGAAGTGGCGAGCAAAACACTGCCGTTGTTATCGCTCATTCTTATTGTGCTAGGCGGCATCTATACCGGTTGGCTCACTCCTGTAGAAGCCGGAGCTGCAGGGGCGACGATAGGACTGTTAATAGCGGTGCTACGCCGCCGAATGACATTGCGGGCGTTTTGGGAAACACTGCTCGAGACCGGCCATATCACGGCCGCCATTCTGTTTTTAATTACAGCGGCATCTATCTATAGCCGGATGCTGGGACTTGCAGGACTGCCAAACGAACTCGGCGATTTAATGGCCCGCAATCAATTGGGTTTCACCACTATTATGGTGATCTATGTGTTGCTGATGCTGTTTCTTGGTACTTTACTCGACACCGCATCTATCATCCTGATCGTTGTGCCTTTATTCTTACCGCTTATTGAGCCGCTCGGGCTGAGCCCGGTGTGGTTTGGCATTGTCACCGTGGTTGGTGCCGAGATTGGCTTGCTAACACCACCGCTCGGCATCAGTTGCTTCGTGATTAAATCAACGCTCAATGATCCTCGCATCAGTTTGAAAGATGTGTTTCTGGGAGCCTTGCCCTTCGCGCTGGTGATGCTGGCAGTGCTTGTGTTGCTCATTCGATTTCCATCGCTTAGCACCGCCATTCTCAACTAGAACACCAGTGTGTGAGATTGCAAACCTGCTTTGGACGGGCGATGCTTGTTAGCAGCTACCGTTTGCAAAAAGCAATGTTACTCATGGTACTTACGTTACCCGATTAAAATCAGATAAGCCTGTTCGAAGGAATTCGCATGCGCAATGTAACCAAAGACAATATCACTGAAACCTTTCTTGGTTATTTCGGCAAGGAGACCGACCCGAGAATGCGGGAAGTGATGGAAAGCCTCGCTACCCACCTGCATCAGTTTGCACTGGAAACGAGGCTGACACACGCCGAGTGGAACAAGGGCCTCGATATTCTAAGAGGCGCCGGCGCGATTACCACACCTGAACGTGACGAGTTTGTTTTAATGTCGGACGTACTTGGCCTGTCTTCACTTGTGGATATGATCAACTCATCCGACGAGGGCACCAATTCCAGCGTGCTTGGCCCGTTTCATATTTCCAACCCCCCGGCCATGGAAATGGGTGCCGATCTAAAAAAAGACACCGGTGGCGAGTTGATTCTCGTCACAGGCTGCGTGAAGACGCCAGACGGCCAGCCCATCTCCGGCGCCACTCTCGATATCTGGCAGACCGCTCCAAACGGGTTGTATTCTTCGCAGGACCCGGACCAGGATACCTACAGCTTCCACGCGCTGTTCACCACGGGAGCTGACGGGCAATACTCGTTTACCACAGTGCGACCGGTGAGCTACACGGTTCCGACAGACGGCCCGGTCGGCGAGATACTCAATGCCACAGGCCGACATCCGTGGCGACCGTCGCACTTGCACTACATTATAAAGGCCGACGGTTTCAGAACTCTGGTCACGGAAGTATTTCCCGACGACGATCCCTACCTTGATCAAGACACTGTGTTCGGTGTACGAGACGATCTGGTGATGAGCTATAAACCGCAAAAATCCTCCAGTTTCCCGGCTCAGGGGTTTGAACTTTCGGGCAAAGTAACCGACGATTATTCACGCGTCGATTTTGACCTCATTCTCACGCGCGAAACTTAAACAGCCGGTGGGAAGTACCTCCATCCTCTCTGGAACCACATTTGCGAGCGTCAGATTTGCCTGCCAGTAGCAACACGTTAACTACATCCGCCGACACCGTCATTGAGTTGCGCGGCATCCACAAAAGCTATGGCGGGCTTGAAGTACTGAAAGGAATAGATATACAGGCTCGTCGCGGAGACGTCATCGCTCTGATCGGCTCTTCGGGATCTGGCAAAAGTACGCTGTTACGCTGCACCAACCTGCTGGAAACCCCGCAGCAGGGGGATATTGTTTTTCAGGGCGAAAAAGTTCGCTGGCGTGAGAAGCGCAGTGGCCGCATCCCGGCCAGCAAGGATCAGGTGCAGCGCATGCGCACCAACCTTTCCATGGTCTTTCAGCAGTTCAATCTATGGGCACATATGACGGTGTTGCAAAACGTCATCGAAGCGCCGGTCACTGTACTGAACAAAAATCCGGCAGCAGCCGCTGTACAGGGCCGACAGCTGCTTGAGAAAGTCGGTATCGGCGACAAGTGCGAGCAATTTCCGTCGCAATTGTCGGGCGGCCAACAGCAACGTGCCGCGATCGCGCGGGCATTGGCGATGGAACCCGCCGCCATGCTTTTTGACGAACCGACCAGCGCACTCGATCCGGAGCTTGAGGCGGAAGTGGTACAGGTGATCAAAACGCTGGCCCGGGAAGGCCGCACCATGTTAATTGTTACTCACGACATGAAAATGGCGTATGACGTCGCAAGTCATATTATTTTCCTGCACGACGGTGTTATCGTAGAACAGGGAAATCCGGACGACGTGTTTAATCACACCAAATCTGACCGTCTCCGGCAATTTTTGCGAGCGACGGGCAAGATCGGGCACTAGTGCGCCATAGTAGCCAGGCGAAAACGGACCACTACCAGGGCGTTCGTCTGGCAACGGTTCTATGCACCCGGGCACGATCCTGATCAGCACTGTAGCAGCACACCTAATTTTTTTTAAGGATACTCCGTATGAAAATCTTGAAAACCACAGCAATAATAGCCTCGGCGGCGGCTCTGTTCGGCGGTGCAGTTTCAGCTGAAACAATCCGGCTGGGCACAGAGGGCGCCTATGCGCCGTTTAATTTCGTTAACGATGCCGGCGAAATCGACGGTTTCGAACGCGGCGTCGGTGATCGCCTTTGCGAAATCGCCAAACTAGAATGCACGTGGGTCAAAAACGATTGGGATTCGATTATTCCGAACCTCGTTTCAGGCAACTACGACGTCATCATCGCCGGCATGAGCATCACTGAAGAGCGTGATGAAATTATTGACTTCACCCAGGATTACTATCCTCCCGATCCAAGTTTTTACATGGCTCTGAAAGGCACCGGTGACGACGCCATCAACGGAATTGTGGCGGCACAAACATCGACCATACAGGCTGGCTACATTGCAGAATCAGATGCAACTCTGGTCGAGTTTGCTACCCCGGACGAGACTATTGCAGCGGTTAAGTCGGGTGAGGCAGACGCAGTATTTGCGGATGAGGCTTTTTTAAACCAGTATGTGAAGGAAAGTAATGGTGAGCTCATTTTTCTGACCCCTACCGTCAGCCTCGGTGGTGGTGTCGGACTCGGCATACGTGAAAGTGATGCTGATCTGCGTGACAAGTTCGACGCAGCAATCACTCAAATGAAAGAAGACGGCTCTCTCAACGAGCTTATCGCCAAATGGTTTGACGGGCGCAAGGCTGCTTACTAGGAAACACGACAACAGCTGCACTTGCCTGTGCAGCTGTTTTTCCTGCAGGCTCCCACGCCTTGAACACAGCCACCATCAGTCTCTCCCCCGATCCCCTGTATCGCCAGTCGGTTAACCTGGCACCACTACACTCATGAAAGGCAAGCATGGAATATTGCGCTGATCCGTCCGTGCTTGAAGGCTGGCGCTGGCTCAGTTGCTATTTGACCACACCAAAGCACCATTTTTTCTACTTTAGCTTTCTGACGGTTTTTGCACTGCTTGCCATCACCGCACCCGTTGTATTGATAATGGGCTTTGCCGGAGCGATGGCTCGCAAGTCAGGCTTCGCCCCGCTGCGCTGGATTGGTACGCTCTACACCAGCATGGTGCGTGGTGTGCCTGATGTTATCTTCTTTTTATTCGTACCAATTGCGCTTGATCAGCTCACCGAATATATACGACACCGAATTAAGTGCCCGGAGGTGACCGAACCGGTTTACCGAGGCACTGATTTTGTGGTTTGCGAAGCGGCAAAGATGCCACTGGGTAATTCAGATGCATGGGTACACAATGCCTGGAGTTTTGCACTGGCGGTTACCGCGTTCGCAATTGTGTTCGGAGCTTTTGCGGCAAATACCATCTACGGTGCATTAAACGCGGTGCCGGAAAGCCAACTGGAAACCGCCCGCGCTTTTGGTATGAGTGACAGGCAAACCATGCGCCGCGTTCACATACCCCAGATGTGGACCTACGCACTACCCGGATTGTCTAATTTATGGATGATCCTGATTAAAGCGACACCTTTGCTATTCCTGCTCGGTATAGAAGACATCGTTTACTGGGCGCGTGAACTGGGAGGATCAAAGACCGGGTATTTTGCCTACCCCCACCCGGACTGGCGTCTCTGGTACTTTCTGGCGCTTCTTGTTTTCTACCTGTTGCTGACGTGGATAAGCGGCCTTGTTTTCGAGCGACTAACGCGCAAGTACAACCACAACGGCACTCCGGCCACGACCGGTAAAGAAAGCGATTCTGCCGGTTCAACAATTGTGGTCGGACGATGAGTTGCATCGAGACTATCAGTAGCTATGCACTTCGATCCATCGGTATCGGCCAGCGGCTGTTACCAAAATCCGATATTAGTCTCTGCGAGCAGGCAGTACTCATTGGCAGCGGTATTATTTGGAACCTTTATTTTGCAGTGCTTGCGGTAATCTTCGGGTTCTTCTTTGCCACTGCACTGGCAGTCGCCCGAAGCAGTGAAAACCTGCTATTGAAAAAACCGGCTGATATTTTCGTGTTTATTTTTCGCGGCTCACCCCTTTTTATTCAATTCTTCTTTGCTTATGAACTCTTTTCTATATTACCTCGCACCGGCATAGAGGTTCCGATGGGCTTTGTCACACTCACAATGGAGACTGGCTGGTTTACCAAAGCCTGGCTCGGTGCACTGATTGTGTTGTTTTTGAATACATCCGCCTATAGCGCCGAAATTTTCTACGGTGCGCTTCGCGCGGTTCCAAGAGGAGATCTTGAAGCGGCGGATGCCTATGGCTTTAGCGGCTATGCCAAATTTCGCAAGATTATCTGGCCCACACTATTGCGTTTGGCGTGGCCCTCCTATACCAACGAAGCAATCTTTCTGTTTCATGCCACCGCGCTGGTATTTTTCTCCGGGTTTCCTGCATGGAGACAAAAAGGCGATGCTTTGTACTACGCAAGTTACTTCGCCGAGAAGACATTCAATCCGTTTATCCCCTACCCCGTTGCAGCTGTCTACTTTATTGTATTCACACTACTTATTATTTTCGTCTTCGGCAGCTTCAACCGCTATCTAAACAGGCATATCAACCCGGCGGAAAGATCGAGAATATCCTATCGCCCACAGTTGATGCGCTAACTCAAAGAGCTTTACACTACCACCCGAACGATTCGGTTTGATTTATTCTTCAACACGAAGAGCGCTGCTGATCCGGGTTATTCCCCGGGCAAAAACGGAAATAGTGTGGTAGTTCACAAAAATGGTGTTTTTGCGTTCGAGCGCCTGATAACAGGTCATTATGGAGCCGTGATGAAAGGTAATATTAGTGTTGCTTCGTAATAACTTATACATCGATTCGATGACTGGATTGTCGACAAATAATGCCGGCAATCTTCCTGGACTCCACAGCACCTGACCGTTGTGATGTAATTTTTCCGTAACAGGCAGAGCGGCACTTCCTATGGGGATATGGGCTGGAACAAGAACTAAACTGGCGAGATTTGTACCTCAACATGTCAATGATCCGGTTGGACTCATCCGCCGAATGTTGCTCTCAAAAGAACCCGCCGCACGGTTCACGCTCCTGCTTACTATACTCGGTGTCTTGCTGAGTCCGCTAGACTGGCTGTGCAGCTTTTTTGAGAGACAGCAAAAAACACGGAGCACAACGCAGCCTTGCGGGCCACATATATTCGTGTGTGGTCCAGCGCGTAGCGGCACCACACTGGTGTATCAGGTATTGGCCAATACCCTGCCATTAGCATATCCGAGAAACTTCACCGCGTTATTTTCTCGTTCATCACTGCTGGCCTCCCGCCTGTTCACACATTCAAAGACCAACAAACTTCGACAGAGGGTCGATAACTATTACGGAAAAACTGCGGGCATGCAGTCCCCCTGCGAGGCGAACCATTTGTGGAATCAATGGGTGGAACCTGATGAATCATCATTCCGCACGCGCTTGCTGCCGGATGGAGCTCAAAAGATGTCGTCTTTTTTCAACAGTTTTTCCATCCAGTCCGGCTTGCCAACACTGACTAAAAACAACAATGCCAATGCTTTTGCCGATGTTATTGCCACTCAACTCGACAATGCCTACTTTATTTGTTTACGACGCGACAAACGCTATCTCGCACAATCTCTGATTAAGGCACGGCGGGAAATTAACGGAGACATTAATCAAAGTTACGGGGTAATAGACACTAATAGCGACCCTGATAAATCCGATCCGGTGTCGCAGATCGTTGATCAGGTGATATATCTCGACGCATTGGCCGAAGAGCAACAGAGGAAAATTGGATCGAAGCATTTCTGGATAGTCGATTATGAATCGTTCTGTGCCACGCCCTCAAAATTAATCGAAAGAATCCGTGTGGAAATCCTGCAGCAAAACGATAGAAAAAATAACAAAGACAAAATCGCTACGATAGTCTGTAACAATCGAATCACTGATCCTGTACTGTTTAATCAACTGGAGCGACGATTTGAAGAACAGAATGCGCTTACCAAAAACACAATAAAACCGAAAGTTAATGCACCCGTTAGCCGTTCAGTTGAGGCAGTTTCAGAAGAGGGTTGAGATGCATTAACTCAGAGAACTCACAGAACTCAGGTGCGCCACTCAAGCAATTTGCGTTCAATTACACCAATGATCGCACTCACTGCAACCCCCAACACGGACAGAATAACCACACCGACAAACAATCTCTCGAGATCGTACAGGGAACCCGCCTCCAGAATGTAGGCGCCTATGCCGTACTCGGCACCGAGCATCTCGGCGGCCACCAGCAGTATGATAGCGATGGCAAGGCTAATACGCAGCCCGGACAGTATCCCCGGCAAAGCACCTGGAAAAACGATTTTTCGAACAATTGAAAACCAGCTCAACCCAAAACTTTGTCCCATACGAATCAGTGTTCTATCTACATTGTCGACTGCGCCATAGGTTGCCACCACCGTCGGCGTAAATGTGCCGAACGCGATCAACGCGTATTTTGAACCTTCATCAATGCCAAACCAGATTACAAAGAGCGGCAACAGTGCAATCTTCGGAATCGGAAAAATCGCTGCCACCAGCGGTACAAGCCCCGCTCTCACATAAGAAAAAAGACCGATCAACACACCTGTCATTATGCCGAGGGTTACACCAAAAAGAGCCCCTACAGCCAACCGTGTTAGCGATGGAAACAAATGTTTAAACAACAAACCGGACGTATATAGTTGCTGGAAAGTTTCGAGTACATCCGTGGGCCTTGGCAGGGTCAAAGCCGAAATCCAGCCCGCGCGCGTTCCCCATTCCGCCAGGCCGATCAGACTTACAAAGACTATCAACCCGATCCATCGTCGTGGCTGCGGGGCAAAGCCACCACCGCGGTAGCTAACTGCTTTGCCAACCGCCTGGCGGGATTCTGCTTCCAGATCGGTTGCCGAGTTAGCCATATAGTAATTCTGCATCAGCCGCACGCGCTTCATCCCGCATTAGCTGCCATAGGTATTTCTGCTGTTTATCCAGATCAGGATCACCGAAGTGTCTCTCCGACAGCGGTTTGTCGAGACGAATTATCTCGCGAATGGTACCGGGCCGCCGGGACAAGACTACAATCGAATGCCCGAGTCGTACCGCTTCGGCCAAATTGTGCGTAACGTACACAGCGGTAAATGGCCGGCGTGACCAAAGACCGGTTAAGTCATCCATCAACAACTCTCTGGTCTGGCTATCGAGCGCCGAGAGCGGCTCGTCCATCAACATCACCGCCGGGCTCACCGCCAGCGCACGGGCAATTGCTACCCGCTGCTTCATACCGCCGGACAATTGCTTTGGCAGCGCTGCGGCGAAGTCAGTAAGTTTGGTGCGATCAAGTACATCAGCGATGATAGCCTTTTTTTCGCTGCTGCTGATGTGGTGATCTTCGAGCACAAGAGACACGTTGCCCGCCACCGAACGCCATGGCAACAGGGCGAAATCCTGAAAGATATACGTCAGCGGGTTCAGACAACCTGCCGGCGGATCACCAACTTGCAACACTTGTCCGCTGGTCGGGCGTTCAAGGCCGCCGATAAACCGCAACAACGTGGATTTGCCACAACCGGACGGACCCACAATACAGACAATTTGCCCGTCGGCGATGTTCAGTGTGATATCCCGCAACACATCGAAATCACCGTACTGATGGCTAATTGACTCCAGCCTGATATCCAAGCTATGTGTCCAGGCGCCCGGCTACGACGTGTAACCAGGTGTATTGATGTTAAGCTTTACCCTAGCCACCAATGATGTCGACATAGGATTGATCGACCAGGTCATCAATGGTTATCGAGCTATCAACCAGGTCTTCAGACTTAAACCAGTCCAGCTGATGTTGTACCGATGACAGGTTCAATGCTGAATTCGCGCTAAGCCGCATGGTACCGTTAATAATCGAGGGAGCTGCTTTTTCTCGTGGCCGGTCTGTGTATACATACTTGTGTATTAGATCCACCATGTTATCCACCCCCTCGGCGCCGTCCTTTTTATCGATCATCGCGCTTGAGTAGTCTTCTACCCCTTTGGAGAATGCTGATAAAAACTTCTCTGTTGTATCCCGATCATCGGCAGCATTTTTTGCAGAGGTGAATACGGTAGTTATCTGATAGTCCGGTACGTAGTCCTTCACCGAGCCGATAATATGAACTGCTCCGGATTTTGCCAGCGGCTTCGCGATATGCGGCACGATACTCCATGAATCAATCTGTCCCGATTTCAGCGCACCGATTACCGCCCCCACTTTCTGCAGCGGCTTAAACGATAGCTTGATCCCTTCTTTTTGCGCAATCTGCGACCCCATATAGTGAAAAGACGATCCACTTTGAGTGATACCGAAACTCTTCCCGTCCAGCTTCGAAGGCGCCGTAATGCCCGCCTGGTAGGCCGCATCGGATACGAGTATCTGTTGCCCGTCAATGCCGGATTCTTCAGCAAGCGCACCACCGATGACCTTTATCGCCCCCTTCTGCGCCAGCGAGATCAAGCCACCCGAAATTGCAGTAACGGCATAATCAATATCGCCAGAGGCAATTGCTACCGCCATTGGCTGTGCGGCCTGGAAAAACACAAACTCGACGTCCAGCCCGGCTTCAGCAAAATAACCTCGCTCGAAAGCAATAAAGCTTGCCGAGTGTGAGGTAAAACGAAGGGCACCAACTTTGATCTTTTTGTTACTGGCTAGAGCCGGTCGGCCAAATGCGAACGCGGCGGTGGTCCCTGCCAGAAAGCCCAGTGCCTTGCGACGATTGACGTTGATCATGTGATTCCTCCTGGTGTTTCTGATTTTGATTCTGGCCGATTTGACTCTGGCCGATTCTTACCCCGTCTTACAAGCCAGCACCAACCAATCGAGGGAAATGTCGCACCCGAGCGGAAGCAGGCACGATTCAGAAGCTTCGCTAACTGTGTGCAACACTACCCTCGATTATGCAGAGTATTACGTAATACAGTCAATGTGCTACAGCTCACGAAACAGCGGCGCTGGAGAGAAATGACCATGAACTACAGGAGGTTATGTTTCGGTCAAGTCAAGTGTAAAGTAGTGCTCACGTTGCCAAAACAAGCACTATCTCCAACGGATACAGCCTGGCTGTCGACACACAAAACAAGCTGCAATTCAAACCAGACGCTGCCATGCCTCATTCGCCCGAACATCACTGATTCATGCGATAGCAAATGAGCGCAAATTTGCTAATCTGTTTATCAAACTCACCACAAAGTCGGGCACTACCAACCACATTGGTCGAGTTACACCACCTCAAATGCACCCCATAATGGAATTTATGTAATGAAGAAATACCAGCCACTGGCATTGATACTGGGCACTATGATGGCTGCCGGCCACTCAGTACCTGCATCCGCAAAAGACATCTCTTGCAAAGTTGGCAAGCAAAATTACTCTTTTAAAGCACTCAGTGGCAAAAAAGTAACCAACCAGAACCTCAAGAGTCAGACTAATCAAGGCGGTGGTTCCTACACCGAAGTTGAGTGGACCTATCTCAAGAAGGTTGCCCCTCAGCTTGCCACTAAAAGTGCCATCCGCTGTGGATCAAAAGCATTCCTGAAGCTGGACGATATTCGCAAACTCAAGGACAACAATTTGAAGATCAATTCTTCTATCTTTATAAAAATTGATATAGATTAGTAGTCCGGGCGGCAAAATCTCTGCCGCCTGCCCCCACGACGCCAATAAATGATCACTACGAGTGCGTCTCTTATTGATCGAAACGCAGCACCTGATCTATGGACCCTGTTGAAATCCAGTTTCAAACCCGACAGGAGATTTTCGGTCCTGTGGTAGCTGGTCGAACGTGTGGCGACTGCACTGCTTGTTGCACATTTACCGCTATCGATACTCCCGAGCTCACGAAAAAGCCCGGAGTTACCTGTGAACATTGCACATCAACAGGTTGCGGTATATACGAAACGCGATACCCGGTTTGTCGTAGCTGGCAATGTCTATGGAAACATATCCCCTCAATGCCCGAGGAAGCCAGGCCCGACCAATGCGGCGTCATGTGTGTTCTGGATCAACCGGAATCTCCCGAGAATGTATTAACAAAAAAATACATTCGACTCATGGTGATCGATTCTGACCTGGCTCAGTCCAGTGAGTTGTTACCTTCGATCATTGAGATGTTTAGCGAGGGTGACCTGCCGGTATGGCTTGATGAAAGGGATGGCGAGCTAACCTTGTTTCATCCCTCCCGGGAGATTGCAAGTGCTGTGCTGGAACACCATGCAAACAATACAAAGATTGACAGCCCGGGTGAGCTGACAAGCAGCTCACAGGAATGGCATACAGGGATTCGGAAGATCAAGCGGTAGTTTCCGGCTGGCTATTCTACGTAACGCCACTATTTATTCGATAACCTGCGCCACGGCTACCAGGATGATTATGGGCAATCGCTAGCAGAGATTTAGCCCTCAGGATTTCCGTGCGTTCTGTAACCCGCTCCATAAAGGCTTCTACGCTGTGCAATAGCAAAAGCTGTTACCTGGCTGATCACCATAGCCCGTCGTCTGGCCCTCGATGAAATTCATCGGCAACAACGTTATGTGACCGGCGACGACTACGCGGCGGTGACAATTGATACAGCTTAATCATGCGTTGAATTCACTCAGTGCTGATGACCGCTCACTTATCGCTCTTGCCTATATTCAGGAGCTGCAGGGTGCAGAGGCTGCAGAGATACTTGAATGCAGTCCGGCAGCCTATCGAACCAGGCTACACCGGGCCCGTCAGCGACTTGCGCTGTTGCTGCAGTCGGCTGACGCTGGCAGCAGTGATTTACCATCGAGGTCCGCGACATCCGGAGGTTCCAAATCATTGATGTGGGTAAAGCGCCTTGTGTTTAGCGTAGGCAGTGTGAGCGGCTTACTCTACGGTTTTTTGCAGTTGATATCGCTTGTGTTTGGTGTGTGGACTGCAACATCAGCTGCATGATCCCCGTTACGCAATTTTGCCTTACCGGCTTTTACGGCAATCAATTTTTAAAACAGGAACAAACGTATGTCAGTAACTACTGATACCCGTCTCGAGAATACAGACCACGCTCGCCGCCCCTGGGTTGCAGCCATACTTTCAGCAGTATTACCCGGGTTCGGGCACTGGTATAACGGCGACGCGAACAGTGCCATCTGGATATATCTGATATTTGTATTGCTTACTGTACCCGGCATGGCACTGGCAGCACTGGCGTTACCTGCATCATGGATGGTACCAGTGCTCGCAGTCAGTTTGCTGCTGGCCATAATGCTCTGGGGATACGGCATCGTGCATAGTTTCTGGCGTGCGCGGCAGCTTCGACACTACCAGCTCAAGCCTTACCAGATAAGCGGTATCTATGCGCTGATACTGATCACTTTCGGGTTTCTGTTACTGCCTGGCCTTATGCACATGGTACGAAAACACCTGGTGCACGCATTTGTTATCCCGTCAAACAGTATGGCACCAACACTCCTTTCGGGGGACTTCCTGTTTGCCGATAAACGCTATAACTGCCCTGGCTGCAAGGTATCTGTCAGCCGCGGTGATATTGCTATATTCGTTTACCCGAACAATCGCAATCGGTACTACATAAAACGTATTGCCGGGTTGCCTGGCGATAGAGTTTCTACTGAATCCGGACTAATTAAAGTGCAGTCAGCGCCTTCCAGTGGCTCACCTTCAGAATCATTTACGTATCAATCGTCAACAAGCATCAATGTACCGGAGGAGACCGTGAAAGCAGGAAGTGTCTATTTTCTGGGTGATAATATTGACGATAGTACAGACTCCCGGCAATTCGGGCAGGTGCCACTTGCAGACGTCGTCGGTGTTGCGCGACAAATCTGGTTTTCCAGAGGATCTGAGGGTATACGCTGGGAACGAATTGGTAACATACTCTAAACGGGCAACAGCACGCAGCTTCCCGTGTGAGATGAACCGGTCATTGATACCGCTTTAGCATTCTATTGAGCTCGACGATACGTAAATTGGTCAAACGGGTTTGACACTGGGCCACAATCATCGGGTGAAATGGTTTGTCGGCAATGCGTTTGTTTTCGGCCAGGCACTGATTATCACGATAGGATTGAAAGGCGAGCCGGGATTCACTCAGCGCATTTGAATCACCATACTTTGACTGTTGTTTTTTAAGGAGCACAGCAAAGACCTTTGCCAGATTGGTTTGGGATTGTCTAAAATCACCTGCAGCACAATAGTTCTTGCCCTCTATTGGCAAATTGCTGCGTTCACCACATTCCCAATCGGAGGCCGCTGCCGATCTGGTCAGCAAGGCTGCAATAGCAAGCGCGCAGCAACTAGTCGATAGTTTGGCATGTCGTTTCAATGATAAACCCTGTTTCCGGTATTTTCCGGTACCGCCATTTTACGCGTTAATCTCACAAACGACTCAGAAGGACGCGTGGATGCATCAGACAGCAACCGTTCCTGTCGATACCACGCTACAATAACAACGACCCCGGCGCCAATCACTCTAAAGCAATGAACGATCAGATTTCAATCGCTATTCTACAGCATGAGCCAGTTCCCAATGATCTGCCAGCTGCTGTTTCGCGACTAACCCGGGCCGCACTGGATGCTGCCAGCCAGGGATGCGCACTGTTGGTCGTACCAGAGGCCAGTGTCACCGGATACAACATTCCCCGGGAAACAATGCAACAGGTAGCGCTCGATGCCAGAAGCGGGATCGCCGGGGAAATAGCAAGCATCTGCGTAAAACATCAAATCGCTATTTGCTATGGTTTTGCAGAACGCGCAGACAACCGGTTTTACAACTCTGTACGCCTGGTTGACAAGTCTGGAGTAGCACTCGGCCAGTATCGGAAAACACATTTGTGGGGAGAACTCGACCGTACATTGTTCAGCGCCGGTGAGGACCTTTCTCCGCTCGTAGATCTTGACGGCTGGAAAATCGGCCTGCTGATATGCTATGACATTGAGTTTCCGGAATGTACCCGGCGCCTGGCACTTGAAGGTGCCGAGCTTATTTTAACCCCGACCGGGCTAATGCAACCCTGGCGCGAGGTGGCCGAACGCGTGGTGCCAGTTCGCGCCTACGAGAATCAGCTATATATCGCCTATGCAAACTATTGCGGCACCGAAGGTGATTTACACTATGAGGGTCGCAGTTGCGTAGTTGGTCCCGATGGCACCGATCTGGCGAGAGCCGCACAAACCCCGACACTGCTAACGGCCAGCCTGTCGCGCGAACTAATCAGCCAAACCAGAGCAGACCTGCCTTATCATCGCGATCGTCGACCAGAACTATACTAGCTCATCGGGCATCGCAGCCCCGTAAAACCAACAAGAGCCGCCACCAATGCCGCACCCCTCCGTCACCGTATTCGGCCCGGACTATCCTTTCGCCTATGACGACTGGATAAAGCATCCACAGGGCCTTGGCCGGTTACCCGCGCATACCCGCGGCATCGAGGTGGCTGTCATTGGTGCCGGGGTGTCAGGCATGGTCGCGGCGTACGAGCTGATGAAACTCGGCGTCAAACCGGTGATCTATGAAACCGGCAGAATGGGCGGGCGCCTGCGGTCTGAGCATTTCGAAAATGCCAGTGGTGTCGTGGCTGAACTTGGAGGTATGCGTTTTCCGAAATCGGCCTCCACGTTTAATCACTATACCGACCTGCTGGAGTTGCCCAAACGCCCGTTCCCCAATCCTCTGACCGAAGCGGCCGGTAGCACAGTGATCAACCTCGCCGGTGAGTCTGTCTATGCCAAATCACTCGACGACTTGCCTGCCGTTTACCATCAGGTCGCAAATGCCTGGCAGGAAGCACTGGAAACCGAAGCCTGCCTGATTGATCTGAAACAGGCAATTGCCGAACGAGATGCCGACAGAATCAAATCCCTGTGGAATCCACTGGTGCGCGAGTGGGACGATCGAACCTTTTACGACTTTCTGGCAGCAGCCCCTTCGTTTCGCAAGCTTGATTTTCAGCACCGTGAAATATTTGGCCAGGTAGGTTTTGGCACAGGTGGCTGGGATTCCGATTTCAGAAACTCGATGCTGGAGATACTGCGAGTGGTGCTAACCGAGTGCGATGACGATCAGGATCTGATCGTCGGCGGCTCCGAGCAATTGCCCCGTGGCCTCTGGTCTCACTCCACCGACGACCTCGTGCACTGGCCATCTGGCAGCAGCCTCAGTGATCTTCACGATGGTGCGACCCGCCCCGGTGTAGTGAAGCTGGAGCGACGCGACAGCAAGATCCGCGTGACCGACCAATACGATAACACCCGAGAATTCCCGGCCGTGATCGCCACCTGCCAAAGTTGGCTGCTGACCACAGGTATCGATACTGACGAGTCGCTGTTTTCCCAGAACCACTGGATGGC
>CAYPCS010000048.1:0-2448 GCA_964409275.1 uncultured Granulosicoccaceae bacterium
TTACCCGGCATTGGCGTCGAGGCGACAGGAAGTAAGTGTTGCGGGATTCCAGCCCCACGGGAAAGTACCGTAGTCCACGCATGCGTCAGCAGGCTGGATTGAAGCGGGTGAGGCGATGCAGGTTTGGTTGTTCTCCCAGCCGAAGCCGTCTCCATCGCTGTCACTGGTGCTGAATTCACAGGCTGGTCTGCTGTCACGCGGAGTGCTGCCAAGCGGGGCGCAGGACTGGCCGAGCGCTTCATTCCAGCCCCAGCCGTCCTGAATGTCGGCATTGGCGTAAGAGCAACCATCGTCTGTCATTTCAACCGGTCCCCCGGTGGTGACAGACTCATCGGTGTAAGCGAAGACAACACCCTCTCCGTCGTTTGCACCGCTATCGCCAACGAATAAATCGTCGCCGTAGTTCGATATTCGGACCCCAAACGTTCTGGAGCCGGATTGCGCTCCAGGCGTTAGTGATTGCTGTTCTGTCCAGACGCCCTCTTCGTTCTGTTGGTATACATGTACCGAGCCGCGATTACCGAACGGGGCTCCTATAACTGCAATATTGTTATTCAGGGACACCGTAGTACCGAATTTTGCAGGGGTGCTTCCGACTGGAAGAGTGAGTTGTTGTTCCTGCACCCAGGTACCTGTGGCGTCTCTTTGAAAAACATAGGCTGATGACAGGTCGTTGTCATCGAAGTTTCTCTCTGAGCCAACCAGTGCAGTATCACCCTCAACAGCGACTACATTGCCAAAACGTTCGGCAGTTTCCTGTTGTGCTGCCGCGATGGTTTGGGTTTCTGTCCACAAGCCATTTGCTCCTTTGGTAAAAATATACACTGCTCCCGATTGTGGGGTGCCACCGGTATTTCGCCGCGGTGAACCAACCAGTAGTGTGGTGCTGTTTGCCAGTGAGACGTTCTCGCCAAAGCGATCACCTGCAGTCGCGTCTGCAGCAAATAGTTGTTCGGACAGTACCCACTCGCCAGCGTCATTGATGTCATACACATAGACCGAGCCTGCGTTGACGTCTGCGCCATCGTTAAGATCGGTGCCGTTGGCGCCCACCACCAGAGTAGTGTCGGTTATTTCTACGGCGTGGCCAAAAAAATCACCATCGGCAATATTGTCCGGGGTCAGTATTTGCTGTTCTTCCCATACACCGTCGGTGTTGCGTTTGAACACATAGACCGTGTTTTCCTGGTTGGTCAGCAGGCCGCTTGCCCCGACTGCTATCAAATCGTTATAGATCGATATCGATTCACCAAATTGCTGATACGGACGACCGTCACTGGCGGTGAGCGTTTGCGACCATTCCCATTGTCCATCGGAGTTTTTGTTAAAGACCGCTACCGAGCCTGCAAACATGCCGTTTTCGTCGCTTAGTGAAGACACAAGAACGGTGTTGTTGCCAGACTCGATGTTTGACCCGAACGAACGTAAACCGTCCAGTGAGTTTCTCTGCAGGCTTTGCTCGCCGGTAAATTGATTGGCCGTAGCGATCCCGGTAAAAAATAACAACAGGCATGCTGACGCCAGGCGGACATGCAATCCTTGCAAGGTCTGGCGCCGGTGTGCAAAGCGGGAAATAGACGACCGGGTTTGCCGGGTGAAATGAGCACGCATACGGGTAATCTCTTTAAAGTCAGATGTTTTTTCCGCTGTTTGGCCAGCGTAAACCATGACGACGTGGCACAGGCAGTTTAATTATGTCATGACAATAAATCAATGTTCTTTGTACACTGCCGGAAAAAGCGCGTTTCCGGCAATGCCGGGGGCTGCTATGGACCACGGCTTTGCCGGATAGATTGGCAGTGTTTAACCGGAATTGCTCATGCGCGGGCGTTGTTTGGCAGATTTACTGTCTCGCAGCGGTTGCTGAAATGTCGGGCCTTGCGCATCAGTTTTGCAGGCATTGCGGCGAGCTTTTGCATGAATGCCCACACTGCCTGACTGCGTAGTTGCCGGCCGTGAGCCATGTAGATTTCCAGGTGGGTCGATGCCTGTGAGTAAGTCATTTTGCTTTGTGTTTGCATTACAGTCTCCGGATTATTCGGGTAATTGCTTTGAAAGCCCTGCAGCGGATATTTTCTCTGCGAGCTATCGCGACAATGTAACTGTAGGGGCGGCGACACTGTTCGGAAACCGGTGTTCGGGCAAAATGGTTTTGCATTTACTGCAAAGCCAAATTATGAATATGGCACAATGAACCCGTAGATCGTTTGTCATCGTAGTATCAGCACACGAATCGAATTACTGATCTGCATCAGGGTAAATCTGAATACCGGAGCCAGACTATATGGCAGTTTTAGATAACAAGACTCGTGAACCGGCAACCGCTGATTTATCCATATTGATACGGGTGTCCGAGCTGGGGACTTTTTCAGCGGTGGCAAATGAGCGCGACGTTCCGGTTTCGCAGATTTCGCGCGCTGTTGACCGGCTTGAGCGTGACTTCAAAGT
>CAYPCS010000048.1:2548-42301 GCA_964409275.1 uncultured Granulosicoccaceae bacterium
GATCTTGCCACAGAGGGTATTGATCTGGCTGTTCGCACCAACGTTGTTGATAATGACAATCTGATTGCACGACCGGTGGGTGAACACGGTCGTGCGTTGTATGCCTCGCCTGGGTATCTGAAAACGTACGGAGCGCCTGACCACCCTGATCAACTGAGTCAGCATCGCTGTGTTACTCATGCGGTATCTCATATTCTGAATAGATGGCCGTTCAGGCATGGTCGTAAAATTCGCGAGCAACCGGTTGAGGGTTTTTTTCGCACCAATAACGGTGCACTGATATTAACAATGGCCTTGCAGGGAGTGGGAATTGCGCGGCTCAATACCACCATTGCCGGTCCGTTGTGCGACAGCGGCGAACTCGTACCGGTGCTGGATGAGTTCAGGGACCCGACGCGTGTACCGATCTATCTGGTGATGATGCCAAACCGACACCGGTTGCCCAAAACGAGGGCGTGCGCCGATCATTTGGCACGTTTGTACAAACGACTGGAGGCGTACTAATTAGAGCCCGTTCAGAAACAAGCGCTACTGCGGACCACTCGGGTCCGCGATCTTTTACCGACTATATGTAGTTATTTAGAATGACTAAACGCTTACCTATAGTAGGTAAAATCTCACGCACCTGGATGATCCTCGCGACACCCCTGTTTGTGGATGGGCACTAATTACGGTTATAGAAATCAGTTTTTATATGCCTGAA
Source organism: uncultured Granulosicoccaceae bacterium (assembly GCA_964409275.1). GTDB lineage: Bacteria > Pseudomonadota > Gammaproteobacteria > Granulosicoccales > Granulosicoccaceae. The sequence goes on from CAYPCS010000048.1 coordinate 3,252, forward strand.
AATAATTTCAACTTCAGGCACAGGGTTAGTAGTGAGTGATTGAGAATCAGGCCTTGCCGGATTCCGTGCGATGCTGGAGTTTCTCCGGTCCGTAAACCGCGGTGAGCAACTGAGCTTCCGCATCACTAATACCAAACCTTTCACGCAGGGTATTTACGTCGCTACCTCCGCTTGCCTGTTTTATGGCTTCGTTGTAGTCGACGTTGGGCAGGCTCGCGCGGCTGTCGCGTAGTGCAAACTCCGCACGGATTCCTTCCAGTTCACGGTGGCGCCGTTTCAGGTTTTGCTCCAGAGATAACAATCGCTCTGACATGTCGGCCATTGATGTGGCGAGTTGTTCGTTCGACTCGCGCAGCAGATTAAACCGGGAAAACATGGCTTTAGCCAGCCACGACAGCGATATTACAAGTAGCAGTACCCCGGCACCGACAAGGTAAATGTTGAATGGTGTTTCTGGCACAGTCGCTTTCTATTGTTAGTATTGGTGAAAACAATCGTTTGTCCGAATTGACTAACCAAAAGGAATCGATGACAAGGATTCTTCGGAAATCGGCCTGCTGGTGTTACCCGTTGGCATTTTATTAATTATAGTTCGTGGTGCGACATTTTGTGCTTTTAATGTTCGGGCGATTATTTCAGTGGCGTTTGCCGGATGTAGTGGTGAATGCAATTTGCCTGAATCTGACCAGTGACACAGTTGCATGCTGGATCGCATCAGGCTATCGAGCGCCATTCCGGGCTGAACAGTTTCATCAATTCGGGTCAGAATTGCCGTTTGCACGGGTGATTCTGACAGGCTGCCAAACAGGTGGTCCAGTACGCTAGTCTGAAGGTTCGCTGGCACTACAAGACAGTGTTCGGTTTTTTTACTTTTAAGCGACATGCCCGGCAAACTCTCCGGGGTGGCCAGCGTATCGGCGTCGAGGGAGCCTGTATCCACCAGAATAAGGTGTTTTCGGCGCAACTGGCGAAGCGCATTGGCAAGCTCGTCCCCGGAATGCACGGCGTTCACCGGTACTCCCAGCAATTCGCCCACGGAACGCAGCAGGCCGTGGTTGCCAATAGTGTTTGAATCGGCGTCGATTAACGCAATTTTGGAAGCAGATTCTTGCGCCAGAAACTGTGCAGCCAGCTTACACAGGACGGTTGTTTTTCCGGCACCGGCCGGCCCGTGAAAAAATACGACGCCCCCTTCTGTCAAAAAATCCACGGAACGCAGCGGCAGTTGCTTTTCCAGCAGTGCGGTGGTTTTTTGCAGTGCGGTATCGGCTTTTTTAACCGATCCCAGTGTGTCCATAATATTTCTCACCAGTTCCGCGCCAAAGCCCGCGGCGAGCAGTTTCCCGCTCAGGCCTATATGAGCACCGTTTTTTCCGGTTGAGATCGATCCGGCTCTGGCAAGTCCCTCCAGCATATTGCGCAGTTCGTTGATTTCCTGCTGTACCACGGCCGATTCATCATTCGCTGCACTGCTAGCCACCGGTGGTGACTTGACAGGTTTTTTCGCGGCCGGTTTGGCTTTTTTCCCGGGTGGGGCAGGCGGGTTATTTTCTGTCAGCTCATCGTTGATTAATATCGTTGAGTCTGTCTTTTCAGCGCTGTTAATGCTGTCTTCAATTACTGATGGATCGAGCAGCTGATCGAAGCTGTCAGCGGCAACTATTTCAACCCCGGCATTGGTCTCTCTGTTAGCGATGATAATCGCTTCGCTGCCGAATTCCTTGCGTACCTGTTGCATCGCAGAGTGTGCATCTTTACCGATGAAACGTTTGACACTCATGTACTGTTTCCTGGTTATAACTCGGAGAGTTTGTCAGTGTTACGCTGCTTGCGCATCAGCAGGCGAAAGCTGCGTGTTTCCAATGTTTGCAATGACTTTTATATTTCGGTTGTCAGCAATTTCCGCATAGGAAATAACCTTAAGCGTTGGTATGTTGTACCTGACGAGTTTTGCCAGCCACGGTCTGACTTTTGGATTCACCAGCAACACGGCTGGATGACCCGCAGCGGTTTGTGCCTGAGCGCTTTGCGACAGTGATTGGTAAAACCGTTCTGCCAGTCCCGGTTCCATCCCCAGGCCTGCAGTGTCACCACCGTTTTCGCCGGCTGAGAGCGACTGAAGCCAGATTTGTTCCAATTGCGCATCAACCGTGATGACATTTATTGAATCACTGTTGCCTGCGATCTGCTGGCTGATGAGTCTGCGCAGTGCCACCCTGACGTGCACGGTTAATTCCTCTGCGTTTTCGATATCGGCAGCCCGTTCTGCCAGTGCCTCGGCAATACTGCGCATGTCACGCACCGGAATGCCATCTTCCAGCAGGTTTTGGAGTACTTTGACGAGGGTGGCGAGGGGCAGTGTTTTAGGCACCAGATCGGCGACCAGTTTCGGGGCGATTTGTTCTACTTTGTCCAGCCATTGCTGGGCCTCATCGTGGCCCATCAGATTGCACGCATTGTCCTGCAGAATTTTGTTCAGGTGCGTGGCGACAACGGTACTGGCGTCGACTACGGTGTAACCCAGAGACTGGGCGCGGTCGCGCAGGGATGGTTCAATCCAGATGGCTTCCATGCCGAATGCCGGGTCAGTTCCTTTGAGGCCCGGCAGAGCACCGCTGACGGCACCCGGGTTGATCGCCATTTCACGCTCGGGATAGATGATAGCGTCGCCTTCGAGCACACCTTGCACGCTGATACGGTATTGGCCAGGATCCAGATCGAGGTTGTCACGGATGTGTACCGGATGAATTAGAAAACCGAGATCTTCAGTGAGCTTTCGGCGCACGCCGCGAATACGGTCCAGCAGTTTGCCACCACTTTCGGCGTCGACCAGGGGAATCAGGCGGTAGCCCACTTCAAGCGAGAGTAGGTCACCGGAAGTGACATCTTCCCAGCTTAGCTCTTTTGCCTTGTTGCCCGTGTCGGTGCTCTCTGTGGAGTCTTCTTTCGGTTTGTTGCTGCGTTGTTCGTCATACCAGGCAAGAAAGCCGAGTGTCAGTGCGATGGCCAAAAACATAAAGTTTGGCATACCGGGGATGAGCCCAAGCCCTCCGATAATCGCTGCTGAAGTGATCATCGCACGTTTGTCGAAGGTGATTTGTTCCAACACCTGACTACCCATGTCCTGCTCACCTGACGCGCGTGTGACAATAAGTGCGGTTGCCATAGATAAAAGCAACGACGGCACCTGGGCGGCAAGGCCATCGCCGATGGTGAGTAACGAATAGTTGTGCATGGCTTCGCCAAAACCGAGTCCGTATTGGCCCACCCCGATAGCAAGACCGCCGAAAATGTTAATCAGCAGGATAAGCAGACCTGCTACAGCATCCCCGCGTACAAATTTGCTGGCGCCGTCCATAGACCCGTAAAAATCTGCCTCGTGAACAATTTCCTCACGGCGACGCTTTGCTTCGTCCTGGTCGATAGCACCGGCGTTTAAATCAGCATCGATAGCCATCTGCTTGCCAGGCATCGCGTCAAGCGTAAATCGGGCAGTGACCTCGGACACACGTCCCGCACCTTTGGTCACGACGACGAAGTTGATAATCACAAGAATGGCGAAAACAACAAGGCCGACTGCGTAGTTGCCGCCAATCACAAAGTTGCCAAAGCTCTCGATAACGCTGCCAGCGGAGGCGGTACCGGTATGGCCGTGTTGCAAAACCACTCGGGTTGACGCGATATTTAGCGCCAATCGCAACATTGTGGCGATGAGTAATACTGCCGGAAATGAAGAAAAAGACAGTGGTTTAGGAGTATAGATACATACCAGTAAAACCATTAGTGCCAACGCGATGTTGAACGTAAATAGCAGATCGAGGCCGACTGCCGGCACAGGCAATACGAGCATTGCCAGCACAATCACAATCAGGATCGGTACACCCAGTCCCGGCCTGTTTTTTTGATCCGCGATAAACGGGGTATTGGGCGGCCAGTTCATTATCGATTCCTGAATTTTGCGGGAATGGAAAGTTCAGAAGGAATTTCCGGTTCTTCAGCATTGCCAGCCTTGTACTGTTTCAAGGTAAACACGTAGGCCAGTACCTGGGCCACGGCAAGATACAAATCCTGTGGAATTTCGGCCTGCAGTTTTACCTGGTGATAGATGACACGAGCCAACAGCGGGGCCTGGAAAACCGGGACATCGTGAGCCTTGGCAACCTCGCGAATTCGCAGTGCCATATGATCCACACCTTTTGCCACCACTACAGGTGCGCCACTGCCTTCGGTGTCGTATCTCAGAGCAACCGAAAAGTGGGTTGGATTGACAATAATGACATCGCTGGTCTTTACGTCGATTAACATTTTTCGATTGGCGGCTTCCTGCTGCAGCCGTCGAATTCTGCCTTTTACTTCAGGGTTGCCATTGGTCTCTTTTGACTCTTCCTTGATTTCCTGATGCGACATGCGCAGTTTTTTAATGTGATCCCATTTTTGATAAGGCACATCTATTAGCGCAACAACGATCAAGGTGGCCGACATACTCGCAAACACAACTCCCATAAGATGAGTTGCGGCACCAACGCTTGGCATCAGAGGCAGTTGTCCCAGTTCGATATATTGTCTTTGCAGGGTTTGAAAAAGTAGCCATCCGGCGCCGGCAAGTAAACTGAATTTCGCCAGCGACTTCAGTAATTCGACGAGCCCCTGCAATCCGAACATACGTTGCAGGCCTTTTAATACGCTCAATCGCGAGGCCTGTGGTTTTATCGCTTTCATTGAAAACGACCAGCCACCCATTAGCAGCGGTCCCACAAAAGACGCGAACACCATCAAGGCGAACAGTGGCGCTACTATTTTCATGGCGTTAGTTCCGGTATGACTTAGCCGGCTTGTCAGAGCAGTAGTATCAAAAATACTGGCTCGATCAACGCGCAGTTCCTGCTTTACCAGTTCGAGGATCTCAATGCCTATTCCTCCACCCATCAGGAATACTGCTGCCGAAGCTGTGAGCAACATGACAGTGGTGTTGAGTTCTCGTGAACGGGCGGTCTGACCTTTCTCCCTCGATTCACGTAAACGTTTCTCGGTGGGGGCCTCATTGCGTTCCTGTGAGGAGGTATCTGTGCTCTCGGCCACTGACTACTGCCCCATCCACTGAGTGATTGTGTCGTATCCGCTATTCAGTAGATGCTCAAATGAAGAAGCAACCACCGGTATGGTGATTAGCATGACGAAAAAGCCAATAGTCATCGTGACCGGAAAGCCAATGGAAAAGATATTGAGTTGCGGAGAGGCGCGAGTCATTACACCCATAATCAAATTAACGCTAAGCATCGCAGCCAGTGCAGGAAGCGCAATAGAAAGAGCACCGACAAAAAGTACCGACGACCATTCAACGATGATCCACAGCATATCGGCGTCGATAAATACACCCACAGGCAGATAGACGAAACTGTTATCCAGCAGAGCGATTAATGCGTGATGACCGTCCAGGGAGAGGAATAGCAAAGTAGCAAAAACGCTGTAAAATTGACTGACTATAGGCACCTGAACTCCGTTTGAAGGATCATTTATCAAGGCATAACCCAGCCCCATCGTAGTGGCGATGGCCTCTCCACCTATCACAATGGCATTGAATACCAGCAGTATCATGTATCCAATAGAAGTCCCGATTAGAATTTGAGTGACCGTTATTAGTATTGCTTCGGCGGAAAACGGCTGTACGATCGGGGTGGGTGCGATTCCCGGAGTTATAATGACGGCAAGCACAACACACAAGGCAGCTTTAATGCGTGTGGGTACGTAGGCGGCGCCAAATACGGGAGCCACCATTACGAGACCCCCGATTCTAACCAGGGGCCAATAGTACTGGCCTACAGCTGCAGTAAAAGCAGCAGCGTCGAGTGTGTTTCCCTGAAACATTTTTAGCCAATTACTGACGGAATGACGTCCTGGACCAGGCGACGGGTATAGTCGATCATCGTTGACAGGATCCACGGACCGGTCATGTAGAGCGCTGTTACCAGAACCAGCAGTTTCGGTATAAAGCTGAGGGTCATTTCGTTGATCTGGGTGGCTGCCTGAAAGAGTCCCACCAACAAGCCGATCAGCAAGGCCGACATGAGCAGTGGTGCGGCAATCGCGACAGTGATTAACAGTGCTTCCTGGCCAATCGTGATCACTGTATCGGGCGTCATTGTTCAACTCCTGTAACTACTGCTATTGGCCTCTCAATGTGGCCGAAAAAAAGAAACCGCTTTGCGTAGCATTTAAAGGGCATACGAGCGTGGCATAGCCGGGTGGCGGTTTAGTTCAATTCAAACCCGACGCTGAATACCAGCAATGGACTGTTCCCGAAAACCGAATCAGGCAGTAAAAAAACTGCCTGCAAGCGTGCCGAGCACCAGACTCCATCCATCGGCCAGTACAAACAGCATCAGTTTAAATGGTAGTGAAATGATCAGTGGCGAAAGCATCATCATGCCCATAGACATCAGTACACTTGCGACGACAAGGTCTATGATCAAGAAGGGTATAAAAATAAGGAACCCGATCTGAAAAGCGGTCTTAAGTTCGCTGGTGACAAACGCCGGCACCAATACATGAAACGGGACCGCTGACCGATCGACCGGTTTGCCGGTACCCGAGATGTCCAGAAACAATTCAAGGTCCGATTCTCTGGTCTGGTGCAGCATAAATTCTGCTAACGGTTCGGACGCCGATCGCAGCGCCTCACCCATTTCCATTTCATCTGCCATCCACGGAACAGCGGCTTTTTGGTATATAACGCTGAAAACCGGCTGCATAACAAATAGAGTCAAGAAAAGAGCTAGTCCAATTAGTATCTGGTTTGAAGGGGTTTGCTGTGTGCCGACTGCAGTGCGAAGAATAGCAAGCACGATGGCGATTCGTGCAAATGATGTCATCATCAGTAAAAATGACGGTAGCAGCGTCAGGATTGTCATCAACGCCAATACCTGAATGCTGACACTCCAGGTTTGACCGCCACCTTCGGCGTTGGAGATAGTAAATGCCTCCATACCGGATTGCGCTATAGACGATGAACTAAACGCGATCAGTAGTGCAATGCCTGTGCACTGACAAATACGAAACTTCCAGGAGTTGGTACCTGGTTGCGATCGGACAGGAACATCGGTCATTTTTGCAAACCGTTTAGCAGGTGCTGTAATCGATCTTTGAACGGCATGAGTTGCTGTTCGTTGTGTATGGCTTCTGTTTCGAGGCTCTCGTCAAACTGATGCAGTTTTTCGATACCGGAGTTGCTAACACCGATCAGCAAGCTGGTATTTCCGGCTTTGACAATTAGCAGTCGCTCGCGATTGCCGAGTGTCAAACCCGCTACGATCTTGAGTGGCCCGCGGGAAATAGAATTTATTCCGTTCATGCGCCGAACGATTCCTGCGAATAACATGAATATTCCGAGCACAACGGCAAGCGTAAGCGATAATTTCAAAAAATACATAACGCCCGGGTTCTGCGCGTAGGGACTCGCAATAGTCTCTTGAGCGCAGGCAAATTCGGTCCCCATTGAAGCGACGCAAAGGGAGACCCCCCGCCGGAAAGCCACAGGCAATAACGGTAGCATGGTCTTCTGATCTGACTCGATCAGCGATGCACGGCCCGGATACACCCCGCGCTTGACCTGGTTGATTATGACGCTGGCTGTCACGCAGCGATCCCGGATTGCAGATTACTGATTCGATCTTGTTTGCTCATCACATCGGTCAGTCGAATACCGAATTTTCCATCGATAACTACTGCCTCACCTTGTGCAATCAGTTTTCCGTTAACCAGTACATCAAGTGGTTCATCAACCATTCTTTGTAACTCGACGATTGAACCACTGGACAACTTCAACAGCTCGGATATTCGCATTTTGGTTCGGCCAATTTCCATTGACAACGTGATTGGAATTTCCAGAATTAAATCGAGATTGGCGTTACTTCCTGCATCTCCATCATTAGCGGCGTGTGGTGCTTGACTGTCTATGGGAGGTTCTTCCGTTTCTTGTTGTTTATTTTCTGAAGTGTTCATGTGCTGCTGCCCCATCCGTTGAATCTTTGTGCCCCAGCCAGTGTGAAATACTGGCCGAAACGCGCCCGTTTGAAGCACCTATCACCGCTTCAAACAATGGTGTACTGCCTGTTAAAAAAGTAGCGGTTTGTACATTGCCCAGCGGAATAAAGTCACCGCTTTGCATTTTTAGTAACTGGTTTACGGTTATCTCGGTTTCTGCAAGAACACCGTGGATATCCAGTTCGCATCCAGTCAGCTCGCGCTGAATACCTGCTTGCCATTGGCTGTTCTCGGAAGTTGATCCTGTGACAACGTTTGCCGAATGAAGCTGCGCCAGTGATTGATAGGGAAATAGCAATTTGAACGAAGCTTCGCGACTTCCGAGTTTAAGTTCAAACTGCAGTGTTGCAACGACGGGCGAGTCCAGACCTGCTGCTGAAAACTGATCGTGGGCGATGGGACTCTTGTTCGGCACAGTGAACCCCAGGATGTCTCCCCATACGGTGCCAAGTGAGGCCATAATGCAATCGCGTAATCGGCCAGCCAGTCTTGTTTCAGTGGTTGATGGCGTACGGTTTTTAGCCTCGAATTCGTAGTCTTCCTTGCCGCCAAAGAAGTTTTGCACCAAAGCAAAAACCAGTTCCGACTCGATAATCGCATAGCCTTTTCCTGGTGAATTCGTGTCAAATCCAAAAATACAGGTGCCGCTGTCCAGGTTAGTTGAGATGTCCTGGTGCTTCTTTAGCTCGATCGAGTGGACGCTGGATGTACAGGCTATATGTATTGCCTGTTCAATGCGATCTGACACATCCCTGGATAATCTGTTCGCACCCACCGATAAACCGGACAGTGGTTTGTTTAAGCGGTGTTGCGGATGTGAGAAGTCATAGGTTTTTGGAAGACCGTCGTCTATCGGCTCGTTTACAGAGTCATTGGTGTCGTTATCACTCTCGCTCTCATTGTCATTGTCACTGGCGCTATCACCACTCTCGACTTCCTCGTTGTCCGATGATGCTGCCGCAGCGGCTTCTTCGGTTGAGTTGGTCTCATCGGCGTCTTTTTCGGCGTTTTCGTCGTCAGACGGATCGCTGGATTCAGCTGGCTCATCGGCGTTCATCATGCGTTTTATTCCATAACGAATCGAGTAAAGAACGCATCCGCGATTTCACCACTGGGGTGGTGCTTCTTTACTATCTCGGAAATTCGCTCCACCACTTTCTGACGCAGTGCGATTTTTTCTTCCTCTTTGTAAAGCTGATCTGTGGCGCTGGCACTGAGTAGCACCAGTAGATCATTGCGAATCTCAGGAGCGTGTTTTTTCAGAATATCCGGCATCTCCTCGTCAATAGAAGACACAGCTACGTCCAGCATCAAATATTTGGTTCTCGATTCAGAACTGAAATTTACGATGAACTCGGGTTGAAATGTGTAGTAGTAGGTTTCCGGTGGTAATGCCGCCTCTGCTGCCATTGCGGCGGCTAGTTCGGGATCCGGTTCAGAAGCACCGGGCATTAAAAACATCGTTGCGCCTATGGACACGCCTACAAGTAGTAATGCGCCACCTGCAATCATTATTTTTGGATTCACGATTCCCTTCCCATATAACAAAATTGACTGTTTGTGATCAATCGCATGCCTTTGCTGGATGCACGTCACATTATTCAGAGAATCTTTAACACTATTTATTCCAAACTTGCGATTCCATCACGAAAATTTGTGTTGGCCGGTTGCCATTGATTTTCCCCTGCGCTTATACACAAGGTTCCGGAAATCAAAGGCAACAGGAAAGGTTGGCGTACTTTGGTGGTGTTATTTACAAAAATGCAGGGAATGGATTTATGACTGCGTTGCTCACGCGAACATGTCGACGAGCCCCTGGGAAACATTTAGAGTTTGAGGCGGGTTATTAGTCGCCTGTACGGGATTGTCTACCTCGGTGGAATGTGGTTTTGTACCGGTTGAGTCTGACTGGTCGGAATTGCTTTCCTGTCGGGCATCTCCACTGTGTTGGCCGAGGTCAATCTGCACTCCCTGAAAACCCTGTTCCGAAAGTTGTTCCCGCAATCTGGGTATAGATAGCTCGAGTGCTTCCCGTGTGCCAGCCTGTGTTGCCGTCAACTGGATGGCAAGTTGTTCATCCTGAACTTCTATATTGATTCTAAGAGAGCCGAGCTCTGCCGGATGTAGTTGCATGGTTGCTCTCGATATACCCTGATCAAGCATCCATTGGACGTTGCGACCGGCTGCAGCCATCATGTTTGGTGACATGTTTTGTGTGGCTTGATATTGCTGTGGTGAATTTGATTTTGAGATCAGCGATGCAGATTCGGGCGTTCTGATTTCTGCCGATGATGAGGGGTTGTGCAATGCGGCTTTTGCTGCCTCCAGTACAGAAGGTTGTAGTGGCGATTCTGTATGTGAAAATGCTTGTGCGAACGACTGGCTGCGTCGAATTGTTGCTGCCTGTTGCGCCTCACCAGTGTCGTCCAGTGAAAGCTTGATCATTTGCGCATCGCGTATCAGTCTGTTTTTCTCGATAGTCGCCACCTCCACCTGTACCGGTTCGACAGTTTCATTAACGAGTAATGATTCAGCTCTGACAGACCTGGTGCCGATAGTAGACTCCGGTGAATTATCGGAGATGGAAATCTGTTGTTTCAGGTTTGATGTTGTATCTGCCGGTGTGGTTCTGCGGAATGCCAAACTGCTGGCAGCGATACCCGGCTGGATGACTGCACCCGCCGCTCTTGCCTGTGTTACCGGTTTCAGTATTGGGGTAGGGGACTCAATGTTTTTGGTATCACTGACAGGAACTTCTGTAATACCGTTTCTGTTTGCTTCGATAGAAGGCTGTGTCGAAGGTGGTGGTGTTTTACCACGCACAGCGCTGCCATTTAGCATAGCTGCGACCATGACCGGCTGAGCTGTTTGATTCGGTAGAGGTTGACCTGTTACAGGCTGCGCCAGTGTATTCACAACTGCAGGTACGGGTGTTGACGCCAAGTGTTCGTCAGCAGTTGTTGCATCGGCGGCGGAGGTGATAGTCGCAGCTTGAGATGCGGGTCTGCTCAATTCAACTTTAAGATTATCTGCATTGCTTGCTATACGCGGGTTCGCATCCGGTGCAAGTGAATCCAGCACAGCCGGGTCTGTCAGATTGGCAATCGCGACTGGTGAACCGGTTTCATTCACCTCTTCAGCAAGGGTGACTGGTGTAATTTCTGCTGCGAGTGCACCGCTTTTATCTATTTCGGGGTTGGCTGAGAGTGCAGCAGAAAAGCCTTCCGGTTTAACGGTTGTATTGGCTGTGTCGACTGCGGGAACCAACTTGCCCGATTCAGATGCCTGACTGGTCAGTGAGAGCAGTTTGATCAGAGCATCTGAAAATCCGGACGATGTGGATGAGGCTGCTGTCTGGTCCGTTGCGACATGGCCACGGTCTGCGGTTGTTTGTACTGCGTCTGAAGCCTTCATCATCATTCCGTGATTAAGTTCGCATTTCAATATGCTCTATGAAGTTGCTATCGGCTTGGGCAAAAAAACATTAATATCTTGTTACACAATATATTGCGTGTCATTCTTCAGTCGGTGGTGTAATAAACGCTGACGTTGAAACCAGTGAATCATCTTGTTGACGACGTTGTTTGCGGCGTGTGAGTGCGTGGTGCTGCTGTTCTCTTTCGCACAGTTTTTCAAGGGCTTGTCGACGTGATCTTGCCGACTGCCAGGACAGTTGATGTTGTTTTAATTCCTCGCTTAACGGCACTAGACGTTCTTTCATTTCGTCGATGCTGCTGCCGAGCCGCTGGCAAAACAGAATCGCATCGAGCATCAAGGCGGCATTGGCATCGGGTAGTGTGAATTCACTGTGATACAAGACGAGCTGTTCAATCTGGCTGTGCATAGTCGTATGCCGGCGATTGCAGTCTGCAAGACGCAGTGCGCATTGATTTTCTGCCATTTCGGCGCGCTTGTGTAACCGGGTAAGAGTCGACATGTCGGGTTTACGAGCTGTTGTTGTAGCCCGGGAACTATTGGCGCCCCGGTTGAGTGATCGACAGTAACTTGCTAACGCAGTCCTCGAACGAGATCTCCTGTTGCATGGTTTGTCTAAGAAACGAATTCATCGCTGGTAGCAGGGCGATCGCGGTATCAAGTTCGGCATCACTACCAGCCTGATACATACCTACCGACAACAGATCCCGATTGTGTTGATAATGCGAATACAGTTGCAGAAATCGACGCAATGCCTGTTGGTGTTCCATGGAGGTAACGATGTCACGCAAGCGGCTCGTGGACGCTAGTATATCTATTGCGGGGAAGTGGCCTGATTCAGCAAGTGCTCGTGAGAGCACAATATGTCCGTCAAGTATTGATTTAACCGACTCGGCAACGGGATCGTCATCATCATCCGATTCCTTGAGTACGGTGTAGATGGCGGTAACCGAGCCGGTAGGTGTGCATCCACCTCGCTCGAGTAATACGGGCAAACTGCTGAAAACCGACGCTGGATACCCGCGGGATACCGGAAGTTCGCCAGTCGCCAGACCTATTTCTCTGGCAGCGTGCGCATAGCGCGTCAGAGAATCAACCAGTAGTAACACGTGCAGTCCGCGATCGCGAAAATACTCGGCAATAGCCGTGGCATAGCCAATTGCAGTAACCCGGCGCAGCGGTGTGTGATCAGCTGGTACGGCCACCACTACGGAGTGTTGTCGTCCGGCCGGCCCGAGAATTTCCTCGACGTACTCTCTTACTTCACGACCACGCTCGCCCAGCAGGCAAACGACTGTAACATCTGCAGTGGTACGCCGTGTCATCATTCCGAGCAACACACTTTTACCGAGACCGCTGGCTGCAAACAGGCCCATGCGTTGACCCCTACCCAGGGTGAGTAGTGCGTTTATAGATTTAACTCCGACATCAAGTGGTTCTGAAACGGGCCTTCGTTGCAACGGGTTTAGCTGTGTTTTTTCAAGTGGCTGGAAGCTGACGTTTTGTAACTGCCCAAGTGTATCCATCGGCTGCCCGCAGCTATCGACTACTCGTCCCAATAAACCCGGTCCTACCGGTGGGCTATGTTTTACACCCAGTGGAACAACACTGGCGCCGGGGTAGGGTTGAACATCGTCGAACGGCATCAAGGAGGTTTTACGCTGATCGAAACTTACAACTTCGGCGAGAAAGGTGTCTTCTCTTGACTCGACCCGACAAAGTTCTCCGGTGCGCGCCACACAACCTGTGGCTTCGAACATTTGTCCGCTTACACGGGACAGCCTGCCCTCTACAGCAATCTGCGGAGGCTGAAGCTTTTCCTGACATTGGCTTAACGCGTTTGTCAAATAGGCATTGTCTTGCATTCGGTGCTCGTTCAAGACCTGCGAGAGAGGGTATGAGACAGAGGTTGACTACTTTGCTTCGAGGCGTGAAGCAACACTTTGCAACATTGAGTCAATGCCGCTATTGATGATGCTGTGGCCGCGAGTAAGTACAAAGTTGCCGCTCTCAAGTGAGGAGTCTGTGGTGAGTTTAATCGTGCTCTCGTCAGACAAGGGCAAAACAGATTCAACAAAACCGGCGTCTTCCGGATTAAGGGTGATGAAAGTTTCCTGCTCCCCTTTTGGCAATTGCTTTATGGCCTCATTGATCAGCGATACCAGATTGTCGGGTGAAAGCGACAGCTCGTGTTTTAGAATCTGCCTTGAAATTTCTATAGCCAGACCAATTAGTTCTGCCGCAACCGCTTCGTTGATTCTCGGTATGGATTCCTCCAGACTATTTACAAGCAGTTTTAGTTTCTGCAGGTGTTCCTGATTCTGCTCTTCAGCCAGTTGCAGGCCTTCCTGATAGCCCTTGTTTTGCTCCACTGTTTTTTCGGCATCGATAGTCGGACTATTGGCGGCCACCGAGGCTGCTGACGTGTCTTGTTGTTCCGGTTTAAAAGCGGTTAACAGATCGTGGCTGTTCGATTGCCCGTCGAACTCGGGAAGCTGCCACGGTTTAACGCGGGAGTCTTGCTGTCGGTGTGCCGGTACAATTCTAGACAAAATCGTCACCGCCACCGCCGAGCATCAACTTACCTTCCTCAGCGAACTGGTTGGCCAGTGCCAGAATATGTTTCTGCGCTTCTTCCACATCGGCGAGTTTAACAGGCCCCATCGCCTCGAGATCGTCTCTCATCATTTTGGCTGCGTTTTTCGACAGATTGCTAAATATTTTTTCTTTTAATTCCTGACCGGCGCTTTTTAGAGCAAGTATAAGCTGATCATTTGGAACGTCTCGCAGCAGACCCTGCATACCACGATCATCAGCGGACAACAGGTTGTCAAATACAAACATTTTTTCTTTTATCTTCTCTCGAAGCCCGGGCTGTTTTTCATCGAGAGCGGTGAGTATGTCCTCGCCGACTGTCTTGGGCACCGCATTGAGTATTTCGGCGCCGGTTTTTATGCCGCCTATGTTCTTTATCACATTGCCGGGGTTTTCCGCAAAACGGCGGCTTATGATTTCATCGAGTTCCACCAGTGCGTCTGGATGAATTGTGTCGAGATCAGTAACCCTGATCAAAATGTCTGCGTGTAAATCTTCAGGCAACAGGGCCAGAATGTCTGCCGCATGTGTAGGGCGCAGGCAGCTCAGTACCGCAGCGATGACCTGCGGATGCTCATCGCCTATGAAACCCGCGACGGTACGGGCAGACATCCATTTGAGTGACTCAAGATTGGCTGGTTGCTCCTGCTCACCGGCTATCTTCGCGATAACGCTTCCCGCTTTTTCACGCCCCAGAGACTGAACCATCATTTTGCGAAAGTACTCGTCCGTACCTACACCCAGTGAGGATTGCTCTTTGACGTCTTCAACAAACTTCAACAGCGCGCGACCGATATCAGACTGTGAGACAGGTGCCATTTGACTGATCGCCTCGCCGATGGCCTGAACCTCCTCCGGTTCAATATGGCGCATTACCTCTGAGGCATCTGACTCGCCGAGTGCCATCAGCAGGATTGCAGCTCCCTGTGGCCCGATAGAGGGTTGCTCGTTCGCTTCGGCCATTGTTATTTTTCGTCCTCGGTATTAGAGACCCATTCCTTTACTACTCGTGCTACTCGCTTTGGATCATCGCGTGCCATCGCCTGCGCGATCAGCAATATATCTCCATAGCTGCCATCGGGTGCGCTCAGCGCTGCCTGTGCCGTGCCTTGTCCGGACAGTGATACCTGTTCCTCGCTGTCTTCGGTGCTTTCGCCGGGCTTACCATTGGTGATGGCACCGCTCGTCTGGGTGTACAAAGCCTGTTGCTTAAGTGTTTTCAGTGCCGGGCGCCCGATAGAGAAGAATAAAAAGAGTACACCCACTCCAAGTAACACCTGTCGTGCTACATTCCATACCCAGGGTTGCTCCCAGATGGGCGCTGAAGGAGGTGCTTCAATTTCTGCCTGTGGTTGAAAAGGCTGATTGAACACAACCACCGAGTCACCACGTTCTTCGTTGAACCCGATGGCTTCTTTTACCAGAGTGGTATACTGATTAAGATCGTCTTCCGTTGGTGGCTGGGTGATAGTTTCACCTGCGTCGTTTATCACTTCCATATTGTCCACGATGACCGCTACTGACAGTCTGCTTATTTTCCCGGGAGACTCTCGAACATGGCTGATGGTTTTGTCGAGTTCGTAGTTGCGCGTAAGTTTACTGGAGGCATTGGCACCCGGCTGTCCGGCTTCGTTACCCTCTTCACCAGGTGGTTGAATTGCGCCGTCTTCCGGCGGTTGATTTGCCAGTGCGCCCGGCACCCCTTCAGCTCCCGCTGTTGTCCGATCCTGTTCCTGCCGTTGTTCGCTGCGAATTTTTTCGGGATCTGCCTCGAATGACTCCTGGGTTTGTTCGGTGAATGTAAAGTCCAGGTCGGCAGATACGGTTGCCTGTACTCTGCCCGGTCCGACTAGCGGCGTAAGTAACTTTTCAATGCGTTGTGAAAAATGATTCTCGAGTTTGCGTGAGAAATCGAATTGTTTTTCCGAGTTTCCCGACATTGAGTTTTCGCCGTCACCCGAGAGCAGCCGACCCCACTGATCAATAACCGTGACGTTGGCGCTGTCCAGGTAGGGGATGCTGGCGCTGACTAAACTGACAATAGCTGACACTTGTCCCTGCTCCAGTTTTCTGCCGCTGTGCATCTTCACCATGACGGAGGCGCTGGCATCATCCTGCTCGCGCACGAAAACGGATCTTTTCGGCAGCGCTAAATGCACTCTGGCGGAGGCCACATTGCGCATGCCGCTTATTGTTCTGCTAAGTTCGGTTTCCTGGGCATGCTGATACCTTGCGAGTTCTATAAACTGACTGGTGCCAAGTGATTGATCCTGGCGCAGTAGCTCCAGCCCCATTCCCTGGCTTTGTGGTAGACCTATACCGGTGAGTTCCATCTGCAATTGTTTGACTCTATCTGCCGGTACCAAAATCAGCCCGGTAGACGGATCGACGTTGAAGGGTTCATTGCGCGAGGTAAGGTACTCGTTCACCTGTGATGCGTCTTGTTGGTTCAGCTGGGGCAGTAGTGGCACCATACCCGGTTTCATCGCCCACATGATCAAGCCCATACCCAGCGTAAAGGTAGCTGCAATAACCATTAAAGGTATCAGCCTTGCCGGATTTAATATTGCCATGGCAATTGCGGGCAGGGTGACCGGGTCTGCGGCGGGTGCGTTGGTATTAGCCAGTGCAGTTTCTGCGCTCATAGATATTTAATTCCGGGAGTCTAGAGAGGCATGCTCATAATTTCCTGATAGGCTGATACGAATCGATTTCGCACCTGCGCCAGTGATTCAAAAGAAATCCGTGCCTTTTGCATCTCTATCATGACATTCGCGATGTCAACGGAAGGGTCGCCCTGTTGAAATCGGTTGGCTAATTCTCCCGCGTGCATCTGGCGGTCGTTGACCAGATTTAATGCGTCCTTGATTATCGGTCCGAAGTCCTGACGATTATTAATTGGGGTATTCTGGATACCTGCGTCGGCGGCCATTGCCTGCAAACGCGAGAGCAACACGTCTGCGTTAATTGTATTGTTCATCCCTGCGCTGTCCTTAGTGCCATCCGTTAAAAACAAAAATCAGTTTCTGTGACAGATGGCAATATCCGTGCCTCGGGTTTGTGAACAGCGTACTTTGAAAAGGCATATATCGTGCTGGCGCAGCGCAGCTATACCGGGCAGGTTGTGGTGTTGTTGCAATGGTAAAATCCAAAACAAAAACGGACCAAAACAGTGGCTGAGCGGGTTGGAGAAATCGTTTGCGGCGTAGAAGTAGCGGAGTGGAGGCGGGTAGTGTGTTCTATCGCATTGAATGAACAGCGGTGCGGTTTTACAAAGAGAAAACGATACCGGCTAAGGTAAAAAAAAGAAAAGCGTCAGAGAAATTGCGTTTCAGGAGAATTGTCGTGGTAGAACTGCTGTAATTACTCCTCGTATTTCTCTACACGATTGCGGCCATTCTCCTTGGCTGTGTAGAGCGCTTTGTCGGCATTGGCAATAGTATTTTTCTGATCTGGCGATGTGAGATTCTCCTCCGATACACCGAAACTGCTGGTGACCACTCCGCGTGTGGATTTCTCGTGTGGAATCTCCTGTGCTTCTATTGCCTCACGAATATGCTGGGCTGCCATGAAACCGCCTTGCAGCCCAACCTCAGGGAACAGGACCAGAAATTCCTCTCCGCCGTAACGGTAAACCGAATCTGTTATTCGAATGGTGCTTTTGATTACGCTTGCGACTTGTTGTAATACCTGGTCGCCTTTCTGGTGGCCATAATGATCGTTGTAGGGCTTAAACTTGTCGACATCAATTAGCGCCAGTGCGTAGGGGCGTTGATACCGTTTGGTGCGTTCAAACAACTCGGCAAGTGCTTCATCCATCGCCCGACGATTGCCAACGCCGAGCAATGGATCGGTGATGGTGAGTCGTGTAAGCCTGGCGTTAAGTTTTTCCAGTTCCGTGGTGCGTTCACTTACCCTTTGCTCAAGTCCTTCTTTCTGTTGTTCGATTTTGTAAGTGTGTGCCCGTAACAAATCGGTCTGTGTGATAAGCCCGCAGATGGTGCCGTCTTTCTCAACCACAACCAGTCTGCGAATACTATTTGAGCGCATCAACTTAAATGCCTCATCACAATCCTGATCGGCGTTTAACGTGATCAGGTTTTGGGTCATGAGCTCGCTGAGCGTGCCGGTTTTTTCACCTGCCAGCAACGAAGATGCGAGCCGGGTTAGATCCCTTTCAGTAACAATCCCGAGGGGAATGCCTTTATCTGCTACGAGTAAACAGGAAAGCCGGTCGTCCCGCATTTGAGTGGCTACCGCGAGTAAGGAGGTGTCTGCAGTTACGCTTGCGACAGCATTTGTCATGAAGTTTCGGACGGGAGTGTGCGGCACTATTGATTCCTTTCAATATTGTGTACGTGCACTGTCGGATAGCGTCGTAATGGAAAAAAACTTGATTTTACTGAAGAGGGAACTTCTCTGATCTGGCACCCGGGAGTGGGAGTGAGGTAACCGCCGGGCGAAGCGGTTGACGCGTTGTATCGGTGCGAATGACTCGGAACCGGTCTGTTAGAATGGAGATTTTAGTCTGTATAATGAAGCATCCAAACACTCACAAATCAGTGTATCTGCTTTCGCTTTAGACGCTAGTGAGATTTCTTTGCGCCGCAGAGCGCATCGGTGTTCCCTGATCGCTGTATAGTTCCACAGAATTATTATCAACGGCGGTGCGCACCACGGCTAGCGATTGTCTGACAATTTTAAGGCGTTGGTTGACCAGTGCATTGTTTTCGGAATTAATAGATTTACACTGTATCAACA
Source organism: uncultured Granulosicoccaceae bacterium (assembly GCA_964409275.1). Taxonomy (GTDB): domain Bacteria; phylum Pseudomonadota; class Gammaproteobacteria; order Granulosicoccales; family Granulosicoccaceae. Next base: position 22,083 of record CAYPCS010000048.1, read on the forward strand.
GTTCTGTTAATCCGGTAACCGCAGGGTTCAGCTTGTCTTCCTCTGATAATTTGTTGTTGAGTTCCGTCAACATGGTCTGTATGCGTTCGATGACCCTTTCTTTTTCTGTTGCGAGATTAGCAGCATTTTCAGTATGAGGGCCGAGCAAAACATCTCTTTCGCGTAAAAGCAATACCTCCAGCTTGTGCGTATCGGCCATCATTTCGGTAATTGTCTTTTGCAGGGTTGCGTTCATAGTTAACAGGAATGTCTGGTTTTATATGGATAGTTTAAGGTAATAGCTACACAGGTATTTAATTATCGTTCGCATGAGGATGTTCGACAGTAAATTGCTTTGATCATCGTTAGTGACCGATCTTCACGGTATTTCGATCGATAACAGTTGCCTGAACAATTTTTCCTGAACGGCTGTTTTTTACCCGGATTCTTTCACCCTGGTAGCCATCGTCAAGTGCCTGCCCTTCGGCGTGCACCGCAATGGCGCCTTCACCGGATTCTATCTGCACGAAACGGTTTTTCTCGACCATCATGGGTATTGTGAGTAGTTGATTCCCCAGTGGAGTTCCCGCCCTCACGTTTCTTTTAAAGGTACGGCCAAGCAAGTGTGAGTAGTCTGCGAGGCTGCCGCTGGATAGTTTCAGAATATCGATAGTTCTCATGCTGATCATGTCGTTTTCCAGTTTTTGTCCGGCGGTGACGTTGACGGTCAATACTGCAACTTTGCGCATATCGCTTGTTTTTGCCTGCAGATATATTTTCCATGGCTGACTTCCTGTGCATTTAATTCCTATCGATAAATTCTGAAAACTACGTGGTTCGTATGGCCAGAATGCCTGAAGATTGCTGTCGCACTTAATTAGTCTCACCCTCTTATCGAGCGGTGTTATATCGACTACCGATTCAGCGTCTTCAGTTTCATCTATATGCGACAGAATAAATGTGCGCGCAAGTTCAGTAATAGTCGTATGCGATTGCAGATCGCCTGTTGCTTTAAGTGGTTCGGGGAATAATATGAGTAAACAGATTAAGGCTAAACCCTGAAAGCACAATACCGGAATTCGCTTTATCGATTTCATATCCCTGATACTGCAATGGCAATGCCTTGTTAACAGACAAGAAAGTACCGCGTATAAATTGGTGGTAGTAAACCACCGGTTTTGTCAGGCAACCGATCCTATTGAACGATTTGAAATCAGGGCTGTTGCAATCACCAATCACTTGAAGGGTAGAGCACACAAATGATGCTTAATAGCGTATTGCAATAAGTACTGACAGGCATCCGGGTCAGCAAACGGCAGAGTATTCGGCGACATAAACCTGTGAATGTGTCTCGAATACCAGAGCGTCAGAAGCGTTGCTTCCAGCAAGCAATCAAGATCAAAACAGTAAGAAGAATTTGACCAAACAGAATGTTGCCGCACTATTTTTGCGCCAGAAACACAAATCAGACGCCACCAATACGGCGTTGGTCAAAAATATGACAAATAATATAAATTACAAATAGATACCAAATTAAGTTCAGAAAATACCTCTAAAGAAATGTGATCCCGTCCCGAAAAGTGTGTTAACCCGGTCACGTATGCCGTGCCCGTTTCGGGTGTAACAATACTGGTCAAGTTCAATCGACATGGATGTGTAAATAGATGGGATTCAGTCTCGATAGTTATTTGGGTGTACATACCAGTGCGGTGAGGCTGCGTCAGCAGAAAGCCGGGCTTATTGCCACCAACCTTGCTAATGCCGACACCCCGGGCTACAAGGCTCGCGATATTAATTTCGCCGAGGCACTGACATCCGTGGCAGCAGGAAACGCTATCGGAAGTGCTAATTCCGGAATGGTATCGCAAGGTAAGGCGGGGTCGATGACCTTCGCTGCTACTCATCCAGGTCATATTCAAAGTAGAGAGTCCGCTGACTTCGAGGTGCAGTATCGAGTACCTACCCAGCCTTCACTCGACGGGAATACAGTACAAACCGATGTTGAGCAGAGCTTATTCACTAAAAATGCGATTAATTATCAAGCGAGTTTGCAATTGCTCGATTCCCGAATCAAGGGATTGCTTAAAACTATAAGAGGAGAATAGAGATGTCTCTATTTGATATTTTTTCAACCGCTGGCAGTGCGATGAACGCGCAGTCTGTGAGACTAAATATTATTGCCAGTAATATGGCCAATGTAAATTCGGTAGCTGGCAACCCGGACGATGCTTATAAGGCCAAAGGTGCTGTTTTTGGCGAAATGCTCTATGAGATCTCGGATCAACAAAACGGATCCGGTGTGCGTGTTATGGATGTCATTGAAAGCAAACGGGAGCATGAGATGATGTACAAACCGGATCATCCTTTTTCGGATGAGAAAGGCTATGTTTATCGGTCTAATGTCAATCCGATGGAAGAGATGGCAAACATGATTTCCGCCTCCAGAAGCTATCAGACCAATGTAGAGATTATGGATTCTGCAAAATCACTGATGCGCCAGATTATAAGGCTCGGAGAATAAAATGACCGATGCGATTGATACCACTATATTTGAAAATTTCACCCCGCCGGCGCCGGAGAGAATCAATGATCCGTCAGAGTTAGGGCAAGATGAGTTTATGCAACTTATGCTTACCCAGCTTAAATATCAGGATCCGTTCAAACCACTTGAAAACGGTGAGTTTATCGCGCAAATGGCGCAATTTAGCACTGTTGCCGGCATAGAGGGAATGAACACATCAATGGAAACATTCATCGCTGATCAAGCTGCAGCACAGACGATGCAGGCTGCAGAATTGCTGGGCAAGACGGTAATCACCGATGGTGGACAGGCGGTGTTGGCAGACGGCGGATCTGTCAAAGGCCAGTTTAGCTTGCCTGAGGATTCCAGAAATGTAACCGCCCGCTATTCGAATCCGAGTGGTGAAGTAGTTCATACACTTGAGATGGGAGCGCTTGGTGAGGGTATTCATGAAGTGGAGTGGGATGGCATCACCAGGGATGGACAGGCTGCATCGGCCGGCAGCTACGTTGTCAATGTGCAGTATCTGGACTCGGATGGTGACACTGTTACTGCCGAAACATCACTTGCTACCGAGATTGAGAGCGTAAACTTCGGGGCGGCTAATACCCGGCCAACACTTTCGACGAGTGACGGGCGCGAGCTTGTGATTTCAGACATCAAGAAAATACTTTAGAAATAAGCGGACTAAGAAAATGACCTTTGAAATTGCGTTAACCGGGTTAAAAGCCTCCAGCTCGGAACTGGAAGTTATTTCCAATAATATTGCTAACTCTTCAACCACCGGATTCAAGGTTTCGAAGATTGATTTTGGCGACATCTACGGTACCGCCGGTATTGGCGGCACTGGTAACAGCATTGGGCGGGGTGTGCGTGTCACTGATATAAGCCAGCAGTTTGCCAAGGGAGATGTGACCTATACCGAGAGTCAACTGGATCTGTCGATTGCGGGTTCCGGTGAGGGATTTTTCAGGCTAAACGACAATGGTGCCATCCAGTATTCCAGAGCGGGTGCATTCGGGCTTGACCGGGAAGGGTACATTGTTAATGGTGCCGGGCAGAAACTTACGGGCTATCCCGCAGTTGATGGAGAGATAGTACCGACCCCCGGGGATCTCAAGGTTGATGCAATTGATACAGCAGCAAAGCAAACCAGCAATGTACGAATCAATCTGAATTTAAACGCAAAGGACACTGTGCCGGTTCCTTTCGATGTATCCGATCCAGACTCTTATAATTTCTCTACTTCTACCACATTCTACGATTCCCTGGGTGCTTCGTATTTAGCTAATTTGCACTTTCGCAAAGAAGATCAGAACATCTGGACATTGCACGCTTTTGTGGGCGACATAGAGGTCACCGATCCGGCGGGCGAGGAGCTCAATTTTAATACTGATGGCAGTCTAAGTGACATTAACGGTGATACCAATGGTATTTTAAATATGGATCCTTTCATCGTGTTGGCAGGGTCCGAGCCTATGGAAATCTCACTTGATCTAGGTGATTCAACACAGTTTTACGGTGAACCGGGAGTCAACGAAATTGTGCAGGATGGCCATGCTTCAGGCCGTCTAAATGACTTCGGTATTAACCTGGATGGCACAATTTTCGGCTATTACACCAACGGCCAGGCGCGTGAAATGGGCCAGGTTACCGTCACCAGCTTCCGTAATCCACAGGGATTGCAACAGGTGAGTAACACCAGTTGGGTAGAAACCTTTACCTCGGGCGAAGCATTGAGCGGTATACCTGGTAGTGCGACACTGGGCACAATCCAGTCGGGGTCACTTGAGGGCTCCAACGTTGATATTACCGAGCAACTGGTGAAAATGATCAGTACGCAAAGGAATTTTCAGGCGAATGCTCAGGTAATCAGTGCGAGCGATACGCTTACACAGACAGTGATGAATATCAAACGTTAGGCAGGTTGATAACTGACGCTGGCGTCGGACGAAGAAAACGGGTGCGTGTTATTTAAAAGCCCCCGTTTTGTGAAAACGCAGATCGAGTATAAACCCGATAATTATGAATGATATCGTGGTTGCCAGCATGCATCGATATTCAATATACCGTTTTGGAGACACACTTTGGATCGTATGATTTATGTTGCAATGAATGGGGCCAAAGGCACCATGATGCAACAAGGTACCAACAATAATAATCTGGCAAATTTGAACACCACCGGGTTCCGTGCTGATTTTGATACCTACGTGTCGCAAAACGTGGCGGGTCCGGGACATGATTCGCGAAGCTACAGCACTTACTTTAATGCCGGTGTCAGCGAAAAGTCCGGTTCTATATTTACCACAGGACGTGACCTTGATATCGCTGTTGATGGAAACGGATACATCGCTGTGCAGGATGAGAACGGTGAAGAAGCGTACACTCGTGCTGGAGATTTGCGCATCGGATCCGGAGGGCAATTGCAAACACAGGGAGGGCATTCCGTGCTCGGTGATGGTGGGCCTATCGCAGTGCCGCCTTATACCCGTTTGCAGATAGGTAAGGATGGTACGTTGTCTATTCAGGCTGTGGGCCAACCCGCTTCGCAATTAATCGAGATAGATCGAATCAAACTAGTGAGTGTCGAAAGTTCATCAATGAAAAAGGATCTGAACGGGCTTCTCGTGCCAAAAGAAGGGGCCGAGGCAGTGCCCGATGCGGCGGTGACGGTGACCAGTGGCGCCCTCGAGACCAGCAACGTGAATGCCGTAGATTCTCTGGTCACGATGATCAGTCTTGCTCGTCAGTTTGAGGTGCAGGTTAAATTGATGAAGGCTGCGGAAGAGAATGAAGTGGCAAGCGCAAAGCTGCTAAGAATGTCCTGATTTGCACACTAATCTGCACAGGGACTTGATCGGTGATTTCACGCGGGCTGACTGCATGGATACCGCAACATAATTATAAATGGATGAATAAGTATGAATAGCGCACTGTGGGCTGCGAAAACCGGGATGGACGCGCAACAGAGTCGTATGGCTGTAATTTCCAACAATCTGGCCAACGTAAATACCAGCGGGTTCAAACGTGACAGAGCAATCTTCGAAGATCTGCTGTATCAAACCATTAGACAGCCGGGCACGAACTCCGCCCAGGACAGTCTTATTCCTACTGGTTTAACGATTGGCACTGGTGTTCGGCTAGTTGCGACTCAGAAACTACACACACAGGGTAATCTTCAGGTTACCGAGAATCCGATGGATGCAGCCATTGAAGGCAGAGGCTTTTTTGAAATAGTGCTGCCGGATGGTTCCAGTGCCTTCACCAGGGACGGGTCTTTTCAGTTAAGCGTTGACGGCCAGTTTGTAAACTCGAACGGATATCCATTGCAGGCCGGTATCAGTATTCCGACCAATGCAACCGGTGTTTCAATCGGACGTGACGGTACAGTGACTGCGACACTTGCCGGTGGCGAGGTAGCCACACAACTGGGCAATATACCGCTGGTCAATTTCTCGAACCCGTCTGGCTTGAAGGCGGTCGGTGGCAACCTGTTCAAGCAGACTGCTTCCAGTGGTGCCCCACAGGGTGGTACGCCAGGACTGGATGGTCTTGGTCATTTGGTTCAGGGGTCGGTTGAAACCTCTAATGTGAATATTGTCGAGGAACTCGTCAGTATGATTGAGACTCAACGCGCTTATGAGATTAATTCAAAGGCAATCTCTACTACGGATTCTATGCTGCAGTTTGCCAACAACAACATGTAGTTTGACTATTATCATGGATATTAACTATTGCCTTGCTGTCGGAGTGTTGCTGTGTGTATCACTTGGCGCCTGTGCACCTGTGCCAGTGATACGTGAGCCACTGCCGGAAACCAGGGTGGTTGAGCAAGAAAAGCCAATTCATAACGGCTCGATCTACCAGCGTGATACAAGTCGGTTTTTGTTCGAGGATCTAAAAGCGCGCCGGGTGGGTGATCTCATTACGATTATTCTTGATGAAAAAACTGTAGCGGCAAAGTCGGCGAGCACAAGCTCTAGTAAAGATACAGCGCTCAACATGCCGGCACCAACCCTATTGGGTAACGCCTCTACACTTGCAGGTAATCCGTTGTCAACGTCGGTGACATCCGGTACTGCATTCAGTGGCAGTGGTGACAGTACGCAAAGTAATAGTTTGTCGGGCAATATTACGGTGTCGGTGGTAAGCATACATTCGAACGGCAATATGCTGGTCAAGGGTGAGAAAATGCTCACTCTAAACAATGGCAGGGAACTAGTGAGTATTTCCGGTATTGTTCGCCCCAAAGATGTGACTCCGGAAAACACCGTTGTTTCTACTTTGATAGCTAATGCGAATATTGTGTACAGCGGTAAAGGATTAATTGCAGACAGCAACAAGGCCGGCTGGCTCACACGCATACTGAATAGCCCTTTTTGGCCATTATAAAAAATGACTGAACTTTTTATTGTATGGATATGGTGATGAATAAACTGTTGAGTGCCCGGGTATTAAACCGGCTGTTTCAAATACGTAGCTTATCGCCTGTATTTGTCGTAGTTTCTTTTTTAGTAATTCCCGGTCAAATAGCTGCCGAAAGAGTCAAGGATCTTGCATCTATTGCAGGGGTTCGAGAAAACCATCTGCTTGGCTATGGACTCATAGTTGGCCTTGAGGGTACCGGTGATAATACCGGCCAGGTAAGGTTTACCGAGCAGAGTTTGCGCAGCATGTTGAACCAGTATGGTGTAACGATACCGCCCAATATTCAGATTCAACCGAAAAATGTCGCGGCGGTGACGGTTCAGGCAACAATGCCACCTTTTGCAAAACCCGGCCAACAGGTTGACGTCACGGTATCTTCACTGGGAAATGCGAGTTCACTGCGAGGTGGCACTTTGTTAATGACACCATTGCGCGGAGGTGACGGAGAAGTGTATGCGATTGCGCAGGGTAATACACTGGTCGGGGGAGTGAGTGCCGAGGGCGCTGATGGTACCAGTGTTCAGACCAATATAACCAGTGTTGGCCGTATACCCCGTGGAGCCACCGTAGAGCGCGCGGTTGGATCAGGGTTTAATAACAGTACCGAGATTGTACTGAATCTGAATAATCCCGATTTTACAACGGCAACCCGCCTTGAGGCTGCAATTAACACTGCCCTGGGCAGTCCGTTTGCCCAGGCTCAGGACGCTGTTTCTGTGGTTGTGCAGGGGCCGTTGTATCCGAGTGAGCGAGTGGCTTTTGCTTCTACCCTTGAGAATATTGAAGTAGCTCCAGCACAGTCGCAGGCAAAAATAATTGTGAATTCCCGTACCGGAACCATCGTTATTGGTGAAAATGTCAAGGTAATGCCTGCGGCGGTCGCGCATGGAAATATCACAGTTACGATTAGTGAGACCGTCGATGTAAGCCAGCCCAACCCGCTTGCTAACGGTGAAACAGTACAAACCCCCAGATCGCAAGTTAACGTGGAGGAGACCGAAGCCTCGCTATTGGCTATAGAATCGGCAGTCACGTTAAACGATGTAGTCAGGAGTCTTAATCAGGTTGGTGCGGCGACCTCTGATCTGATCGCGATATTACAGGCGTTAAAACTGGTCGGGGCGCTGCGCGGGCAGTTGGTAATTATATAAATGACTATCGGAATGGATTCATCAGTCGCAAGCTATCTGGTAGATAATCCGCAGATTGCTGAATCACGCAGTTCAGATCGTGTGCTACAACCGAACAAGGCACGTGAAACTGCGCAGAAATTCGAGGCGCTGTTGTTGCAGACCATGTTAAAGGCGATGCGTAAAACCACACCGGGTGATACTTTGTTTGGCAGTGAGCAGGCGAATCTCTATCTGGATATGTTTGATCAGCAAATAGCCGCCGATGTGTCTAAAAACAGCGGGCTCGGTATCGCGGATGCTATATATCGGCAGATTGCTCCGCAAAGCGACGCCTCGATTACCGGACAGTCAGCGACAAACGGTATTGCTGCACCTTCAAATGTGGGTGAAATGAAACCTTCTGTGTCCGCGTGGTCAACACGAATAGTTGTCGATAAGACTACTCAACAGCAGTTTATTCACAGAATTGCCGGTCATGCGAGTAAGACCGCGCAGTCTCTTGGCACTTCTATGGAGGCGGTGGCTGCAATTGCTGCGCTGGAATCCGGATGGGGGGGGCGTGTTGCCTCCCGTCAAGATGGCACCAGTACTTATAATCTGTTTGGTATTAAGGCTGATTCCGGTTGGTCAGGAAAGTCTAATGTAGCCACGACTAAAGAGTTTTTGAACGGTGCTATGCAAAGTAGCGCGGCGTTGTTTAGAGCGTATGACTCTGAGCAACAATCAATTCACGATTTTGGTGATTTTATCCGGCAAAATCCGCGCTACCATCAAGCGCTGGAGCAGGCGGCTGATCCAGAGCGCTTTATACGCGAAATCCACAAAGCAGGCTATGCAACTGATCCGGACTATGCGGATAAAGCCATAGAGGTGCTGCACGAAATACAGGCGTTGTTGTAACAGCTCCACGGCGTTTGCAGGTCGGAGGGTCTTCTTCTGCGAACGCAGAATAAGGCGCTTTCAGGTTTGTGAGTCGTAGTTGTATTTTTTATGTGGATCCGGCAGTAGTTAAAAACCACCTTGTTGTAGTGCGCCCCTTCATCAACTTACGCTATACGTTTTGCGGTATATGCGTCTATCTGTCTGCTGCATTCTGAGAGTCACAGTACTCCGGCGGCTGCACGCATGCGAATTAATTCCCTGTTTCTGCTTCTACCTTTTTCTTTTGCCAAAACTGGCATGTGTGCGAAGAATATACATTCGCTATTGCTCTTAAGCCTGTGAATTCAAAGTCGATAGATTGACTGTCAAGAAAGGAATCTACTCATGGCCAATGCATTGTCCACCAGTGTAAGAGGGTTGATGGCGGCGGGACGCGCTATTGCCACCACCAGTCATAACATTGCCAACGCAAATACTGAAGGTTACTCGCGACAGCGAGTGATGACGGAAACATCTACACCGCAGAAAACCGGTGCAGGGTTTATTGGCACTGGCGTCGTTGTGGGTGGCATAGACCGAATACACAATCAGATTGTTGAAAAACAGCTGCAGACTAACACAACCGAACTTAACCGGCTTTCCGTTTTCAATGAACTGGCGGATCAGGTTGATTCGATAATGGCGGAAGATACCTCGGGTATCAATAGTGCCCAGATAGAATTTTTTAATGCACTGGAGAATTCGTCAAACTACCCGGAAGGAATGGGGCAACAAGAGGTTGTATTGGCAGCCGGACGTCATCTGACCAATGCGTTTACGTCACTTGACGCTCAGTTCGATCGAATTCAGGGGGGTATCAACCAGTCTTTGAGCACTGCTGCACTTGAGGTGAATGGAATCAGCAGCGCTATCGTTGAAGTTAATGCGGAGATCGCCAGTGCCCTGGCCTATAGTCAGGGTGATCCGCCCAATGATTTACTTGATTACCGTGATCAGCTGGTGCATCAGCTTGCAAGCTTTACGAATGTGTCAACGATTGACCGGGATGATGGTGGCATCAACATCACTATTGGTAATGGCATTCCTCTGGTCGCCGGCGATCAATTGTTTGAGCTAACTACTGTGCCCGCAGAAAACAGGCCGGGTAACCGGTCTATTGGAATAATAATCGACGGCCGGGAAATGGATCTGGATAGCCAGTTGCGTGGTGGCTCGCTGGGTGGTGCAAACGAGTTTGTCGATGAGATGCTGGATCCGATGCGCGCTGAGCTGGGTCGAATGGCGACCTCACTGACATCACTATTTAACGATGTGTACCGTACTCTATCAGATCAGCCAACGGCCGAATTTTTTACTGTCGCCACAATTCCGGCATTTGGTAGCGCTAGTAACAGTGGGAGCGGTGTAGCTGCGGCAGAGGTTATCGATGCAACCGCAATGACAATTTCGGATTATGCGCTCGGTTTTGACGGCACCGAATATACACTTACCCGGCTGTCTGATAATACGGAGCTCACCGGGCCAGGTGATCTGATAATGGATGGTATTCGATTTTCGGTTTCACCAGGCGCTGTTGCAGGTGATCGTTTTGTTATTCGACCTGCAGTGGGTGTCGCGTCTCAGTTCGAGTTGGCTATCAGTGAGCCCGGCGACGTCGTGCTTGCGCAGACGGATGCAGCTGGTGGTGTTACCGCAATTGGTCATGAGCTGGCGGAGATCCAAAGTACGGATCTATTCGGTGCTAACACCACTTTTGCGGAACAGTATGCGGCCGTATCTGTGCGGGTTGGATCTGCGGCCAGTCTCGCTGAATTGCAACTTAATTCCATGCAACAGGTGTGGCAGCAGACTCAGGATCGTCATGACTCGGTCTCGGCGGTCAATCTTGATGAAGAGGCGGCAAATCTTGTCAAGTATCAACAGGCATATGAAGCATCTGCGCGAGTGATCTCCGTGGCAGGTGGATTGTTTGACACACTCATTGGCACACTAAACAGGATTTAACATCATGAGAATATCGAGTGCATACTACACGCGTATCCTGCCAGAGCAGATGTCACAGCAGAATTCCAAAATTGCACACACTCAGGAGCAAATAGCAACTGGCAGAAAATTTCTGCAGCCGTCGGATGATCCGTCTGGCGCCGGTAACATGATTCTATTTCAGCAGACTGCGGGGCAACTGGAGCAATTTGAACGAAATGCACAGTTTGCCGAAACAAGACTGGCTCTGGAGGAATCTACCCTCGGAGATATATCGGATACTCTGTTGTCGATCAGGGAAATTGGCCTAAAAGCTAATAACGACAGCAACGGTCCGGATGATCGCGCAGTTATGTTGCACGAACTCACGCAGCAAAAAAACCACCTGGTGAGTTTGGCGAATGCCGTTGATGCGCACGGCCAGTATCTGTTTTCCGGAGGAACGGCAGACAAACCTGCGTATATAGATAACGGTACTATCGATTATCAGGGAGACAACAACACCCAGTCCGTGCAAATAGCGATTGGCAGTGATCTGATAGTACGGACCCCGGGGAGCGCGGTGTTTGAATACGATAACGGGACTGGAATTCAGAGTCTGTTTGATACAGTGATACTGCTGGAAGAAATTTTAGGCCCGGCCGGCACACCAGCGGGTGATGATGCATTTCATGATGAGGTAGGTGCCATCGTTGCTGAAATTGACAGGGGCTACCAGCATATGCTTGGCTTGCGTAGCAACACCGGAACGCGTCTGGCAGCAATTGACCAGGCACGTGAAAGTAATGATTCGGTTGCGCGCACGGTTGAGACACAAATGGCTGATGTTGCAGGCGTAGATCTGGTAGAGGCAATATCAAGGATGGAAGCCGAAGTTCAGACATTGCAGGCGATTCAGGCAACTTATGGAAAGCTGCAAAATCTGTCATTATTTGATGTGATTTAGAACGTCAGTGTATTCATTTTGAACAAGTGATCGGCTCACTTACAAGTTTAACTACGCTGAGGATATGTCACGAGTTAAGCGCGCGCAGGTTCGTCAATCCCTTGCTTTTATGTTTTGCTATTGCCCGCTGCAGCTCTCTGACGCAGGTGTTCTATGCCTGCGTTTTTCAGTCTTGCTATGGTGGCTTGCAACAAAAAGTTGTGCGCCGGGCAATGAGGACAGTGCAGCGCTGACATGAAAATGGCGAATTTTAAGAAAATACATTAATTAGTGCATTTATCGTACTAACTATTAAAGCAGTAATTTGCAACGCCGATAGAAATAGCGGGAAGAGAATCAGTTATACATTCGGGTTCGTCTGCTACGCTAAATAACAGGGAATTAGTTAAAATGGCACAATCTATAAACACCAATCTTATGTCTTTGAATGCGCAAAGACATCTATCCACGTCGCAGGGGCAGATGGCAACGGCCATGGAGAGGTTGTCTTCCGGGTTACGCGTTAACAGTGCAAGGGATGATGCAGCAGGATTGGCGATTGCCGAGAGAATGCATGCACAGATCCGCGGAATGAAAGTGGCTATCCGAAATTCCAACGATGGTATATCCCTCGCACAGGTTGCAGAGGGTGGTCTCAACGAAGTTGGCTCTATGTTACAACGAATGAGAGAGTTGGCGGTTCAATCAGCGAATGGCACAAATGGCACCAGTGACAGGGCTAATTTACACGCGGAGTTTACCCAGCTTGATGACGAGATAGCGCGATTTACGCAGTCCACCAAATTCAATGGTCTTGCAATACTTGGTGCCGATGCAGGTACTTTTACTTTCCAGATAGGTCCTAATGCTAACGAGACTATGGATATCCTGACGACTCAGGTGGTCGCAACCGGTCTGGGTGTTGACACGCTTGCCAATGCAAATCTGGCCATTGATGGTATTGACGCCGCGATTGACACAATCACTACTGACCGGGCTATGTATGGAGCGTCTCAAAGCCGCTTCGAAAGCGCAATAGCCAGCCTGCAAATAGCTGTGGAGAATCAGGAAGCGGCCCGCGGCAGAATTGTTGACGCGGATTTCGCAGTCGAGACAAGCAATATGACGCGCGCGCAGATACTTCAACAAGCAGGTATTGCAATGGTCAGTCAGGCAAATCAGGCGCCGCAACAGGTGTTGTCTCTGTTGGGGTAGATCCCGCCAATTGATGAAAGGTGCCAGCCTGTGCAGAACAAAAGCCTGTCCCATGGTCGGGCTTTTGTTTCTTGAGAGTGGTGGGTAATTGTAAGTAGCTGTCTAAATAACTACATATAGTCGGTAAAAGATCGCGGGCCATGGGTGGTCCGCAGTAGCGCTTGTTTCTGGATGGGCACTAGCTATTAAGCCTTGCTCGTTTCCCGATAACCTGCGGCAAGAAGTTCCTGGCATCGGGGTAGCAGATCCCCGGTCAGAACAGGATTTTGCGACTCCAGGATTTCAATGATTGCACAGAGCACGACAGCTTGTTCCGTGTTTTTATTGTTAAGGTGATCCGCAATCCGGCACATGCAGCAGCTGTGGAAATAATCGGGGTCAAGAACCCGTTGGACTCCGATAGAGATTTCCAGACGGTTTTCAATTATAAAATCAAGGTAGCGCTCAAGAGCTGGCTGATAGGACGGGTCATATTGTAGCGATAGCTCGTAGTAGCTTTCAGCATCTTTGATGTTGTGAAGAGTTTCGGCGAGCAACGCAAGATGATACGCGCTTGAGTAACTACCACTGCCTTGCACATCCTCATGGTGAGGCCCGAACTCCATGGATTTTTTATAGTGCTGCGTCGCCTGCGCTATGTTGCCTTCCATGAAGGCGACATAACCGGCAAAATGATGAAAATCAGCCCATTCAGTGCCTGAGTGGCCCATCAATAAGTGTGTGTCCAGTAACTCTCTGGCCTTTGCCAGCTGTCCGGTATTGATGTAGGCGTAACCAAGGCTCACTACAACGTTAGTTAATATTTCTCTGGAGATAGGTCCCTTAAGGCCGGTTGGCGGGGTGTTTCGGGAAAACCGGATAAGCCGCAGTGTTTCTTCGAACGCATTAATTGCTGCGGGTAACCTTTCGATTGTAAAAAGTGCACGACCGAGCTGGTAGTGCATGTACTCGTCATTTTTTTGATTTTTGATTGCTTGCTGCAGCAGGGGAATATTACGCAGAGCTTTGTGATTTTTATCGTCAACTGCGTGAAAGTAGCCTGAATGGTCCACTGTCACCCCGGTAGGTGCAGTTTGAGCGATGCGGTCTATCGGTTCGATTTGCTCGTGAATTGCACCGATGTAGTGAAAACCCTCTCTGGGGAAAAATCGTTTTATATGAGAGTATGAGATGCTCTCATGCATGTTAGTGATGACCGGGCTTTTAACCAGAATAGTACCCATATGGTTGGGGTAGGCGCCTGCAAACTCAATGAGTGTTTTTCTGGCCTCCACGGGGTGGACTATTGTCTCATCCGCGTCGACCACCAGAATCCAGTCGCCAGTGGCATGTTCGATCGCGATATTTCTGGCTTTGGCGAAATCGTTCTCCCAGGGGATTTCGATAATATTTTCAGTGTATTGACGTGCGAGATCAATGGTGGTGTCGTCAGACCCTGTATCTGCTATTACTATTTCGTCTGCAACTTTCGCCAGAGCAGTTAAACACTGATCAATATGTTTAGCTTCGTTTTTTACAATCAGTGCGGCGCTAATTAATCCCATTGCCCTTGTCTTTCCGTGCTGCCAGATTCCTTTCCACCCGGGAGCGATTGCAAGAATTGTCCCGTTAGATGAACAATGTTGTCGGTGTCAGGCAGACTATAGTGTCGAGCTCCACAGGTAGATTTCTTCCTTTTGACGAAAAAATATTTTCAATACATATGTTGTTTTTTTACAGTGAGTAAGCACTGGAAACCTGAAGCAGATTAACAGCGTAGAAGTTTAAGAACACTGGATGGATGTCGTTACGGTGTTGGCTGGCAAAACGCGGGTGAGAATGCGCCAGTAGAACGGACTCTAAAACAATAATAAAATGGAGAGCTAACAATGCCCCAAACCATCAATACTAACGTTTCCTCCCTGACGGCCCAACGAAACCTCAATTCGACCCAGGGTAACATGCAGACGGCGCTTGAGCGTCTGTCTTCCGGTCTGAGAATTAACAGTGCAAAAGATGATGCCGCGGGCCTTGCCATCGCTGAGCGAATGAATGCCCAGGTACGTGGAATGAACGTCGCAATCCGTAACGCGAATGACGCTATATCCATGGCTCAGGTTGCCGAGGGTGGAATGGAAGAAATAGGAAATATGTTACAGCGTATGCGTGAACTCGCCGTGCAGTCAGCAAATGGCACGAACAGTACCGGTGATCGCGACAATCTTAATGCAGAATTTGCTGCTTTGAATACCGATATCGGACGAATAACTGATGTGACGAAGTTTAACGGGCTCGCCATCATAGGCGACGAGGCAGACACATTTACTTTTCAGGTGGGGGCTAATAGTGGTGAAACGCTCGAGGTAGCCACCTCAGATATGGACAATACCCAGCTCGCGATCAATGCGCTTGATATCAGTACCTCTGGCGGTGCAGACAGCGCACTAACCGCGCTGGATACAGCGATTGATACGGTGACTACCGAGCGCGCCAAACTGGGTGCTGCGCAAAGCCAGTTTGGTAGCGCCATCAATAATTTGCAGGTTGGTATGGAGAATCAGGCGGCTGCGCGCGGGCGAATAGTTGATGCGGACTTCGCCGTGGAAACCGCGAATATGACCCGTGCTCAAATATTACAGCAAGCGGGTACTGCAATGGTCGCACAGGCCAATGCAGCGCCACAAAGTGTTTTAAGCCTGCTTGGATAACGTCCATAGATAAATTTCCCGGAGGCCCTTGCCTCCGGGTTCAGCTTGCCTGCCGCTGTTTAATACTCGATTCCTCCCTGTTTGTACACGAGAGCTTATTCCTGCTGTCCGTGTAGAAACACATTTTCTTACTAGTATCTATTGCCTGAGTGCCGGCGCACTCGGACCGGCTTTCCCGGTGGCAAAAATTCCGTAAAAATATTTTGTCAGTCGAAACGACAATTAAACCCTGTACTTGTTCTGCATAACTTAAAGTAGAACCTTAGCAAGGGGGTTTTAGAACGAATATGGCTTGTCGTTATCGATTGTGTTGGCAGTGAGAACAACGTATCTCATTCCAATTTCATGGACAAATATATAAAAAAATACGGAGATTGACATGCCTCAAACTATAAATACTAATATTCCGTCCTTAACGGCACAACGAAACCTGAACTCTACACAAGGTGCTATGCAAACTGCGCTGGAGCGATTGTCTTCAGGTCTGCGTATAAACAGTGCCAAAGACGATGCTGCCGGACTTGCAATAGCCGAGCGCATGAACGGTCAGGTTCGCGGGATGAATGTTGCGATCAGAAATGCGAACGATGCGATCTCAATGTCGCAGGTTGCCGAGGGTGGTCTGAATGAAATAGGCAATATGTTACAGCGAATGCGTGAACTCGCTGTGCAAAGTGCCAATGGTACCAATAGTACCGGTGATCGCACCAACCTCGACGCAGAGTTTCAGGCCCTGAACACGGACATCGGTCGAATCTCTAATGTGACCAAATTCAACGGCATCGCCATAATTGGGGATCAGGCAGACACATTTGCATTTCAGGTCGGCGCAAACAGCGGTGAAACTATGGAGGTTGCAACCACTGACATGGACAATACAGTACTTGGTGTAGATGTACTCGATATTACAACTTCCGCTGGTGCAGACACTGCTCTTGGTACACTGGACACCGCAATCGATCTGGTCACTACCGAGCGTGCGAAGTTTGGTGCGGCGCAAAGTCAATTTGGAAGCGCAATTACTAACCTGCAGGTAGGAATGGAAAATCAGGCAGCTGCGCGTGGGCGGATTGTGGACGCTGATTTTGCTGTTGAGACTGCCAACATGACTCGGGCACAGATTCTCCAGCAAGCAGGTACGGCTATGGTCGCTCAGGCCAATTCAGCTCCACAAGGTGTTCTTAGTCTCCTCGGGTAGTTCTGGAAATTTTAGCTCCGCATTTTATGAGAATGCGGATTCAGCATAGCCAGGCCGTATGGGAGGAGGTGCAGAATACAGGGAAATAATAAATGACTACTGGCTTATAGCCAACCAAAAATAATAACATCCTTAATAACAATTATAGAAATAGTACCCTGTCATTATCTGTAACGATCAATTGGAAAGGAGCGATACAGAAAACAAAGTATAATAACCAGAGCTGTCTGTGTATCGGTTGTGGGTGTTAATGCTTTAGTATGGATACTAAAAAAATAAATGGAGACATAACATGCCACAAACTATAAATACAAATATTCCCTCCTTAACCGCGCAGCGCAACCTGAACTCTACTCAAGGTAGTATGCAAACCGCACTGGAACGTCTTTCCTCTGGATTACGAATTAACAGTGCGCGGGATGATGCTGCCGGACTTGCCATAGCAGAACGAATGAACGGGCAGGTACGGGGAATGAATGTGGCCATTCGGAATGCCAATGATGCAATATCAATGGCGCAAGTAGCCGAAGGTGGTTTAAATGAAGTTGGTAACATGCTACAGCGCATGAGAGAGTTGGCCGTGCAGTCAGCTAATGGTACCAATAGTACAGGTGACCGTAATAACCTGGATGCAGAGTTTCAGGCACTCGATGCGGATATTGATCGTATCGCAGGGGTTACCAAGTTTAATGGTATGGCGATTCTGGATGCAGATGCAGGTGTCATCGAATTCCAGGTGGGTGCAAACAGCGGTGAAACCATGACTGTTGATACTACTGCCGCTGCAGTGGCTGCTTCAGCTACAGCGGGCAACATTGCAACTGTCGGCGATGCAACTACAGCGATCGACACACTGGATGCGGCAATTGATGCTGTAACCACTGAGCGCGCTACCCTGGGTGCAGCCCAGAGCCAGTTTAGCAGTGCAATAACTAATCTGCAGGTTGGTATGGAAAATCAGGAAGCTGCACGTGGGAGAATAGTGGATGCGGATTTTGCAGTTGAAACTGCCAATATGACGCGTGCACAGATTCTTCAGCAAGCCGGTACCGCAATGGTAGCACAGGCTAACTCAGCACCGCAGGGTGTATTAAGCTTACTTGGATAACTAATCCAGGTGTTTTGCGGGGGAGGAATCTCCCCCGCATTATTTAGGACGAAATCTCCGGGTTATATTCTTATATTTTCGAACCGGATTGCTATTGCCGCCGAATGGATCAGGTGTGCTTTATCGTACTCATCTCCAGGATTTCACTAATCAAAAAAAAGAGTGGTTTAGTAACTCATTTTGTACAGATGGGTAATGATCTGGCTATGCCTGTCTTTACTGTTATGAATCGATAGCAGAATAGGGGCAAAATTATTAATCAAGATATTCCTGTTTCGTATCCCTTGCTTAAACAATGATATCTCTGCAGAAAAAATAGATTCATAGCGAATTCTTTTGAGTATTTGTTTCGCAGCAAGGCTGCAATTTGCAACAATGGCCATATGCTGAATAGCAAGGCCGTTTTTGAGGGCTGCAATGTGGTTGTGGAGCTATAAGTGAGCCCCCGTAGTGGCGTCGATAAAAACGCGCGAGATGCCTGTCATTGGTCGGTAACGTTTGGATGTTTGACAGCTCTATTTCACCCCGCACGTAGAGGCTGAGGAATCGTTCTGATGGGTCGTCATCATCGTTTCATCCCGTCAAGATATATTAGTAATGCATAGATCAGATTTCGTATTCGATTGTCTGACCGGAAGATGCCCGTTGTCTATAGGGGATATCATTATAAGCGGAAAAGAAACAAGAATCGGTGAGCCGGGAGCTAAATACATATATTATGTATCAGGGTTGCACTATCGAAGCTGAACCGGTGGTTACTGTAAAATAGAAAAATAAATATTTGTTTATAATATTAGATGCTTATCGAAATATTGTTTATGTAGTGTATTAAGAAGCGACATCAAGAAAGAGAATGGCGCGTCGTTAGAGCAATTGCCGCCGATCAGGATTATCGGATTGGCATACAAAAATAAAAAAGTAATATGGAGATTATATAAAATGCCACAAACTATTAATACTAATATCCCGTCTCTCACCGCACAGCGAAATCTTAATTCGACTCAAGGTTCAATGCAGACTGCGCTTGAGCGTCTGTCATCAGGCCTCAGGATTAATAGTGCAAAAGATGATGCTGCGGGACTTGCCATCGCGGAACGCATGAATGGTCAGGTTCGGGGAATGAACGTAGCTATTAGAAACGCCAACGATGCTATCTCAATGGCGCAGGTTGCTGAGGGCGGCTTAAACGAAATCGGTAATATGCTGCAACGTATGCGCGAACTTGCTGTGCAGTCTGCAAACGGTACGAATAGTACTGGTGACCGCGCCAATTTAAACGCTGAGTTTATTGCACTGGATGCTGATATTGACCGTATTGCCAGTGTCACCAAGTTCAACGGTTTGGCTATCATTGACGGGTCAGGTACCGGGGATGCTGGAGCAATTACCTTTCAGGTCGGTGCTAACAGCGGGGAAACACTGGTGGTTGATACGACTGCCGCTGGTACTGCTGCCGCTGCAACTGGTCAAACCATTGATGATGTGACAAATGCTACTGCTGCAATCGATGCACTCGATCTGGCAATTGATGCTGTGACTACTGAACGCGCCACACTTGGTGCTGCGCAAAGTCAATTCAGCAGTGCAATTAACAATCTGCAGGTTGGCATGGAAAATCAGGCAGCTGCTCGTGGTCGGATCGTTGATGCAGATTTCGCTGTTGAAACTGCGAATATGACTCGTGCGCAGATCCTTCAGCAGGCTGGTACAGCGATGGTGGCTCAGGCTAATTCTGCACCACAGGGTGTTCTGAGTCTTCTCGGCTAACAGCCCTATACCAGGTAGTATAGAAAGGGAGCTTTTAAGCTCCCTTTTTTTTGCATTTTTTGAAACAACCTGCCGGGGAATTAACTCCTTGTATGTGATAAGCACCGGGGTAGTGGTATACCGCTCGCCCTTTGGCCGGAGAAATTACGGTTAATTGCAGCTGTGGCAGATGTATGACTAATAACTTGTGTCCGGACTCTGTCAATGCGTGCGAACTGTAATGCGATACAAGTTTGTCAGCTCAACAGTTGTAATCCAATAAGCTATGCATATAGCAGCTCTCGTTACACTAGAGAGACGTTCCCCTCCTAACAGGTTTCGCGTCGTTTTATTTAAGAAGCGACCGCAACCAAAATACCGCTTGATAGCAAGCTGCCGCCTGTGTCCCTGATC
>CAYPCS010000049.1:0-26526 GCA_964409275.1 uncultured Granulosicoccaceae bacterium
ACTACGCACTATCGATGACGGCTGTCGCTTCTATCTCAACGAGTGCTTGATCCTCCACGAGACCACTCACTACCAGCATAGTCATTGCAGGAAAAACAGGGCCAAATATTGCGCGATAC
The DNA here is from genome assembly GCA_964409275.1 of uncultured Granulosicoccaceae bacterium. Taxonomy (GTDB): domain Bacteria; phylum Pseudomonadota; class Gammaproteobacteria; order Granulosicoccales; family Granulosicoccaceae. The sequence continues at coordinate 120 of CAYPCS010000049.1, forward strand.
ACTTGTCCTACCTGCTTTTGCTGTTGCATGTATTCTTTTTTGTCGATGACGTACCAGGTAAGCCGCGTAAGGTCAGAAGGCGCACCACCGGCCGCGAGCAGAATATCTCTGATATTTTTTAGTGCCTGCTCCATCTGGCCAATGAAGGTGTCAGATACAAACTGCTGCTTTTCATCCCAGCCAATTTGACCGGCAATATGCAGGGTTGCACCGGTAGATAGTACACCGTTCGCATATCCCTTCGGTTTTGACCATCCTTCGGGCTGTATTACTTTACGCACTCTGCTCCACCCTGGTTAATTGTAGATATAGACTAACGCTCAATCGCTCATTTCTGCTCTTCACGTAATCTGAAACGTTGAATTTTACCGGTTTGCGTCTTCGGCAGCGACGCAACAAATACTATAGACCGTGGATACTTGTACGGCGCTATGGTCTTTTTAACATGATCCTGAAGCGCCAGTGTCAACTCATCGCTGGCACTGACATCTTCAGTTAGTACCACGTGCGCCTGCACAATCATACCTCGTTGATTGTCTGCCAGGCCAACCACCCCGCATTCCATTACAGCTTCATGGGACATTAGCGCTGCTTCAACTTCGGGACCGGCAATGTTATACCCGGAGGAAACTATCATGTCGTCATTGCGTGCCGCAAAATGAAAATAACCGTGCTCATCCTGCATGAAACTGTCACCGGTGATATTCCACCCTTGTTTCACGTAACCGGTTTGACGTTCATCAGACAGATAGCGACAGCCGGTCGGGCCTCGCACTGCGAGCCGACCGATCTCTCCTCTGGCTACTTCCCTGAACTGATCGTCCACGACCATTGCTTCGTAGCCGGAGACCGGCTTACCGGTACACGCCGGCTGATGATCTTCAAACCGGTTGGAGATAAAAATATGCAACATCTCGGTAGCACCGATTCCGTCAAGCATTGGCTTGCCGGTTTTTTGTAACCACTTTTCGTAAACCGGAGCTGGTAGCGTTTCACCGGCCGACACGGCAGCTCTAAGCGAGCTTAGATCAGCGCCTTCCTCCATAGCGGCCAGCATAAAGTTGTATGCCGTTGGCGCGGTAAAGCAAACGGTTGCGCGATATTTTTCGATGATCTCAATCAGGCGATCAGGACTTGCCTGTTCCAGCAACGTTGCAGCAGCGCCAAAACGCAGCGGAAATATAGCGAGTCCGCCCAAACCAAAAGTAAACGCCAGTGGCGGACTACCGACAAACACATCGGAATCATTCACCGACAATACCTCTTTGGCGTATCCATCAGCGACTACCAACAAATCTCTATGAAAGTGCATTGTCGCTTTGGGTTCACCGGTCGTACCCGAAGTAAACCCCAGCAAGGCCACATCATCGCGGCCAGTCTGCACCACCTTGAATTGCACCGGCTTTTCCAGCGCTGCACGATCGAGTTCGCTGTCAAAATTTGCCGTTCCATCGAAGCATACAACTCGATCCAGAATAGCGCTTTGTTCAGCACACGCGTCCATCTCTTCACACAATCGGGAATCGCAAAGCGCAAAACTGATTTGGGCCTTGTCGACAATCTGATTGAGCTCTGTGGCTCTAAGCATAGGCATGGTATTCACAACAACAGCACCTACCTTGGTTGCCGCGAGCCAACAGGCTACCATCGCCGGGTTGTTGGCTGAGCGAATCAACACACGATTGCCTGGCTCTATGTGATAGTCGTCAACCAGTACATTAGCCAGTCGATTGGTCCAGTCCGTCAGTTCTTTATAGGTTCGACGGCGGCCATTGCCAATTAACGCGGTGTGATCACCAAATCCGTTGTCTACCATGGCGTCGGTTAATTCGTAGCCGACATTGATAAACTCCGGATAGTTAAACTGCTCCAGTAAAAAATCCGGCTGTAGCTCCCGGGGTGGCAGATTGTCCCTTGCAAAAGTATCGCTGTGCACGGAAGGTCCCGGCATGGTTTACACTCCTCTCGTCAGGTACAGGCTCACTTCACTGATTCATGCAGTGCCATTGTATTGCGCGCAATAATGATTTTCTGCACATCCGAGGCACCTTCGTAGATTCTGAGAGCACGTATTTCGCGATACAGACTCTCTATAATATGGCCTTTGCGCACACCGTCGCCTCCATGAATTTGCACTGCTTTGTCAATCACTGAATGCGCTCTGTCTGTTGCGTATAATTTTGCCATTGCCGCCTCTCTGGTGATTCGCGAAGCGCCGTTATCCTTGGACCAGGCCGCGCGATAGATCAACAATGCGCTGGCATCTATATCGACAGCCATATCAGCGATGTGGCCCTGCACCATCTGCAGTTCGGCAAGCGGAGCACCAAACAGCTCCCGCTCCTGTACTCTGTTGAGCGTTTCATCGAGCGCTCGCCGGGCGAACCCCAGAGCAGCAGCACCTACCGTGGCGCGCATATTGTCGAGCGACGCCATAGCGACCCTGAAGCCGTCACCCGGCTTACCGATCATCGCATCGGGACTTAACTCGACGTCAGTGAACGACAATCGCGCCAACGGATGCGGCGAAATAGCCTCAAGCCGTTCGCTAACCACAAGCCCCGCACTATCTGCCGGAACGACAAAAGCAGAGAGCCCCCTGCTTCCAGGTGCCTCTCCGGTGCGTGCAAAAACCGTATATACATCGGCGATTCCACCATTGGAAATCCAGGTTTTTTCACCATTGAGTTTATAGACATTTCCAGTGCGCTCGGCGCCAAGCTCAATATTCGCAACGTCTGAGCCCGACTGTGGTTCGGTAAGTGCAAACGCCGCGATTGCTCTGCCCGACTGAACTGCAGGTAGCCATTGATCACGCTGCTCGTCACTGCCAAACAGTGACAGTGCCATGGTACCCAGTCCTTGCATGGCAAATGCAAAATCGGCAAGACCATCGTGGCGCGCCAGGGTTTCACGAATCAGGCAAAGTGTCCGAACATCGACCAGTGGTTGACGGTCCGATATACCGGTATGTTCAAGCAGGCCGGCATCACCCAACGATTGCACCAGGGATTTACAGGTATCATCAACGTTCGAATGATCAACCGATTGCAGCTGTGCCTGGGCAAATTGTTCCAGCTGCGCATGCAACACACGATGATTGTCATCAAAGAAAGGCCACTGCAGAAAACTGGTATCGGCCATACCTAGAAACCCTCAAACAGCGGTTTTTTTCCAGCTACAAACGCATGATAGGCCCTTTCAAAATCGCCGGTTTGCATGCAAATTGCCTGTGTCTGCGCCTCTGCTTCTATTGCCTGCTCGATCGACATAGACCACTCCTGCGCAAGCATGGTTTTAGTCATCATGTGACCGAAGTTCGGGCCACTGGCAATAGTCGAAGCCAGCTTAAGTGCCCGGGAATGTAATTCATCAGCGCTGACTACAGAGTTGTAGTAACCCCATGCGAGCCCCTCGTCAGCCGACATTGAGCGACCGGTATAGAGAAGCTCCGCACAGCGCCCCTGGCCAATGATGCGTGGCAATATTGCGCACGCGCCCATGTCGCAACCGGCAAGACCAACGCGCGTAAACAGGAACGCTGTTTTGGCGTTGGGCGTTGCCATACGCATGTCGCACGCCATCGATATAATTGCACCAGCTCCCACACAGACGCCGTCAACGGCAGCAATCACCGGCTTGCCACAATTCACCATGGCCTTGACCAAATCACCCGTCATACGCGTAAAGGTCAACAGTTCTTTCATATTCATCCTGACCAGCGGACCGATGATGTCGTGCACGTCTCCGCCGGAACAAAAATTACCCTCGTTCGAACCGAAGACTATCGACTTTATATGATCGGCGTAAACCAGCTCACGGAAAAAATCCCGCAACTCGGCATAACTTTCGAAGGTTAACGGGTTTTTGCGTTCGGCCCCTCTAAGAGTGACCAGCCCGACGCCTTGATCAAGTTTAAAATCAAAGTGCACAGGAGACTCAATTACCGACGTTGTAGTCTTGCTCATGCCCCCTCCTCTTCCGTTGTGATTACATCAAGAAGGGTTGTCAGCGAATGAATATCATTTCCTCCAAGCCCTCCCAGAATGTCGTTTATCCATGCTTCGTGTTCAACGGCATAGTGATTAAATTTACGCCGGCCACTTGCCGTCAGCTTGACAAGATTGGCACGTCGGTCACTTTCAACGGTTACCCGTGCCACATAGCCGTCCGCTACCAGACGATCTACTATCCCGGTGACGTTACCGTTAGATACCTTTAGTACACTGGACAATTCACTCATTCTCATGCCCCCCCGTACTCGTGACAGCGCCGACATAACATCGAACCGGGGTAATGTTGTGCCATGTTTTTCCCGCAGCATTTCCCTTACAGATTTTTCAATGTAGCTTGATGTTTTTAAAATTTTTAGCCAGGCGCGCAAACGCATTTTCGATTCTGATGTATCATTTTCTTTTTTAACACCAGCTTTAACACTTGCAGACACTGAACGCTGCGGCAGGTCTGATCTGGTCATGTCTCTCCCCCCGACACCGCGATGCTTTGTCCGTTGACCGCCGAAGCACTGCCACCACACAACCACACAACAGTATCTGCAACTTCCTCTGGCTGTATTAAACGCCCAAGCGGATTTCCGTCGACCAGAGCGGCAACCGATTCAGCCTGTGTTTTGCCGGTTTTTTGCATGATATTGGCCACACTCCGATCTGTCATTGGCGTATCGACAAACGACGGGCAGACCGCGTTAGCGGTTACGCCCTTTGTCGCCAGTTCAATTGCAATAGATCGCGTCAAGCCGACCACTGCGTGTTTAGCTGCACAGTAGTGGGCAACATAACCATAGCCTTTCAGGCCGGCAAGCGATGCTATAGCCACAAGTCGACCCCAACGGTTGCTCAACATGTCGGGGAGGACTGCCTTGTACACATTGAACACACCGTTAACATTCACATCCTGCATCTGACGAAATTCAGTAGAGGTCATTTTTGCAAATGAAACACTGTGGGCCGCACCGGCATTGGCGATCACCATATGCACAGATCCGTGGCTTTCACGGGCTTGCGATACCATGCTTTCAACTTCAGCTTCAGAGGTAACATCAGCGCAAACAGGGGATATGTTGTCGTGCAGAGCGGCGGTTTCTGCCAGTGGCGCCTCACGCCGACCGGCAATAGTAACCAGTGCGCCGGCCGTTGCCAGTTGCAACGCGATACAGGCGCCAACACCTGACCCTCCGCCAGTGACAATTGCGTGTTTTCCATTGAATTTTGCAGCGTTCACATCACGCTCCACTATCCGGTTCTGGCTGCCCGCTTGCGAGTGCCTGATCGGCCAGTTGCCGATCTGCAAGGCGCCATGTCTGATCACGCCCCGCTTCATAGGGCAACGGCCATTCAGACTGCCGATCACCTATCTGCGATGCCGCGTGCAGCGTCCAGTAAGGATTCGCCAAATGTGCACGTCCAAGACACACCAGATCAGCGCGACCGGCCATCAGAATCGAGTTAACATGATCCGGTTCGTATATGTTGCCGACAGCCATGGTTTTAATCGATCTCTCATTGCGTATACGATCAGAGAATGGTGTCTGAAACATTCGCCCGTAGCGCGGCTTTGCTTCGTTAGTGGTCTGCCCCGCAGAGACATCAATGATGTCAGCACCTGCATCAGCAAAATACCCTGCAATATCTACGGCATCTTGTGGTGTGATGCCATCTGCGCCGATCCAGTCATTGGCCGATATTCTTACCGACATTGGTTTACCCGGTGGCCAGACATCACGCATTGCTGTAAACACTTCCAGCGGGTAGCGCATGCGGTTCTCAAGAGTACCTCCATAATTGTCTTCACGGGTATTTGAGGCTGGTGAAATAAACGAGGAAATCAAATAACCATGCGCTGCATGCAGTTCTATCATGTCGAACCCCGCTCTTTCTGCCATTTCAACAGCAGCAACAAAACTGGCGGTCACCTGATCCATATGTTCACGACTCATCTGCGTCGGTACCGCATTGCTTTTCGACCAGGCGATAGAGGATGCAGATAACAATGGCCAGTTACCGTTTTCCAGTGGAGCATCCATTTGCTGCCAGCCCACCTGAGTTGAACCCTTACGACCTGCATGACCGATTTGGCAGCATATACGCGCACTGGTTTCCCGATGTACAAAATCTGTGATTCGCCGCCATGCCGCTTCGTGTTCCGGTGCATACAATCCAGGGCAGCCTGGTGTTATGCGCGCTTCTGCCGAAACGCAGGTCATCTCCACGAATACCAGTGCGGCGCCTCCTTTGGCGCGCTCGGCATAGTGCGTAAAATGCCAGTCACCAGGGCAGCCATCAACTGCTTTGTATTGCGCCATCGGTGAAACAACAATGCGGTTGATCAGCGACATATCGCGAAGTTTGAACGGCGCGAACATCGGCGCTCTGACAGTGCCCTCTTTCAGTTTAATACCAGTTTGTTCGGTCGCCTGGCAATGAAACCACCGTTCCGCTTCAAGCAGCCAGTTACGATCACGAGACCGAAGATTCTCGTGACTGATTCGCTGTGAACGAGTTAACAGTGAGTAGTAAAACTGCAGTGGATTGAGCTTTAAATAACGCTCGATATCCTCAAACCACGCCACCGAGTTGGCTGCCGCCGATTGCAGGCGCAAAACTTCGAGACGGCGTTTATCTTCATAGTTCGCAAACGCCTGCTGCAGTGGTTGAGCGCTGCTGACCTCAGCAGCAAGTTCAATAGCGCTTTCCAGTGCGAGCTTGGTTCCAGAGCCTATCGAAAAATGCGCTGTCGCCGAGGCATCTCCCAGCAATACAATATTATTATGACTCCAGTGTTCGCATAACACCCGGGGAAATCTTATCCATGCAGAGCCACGAATGTGGTTGGCATTGGACAACAGCGCACAACCCCCAAGGTACTCTTTGAATATTTCTTCACAGACTTTTATGCTTTCTTGCTGGGTCAGTTCGCCGAACCGATACGCATCAAAAGTTTGCTGTGAGCACTCAACAATGAAGGTAGCGGTCTCATCATCGAACTGGTAAGCATGCGCCCATACCCAGCCGTTATGAGTTTCGACAAACAGAAAAGTAAACGCATCATCAAATTTTTGCCGTGTGCCGAGCCAGACAAACTGACAGTTAAGTGTCTCTACATCGGGTTTGAATATGTGATCAAACTCTTTGCGGGCGGCAGAGTTCAATCCGTCTGCTGCTACGACCAAATCGTAGTCATTCGCACTTTCAGTGGTGCTCTGCGCCTCGGTTTTAAAATAGAGATTCACTCCCAGCGCAGCCGCCCGATGCTGCAAAATCAGCAGCAGTTTTTTACGCCCTATGCCGCAAAACCCGTGGCCAGTGGAAACCATTTTGCGCCCTTTTACGTGAACCGCCAGATCATCCCACCAGGCGAAATTCTGCCGTATCGCCGCCGCACTTTCCACATCGTTGGCGCGAAGGTTTTCCAGTGTCTCGGCTGAGAGTACAACGCCCCAGCCGAACGTATCATCCGCATTGTTTCGCTCAACCACCGTAATGTCACAAGACGGATCGCGAAGTTTCAGGGAAATGCTGAAATATAACCCGGCAGGGCCCCCTCCAGTTACCAGCACTTTTTTCATCAACTCGCTCCGATCCTGAGCCCGGCAAGGCCACGCGGTTTGTGGCGAATATTCAGCAATCACTGACTGTGCTACACAGCCCCTACAGTATGGATGCCCTGTAGCAAAGGTTACGCAGGTATAAATTTTCGTTATGCAAGGTTGTGCTCGTGTAGAACACAAAAATACATGGCAACACCTGCTGCAAGATACTTCAAGCTTAAAATAATTTCAGATGTATTGAAACACCGGGTAGCGCTGTGATAGTGAGTCTTGCCAGCTTGCAATTGGTACAAATACCCGTATATCGGGGTAAAAGTCGGCAGATATATAACACACAACCTGGCTACAATTACCCTCGTCCTCGCTGTACATAGCCACGGGGAACACGCCCCACGGCGCTGGCGCGGATTGGTATCAACTCAATGGAAGGAGTGGACTAATGCTAACAAACAGACAATTGCCGCAGCACACGTATTCCGGTTTTGCCAGCCATGCGTTAACAACGGCACTGTACCGAGTTCAAACGGTGTGGTCTCATGTTCGACGTTCGTTCGACACAGACGCGCAACCGGGCAAGTACGATCACCTGTCAAATCCGGTACTCACTGAACTGGTCAATGCGCGCCTTGCACCTGACAATGAGGCAAATAGCTGAAGCAGGAACGCTCAGGGCTACTGCTCTATAGCAGTGGCCCTGGTTGTTAAAAGCACACTGAAGCGGGAACAGCTAACTCAAATACTGCACTAGCGACCCCTGAAACCCGCTACATAGAAAGATCAGGCGACCTTTTTATCCAGTGCAGCGCCTGACTTACCTTTACTGCCACCTGAATCGGGCTCATAGGCCAAATTAGACGCCAGCCATTTTTCGGCCACCTGCACTGAAATATCGCTACGATTGGCATAGTCCAGAATCTGGTCCCGGCCCAGTTTTCCAACACCGAAATACCGCGCTTGCGGGTGAGAAAAGTACCAGCCACTCACCGAAGACGCAGGCCACATGGCCAATGATTCAGTCAACGAGATATTGGTATGTTCCTCAACTTTAAGTAAGGACCACAACGCTGTTTTCTGAGTGTGATCAGGACAGGCAGGATACCCGCTGGCGGGTCGGATACCACGATATTTTTCGCTAACCATCTGTTCCCGCGATAGCGATTCTCCGACCGCATACCCCCAGTATTTAGTACGGACCTCGCGGTGCAGGTATTCAGCAAATGCTTCGGCAAACCTGTCGCCAATAGCTTTGGCCATAATGCTGTTGTAGTCATCATTGGCATCATCAAATTCTTTAACCAGACGATCCAGTCCAATGCCGGCGGTTACGGCAAAACAACCTATGTGATCCTGTATGTTGGTGCTGGCAGGCGCTATGAAGTCCGCTAACGCATAATTAGGCTTGCCATCCGGCATTGGCGCTTGCTGGCGCAGACCGACCAGCGTTTCAAGGCGTTTTCGCGGCGACTCGTGACTGTAAATTTCAACATCCTCACCATTCACCGAATTTGCCGGAAACAAGCCAAACACTCCGCGTGCGGTGATATCCGGGGCGTCGATAAAACGCTGAATCATTTTTTGCGCATCGGCAAACAGTTCACGCGCCTGCGCACCCATTTTTTCATCGTCCATAATGCGCGGGTATCGACCACGCAACTGCCAGGTATGAAAGAACGGTGTCCAGTCTATGTAGTCCACCAGAGTTTCGAAGGGCAAATCTTCGATGTGATGAATACCGGGCATCGCAGGTGTCGCTGGAGGATTTGCGTTCCAGTCTGTTTGAAACGCGTTCACTCGTGCCTTGTCAAGCGTTAGCAAAGCACGCTCTTCGTTCTTGTTTTCAAACCGTACACGCACTTTTTCATAGTCGAGACTTAACTCCTCGATGAACCCGGCCAGATGTTCGTCACTAAGCAGTTTGCCCGCAACACCCACACTGCGCGAAGCATCAGCAACATAAACGACAGGATGCTCGTAGTGTGGTGCGATTTTAACAGCGGTATGCATCTTCGACGTTGTTGCACCGCCAATGAGTAACGGCAGCGTGAACTTCTGGCGCTGCATTTCTTTTGCTACATAAGACATCTCTTCCAGCGACGGAGTTATAAGACCGGATAATCCAATGATGTCTACATTTTCCCTGCGGGCTGTCTCGAGAATCTTTTCGGCAGGCACCATCACACCAAGATCGATCACTTCATAGCCATTGCATTGCAACACTACTCCAACGATATTCTTGCCAATATCATGAACATCGCCTTTAACGGTTGCCATTAGAATTTTGCCGTTGCTGCTGGCTTGCTCACCCTCTTTTTCGGCGTCCATAAATGGCAGCAACCAGGCAACCGCGCGTTTCATCACTCGCGCTGATTTAACTACCTGTGGCAGAAACATCTTACCTTCACCGAACAGATCACCGACGATATTCATACCATCCATCAGCGGCCCTTCAATGACCTGCAACGGTCGATCAAACTGCAGACGTGCCTCTTCGGTGTCTTCCTCTATATGGTCTGCTATCCCTTTTACCAGTGAGTGTGCCAATCGCTCAGTTACCGGCAACTTGCGCCACTCCTGTGTCTGGACTTCAGCCGCTGCACCGTCGCCTCGAAATTCTTCGGCAATTTCCAGCAGTCGATCCGTGGCGTCTTCGCGTCGATTGAGCACTACATCTTCTACGCGCTCGCGAAGTTGCGCAGGTATATCTTCGTAAATTGCAAGCTGCCCGGCATTGACAATTCCCATGCCCAACCCGGCGCGAATCGCATGGTATAGAAACACGGAGTGGATAGCTTCGCGAACCGGGTTGTTACCCCGAAAGGAAAACGACACATTGGAAACACCGCCGCTGACTATCGCATGTGGCAATGTTTGAGTGATTTGCCGGGTTGCTTCTATAAATGAAAGACCGTAGCCGTTGTGCTCTTCGATTCCAGTGGCAATGGCAAATATATTAGGATCAAAAATGATGTCCTCTGGCGGAAAACCCAATTCATCAACCAGCAATCGATACGCACGGGTACAAATGCTGACCTTGTTTTCGGTGCTGTCGGCCTGGCCACTTTCGTCAAATGCCATGACCACCACACTCGCACCGTAGTGCAGGCACAGTTTTGCCTGACGACAAAACTCCGCTTCACCTTCCTTTAAACTAATTGAATTTACAATACACTTGCCTTGAGCGCATTTGAGACCCGCTTCAATAACATCCCATTTCGAGCTGTCGATCATCAATGGAACGCGGGCTATATCCGGCTCGCCGGAGATTAAATTGACAAACTTCTCCATTGCAGCGAGGGAATCAAGCAGACCCTCATCCATATTAATATCTATAATCTGCGCGCCGTTCTCAACCTGCTGCCGTGCCACGTTTAGCGCTGTGTCGTAATCGCCTTGTGCAATCAATTTTCTGAACACCGCGGAGCCGGTTACATTGGTACGCTCGCCGACATTAACAAACAGACTTTCCGAATCTATCGTGCAGGGCTCAAGCCCGGACAATCGGCAGGCGATTTCGATAGTCGGGAGCCGACGAGGGGTAACGTCGGCGAGCGCGCCGGAAAACGCTTTGATGTGCGCCGGGGTAGTGCCACAACACCCGCCGATTATATTCACCAGCCCGGACGATGCCCACTCCGCAATGTGAGCACACATTTGCTCAGGTGATTCATCGTACTCACCAAACGCATTGGGTAGTCCCGCATTAGGATGTGCAGACACAGCGACATCGGCAATCCGCGACAATTCCTCAATGTACGGCCTAAGCTCGGCCGGACCAAGAGCACAGTTCAAACCGATAGAAACCGGCCGCGCATGACGCACAGCATTCCAGAACGCCTCAGTGGTTTGACCGCTTAGCGTTCTTCCCGAAGCGTCAGTAATGGTGCCGGATATCATTATTGGTATTTCACTATCCGCTTCTTCGCGCAATTGCAGCAGAGCAAAAATCGCCGCTTTGGCATTGAGCGTGTCGAAAATGGTTTCCACCATCAGCAAATCGGCACCGCCTTCCATCAACGCTAATGCCGCTTCACGATAATTGACGACAAGTTCATCAAACGTAATGTTGCGATAAGCGGGATCGTTAACATTGGGGGACAGCGATGCAGTTCGATTCGTTGGCCCGAGAACCCCGGCTACGAAACGAGGGCTCTCTGGTGTTGAATATAAATCTGCTGCTGCTCTTGCCAACGCTGCGGACTCGCGATTCATTCGCTCTGCCAGACCTTCCATCTGATAATCCGCCATAGCAATGCGCGTGGCGTTAAACGTGTTTGTTTCGATAATGTCTGCGCCGGCCTGCAAATATTGCTCGTGGATACTACTGATGAGATCCGGGCGGGTGAGCGACAGAAGATCATTGTTTCCTCTCAGATCACACGGGTGAGCAGCAAACTCGGAGCCTCGGTAGTCCTGCTCCTCCAAACTTTGCTGCTGGATCATCGTGCCCATTGCCCCGTCAAGCAATAGCACTTTTTCACCGTAGAAATCAGCTATGTTATTGTTTATTTTACTATTATCCACTTTTTTGGCGCTCATCTGAATTCGACTGTTTCCAATTTAATTCGCTGAAAAAGATAATAGCAATAAATATACATATAAGGATATGTTTATATTATTATATTTTTTAAGATAAGCGCGCACTCCCCGGTTTTAGCCACGATCTCTGACACACTGGTGACAATCGGGGAATGAGATAGAGTGCCGGCAAGATGCATCTGGCAGGTGGCCAAAAAAAGATGTGAACTAACGAAAAGGAGTGTTTGGACGCTTGGTAACCGATCGTGTGGCCAATCGTTTTTGGTGCGGTGAAAGGTTCAAAACGCTACCAATGAGACATTGTCATTGTTTCAGAGCAAGGTGCAGCTCGCAGACAATGGCCATAGTTTGATGAGCAAGGATCGTAAATTAAAGAGCTGCAACGCGGCTGTGGAATCAATGGCGAGCTCTCGCGGGGAGTCGATAAAAGTTCGCGATTCCTGTCGAAAACATTCTGCGACGGGTTAAGCGCTGCTTTCCCTTTAAAAATGAAGCGCTTTTGTCGATCGACCCACTGGCGGGTTTGAATGTATCGTTTCGCTACATCACAACATGTCTAGATGCAGTTAGAAAAACCCAGCACCAGCTCTGGCGGATTATTGCTTTCGCGCGAACTAAAGGCGACATCGTTACCACCGGATTCCAGCTGCAGTATCAACGAGACATCATCTCCACTTAAAAACAGGCTGGTTAAGCCGATCGAGTAAGTAACGTTCTCATCCCATTGTGTATTCAGCGCACCCACAGAAGAGGTAAGCAGAGGAAGCGGGATCAGATCATCGGATTCTGACCAGATCAGACTGTCGTCCTGATAAACTGTTACGTTGCCGTTTCCGGCATCATCCGTAACTGTAAGCCTCAGAATAGCGCTGACCAGCTGTCCACTTTGCGCGCCGACGTTAAAGCCGATCAACACATCGCGGTCATTCGATCTCAAGCGCAGCGGACCGAGCCCGGCCACACGCTGGTCGTTCCGGAACGCATCTCTCGTTGACGTGAACGATAGCTCGGTTGTAGTCGGCGTACATTCTGCCGCCAGCACTTCTGCGCGGACCTGCAGCGTGGCATAGACTTCGGCCGGATTAGCGGGGTTGCGAACCTGTACCGGCAATTCAACCACTGTACCGGCAGTCGCTGCTGAAGGTATGAGCCAGGTAATCGAATCTGCTGCGGAATTCCAGCTAAACCCGGATTGAGACGAGGCAAGCTCAAACGGGGCATTGTTGCAGGATACATTTGCAGAAATGTTGTTCAGAGTCTGCTGACTTCCCGCAAGACCACTAGACTGAGGCGGCGTTGTAACGTTACAGCTTACTGCTGCGATCGACGCGTTAAATGGATCGCTACCTTGCTGGCGTTCGAGATAATTGGCAACACCATCACCGTCTGTATCAATTTGAAGATTAAAATCAGACTCCGAAAGATTAATCACCTGACCCGCGCTGGTTAACTGCACTGATTGTTGCAGCGACGCCAGTACGTAAGGCTGATTATTAAATACATCGAGTATCTCTACTTCAAGTTGTCCCGTGGTACCTGAGCGCCCGGTGAGATTCACCGTGTAATTATTGGCGTTGCGGATAAGCCCGGGGGTTTGGCCTTCGTATTCCAGCTCTGCATACACCGTTTGCGGATTCTGTATTGGCGACGGCACGCTAAAGTTGATCGTAAACGGCAGATCTGTCACCGGCGTATTGTTGTTAATCGTTATGTCAGTACCCGCGGCAAGCTCCGCCAAATCGGTTAGACCGTCACCATCCCTGTCCGGGGTGTTGTAGTTTCCGCTTTCAAACACTATTTCCTGCTGATCAAACGGATTATTGACAGCACGGCTTTGCGAGGCGACTTCGAGCCTCTGTCCGGTTACTGACTCAATCACCTCAACCGCTACATTGAGAGATGCTGTCTGTGGCACTTGAAAAGCACCGCGAAACACCGCGCCCGCAGCGGATAACACGCGAGTTTCAGCCCCCACGGTTGCCTCGATCGTGTAATTGTTAAAACCACTGTTAAAAAGCGCAATTGGCTGACTTGCTACTATGTTGATCGTGATCAGATCGGGGGTCTGGCCTGCGTCAAGCGGATCCGAATCCTGTTCGCGCTCCACGATATTGCTTACCGAGTCACCATCGTCATCATGGCTGTCGAAATCATAGTCCGCACGACGAAGGTTAAGCGTGGTGCTGTCTGAATCCACGCTAACTTGCTGCGTGTTTGTGGCAAGGATCAGTTTTTGTCCGGAAAATTGCTCGCTGAACTCTATAACTACCGGAAAAGTGGTTTGTGCGGCCACCTGCAGGGAACCCGAGTACGTGCCATTCGCAGCCAGCGCCATTGGCACGATCACCCCGTTTACCGTAGCTTGTGCACTAATACTGGCTGGATCAAGTGCACTCACAGCGCGTATCCGCTCGGGGACCGGCAGGCTCAGGTTCGTGGGCGACATTGTAGCTTCGGAGGAAAATGTTGAAGATCGATCGTCAAACCGGCTATCACAACCGATCACCAGCAAACAGCAGATGCCCAACGCAATCCGGCAAACAAGCTGAATTGATCTTGATACGGATAACACTTGACCAACCTCTCCCGAAAACATGAAAAACCTCTTCTAGTTACCCGACGGTCCATCACTGACAATCGTCAGCGTGACCGTTCCCGGATCTACCGCGCCGCCGCCGCCGCCGCCGCCACTGCCAGAGTCACCACCACCAGCGGCCAGTGCACCGACCAGCAGCAATGCTCCAATGCCAATTAGCCACGCCGCAGCGCCGGGTTTTTCTCTGGCTGGTTCCGGTGTATCTATCACGGGCGCAGTTGTTGCCAGCTGCGTCTGATTCTCAACAACCGGCGCTTCGAGAGGCAATACAACAGGCGCGTAGGAAAATCCGCGATTGGTCCGATTCCCGGAGGTATCTACCGCTTCCATGTAGTACTGCAGCCCCGGATAATCGCTGGCTACCGTTTCGATAGCGATCATGTATTCACCAAGCGTATCGAGTAGCTCGCGCATGGCTATGCTCTCAAACGGACCGGTATCGCTTTGACGGTAATACAGAGTGACTTCGGCAATCTCGAAATCGTCCGATACCCGGGCCAGAAACGTCTGCAATTCTCCGGCAATGCCGGCACTGTCTGCCTGGCGATGGATAAGCACCGGTGCTTCTGTGTCAGCAACCTGGGCCGACGCAATGCCTGCGAAGAACTGTCCGATTAACAGAACTGCAGCGAGAAAAACACTCACGGAACGTTTAAAAAAACTGATCATGTTGGCGACACTCGTATGGATAACGGGACGAAGTGTGCACTATTTTGAACCGGCTAGTCACCAGGCAAAAACTTTCGCACCTTTCAACACTCGCTGTAATGTCAAGCGACAACGTCATAACGTCGCTTAACCACCATGCAAAAAGCGCTCACTAATTTAGCAAACAGCAGTATTACGATCCCGGAATCGTCTATCAGGCCCGGTTCAGTGCCGATTTGAGGTCAAAATCCGTCGCCGACGCTTCTTCCGGCGAGAGTGACACCCCTGCTGTGATCAGTTTTCTGGCCAGCATGTGATCACGCGGATGGTTGACTGAATCCACCGCCAGCAGCTGACTGTCTTTGAAGTGAAAAACGGAGAAGCTGTTGTCGGCAGGGTCACCTCTGGTGATGAATTGATCCGCCCCGAATCCAAGACCCGCCATTTGCAGGCTGTTTGCTCCCTGATCGGACCAGAACCAGGGAATCGCATCATACGGCTTCGGCTTGCCTGCAATCGCAGCAGCAATCACTCGTGCCTGATCAGTCGCGTTTTGTACAGATTCGAGCCGTACGGAGGCGCCTTGTGCAAATCTGTTGGGATGATTTGCACAATCGCCGGCGGCAAAAATACGGGCTTGCGAAGTTTTGCAATACTCATTAACCACGATGCCGTTGTCGCAGTAGATGCCTGCCGCCTCAGCCAGCCCGGTGTTCGGTACCACGCCGATCCCGATTATTACCAGCTGTGTTTGAAGGTTGCTTCCGTCGGCGCGCCGAACCGCGCTGACATTTCCATCGATACCCTCAATGCCGGTAATGCTTTCGCCAAAAAAGAACCTGACACCTGACTGGCGATGAGTATTCTCAAACCAGTCTGAGATCTGCGGAGCAACGGCACGGGCCATAACGCGGTCAGCCAGATCAAAAACAGCAACCTCCTTTCCCATCAATGCTGCCGTCGCGGCTATCTCAAGGCCAATAAATCCAGCCCCGACGATCACCACGCTGCTCGCCTGTTCTAGCTGTTTTTTTATCTGACGTGCATCCTCGATGCTACGCAATGCATTAACACCGTTCAAATCGCTGCCAGGCAACTGCAGATGGCGCGGGCTTGCGCCGGTCGCGAGGACAAGGTAGTCATAGGACTGTGAACCGCTGCCGGCTGTTACCGAGCGTTCAGCCAGATCGATGCTTTCCACCTCGTCAGCAAGCCGAAGGTCAATAGACCTGCCGCTGTAAAAAGAGGCCGGTCGCATAGCAATTTTCGAATCATCGTCCTTGCCAGTGATATACCCTTTTGATAACGGGGGGCGATGATACGGGTATTCTTGCTCAGCCCCGTACATGATCACCGCACCGTCAAACTTTTCCTTACGCAATGCCAGACAGAGTTGCACCCCTGCCTGCCCGGCACCAGCGATTACAACAGACTCTTTTTTAATTTTGCTCAGCCGGAAGGTTCACGATCATACCCTCCATTTCTTCAGTGACTTTGATCTGGCAGCTCAATCGGCTGGTTGGCCGCCGATCTACTGCAGTGAAGCCCAGCATCTCTTCCTCATCACTGGCCATGGCCGGAACCAGCGATGCGAAATTCTCGTCTATAAAACAATGACAGGTCGCGCACATACACGAGCCACCACACTCCGCCTCGATACCATCAATGTTGTTGGCGAGTGCGGCCTCCATAACACTGACTCCCGTTTTGGCATCTACTTCATGTTGACTACCGTCATCATCTACAAAAATTATTGTTGGCATTTTTTCTCACACAGAACCGGTTGCGCGTATCATAATCGACCCACGCGTGAAAGTGTATATTCCTACCCGCCGGGCGGCGGGTATTACAAACCTGCGAACGGATTTGATCGCGTGCTTCGTTGCCCGGAAGTCCCGGCGACCAGCAAAATCGGCGCGTGACGACCTTCGCTGCCTACCAGTACAGTATCCCCCGCTACACTAAATGCTACAGATTCACTCTGCGCCAGTCGGTGCGACGTGATAATTTGAGGCTTCGCGGTCAGAGCCTGAGCCCAGTTTTGATCAGGATCTCTGCGAAATAGATAGACGTAACGATAGTTACCGATTATGGCGAGCCTCTCATCGGCACTGATATCCATGGAAGTCGCGGCCATTAACACTCTGGATGCAAATGCCTGTTCCCACCAACTGGCCCCTTCACCCCATGGCAAAGAATCCAGACTTGCCACTTTACTGGCGGTCACCAGACCGGCATCAGGGGCAACATCAAGAGGCAACGTATAGAGGCCCGCAGACCCGCTTCCTTTACCGAGAAAGTAAATCGCCCGATCAGACACAGAAACTGATACCGACTCAACATTCTCGGGACCGCCATCATAGGCGAATACGATCTTGCGATGCAGCGGCAAAGGCTTTCCAGCCATCTGAATGTCTGGCTCTTTAAAAATATACAGAATCGAGTAGCTACGCCGCCGCAAGTTGTCTCCGGTATCCGCAATGAGCAACCAGCTGTCACCATTATCTTCGAAAACGCTGATATCTTCCCAGTCGCGATTGCGCACCGGAACCACATGGCTGGCTACATGCCTGCCCGTACGGTCAATTGCGAATAGCCGCGACTGGTTTCCACTGTCGTTTATTGCCCAGTAAACTCCGGGGTTACGTCGCGACGCCGCCAGACCGCTCAGCTCATCCAGTGCAGAGACCTGCAGCGAGCCTGTTTGCCAGGTACGTATAACTGATTGAAAAGGATCGGGAGCCAATGCATTGTTGACCAGGCGATCCACTTTCGTTTCAAACAGCGCGGTACTGGTTGCGGCATTGCCAAGCCAATGGTTTTGCAAATGATTGCTTGCCATCCTTGTACACCCTTGCAACAAAATCACAAGGGGTACCAGGAAACACGCTACTTGCCACCGCAGTGCACGGGTGAACCCTGTCATCAATTTCCGGAACCGGACTTCCTCGACGGGCGATCCTGTGATTCCGGATTATCTTCATCGTGTTTGGCAGGATTCAATTCCGGTGGTTCTTGCGAGAGAGCAACCACTTTTGGATCGGTAATCACAGCCTTCGCCATTTGCCGCGCAGACACTGCGGCAGGGACTGATACTCGCATCGGTGAGTCGGGCTCTCGCCGATTGGACAACCGCTCGATAGTACCGTCCTTGTGCATCTTGACTATATCGCCACTGCGTAAATCCTGCGTTGCATTTGGCACACCTACAGTTGCCGGAAGATCATATTCACGTGCGACTATAGCCGCATGCGAAAGCCACCCGCCGATCTCTGTGATAATACCCCGGGCCAGGGGAAACAAGGGATACCACGAAGGATCAGTCATGCGTGCGACCAGAATCTCCCCTTCTCTGAACTTGTCTATCTCTGATTCATCGCGTATGACATGCACCACTCCGCTTACCACCGTATTACCGGCAACTCGAGTACCTCCGCGGATGCTATCCGGCCGATCTGCAGAAATATTAGTGCTTCCCATGGGATCAAATTCCTCAATATTTTTTACCGACAACTGCGATGGTAGTGTGAATCCCTGGTATTCAGCCTGCTCACGCTGACGAATCTGTATGAGCTGCCTCGCAATTTCAAGGTATTGCCGGTCGTTAAGCATCAATACTTCATCAAAGGACAGATGAAATATTCCCAGCCCTAGATTACATTTTCTGTCAATGGCTAAAAGAACACGCCGGATTAGATTGTATTCACGCAAACACTGATGCTTGGCCTCTTCCTTAAGTACCTGGTATCTTCGCACCCGGTCGACAGCAATTTGCAGCATCTTGTCATTTAGCTGGACAGGATCAGACTGTTCGGTTGTGTGACCGGCCAGAGTTTCTATCTGACGCTCCAAAAGACCCGTATCTTCAGAGAATCGTGGATTCGCCAGTTCATAGTCGGTTGGTGATCGATGGCCGTACAAACCGAGAAAATCTTCGACTAGTTCGGGTTCGTCACTCGCACGCGAGAGCAGATTCATGGCTTTGCTCACAACATTCTCCGGCAACCGGCCAAGTACTCGTTGTGGATCAACTCCTTTTGCACGCAACTTTGTATTTGCAGTATTCCAGTAATACTGGTTGCAAATGTTGATAATCTCGGCTTCAACATAGGTCTCGGTGATAAAACGCTCACTGTAAACAGAAAACGTCTCGACCAACTGTTCAATGTCCAGTTTATCGTAATCAACAGCAGTCAGAGTAATCATTCGGTGCCTGAACGCTGGTAGAAACCCGGTTTCAAACAGTTCTGCGATCTCGTCGGCTTCACGTGACAATTTAAACGATGCCAGTGCCCCTGGCCCTGAGGCCAGCCGCTTCTTTTCTTCCGCCTTGTTTACATACAGCCATCCGCAAAGGGTATTGACGTAAGGTGTAGATTGTTTTTTCACGTTGTACTTAATATGCAAACGTTCACAGGCAAGATGAGTACTACCGTCAAAGGCCCAGAGTTTCTCCATAAACGAAGCACTAAGCGGAGTCGGTCGCGGCAATAGCTCGGACAATTCATTTTGCATAAGCACAGGACTCTCGCTATCTTCACACGAGGACAGTGATTCCAGAACCCGCTTTCTTTCTCGCTCGAGCAATCCACGCAGAGTAGCTTCCCCGGATACAAGGACTGTAATGTCTCGCGCCTGCAATATATAGAACTTGCCGTCCTTGTAAGCCCACTCTATATCCTGTGGCTTACCAAATTTTTGTTCGATGCTTGCGGCAGTTTTTAGCAGTGGCTCCAGATTGATCGGTGGCGTCTGCGTGCCGCACGAAAAGGACACACGCCCGCATTCGTAGGTGGACGGTGTAACTGCACCGCTCACCATATCCTCACCTAAGCCTTCAACCATCTCCACCAGCATTTTTCCGGCGCTTAACGGATGTTCCGTAAACAACACACCGGCATACTGCGCTTCTACCATTTTTTGAACAAGTATGCCTCCACCGGACTCAAGCACTTCTACGGCGTTGTTCCTGGCGTACGCACTTTCGAGGCCTGCGCTCAAAGACTTGTAAACATCCAGCACACACGATTTCAACTCGATACGCGTTACGTTCAATACAGAGTCGTAAACGCCCGCAAAGCTCGCCTGCTCGCCGTCTTCAGAAACGCCGGAACTACGCACTGCTACCTGCTTGCTGCCGGTTTCTTTCCAGGCTTTATCAAGAATTGCGTTTGCAGTCTTTTCCTCAATCGATTTAGACGACAATTCATCGGCGAACCGGGTAGTGATAACAAAGCCGGCGGGAACGTTGTATCCGGCTTCGATCAACTCTCCAAGACGCGCCGCTTTTTTACCGGTTTGTGCTGCCAGGAGATGAGCGTATTCAAGCGGAACTACGGCGCTGTTTTCATCAACCAGTGAAGGTTTATCAATTGACTTTGACCAACCAAATCGACGATCCAGTAAAGATACACACAAGGATTGAATCACCAACACAGCAAGACTTAGCACTAGATAGATATTCACGGCTACCGTAAGCGGTATCACCAGTAATCCAATGGCGATAGATCCCGCAAGGCACAACGCTACCTTCACCCGTGTTAGTGTGTGATTCATCAGTACCGCAAGTACCAGCACTAATGCTGCAATCAGAGAGGGCAGGAAGCGACTCATATCCGCCTCACCCGCACTTTCAAACCATAGCACCGGTTGCGACCAATTGATCGACTGAGCGCTAATTACACTAAATAGAACAAGCAACAATCCCAGATTAAACAGCGATCCCACCAGTGTAACCATTGGTCGCACGCCGTTATCCCTCTGCACACTGGACAACGCTTCACCGCGAGCTGCCGGATCGCTGGCAAAACGCTTTTTAATGCGCTTGAGTTCGGGTTTTAACCGCTGCAGAACCAAACGGTCTCGCTCCATCTTTAAAAATAGCGGAAGCAACGGTAACCGGATAGCTGCAACGATGAGGCACAGCGCTAACAGGACGCTACCTGTGCTTTCAACCAGCCCTGAAACACTGTTACCGAGTTTTAGTCGCGCAAGTCCGAGTAAGGAAGCCTGATTTTGGGTTTTCCAGTCGTCCACGTATTGCTTTCCGGTCGTTACCACCGGTGAGACATATTCATGAGGCACTGTGTAACGCCCGGCAAACTCATATCCGGCACGGCTTGCTTTAAGGCCCAGTATTTGAGAATAGAAACACGAGCGTCGATCATAACAGACACCGATTAGTGTCTTCCCTGGCAGCGACTCTATTTTCTGCTGCAGTGTATCGGTCGGTTCAGCGCGAACAGTCAGATTATGTGCACCTGGTAAATGCCCTGTTTGAAACTCGGCAGGATAACGAACGTCGACAAAGGTCGCGTTTTCCTCGGAAATGAGCCGTGTTACCTCATCCGTCTCTAACAACACGTCTTTGTTTTTAAAATCCGGTAGTTCCCGCAGCGTTTCGCGATTGCCGGTGGATACGTCAAGCGGCCTGCCTTCTGCCATCCATTTTTCATAGCCACCAACCATAAAACGTGTTTCAAGCCCGCGTTCTGCGAGCGCTCTGGTTAGTTCCGAACTTCTGTTTCCCGAGTAGCATAGTAAAACCACGCTCAATTCACCCTTGAGCAGGTCAGGGTTTCTGAGTAAATCAGGGTAGCGGATGTGACGCGCACCGGGTATCCGCCCGGCCTCCACTTCCTCGTCCTCACGAACATCGACGATTGTTACATCCGAGCCGGGGGACATTATTAAGTTAGCCTCCCGTGTACCGTACAGTTCTGCAAGGTCATCCGTCGACATTCCCCGACCACTGGCCACCTGCTCGCTAAATGACAGTGTATTCAGCGAAACCCCGCCGACCGCTTTGCCATTCTCCACGGCCTTGCGATAAAGATTGGCGGATAGTTGTTGCTGACGCTCATCGGCATGACGCGTGAATTGCCAGATATTCAGACAAGCGGAGATTCCAAGAATCACCGCCACGGCAAACAACACAGAGCCACTCGCGCTGCGACCGGTAGAACGCTTTATCTTGCCTTTGGAACGAGTCATAAACAGCCCGCCGAGCATGACGCTCGCCATACCCAATACCTGTGCAAGACTCGCTGTTAAATTAATAACAAGATCAGGCGAGGGTATCGCCCAAACGCTGCTACTAAACAATAACAGTAATAGCGAATACAGGACTTTCATACTGCTAATCATGATAAAAACTCTCTGTACTGCTGATGCCGGTAACAGGTCATTACGCGGCCTTCCCTGCTTGTTGAACGTTACCACTTTTCTGAGCACCGCTTCTTGTCACCCAGTTCGCCAGTTTTTGTTCAAACAACTCCGGCTCAAATGGCTTCGCAAGATAATCGTCCATACCGGCAGCAATACATTTCTCTGCGTCGCCTGACATGGCATTCGCTGTCAGAGCAATAATCGGCGTGCCGGCCAGTTCTCTGTTGTTCAGTGCCCGAATACAACGGGTCGCTTCATAGCCATCCATTTCCGGCATCTGGCAGTCCATCAAAATGACATCGAAACTCTCGGTCTTAAGCACTTCCAGTGCGAGCCGACCATTGTCAGCCGTGGTTACTTCGTAACCGAGACTTTCAAGCATTCCAAGGGCAACCAGCTGATTAACGTCGTTGTCCTCCACCACCAGTACGCGCCCGCCTGGCCCCTCCTGGGCATCAACCGCTTCAACACCGGTATCTTCACTTACTGCACCGCTTACCAGATCTGCCAGCGAGTCATGCAGCGACTCAAGCCGTACAGGTTTGGTGAGATGGCACCCGACGCGCGGATTGGTGCCGGATAATAAATCCTGTGAGCTGCTGTTCATAAACACCAGGCTCATCACCTTGAGCGCATCAAACTTGCTATCGCCTTTCAGATAGGCAACAAACGCTGCACCTTCCATATCACTCAATGAGCTGCTAACAATTACAGCACTCATCGCATTGCGATTGGATTCTTGTTGCAGGAACTTGATTGCCTGCTTTCCCGATGCACTCGATTTCACCGACGCGCCGAGTAACTTAAGCCGCTTCGCCAATGAATCGCGCGCCATATCATTCTTGTCCAGCAGTAGTATCGTGGTACCGGCTACCCGGTTGTATACTTTTGCAGGCACTGAAACAGTGCATGCCGAGAACGGAATACTGAACCAGAAGGTACTGCCTTCTCCCGGTGTTGAGTTAACACCAATTTCTCCGCCGAGGCCTTCAACCAGCTGTTTGGATATTGAAAGACCTAAACCGGTGCCCCCGAACTTTCGGGTGGTGGAACCGTCCGCCTGCGCGAAGGAATCAAATATGGTAGCTATCGATGATTCGGGAATACCCACGCCGCTATCCTGAACTTCAAATACAATCTCGCCTGGCTTACTATCTGCCCTTGTAACAGTACGAACCACAATCTCACCATCAGTGGTGAATTTTATCGCATTGCCCAGCAAATTCGTTAACACCTGGCGAACTCGTGTCGGGTCACTGTTAACCATCACTGGAAGCGAAAAATCCAGTTCGGTAATAAGCTCTATATTCTTGCTATGCGCCTGGGTTGCCAGAGCGCTACATGTATCTTCTACCATTGAGTGAAGATTAAAGTTGATCGCTTCAAACTCCATCCGGCCCGCCTCAATCTTTGAGAAATCCAGAATGTCGTTGATCAAGCTGAGCAAGTTCTTGCCAGAGGACACCGCTGTACGGACACAGTCAGTTTGGCTATTGTCGAGTGAAGTTTTGCTAAGTAAGTTCAGCATGCCAAGCACACCATTCATCGGCGTTCTTAGCTCATGGCTCATATTAGCGAGAAATTCAGACTTGGACTTCGAAGTCTCCTCAAGCTCGCGCTCTCTGGCATGCTTGAGCTCCATAAGATTGCCGAGCTCGTTAACTGTTCCAGCGAGCTCGTCAAGTTCCCGTGCGGCTGCTACCTCTACCGGTGCGCCTTTCCGGTCAGCCTGTAGATCCATCAATTTGGTATGGATTGCCCTGATTGGTGCAATGACCAGACGAACTATTACCAACAATACCAAAAGCGCTATCGCCGTAAACGCACCTATTGTGTAGATCCAGATTTTTTGTACATGCGCTTTAACGGTGGCCTGCTGTCCACTCGCATCCCATACGATGGCTATTGTGCCGAAAGACTCTCCTTCAAAAACAACGTCCTGCGAAAAAGGTACCTGGAGCGAGGCGTCAAGAGGCTCTTCACTTTCCCAGGCAGCCAGCTCTTCGTTAAACTCGTTCACAATAGAGAGAGCATGTATATCTTTATCAAGCTCCACCGATTGGGCGACTATTGTTTCCAGCACCGGTTGATCTTCGCTAAGTACCGCATCGAGAGAAGTCGCGAACAGCATGTTGAAAGTTTTCTGGCTAAATTGCTGAAAACTGTCTTCCAACGTGCGCGTTTGCACATTGCGCATGTACTCGCCTGTGATAAACGCAACTGTTGCAAAGGTGATGGTGAGGCTCACCAGCAACAAACTTTGCAAACTGTACTTTTTGATAAAATTTACTGGCATTGCGATCTTCCCCGAGCACGATTTGGCGCTTTTTAGGCTTGTTATCGTGTCTTTTTATTGTTGCTTTGCCCGAAAACTACCGGGCGAAGCAGTTCTTACGACTGCTATATTGTATAAAGCAACGCGGTACTACCGGGTCTCTGCCATTTCCGCTATTTGCTCGTCAGTGAGCGGATGCTCCCCGGCCTCTGGTCGGGCTGCAGCAACCGGTGGTTCAGCAGAATTTCGCTTTGGCATTCTAAAGAACCGGTCATTGCCCATTATTGCACTTCTAATTACTTCATAGTCCGCATCCGAGCCTTCAAGAAAACCGTCAATCTTCAGCTGCTGAAGCGATTTTTGGTCAGTAAGTTCAAGTAAACATATTCGCAGCGCTGCAAATATTTCAGCATCAAGACCCGATCTTGCTATCCAGGGTTTCGTGACATTTGGAAACCGCGCGATTTCACGGATCTTTTCCCCTTTGGAAAGCAGTTTTCTAAACGTAGATTCGTTGAGCGCGCCGGCTGTGAAATCGCCCGCACCAACCCTGGTACCAACAATATCGTGGCGTCCGAGATATTCAAAGTTACCCAGATCTTTTGCACCGATACCGTTGTTAGCAAGGAATTGCTGTGACAAGAATCGACCAATAGTGGATTGCTGATCGCCAAAAGCAAACGATCTGCCAACGAGATCATCAACGGTAGTGACACTACTATCCATGCCGGTTGCAATAATTCCATGGAAAACTTTCTTGCTGTCCTTGCTCTCCATCGCCAGTATTTCCAGTCCCGGATTGCTGCGTTTCGCTTCTATGTATGAAGCCGGACCAAAACGGGAAAAATCTACCTTTCCTGCCGTCAGGTGTTGAATTCCCTGCTCATAGTTTTTCGCCAGTTGCATTCGTATATTTACGTTCTTGCCCAGTTTTTCAGACATTTTAAGCTCAAGGTGCTTAACGATTGGTCTGAATTTTCGAACCATGCTCGACGGTTTATTTGAGGTATACAACCCCAGACTCAGTGTAATACCGTTCTCATCGATTTTTTCAGACAGTGCTTGACCGCTGAACAGCAAACCCGATGTGACAGCAATAAGCGCCAAAGACTTTCCTAGGTACTTCGAAATGGTATTTTTGAACACGGGTGCCCTCCCCAAAGCCGATCGTGAAAAATAATTTAGCCAGAATTTTTTCTGCTTGAGTTATTGATTCTTGTGTACCGGTGTGTGGCGGCATTTTGACGAAACTATTAAATCATTCGACGGTTTCAAAGTTGATTTTGTCAATTTTTTAGTAACGCGCCATATTTTTACCGAACGACGTAAAGCATCCCTACCAAATGTCGAAAGCACCCATAGGGCGCGAAGAAACTACGGTTTTTCCGTGCGTTGTAGCACTTTTCCAAAGCGAATCGCGACAACCCTGTGTCGCGGGCGCCCAAGGGCACTTGGTTTCAACTATATGAGCGTAACAGCACACTTGAAGGGGCTCGACTCACTGCTGCCGGCACTCCAGCTTGGATTGTTCGTTGTCGTGTGGATGCTCTCCTCATGGAACCTGCAGACCACCATATTGCTCGCTTTGCTGTTCACCACCGTTGCATTCGCCGGTGCA